>NZ_JAHKQY010000002.1:0-775840 GCF_019345455.1 Janthinobacterium sp. NKUCC06_STL
CATCACGGCCAGCACGCTGAACGGGCAGGGCGGCAAACTCATCGGCAATGGCGCGCTGCGCATCGACGCCGGCAGCATCGACCACCGCGACGCCACCCTGGTGGCGCAGCACGTAACGCTCCAGGCGGGCAGCCTGGACAACCGTGGTGGTCATCTTGTCCAGACCGGGTTGGGACAGACAGACATCAAGGTGAGCCAGGCATTGAACAATAGCCTGGGCGAGATTGCGAGCAACGGGATGCTGGCCATTCACGCCGGTACGCTCGGCAATGCTGGCGGCCAGATCAGCGCCAATCAAGGCGCGAGCATCGATGTTACTTCAGGTTTCGTCAATACAGATGGTGTCATCGCGGCAGTACAGGATTTGTCGCTGAGTGCAGCTTCCATCGACAATCAAGGCGGCAATCTGCGGGCTGTTGGCGGCGATGTCACCTTGCAAGCCACTGACTTTGGCAACAAGGGCGGCAGCGTGTATGCCGGCCATGACTTGAAATCGACTGTTGTGAACCTGAGCAACAGTGGCAGCTTGTATGCGGCCGGTAACCAGGTCCTGCAAGCCAGTGGAAGCGTGGAAAACTCAGGCGTGATCGCGGCCTTGGGCAATACGGATATACACGCTGCCAGCTTCCGTAGCCAGGGAGCGGCGAGTCTGTTGGGAGCGGGTATCAAGGCGGACGGCACGCTGTCCAATTCGGCCAACTTGAACATCACCGCCACCCAGGAGCTGCTCGCCGGGGGGCAGAATCTGGCGACCGGCAATGCCATATTCGCCGGTGCTTCGGTGGATGTCAGCGGCAGCAAGACGAGCGCCGCCAATATCACACTCACCGCCAATAGCGGTAACGTAACGACCAGCAGCGCGGTCGTCAGTGCATCGGGTGCGTTGACAGTCAATGCGCGCACGCAGGATGGCCAGAGCTGGGTTAACCGCATGGGCGAGGCGAGTGCCGGCCAATTGTCGGTACACGCGGCCAACCTGGATAACAGCAAGGGCACCATCATCCAATCCGGCACCGGCGATGGCGCCATCAGTGTGAGTTCGGTGACAGGCATCCTGGACAATACGGGCGGGCGCATTGCCGTCAATGCCAATAATTTCAGTCTGACTGCCAAAACGCTGATGAACGTCGACGGAAAAATGGAGCATGCGTCCTCCGGCATTTTTGCCATTGGTGCCGGCAGCTTTACCGGCGACCGCGGCTGGATCACGTCCAACGGCTCGGTGAAAATCGATGCAGGCACGTTCAATCATGGCGGCGCAAGTCTGGTCGCCCGCCAAGTCAGCATCGAGGCGCAAACGCTCAATAATGCCAAAGGCAGCATCACCCAGCTGGGCACGGTGCACAGCGATATCAAGGTCAGCGGACGGCTCGACAATAACGAGGGCGTCATCGCCAGTAATGGAGACATCGCGATCAAGGCTGGCGACCTGGATAACCGGCTCGGCACCTTGCAGGCAGCTGGAACTGCGCAGCTCGATCTTGCGATTACGGGCACCTTGGACAACCGCAAACTGAACAGTGCGGACAAGGGCTTGATCGCAGCTGGCGGAAAAGTCTCCATTACTGCCGGCGAGCTCTTAAATCAACAAGGTAAAGTAACGGCTGGCACTACTCTGGAAGTGGGCGTTGGGAACGGTATCGAGAATGCCAGCGGCCTGTTGGCAGCCACAGGCAACGTCATCGTAACGGGCGCCTCGCTGAACAATGCCGGCGGCACGCTCGCGTCTGTCGGCGGGAATGTGCAGGCCACGCTGTCGGGGCTCATGCATAACGCCGGCGGCAAAGTCCAGGCTGGTGGAGATGTGATCCTGAATAACCACGGCTTGACGAACAGCGATGGCGCGAGCATTACCGGGCGCAATGTAGCTATCGATAGCAATGGCCAGGAGTTGAATAATCGTCTGGGAACGATTGCCGGCACGCAGAGTGTCAATCTGCAGACCGGTGCCATTCAGAATGCCGGTGGCCGCATGCAGGCTGGCACTTCGCTGTCCGTGGATACCCATGGCCAGGTGCTGAACAATGCGAATGCCGGCAATATCACCAGCGGCGGAACAGTCAATCTTGCGGTGGGCAATGTAAACAATGCCGGTGGCTATATCGGCGCGGCCGGCGCCATCACAGGCCATGCCGGGCAGATCGATAACACGGCCAATGGTGCGATCGTTGGCCAGTCCACCCTGAATCTGGCTATCGGCGGCTTGAACAATCAAGGCGGACAAATTCAGGTGCTTGGCGATCTTGGCTTGAATACGGCTGGAATAATTGCAAATCAGCAAGGATTGATACGTAGCGGCGGCACGGTCACCCTGAGCGGTGCCGCAATCGACAATAGCAATACGCAAACGAGCAACCAAGGCATCGAGGGTATCAACCTCGCGCTGACCGCATCCAATGTCATCAACAGTCAGGGCGCTTTGCGCGCCGACAATAATCTGACGCTACTCAGCTCTGGTGTCATTAACAATCAAGGACTGATCAGTGCGGGGAATGCGCTGAGCATCCGTGACCTTGGCCCCGCACGCAGCCTGTCCTTCAGCAATAGTGGAGGTACCGCAATTGCCGGCAAGAATCTTGAGGTGCGTGCTGCCAGCCTGAGTGGCGATGGCAGTCTTTTGTCGCAACAGGATTTGACCCTGGATTTGTCTGGGAACTACAGCCATGGGAATGGCGGCAAGATTACAGCCAACGGCAACGCCAGCATTGTGGTTGGCGGAAACCTCAGCAATGCGGGCGTGTTGCAGGCTGGCGGCTTGCTTGACTTGCATGCCGGCAGTCTCGATAACGCGATGGCTGGCGATATCCATGCCACAACAACCCGGGTGAGTACTTCCGGGACCTTGAACAATCGCGGCCTGATCGATGGCATCAATACGGAAGTCAATGCGGGGGTCCTGAATAACGTCGGTTCCGGCCGCATTTATGGCGATCACCTGAGCATTGCCGCAGGCGCCATCGACAACAACGTGGAAGCGGGCCAAGCCGCCGTCATCGCGGCCCGCACGCGTCTGGACATCGGCGCGCAGACGATCAACAACAATGAACATGCGTTAATTTTCAGCGGTGGCGATATGGCGATCGGCGGGGCGCTGGATGCCAGCCGCTTTGCGGTAGGACAAGCCGCTCAGTTGACCAACGCCAGTGCCGAGATCGAGGCGCTGGGCAATATGCGCCTCGACGTGGCGCGTGTTGATAACTTGAACAAGCATTTCACCCTGCAATTGGGGGGGAGTACGGTTGAAGAGATCGTTGAGTACCAGATGAAGGGTAAAGAATATCGAAGCGAAACTGCCCCTCTGCCTTACTGCATGGGAGCGGGATGCATTACGTGGAACAAAAGGTTTTTGGAGTATACGCAATACACATATACACGCACCACTACCAATAGCGCCATTCTGACCTCTGACCCTGGGAAAATAGTGGCTGGGGGTAGTTTTACTATTTCTGCAGGAAAAGTTTTTAATGAAAACAGCCAGATTATCGCTGGTGGCCTGTTGAGCATTACACCGGGAGCATTGGTCAATACAGCGACGCAAAGTGTCTCCATGGTATCCGAACGTGGTACCGCCGACCAGTTTCGCATTCCGGAGGAAGTAGGCGGTGGCATGGAAATGATGCCGGAATGGGAACCTGAGTATATTGACAGCGTAGTCTATGAGCGGGATATTCCGGGCCAGAGCGCACCAGTTACCGCCGGACGCGTCGAGGGTAATACGGCGGTGAGCGCTACCGGAAAAAGACCGGATGCGGTTGCCAGCATTGGCGGCCTGTCAGGTACCAGCGGCGCAGGCAAGGCCAATGCTGGCGTCAGCTTGGCTGGCGTAGGGCAAGGCAGCACGGGCGTGGCCACGGTGCAAAATGTCAATGGACAAGGTGCGACGGCCGCAACGGGGGCGGGGGCGGTCAATTCGACTGATCGCGCAGGATCGGCCGGCCAGGCAGGCGACGTAGCGAAGGCTGCGGGTACGACAGCTGCTGTGGTGCAGGGCGACGCGGCGCATGGCAGCGTCGGCCTGTTGCGGGCATCGGACGTGAGCACGACTGCACAAGGCCGTGATGCCAACAACACCGCCAAGCTTGCTGATAGCGCCAAGGGTGGCACGGTCAGTACTGTCGGCGCCGCGACGGCAGGCAATGCGAACCCGCTTGTGACGGCAGACGGCAGCGTCGATGCAAAAGCGTTGGAGCGAGCTGTAAATGGCAAGGCACCAGGTGCAATCACGGGTGCCGGAGGCATTAATCATAGCGACCGTGCAGGCGATGCGGGACGCGGTGGTGCCGTTGCTGCGATAGCCGGCATCAGCGCCGGCGCGGCGAATGGCGGCGCGACGGGCATGGTCGACCCATCGGCACTTGCCGGTGCTGTCAATAGTGGTGCAGCTGGAACGGTGGCTGCGATCAATGGGCCGAATGCAAGCGATCGCACGGGAAGTGCGGGCCAGCGCGGCTCCATTACAGTGGCCAGCGGTACCAAGGTGGGAGTGGCCAGTGGTGCTGCGGCGGAAAATTCGGCCGGGCCGTTGGCCGGCGCCGTTGTCGGCACGGTAGTTGGCGAAGCCGTCAACGCCGCATCAGGGGCGAACGCCCCCGCCGGCACCAAGGTGCAAGCAATTGGCCAAGTCGCATTGGCGAGCCCATCCGGCCGCGCGCAAGTGGTGCGCACCACTCTGCCATCGATGCAACTACCTACTGCCAGCCTGTTCAAGCTGAGCCCTGCGCCCGGTGCGCGTTTCCTGGTTGAAACGGATCCACGCTTTACCAATTACCGTGATTGGACCGGCTCGGATTACTTGCTGGCACAGGTGCAGCTGGACCCATCCGTGACGCAGAAGCGGCTGGGCGATGGCTTTTACGAGCAACGCCTGGTGCGTGAGCAGATTGCACAGCTAACGGGCCAGCGTTTCGTCGGCGACTACACGGGTGATGAAGAGCAATACAAGGGACTGATGGATGCCGGCGCAAACTATGCCAAGCAATGGGATCTGCGCCCCGGCGTCGCCTTGACTGCCGAGCAAATGGCAGCCTTGACCAGCGACATCGTCTGGCTGGTGGAGCAGGATGTCACTTTGGCCGACGGATCGACGCAAAAAGCGCTGGTGCCGCAGGTCTATGTGCGCTTGCGCGAAGGCGATATAGACGGCAGTGGCGCGTTGTTGGCCGGCAAGGACGTCGACATCAATCTGAAGGGAGACCTGACCAATAGCGGCACCATCGCGGGCCGGGACATCGTCCGTCTGACGGCTGAAAATGTACAAAACATGGGCGGGCGCATTGACGGCGATGCCGTCGGCATCGCAGCCCGGAACGATCTCAACAATATCGGTGGCGCTATTTCTGCCAACAGTGAACTGATTGTCACTGCGGGCCGTGACATCAACATCACATCGACGATCAATACCAATACCGGGCGTCAAGGCGATGCCGCGCTGACGGGCACGGGCATTGGTCGGGTGGCGGGCCTGTACGTGAGCGATGAAGGTGGCACGCTGGCTGCTTCGGCCGGCCGCGACATCTCCCTGCTGGCCGGCGAGATTAACAACAGCGGCAAAAACGGCGCTACAGTGATCAAGGCGGGCGGCAACCTGGCCCTGGGAACCCTGACGACTGGCGATAATGCCAATCTGGTTTGGGGTGGGGACTACAGTGCGGGCAAGGCTGGCACTTCCCAGGAAACGGGCAGCACGATTACCGGTGCCGGCAGCGTGAGCATGAATGTCGGGGGCGACATCAATTCCCGTTACTCGAACGTGCAGGCGGGTACGGCCCTGGCGGTGATTGCTGGCCGGGATATCAACAATAACGGTAGCACCTTCACTGCCGCCAATCACTTGCAGGCCAGCGCGGGCCGCGATATTAATCTGGTGACGACGACCGTCAGCGACTCTCATGTACGCATGGATGGCAGAAACACCATCAGCGACAGCAGCACGGTAGTCGACAAGGTGGCTGGCATGTATGTCACAGGCAGTGGCGAGGGCAACACCTTGATAGCCCAGGCGGGACGCGATATTACTGTGACGGCAGGCGTCATGGCGAATGCCGGCGTGAATGGTCAGACTGCTTTAATCGCAGGCAATAACCTGAACCTCAATACGGTCACCGTCGCCTCAACGCACAACGAAGTGCGCAATAAGGACAATTACAGCAAGCAGAGCAAGACCAGCGAAGTGGGCAGCCAGATCATGGGTGCCGGCAATGTCAATTTGCAGGCGGGCAATGACCTGACGGCGCGCGCGGCGGACGTGCAGGCGGGCGGCACCTTGGGACTAGCGGCGGGCAATGACATCAGCCTGGTTAATGGTTTGCAGAACGAAGTGACCGATGTCGCCAGCAAGTCGACGAAAAGTGGATTCTGGAACAAGACCACCACCATCAAGCATGACGTGGTCGATACCACCACGGCGATCGGCACCTCGCTTGGCGGCAGCAGCGTGACGGTGCAGGCGGGGCGCGATCTGCAGGTGACGGGTTCGAGCATCTTGAGCGACGATGCGACGAAATTGTTCGCGGGTAATAACATCACGATCGACGCGGCGACCAATACCGTGTACGAACTGCATCATTCCAGCACCAAGAAAAGCGGCTTCATGAGCAGTGGCGGCATTGGCTTCAGCTACGGTACCAAGACCACGACCGTAGACCAAGAGCGCGACGCCACCCTGCAAAGCGGCGAGGCGCGCAGTTCGATTGGCGCCACAAATGGTGCGCTGACGATGGTTGCCGGCAATAACGTGACAATTGGCGGCAGCGATATTCTTGCCGCCACCGATCTCGACATCATCGGCAAGAGCGTTACCATCAAGCCGGGGCAGGACAATGAGAAGGGCAAGTTTGAAGTCAAGACCACGCAGGATGGCTTGACCCTGGCCCTGGGCGGCAGCGTGATCAGCGCCATCCAGACCCTGCAAACCATGAGCAAGGCAGCCAGCACCGCCAAGGATGGCCGTGTCACGGCGATGGCGGCGGCGACCACGGCGATGGCGGCGAATGGTGCGGCCAAGGACATGATGAAGGAAGGCGGGCCAAGTATCAGCATCAGCCTGACGGCGGGCCATTCAGAGAGTATACAGACGCAAACGACGGCCAGCACCACGCATAGCGGCAGCGTGCTGACGGGTAACAATATCAACATCACGGCCTTGGGCGGCGGCAAGGATAGCAATATCAATATCCTGGGCAGCGACCTGAACGCGAAGAACGATATCCGCCTGCATGCCGATAACAATGTCAACCTGCTGGCGGCACAGGATACGGAAAGCCAGCACAGCAAGAGTTCCAGCATGAGCGCGTCGGCTGGCGTGGCGGCCAGCGTCAGCACCAAGGGCATGTCCTTCGGCTTCACTGCCAGCGTCAGCGGCAGCAAGGGGCATGAGGACGGCGATGGCACGACGCAGCTCAATACGCATGTGAATGCGGGCGACAAGCTGGTCATCACAAGCGGTGGCGACACCAACATCAAGGGCGCCGTCGCCAGCGCCAATCAGGTCATTGCCGACATCAAAGGCAACCTGAACCTAGAAAGCCTGCAGGACACGGCCAAGTTCGACAGCAAGAGCCAGAGCTTCTCCGCCAGCGGAACGGTCGGCTATGGCGCGAGTTTCAGTGCCAGCTATAGCCAGAGTAACATGCACAACGACTACGCCAGCGTGCAGGAGCAGAGCGGCATCAAGGCGGGCAATGGCGGCTTCCAGATCAAAGTGGGCGGCAATACGGACTTGAAAGGAGCTGTCATCAGCGCCACGGAGGCGGGCAAGCTGGACAGTAGCTTGATTACCTCGACCTTGACGCATAGCGATATTGCCAACCATGCTGTATCGAAGGGTAGTAGTGTGGGGGTGTCGGGTGGTTTTTCGGTCGCTGGTAAGGCGGGCGAAGAGAATAAGAACTTGACCAACGTTGGCGGTAAAGGCGGCACCACCGCAGGCCTGCCTTCCATGGTCGCGCTCAGTGAAAACGCCAGCAGTACGACGCGCAGCGGTATCAGCGGCGGCACTCTGGTCATCACCGATGATGCGGCTCAGCGAGCAGCGACGGGCAAGGGCGCGGATGAAGCTATCGCGGGTGTGAACCGCGATGTGACGACCGGAGTGGATAGCAGCGGAAAGATTGGCAACAACTTCGACAAGGCCAAGTTGCAGGCGACGATGGATGTAACGGCGGCGTTTGCGGCGGCGGCGGCGAAGGAGGTGGGGGATTATGCTTCCGCCAAGCTGGATGAAGCTGCACGATTAGAACGTGAATCGGGCAAACTTAGTGAATCTGATCCTGAGAGAAGCAAAGAGTTAAAGCGCCAAAGTGACGAGATCAAGAATAACTGGAAAGAGGATGGGCTAGCGCGGGTCGCATTGCACACGGCCGTTGGTGGGCTTGCTGGCGGCACAAATGGCGCTTTGGGAGCAGGTGCAGCGGCGTTGTCGACGGATACTATTGCTAAGCAACTTAAAGAAATGGACATGCCGCAAACGCTGCGTAACGCGCTGACATTGGCAGCGGGCGCAGCGGTGGGTGCCGCAGCCGGCGGCGCGACGGGATCAGCCGGTGCTGCAAATGAGGTGGCAAATAATTATCTGAAGCATCAAGAAATTCTGGAGTTGGAAAAGAAAATTAAGGAATGCAGTCCTACTAATAAGTCAGCATGTGCTGAACGGGATGAGTTACTCGCGTTAAGTAAAGAGAGGGATAGGAAATTAGACGATTGTAGCGGCGTTGAAAATAGCTATTGTAATGGATTGCGGAAAGACGTGAGATACGCCTATGCTGATATTATTCGAAAGGCGGATCAAAAATTTGGCGTTCTTGGCTCACCTGGATTTTACTATAAAGAGCAAATGAGAAATACTGGGTTGATGGCTGACTCTGCCATTTCAAAACTTGAATTGTCTAAGGGGGGGATTCACGGTTTAGCTAATGGAATATATGAAGGAGGTGTTGAGACGCTAAAAATGGGGATTACTTTTGGAAAGGTATTGTTTGGAGATGAAGAGGCAGAGAAGAGAGCTGATAAAGCATTTTTAGATATTTGGAATGTATTGAAAAATCCAGGCATATGGGCGCCGGCTCTGGAAACAGCATTGAGTGATCGCCATAATAAGCTTGCAAATGCCTACGAAGATGGGGATGCATTTTTGATCGGTTCGATTCGAGGCGGAGATCTATCCAATATTGTTGGATCCATCGGGAAGGTTGGGAAGGTTGGGGGAGCTGCGGAAGATGCAATACTGTTATCAAAGAATGCTGAGAAAGTTGCTCTCGGAATTGAGAAGTCAGGAATAGCCGCATTAGGGGAGTTAGAGTCTGTTACTTATTCCGCGTCGGGAAGAATTAGCAGCGGGAAAATTTCAAAAAATAGTTATTCGCTTATTGACTTAAATGTGGCGGAGGATGCCATTGTTAAGGATGTCATAAACAACAAAGATAAACTCGGTACGGCAACGGAAAAATTAGTCGAGATGGTAGGGGAGCGACAAGGACTAAGATCATTGGATGGTGGGAAGTATGGAAGTAACAATGGATTTGATCATGTGTTTCAGAATACAGATGGTAGTGTTACAATTTTACTGGATTCAAAGCAGATGACTGAGGCAGGGGCGAAATTAAGCCCTGCCGCCGCCGGGAAAACGGTTCAAATGAGCGATGAATGGGTTGAGAAGGTGCTGGATAACCTTGTTGCAACATCGCCAGCAGCGATTGCCATAGAAAAAGCCTTAAGGAATGGCACCTTGGTCAAGGGCGTAGCTGCAATTGATAAAAGTTCTGGAAAGTTAATAATTTTAAGAGTGCAATGAGGATAAGCATGAGCGACGATTTTTCTAATAAGATATTGCATGTTAAATCACATGCAGAGATCGACATGGCGGAAATAAATGAGGCTGTTGGATTGATTATTGAAAATAAGGGTAATCCAGTTGCCTCCGCCAGGTTTTTGTCAAGAAAAGCATTGGCAAGTGCAATTTACTCTTGGTTTGGGATGCATGATTTAATGAGTTCGAAGCAATGGTTTTACGTTTCTGCAAACACTCTGAGGTATAGTGTAAGTATTAATAAAAAAAGAGGAAAAATTGGTCTTGGCTATGATCAATTGCTAGCGCCAATTATATCTGATAATGATGATGTGATTAATTGGTTTTCCCACTGCGATGAACTATTTGATGAGTCAAAAATAGAAGACCCGCATACAGCTGATTTTTTTGCATTTCAATATATTCTTGCTATGCGCGGGCATTGGGAAAGATTGATTTCTCGATGTGAAAAATTAATGAAGAACCCTCCAAGTAATAATTTGAAAAATTACATGCTTGACCAAGTCTTCTTTTTGGCCTTGGCAAATGGTGACATTGAAAGAATGAACGAAGTAATAGCAGACTTGGCTTCCGATAAGGGTAGGAAGACGCGAATAGATGATGAAAGCCCATTTACGGAAAATTTGATATCAACCTCTGCCGTAATTTTTTCTAAAATTGCTTGGCGAAATGGATATGAAGTAAACGTACATTCTCCGTATGTTCCGATAGAATGGCTGCCTATCAGCCCCTTGGGGAATTATCAAAAAAAATATCCTTTTTTGACTTAAAGCAACAATAAAAATCTTCTGAGTGTATCGCCAGCAGATGAGGTGGTCCAAGCGGCATAGCAGGGACAGGGCAGGTAGGGGCCGTGCTCAGGTTTGGTAGTCGTACAAGATTTCAGCTTTGGCCATCTCTGTCTGCGGCAAGTTGCGTTTGTTAAATGCCGATACGGCTCGACTGACTGTCCTGTCCGAGACGTGAAAAGCGGCAGTGATGTAGGATATGGCATACGCGGTAGACAGATAAGCGTGCCATTGTTTCGTTTCTGTTGCTATAGCGGGCCTGATATTGCGCAAGTGACAGTGTGACCGCGCGGCGCTGTTGCCTTGGCGTATCTTTGAATGCATCGGAACGCTGCGATTGCTGATGTGCTGAAATGAAGGCGTTGTCGCCCAGAAGAATCTGATGACAGGTGCGAGTAAGCGGACTGGTATATCCCATCCCGGTCGCAACAAACCGGCAATAGCGGATTTTGCAGGTGAAGGTATTTTTGAGGGTATCGGTACCTGAATGGTTTGGAAAATACTGAAAAATCAAGCGCTTAGCCAGCTTGTTGACAATTGAATGGGAATAATCTCCCATCCGGCAGCGTAAGCTAATACCGGAGAAATGAAGCAGCTAAGCCTCTGATTCTCAGTTTTTTAAGCGCCAGTCGCAAAACCGCTGGCGATATCTGCATGGGCTATGCAGTCTGCCCCAAACTGACCAGGCGGCCCAGCGTTTCCTGCGCATTCATACTCTTGGCCAATGAAACGGCAGTCATGCCGCGGCTGTCCACGGCATCGATGCGGGCGCCGTGTTGCAGCAGCAGGTCGAGGATGGCCAGGCGGTTGAACATGGCGGCCATCATCAAGGGGGTCTTGCCATCCGGACTGTTGCCTTCTACCTTGGCGCCGTGCTGCAGCAGTAGCTCTGTGATGTCCAGGTAGCCTTTGTAGGCCACGCCGGCCAGCGGCGTCTGGCCCTGGTCGTTGGGCACGTTGGCGTCGGCGCCCGCTTCGAGCAGCAGGCGCGATGTTTCCAGGTGGCCATGGTAGCTGGCCAGCATGATCAGGCTGTCGCCTTTTTCGTTGCGAAAGTTCACTGGCACGCCCTGAGCCACCATGGCGCCCAGTTGCTGCGTGTCGCCTTCGCGCACCAGGGCGAACAGGCCCTGGATGAATTCCAGCGTCTCGGCATCCATCGTTGCGGGGATTTTTCGTGCGTCGTTGGTCATCGAGTTCTTTCCGCGAAGGTGGTTAATGCCATAAGTCTACTATGCGGCCGTTGTCAGCGCCTTTTGCCGCGCGGCCAGCGCCGCGCCGATGAAGAGGGCGATGGCCGAGGCGATCAAGCCCCGTTCCAGGCCGGCCGGGCCGTCGGCGATCCAGCCGACGACGATGGGGCCGGCGATCTGGCCCAGCGCAAATACCGTCGTGTAGGCGCTGATGCCAGCCGTCCAGGATTGGTGCGGCAGGTTATGCCGCACCAGGGCCGTGGTCGACGCCACCACCGACAGGAACACGGCGCCGAAGACCAGGCCTGAAAGGAACACGACGGGCGCAAAGCTCGTCAGCGCGGGCAGGATGGTGACTGCGCCCAGCACGCCATTCAATATCGCCAGCGATTCGCCGCCCTTGTAGCGGTCCAGCATGCGCGCCCAGATGCGCGACGACGCCACCACCGCCAGCCCCAGTAAGGTGTAGAACACGGTGATCAAGGTGGCGCTCATGCCTTGCTGCTTGAGCAGGGCGATGACGAAGGTCATGTAGCCGATGTAGCCGACGCCAAACATGAAGTAGCCGGCCAGGCTGGGGGCAAAGTCGCGCCAGGCGAAGGGGCGCGGCGTGTCGAGGGCGCGCGGCGCTTCGCCGATCGCCTTCGCCGGCAGGGCCATGATGGCGGTGGCGAGCAGGCAGGCGATGCCCAGTGCCAGCCAGGGCCATTGCCAGGCATGCGCGGCGCCGTGCTCTTGCGCAGCGGCCAGTGCGGCCGGCACCAGCAGGGCAGACAAAGCAATGCCGAAACCCGTGCCGCCGTAATACAGGCCGATGTAGAAGCCGGCGCGCTGGCTGTGCATGGAACCGAGCCGCGCCGCCAGCACGCCGCCGGCGATGAACATGAAGGCGCTGGCCACGCCCGCGCACACGCGCTGCAGGAACAGGGTGGCCGTGTCGCTGACGAGGCCCGACATCAGCATGAAGATGCTGGCCAGCACGGAACCGATGATCAGCAAGCGCCACACGCCCAGGCGGCGCATCAGGGCCGGCGTGGCCAGGGCGCCGAGAAAATAGCCGAGCGCATTGAAGGTGTTCATGGCCCCGGCCAGCAGGTAGGACCAGCCCAGGTCGGCGCGCATGGGCGGCAGCAGCAAGCCGTAGGAAAAGCGCGACAGGCCCAGGGCGACGGCGGCGCCCAGCGAGAGCGCCAGCGCCGTGGCCAGCGGATGGGCCGGGGAATGATCGTGTGTCGGCATGGCCTTGGGACCCGTTGATGTGAACAGCGTGGCATTGGCGCCGGGGCAGGCCGGCGGGCGAGGTCTGTGTGGCACAGTGGCATAGGGCGCTGACGACACGCTTTTTTACTATCAAGTTAATGAATTGGCGCTGAGAAGTCAAGCAGGGCCACACCTGTGTATGGCGGACAATCATGCAATCCTTGCCATCGTTACTTTTGGAGAGAATTGTGAGACATGCAATACCATATAATTGCCATTAGGAAATTAACTTGCTAAAAATCAATTTTGCAGGTGGCTCCTGATCTTCCATCTCATAAGGGCACTATGAACAAGAATAAACCCGGCGCGTTGTTGATTGCAGCGCTGATTGGCGCGGCGTTGGCTGGCTGCGCTTCCGAATCGTCACAAGCTTTGGCTGTCCCTACGGTTGCCAGCGCAGCCCGTCCCTACGTTGGTCCACGCACGCTGATCGCTGTCGGCAAGTTCGACAACCGCTCGAACTTCATGCGCGGCATCTTTTCCGATGGCGTCGACCGCCTGGGCAGCCAGTCGAAAACGATTTTGATTGCGCACCTGCAGACGTCCAACCGTTTCAACGTGCTCGACCGCGACAATATGGCAGAACTCAAGCAGGAAGCCGAGTTCAAGAAACAGGGCCAGAATATCAAGGGCGCCGATTTCGTCGTCACGGGCGACGTGACCGAGTTCGGCCGCAAGGAAGTGGGCGACAAGCAATTGTTCGGCATCATGGGCCGCGGCAAGACGCAAGTAGCCTATGCCAAGGTCACCCTGAACGTCGTCAATATCGCCACTTCCGAAGTCGTGTACTCGGCTGGCGGCGCCGGCGAATACAGCCTGTCGAACCGTGAAGTGCTGGGTTTTGGCGGCACCGCCAGCTATGACGCCACCCTCAACGGCAAAGTCCTGGACCTGGCCATGCGCGAAGCGGTCGAGCGCCTGGTGGCTGGCGTCGAAGCGGGCGCACTGCGCAAACAATAAGGTATCCCATGAAAACAATGATGAACAAGGGCGCAGCCCTGCTGGCGCTGCTCGCCTGTGCCGCCCTGACCGGTTGCGCCACGCAATCGAAGACCCTGTACCAATGGGAAGGCTACCAGCCGCAAGTGTATGAATACCTGAAGGGTGAAAGCCCGGAGCAGCAGATCGCCGCCATGGAAAAAGACTTGCAAGTGATCGGCGCCAAGGGCAATCACGCGCCGCCAGGCTACCACGCCCACCTGGGCATGCTGTACTCGATCGCGGGCAAGCCGGAGCAGGTCGCCGCGCAATTCGAAGACGAGAAAAAACTCTTCCCGGAATCGACGCCGTACATGGACTTCCTGTTGGGTAAATTGAAAAAAGGCGAGAAATTATGATGTCGCGCATGTTGAAAATGGCCCTGTGCCTGGGTCCCGCCATCTTCATGGTCGGTTGCGCCACCAAACAGGCGGCATACGATTACACCGCCTTCAAGGCAGCCAAGCCCCGCTCGATCGTGGTCTTGCCGCCGTTGAACAATTCGCCGGAAATCAATGCCGGCAACAGCGTCTATGCGCAAGTGACCTATCCGCTGGCCGAAGCAGGCTACTATGTGCTGCCGGTGGCCGTGGTCGGTGAAACCTTCAAGCAGAACGGCTTGACGAACGCCGCCGATATCCATGGCGTCGATGCGAAAAAGCTCAACGAGATCTTTGGTGCCGATGCGGGCCTGTACGTGACGATCTCCAAGTACGGCACGACGTACGCCGTGATCGACAGCGTGACGGTGGTCTCGGTCGATGCCAAGTTGGTCGACCTGAAGACGGGCGCCTTGCTGTGGCAGGGCGCGGCCAGCGCATCGAGCAACGAAGGCAACAACAGCGGTGGCGGCGGCCTGGTCGGCATGCTGGTGACGGCGGCCGTCAAGCAGATCATCAACACCAGCACCGATGCCAGCCATCCGCTGGCTGGCACGGCGAATGCGCGCATGCTGTCGGCCGGCGTGCCGAATGGCTTGCTGTACGGACCCCGTTCGGAACGCTACCTGGCGCAGTAGTCGTCCGGTCACGCCTTGCACAGGCCCTGCATCAGGCAGGGCCTGGTGCAGGGCGGACATGCGTGGCACCGTATCCCCCAAGACGATAATATTCCACCGTTTATTCCACCGTTTCGCGGGCCCAAGTAAGGCCATTGCCGCCGCCCATGCGGCGCGGCGCCGGTCAAGGTAAGATGGTGGCATTTTCAAGACCTTGAGAGGCCCTGGGTGCGCGTATTGCTGGTGGAAGACGATCCGATGATCGGGGAAAGCCTGGTCGAGGGCTTGCGCGGCGAGTGCTATGCCGTCGACTGGGTGCGCGATGGCCACGATGCGGAGCTGGCGCTGGCCGGTTTCGCCTACGATTTGATGCTGCTGGACCTGGGCTTGCCCGGCAAGCAGGGCATGGACGTGCTGCGCAGCATGCGCGCGCGGGGCGCCGAGTTGCCCGTGCTGATCATCACGGCGCGCGACGGCACGCCGGCCCGCGTGGAAGGCCTGGACAGCGGCGCCGACGATTACCTGGTCAAGCCCTTCGACCTCGACGAACTGCTGGCGCGCATCCGCGCCTTGCTGCGGCGCCGGGTCAGCCGTTCGCGCTCCGTCATCGAGCATGGCGCGCTGATCCTCGACCTGGCCAGCCACGACGTTACGTTTGAAGGTGAGCTGATCAAGCTGCCGCCGCGCGAGTTTTCCGTGCTGCGCGCCTTGCTCGACCATCCGGGCAAGGTGGTGTCGAAGCGCCAGCTGAGCGAAAAGCTGTACGGCTGGGATTGCGAAGTGGAAAGCAATACCGTCGACGTGTACGTGTACCAGCTACGCAAGAAGCTCGGTGCGGACAGCATCCAGACCGTGCGCGGCGTGGGCTACAAGATGCGGGTGGCAGCATGCTGACCATCCGCCGCCAGTTGCTGCTCGGTTTGCTGGCCGCCACCTTGCTGTGCGTGCTGGGCGCCGGCATTTCGCTGTTCCGCTCGCTGCTGGAAGAAACCAATGAACTGGCCGACTTGCAGCTGCGCCAGCTGGCCGTGGCCTTGCCCGACGAGTTCGAGACGCAGACGGGCCTGGCCGCCGCGCAAGACCCGGAAGAAGCGTTCGTGCTGCAGGCGTGGGATGAAGATGGCCAGCCCTTGCCCGTCCTGCAGGGCCAGCCGGCACTGCCGCGCTATGCGCTGGCCGGCTTTGCCGATGTCGTGCTGCACGGCGAGGACTGGCGCCTGTACGGCGAGACGCGGCGCGGCCGCTACGTGCAGGTGGCGCAGGCGCAGGCCGTGCGCGACCAGCTGGCCTGGCAAATGACCACGCGCGCCGGCGCACCGCTGCTGGTGTTCGCGCTGATCCTGGCGCTGCTGATCGTCGCCGTGGTCGGGCGCGCGCTGGCGCCGCTGCACCGGCTGGCCGAATCCGTGGCGGGCCGGTCGCCGGACGCCTTGACGCCGCTGGCGGCCGACGACATGCCGCCCGAACTGCGGCCAGTGGCCTTGGCGCTGAATAGCCTGATGGGGCAGTTCGAGGCAGCGCTGACGGCGCAGCGCACCTTTGTCGCCGATGCCGCGCATGAATTGCGCTCGCCGCTGACGGCGCTGAAACTGCAGTTGCAGGTGGCCGAGCGGGCCGGCAGCGAGGAAGAACGCCGCGTGGCCCTGGCGCGGCTGCACGAACGGCTGGACCGCAGCACGCACCTCGTGCGTCAATTGCTCAGCCTGGCGCGCCATGAAACGGCGTTGACTTCCAGCCAGCTGCACACGGTGGACCTGGGGCAATTGCTGGAAGCGGCCGTGGCCGACCACAGCGCACTGGCCGACAGCCGGGAGATCGACCTGGGCGTGGTGGAAGCGCCGCCGGCCAGGGTGTTGGTGCAAGCCGACCCCGATGGCTTGCAAGTGTTGCTGAATAACCTGATCGACAACGCCTTGCGCTACACGCAGCAGGGCGGCAGGGTCGACTTGCAGGCGGCGCTGGAAGAGGGCAGGCCCCTGCTGCGCGTGTCCGACAACGGGCCCGGCGTGCCGCAGCAGCACCATGCGCGTCTGTTCGACCGCTTCTTCCGCCCCGACGGCAACGACGCCTGGGGTTGCGGCCTGGGCCTGTCCATCGTGCGCCACATCGCCGAGCACCACCAGGCCGATATCGCGCTGGCCGATGGGGAAGAGGGACGGGGCCTGCAGGTGACGGTGCGCTTTCCGCAGCCAGCCTGAAAGCAAAAAAAGCGGATGCCGGCGAGGGCATCCGCTTTTCAGTCACGGGCGAGGCGCTGACAACGCTTACGCCAGCTCGGTGATGAATTGCTCGCGCGCAGGGCGCACTTTTTTCAAGTCTACCAGCCAGTCGCCTGCGTCGGCGCGATAGCCGAGCGGCAGCATCACGACGGAACGCAAGCCTTTTTCGCGCAGGTTCAGGATTTCGTCGACCTTGGCCGGATCAAAACCTTCCATCGGCGTCGAATCGACTTTTTCCTGCGCCGCGGCGATCAGGGCCGTGCCCACGCCGATATACGCCTGGCGCGCCGCGTGCTGGTAGTTGGTTTCCGCATCGCGCTGTGGATACGCGGCCAGGATTTGCTGGCGGTACGCTTCCCAGCCTTCGTTCTTGAAGCCGCGCACTTCATTGACCAGGTCAAAGCGCGCATTGATGCGTTCTACCGTGTAATTATCCCAGGCGGCAAACACCAGCAGGTGCGAGGCGTCCGTCACTTGCGACTGGTTCCACGCGTGCGGCTTGATCTGCTCGCGCAGGGCCGGATTCGTCACGACGAAGACTTCATAAGGATGCAGTCCGCTGGAGCTGGCCGTCAGGCGCACGGCTTCCAGGATGCGCTCGACCTTGTCTTGCGGCACCGTTTTCGTCGGATCCATCTTCTTGGTGGCGTAGCGCCATTGCAGTGTTTCGAGCAGTGCGGACATGTCAATCTCTTTCATAATGAATAGTTCAGATTGGAAATGATAGCGGATTCGGGCATTTCAAGTGCGCTGGACAAAAAAGTACCGGTATAGCGCACTCATGCACGGTTGTCTACAGGCCAAGCATGGCAAGCTCATGTTGCGGGTAGCGCGCGCCCTGCACGCTGACGGGCGTGATGGCCGCGCCGATGGCGGCCAGCTCGGTGTCGCTCAGGGATATCTGCGCGGCGGCCACGTTCTCTTCCAGGTGCGCCAGGCTGCGGGCGCCCGGTATCGGCACGATGTCAGTACCTTGCGCCAGCAGCCAGGCCAGGGCCAGTTGCGCCGCCGTGGCGCCGCGCGCGGCCGCCAGGCGCTGCAATTCGGCAACGAGGTGGGCATTGGCGGCCATCGCGGGCGGCTGGAAGCGGGGCAGGCTGTGGCGGTAGTCGTCGGGCGCCAGTGCGGCGCTGGAAGTTAGCTGGCCCGTCAGGAAGCCCCGGCCAAGCGGGCTGTATGGCACGAAGCCGATACCGAGCGCGCGGCAGGCGGGCAGCACATCGGCTTCCACGTCGCGGCTCCACAGCGAATACTCGGACTGCACGGCTGCAATCGGGTGCACGGCGTGGGCGCGGCGCAGGGTGGCGGCCGACACTTCCGACAGCCCCAGGTGAAGCACCTTGCCCGCCCGCACCAGATCGGCCATGGCGCCGACCACGTCTTCGATGGGCACGGCGGGGTCCACGCGGTGCTGGTACAGCAAGTCGATGCACTCGATGCCCAGTCTGGACAGCGACGCTTCCACGGCTTGGATAATGTGCTCGGGGCGGCTGTCGACACCGGCCATGCGTTCCACGCCCTGGCCGTGGGGCAATATCTTGAAGCCAAACTTGGTGGCGATGTGGACCTTGCCGCGCAGCTGCTTCAGGGCGCGGCCTACCAGTTCCTCGTTGGCGTAGGGGCCGTAGACTTCCGCCGTGTCGATCAGGGTCACGCCCAGTTCCACGGCGCGGTGCAGCACGCGCAGCGAGCTGGCCTCGTCCGCGCCGCCGTAGGCAAAGCTCATGCCCATGCAGCCCAGGCCGATGGGGGCGACGCGCAAACCGGAGTTGCCCAGTGTTCTGTGTTCCATTGTCATTCCTTTTCAAAAAAAAGATGCGAGGAGTATGGGCGAAGCAACAGCATGCGATAAGATGGTTAATCCTGCATGTATTGCTGAATGAAACTCATGAATGATGGCTGATCTGAACGAATTGGCGGCCTTTGCCGCCGTCGCCCGCCTGCGCAGCTTTCGCAAGGCGGCCCTGGAACGGGGCGTATCCGCCTCCGCCCTCAGCCACGCGCTGCGCGCGCTGGAAGAGCGCCTGGGCGTGCGCCTGCTGAACCGCACCACGCGCAGCGTCACGCCGACCGAGGCAGGGCAGCAGCTCTTGGTGCGGCTGGCGCCGGCCATGCGCGAAATCGATGATGCCTTGCTGGACTTGAGCACTTTGCAGGATGTGCCCGCAGGCAAGCTGCGCCTGAACGTGCCCCGTCCGGCTGCCCGGCTGCTGCTCGCGCCCATGCTGGCCAGTTTTGTCGCCCGATATCCGCGCGTGCAGGTCGAAGTGGTCACCGATGACGGCATGATCGATATCGTGCGCGACGGTTTTGACGCGGGCATCCGCTTCGGCGAGCAGGTGGCGGCCGACATGATCGCCGTGCCCGTGGGCGCGCCGCAACCGTTCGTGGTGGTGGGCTCGCCCGCCTACCTGGCCGCGCATGGGGCGCCGGCCACGCCGCGCGACTTGCTGGGGCATGCCTGCATAGTCCGGCGTTTCCCCAGCGGGCGTCAGTATGCGTGGGAGTTCGGGCAGGACGGGGAGGGTGTCAGCATCGCCGTCGGCGGCCCGCTGGTGTTCGACGACGATGAATTGATGCTGCGCGCGGCGCGCGATGGCGCGGGACTGGCGTATGTGTACGAGGCTGATGCGCGCGCCGATATCGCGGCCGGGCGCCTGGTGTGCGTGCTGCAGCGCTGCATGCCGCCGCCGTCGCGCTACTTCCTGTATTACCCGAGCCGGCGGCAGATGCCGGCCGTGCTGCGCGCCTTTGTCGACATGCTGCGCGCGCCAGCGTAGTCAGCCGGCGGGCGGCGGCGCGGCATGTTCGACCGGCCACTTGACGGTAAACACGCTGCCGCCCGCCTTGCCACGCGTGCAGACGGCGCTGCCGCCGTGGGCGCGCGCGATGGCTTCGACCACGGCCAGTCCCAGGCCGCTGCCCGCGTTCAGGTCGACCCTGGCGCTGTCGCCGCGGCGAAACGCCTCGAACACGTGCGGCGCCAGTTCCTCTGCAATGCCGGGACCCGCATCCTCGACGCTCAGGTAGTACTGGCCGGCCTGCACGCGGGTGCGCACGCGCAGCAGGCCCGGATGCGCATAGCGGCGCGCGTTGTCGAGCAGGGCCAGCACGATTTGCCGGATGCGCGCCGCGTCGCAGCAGACGGGATGGTCGGACAGGTGCAGTTGCAACGTAAAGCCCGCCGCTTCCATCTCTTGCGCCAGCAGGCGGCGCACTTCGCCGATTTCCAGGGTCAGGTCCGTCCACGCCATGCGCAGCTGCATGTGGCCGCTGTCGGCCAGGCTCAGGGTGCGCAAATCCTCGATCAGCCGTCCCAGGTCCTCGACTTGCGCCAGCAGGCTGGAAAACGGCACTTCCTCGGGCTTGAAGACGCCGTCGACGACGCCTTGCAAGGTGCCGCGCAGGATGGTCACGGGCGTGCGCAATTCGTGCGCGATGGCCGCGTTCCACGTTTCGCTTTCCTTGGCGCCCCGCTGCAGGCGCTCGGCCATGCTGTTGAAATCGTCGACCAGCATGGCCGTCTCGCCCAGGCTGCGGTCGCCCGCGAAGGCGCGCGCGGACAGGTCGCCATGGGCCACGCGGCGCACGCTGTCCATCACGGAATTGATTGGTTTGAGGATGCGCGAAGCGAGCTTGAGGGCGAAAAAGGCGGCCAGGCCCAGGCCAAAGATGGTGATGGCGAAAATCCACAGCCATTCGACGGTGCTGGGCGACCAGTCGTCCGGCTCGGACAGCATGCCGGGATCGATCTTGAAGGCGATGGCAAAGAAGGTCCAGGAACCGATCCAGATGATCAGGATGCTGCTGACCATCAGCACGGACATCGACAGGATGATTTGCCGGTTCAAGCCTGTGAAGCGCATCAGAAGTCGCTTTCCAGGCGGTAGCCCACGCCGCGCAGGCTGGCCGGCATGTTCAGCACGCCCGCTTCTTCCAGCTTCTTGCGCAGCTTGCTGACGTGGCTGTCCACTGTGCGTTCCATAGAATTGCTCTCGGGCATGCACGACTCCAGCAATTCCAGGCGGCTGCAGACGCGCCGCGGCGTGCGCGCCAGGTGCGCCAGCAGGCGGAACTCCGTCAACGTCAGGCTGAGCATGAGAGGCTGTGCCATGCCATCGCGCAGCACGCTGGCCACATAGGTTTCCTGGTCGATTTCGATGGGGCCGCAGCGCAGGCGCTGGCCGCCGACCGGGTGGTGGCGCACGCGCGAGCGGCGCAGCACGGCGGCCACGCGGGCCACCACTTCGGCCGGATTGAAGGGTTTGATGATGTAGTCGTCGGCGCCCACGCGCAGGGCGGCCAGTTTATCGGCATCCTGGTCGCGGGCCGTGAGCATGATGACGGGCGTCTCGCCGCGCCGCCGCACTTCGGCCAGCACGCCCCAGCCATCGACACGGGGCATTTGCACGTCGAGCAGCAGCAGGTCCGGCGCCAGCGCCAGGTGTTGCTGCAGCGCTTCCTGGCCATCGTGCGCAAAGGCCGTGCGGTAGCCGTCGCGCTCGAGGTAACCGGCGAGGATGCGGGCGATTTGCGGTTCATCTTCGGCGATCAGGACGAGGGCGGAAGGCGGCGTGGTGGCAAGGAAGGAGGGCTGGCTGGCGCTGTGATGATAGTTCATATAAATAGTCTAGCATTCTTCGCTGTCTCCATCGAATCTCCACATTTCTTTGACGGAACATCCACGTTGGCCTTCTATGCTCTTGTTATCTGTCGACCGGACTGCCGGTTGGGATCAGCCATAGAGAAAAGTCATGCCAGTAAAGTACCTCACCAGGAAAAACATGTTGATCGCCGCGGCACTGCTCAGCCTTGCCGCCTGTTCCAAACCCGCGACGGAAGAAGGCGCCGCGCCGCCCGCCGCCGTCACCGTGCTCAAGCTGCAAGCGGCGCCCGTCGTCCTCAGCGATGAATTGCCGGGCAGGGTGGCCGCCTTCCGCACGGCCGACATCCGTCCGCAAGTGGGCGGCATCGTGCTGCGCCGCCAGTTCGAGCAGGGGGCCGAAGTAAAAGCGGGCCAGAAGCTGTTCCAGCTCAATCCCGCGCCGTTCCAGGCGGACGTCGATTCGGCCGCCGCTGCCCTGCAGCATGCGGTGGCCACGGCCAAGCGCGCCAGCAGCCAGGCCGACAGGTTAAAACCGCTGGTGGAAGCGGACGCCATCAGCCGCCAGGCATATGACGATGCCGTGGCCCAGCGCGAGCAAGCCGTGGCCACCGTGGCGCAGGCGCGGGCAAGCCTGGCGCGCCGCCGCCTGGACCTGGCCTTTGCCAGCATCGAGGCGCCCATTGCCGGGCGCATCGGCTCCGAACTGGTGACGGAAGGCGCGCTCGTGGGCCTGGCCGATGCCACGCCGATGGCACGCATCCAGCAGATCGACAAGGTGTATGTCGACGTGCGCCAGCCGGCCGCCGCGCTGGCCGCGCTGCAAGCCTCCGGGACCGGTGGCGCGGACAAGCTGCCCGTGACCATTCTCGGTGCCGATGGCCAGCCGCACCCCGTCACGGGGCGCATCCTGTTCTCGGGCATCAGCGTCGATGCGGGTACGGGCGACGCCGTCGTCCGCGTGCTGGTCGACAATCCGCAGCGCCAACTGCTGCCCGGCATGTTCGTGCGCGCCCGCATCGCCCGCGCCGTGCAGGCAAATGGCGTGCTGTTGCCGCAGCAAGCCGTCTTGCACAGCAGCGGCGGCCAGGCGCAGGCCTGGGTGCTCGATGGCACGAACAAAGCGAGCCTGAAACCCATCACGGTGGGCGACGTGGTCGAGCACCAGTACGTGGTCAACGGCGGCTTGAAGGCCGGCGAAACCGTCGTCATCGAAGGCCAGGAACGCTTGCAGCCGGGCGCCACCGCCGCGCCGCAGCCGTGGAAGCCGGCCGTCGTGGCAACGGCGGCTGCCGCCAAGGCGCGTTGATGCCCACTTTGAATACAATGAAAGCCTAACGACATGCCTCAATTTTTCATCAACCGCCCCGTCTTTGCGTGGGTGGTGGCGGTCTTCATCGTCCTGTTCGGACTGATCGCCATACCGCAATTGCCGATTGCGCGTTTCCCTTCGGTGGCGCCGCCCAGCGTCAGCATCAGCGCCAACTATCCTGGCGCCACGCCGCAAACCATGAACGATTCCGTGGTCGGCCTGATCGAGCGCGAACTATCGGGCGTCAAGCACCTGCTGTATTTCGAGTCGTCCACCGACACGTCGGGGTCGGCCTCGATCACCGTCACCTTCCAGCCGGGAACGAATCCGGAAATGGCGCAGGTGGACGTGCAAAACCGCCTGAAAGCCATCGAACCGCGCCTGCCGCAAGCCGTGCGGCAAAATGGCTTGACGGTGGAGTCGGCGTCGTCCGGCTTCCTGATGATCGTCAGCCTGATTTCCGACAATGGCCAGCACGACGAAGTGGCGCTGGGTGACTACCTGGCGCGCAACGTGACGGAAGAACTGCGCCGCATTCCCGGCGTGGGCAAGGTGCAGCTGTTCGGCTCTGAGCGGGCCATGCGCATCTGGGTCGATCCGGCCAAGCTGGTGTCGTACAACATCGCCATGGGCGAGCTGACGGCCGCCATCGCGCAGCAAAATGCGCAGATCGCGCCGGGCCGCCTGGGCGATTCGCCGGCCGTGCACGGCCAGCGCGTGACCATTCCGCTGACGGTGCAGGGCCAGTTGCAAACGCCGGCCGAATTTGCCGCCATCGTGCTGCGCGCGAATGCGGATGGCTCGAAAGTGACCATCGGCGACGTGGCGAAGGTGTCGCTGGGCGCGCAAAGCTTCAACTTCAGCATCCGCGAAAACGGGCAAGCCGCGTCGGGCGCCGCCATCATGCTGTCGCCGGGCGCCAACGCCGTGCAGACGGCGGCCGCCGTGCGCGCGCGCATGGCCGAACTGGCGCACACCATGCCGGCCGGGATCAAGTACTCGGTGCCGTTCGACACGGCGCCGTTCGTGAAAATCTCGATTGAAAAGGTCATCGTCACCCTGCTGGAAGCGATGGTGCTGGTGTTCCTCGTCATGTATCTGTTCCTGCAAAAGATACGCTACACCCTGATACCCGCCATCGTCGCGCCGATCGCCCTGATGGGCACCTTCACGGTCATGCTGATGGCCGGCTATTCCGTCAACGTGCTGACCATGTTCGGCATGGTGCTGGCCATCGGCATCATCGTCGATGACGCCATCGTGGTGGTGGAAGCCGTCGAGCGCCTGATGGCGACCGAGGGCTTGTCGCCGAAGGAAGCGACGTCGAAAGCCATGCGTGAAATCACGGGGGCGGTAGTGGGCATCACCCTGGTACTGACGGCCGTGTTCATCCCGATGGCGCTGGCCAGCGGTTCCGTGGGCGCCATCTACCGGCAGTTCACCCTGGCCATGGCCGTGTCGATTTTGTTCTCGGCGTTCCTGGCGCTGACCCTTACGCCGGCGCTGTGCGCCACGATGTTGAAACCGATCGGCCCGCACGACCATGACAAGAAGGGCTTCTTCCTGTGGTTCGACCGCCAGTTTGAGCGCATGACGGCGCGCTATGAAAAGGGTGTGGTGGCGATGGTGAAACGCGCCGGCCGCTCGATGGTCGTGTATGGCGCGATCGTCGCGGCGCTGGGCGTGGCTTTCATGCAGCTGCCGTCGGCCTTTTTGCCGGAAGAAGACCAGGGATACTTCATCACCTCGATCCAGCTGCCGTCCGACGCCACCATGGAGCGCACGCTCGATGTCGTCAAACTGTACGAGCAGCACGTGGCCACGCGGCCCGGCATCGAAGTGAACCAGTCTATTCTTGGCTTCAGCTTTTCCGGCGCGGGGCCGAATGCGGGCCTGGCCTTCACCATGCTGAAGGACTGGAAACAGCGCAACGGCGCCACGGCGCAGGAAGAAGTGGCACTGGCGCAGGAAGCCATGTCGCAGGCGAAGGAGGGCGTGATCATGAGTTTGATGCCGCCCGCCATCGATGAACTGGGCAATTCGTCCGGCTTTTCCATGCGCCTGCAAGACCGCGCCAGCCAGGGCATCGCTGCCTTGCAGGCGGCGCAGAACCAGCTGCTGGGACTGGCCGCGCAAAGCGGCAAGGTGGCGGGCGTGTATCCGGACGGCTTGCCTCCCGGCGCCAGCGTGCGCCTCGATATCGACCGCACCAAGGCCGAAGCGCTGGGCGTGTCGTTTACGGCCATTGCCGACATGCTGACGGCGGCCATGGGTTCGACCTATGTCAACGATTTTCCCAACGCTGGCCGCATGCAGCAGGTGATCATCCAGGCCGATGCGCCGTCGCGCATGCAGTTGAACGATGTGCTGGCACTGCGCATCCGCAATAACGCGGGCGGCATGGTGGCCCTGGGTGAACTGGTGCGCCCCGTGTGGAGCGAGTCGCCGCTGCAGCTGGTGCGCTACCAGGGTTATCCTGCGGCGCGCATTTCCGGCAGCGCCGCACCGGGCGTATCGAGCGGCGACGCCATGCTGGAAATGGAACGCCTCGTGAAGCAACTGCCACCGGGCTTTGCGCTGGCGTGGACGGGCCAGTCGCTGCAAGAGAAGGAATCGGCGTCGCAAGCGCCCATGCTGATGGCGCTGTCGATGCTGGTGGTCTTCCTCGTGCTGGCGGCCCTGTATGAAAGCTGGTCGATTCCCGTCTCCGTGATGCTGGTCGTGCCTTTGGGCTTGCTGGGCGCCGTGCTGGCCGTGATGTTGCGCGGCATGCCGAACGACGTCTTCTTCAAGGTGGGCATGATCACGATCATCGGCCTGTCGGCGAAGAACGCCATTTTGATCGTCGAATATGCGCGCCAGCTGCAGGCGCAAGGGCGTGGACTGGTCGAGGCGACGGTGGAAGCGGCTAGATTGCGTTTGCGCCCGATTTTGATGACGTCGCTGGCCTTCGCGCTGGGCGTCGTGCCGCTGATGCTGGCCACGGGCGCCAGCGCCGAGACGCAGCACGCGATCGGCACGGGCGTGTTCGGCGGCATGATCACCGCCACCGTGCTGGCCGTGTTTTTCGTGCCCGTGTTCTTTGTCGTGGTGCTGGGTGCTGTCGACAAGATGGACGCTTATTTCAACAAACGCAGTAATCGCATCGCCGTCAAGGCGGTGGAAGGAGAATCGTAATGCGTTTATTCTTTATCACACCCCTGGCCGTGCTGGCCCTGTCGGCGTGTTCCTTGACGCCGCCGCTGGTCAAGCCGGCGGCGCCGATCCCTGCCAGTTATGGCGAACTCGCTGCGCAGGGTAGCGCCGCGGACCTGGGCTGGCGCCAGATGCTGCTCGATGCACGACTGCAGCGCCTGGTCGATATCGCGCTGGAAAACAACCGCGATTTGCGCGTGGCGTCCCTCAACGTGGAAGCCGTGCGGGCGCAGTACCAGATCCAGGATGCGGGCCGTTATCCGGCCATCGGCGCGAATGCGGGCGGCGTGCGCCAGCGCGGCGCCGACGCGGTGACACAGAACCAGTTCACTGCCGGCATCGCCTTGAGCGCGTTCGAGATCGACCTGTTCGGTCGCCTGCGCTCCCTGTCCGATGCCGCGTTTGCGCGCTACCTTGCGACTGAACAGGGCCAGCGCGCCGCGCGCATGGCCCTGATCGGCGCCGTGGCCGACGCCTACCTGGAACAGCGGCTGGCGGAAGAGCAGCTGGCGCTGGCGCGGCAAACCCTGCTCGACTGGCGCCAGGCGCTGGTGCTGACACAGCGCCTGCACGGCGCGCAGCAGGGCAGCGGCCTGGACGTGGCGCAGGCGGAAGGGCAGGCGGCCACGGCGGAAGCGGACGTGCAGGCGCGCGAGCGGGCCAGTCTACTTTCGCGCAACAACCTGGAATTGCTGCTCGGCGCGCCGCTGCCCGCCGATTTGCCGGCTGGCCGGCCGCTCGATGGCCAGCCCGTGCTGACGCAGCTGCCACCCGGCCTGCCGTCGGACTTGCTGGCGCGCCGTCCCGATATCCTGCAGGCGGAATATGCGCTGGTGGCGGCGAATGCGGAAATCGGCGCCGCCCGCGCCGCCTTCTTCCCGCGCCTGTCGCTGACGGCGTCGCTGGGTTTTGCCAGCCCGGAACTGGGTGACCTGTTCCGTGGCAGCGCGCGCAGCTGGTCGTTCGCGCCGCAAGTGACGCAGCCGCTGTTCCAGGGCGGCCAGCTGCGCGCGGAATTGCAGCTGTCGCGCCTGCGCAAGGACGTGGCCGTGCTGCAGTACGAACAGGCGATCCAGGCCGCGTTCCGCGACGTGCGCGACGGCCTGGCCGGCAGCGCCACGTATGCGCAGCAGATCGCCGCGCAAGAACGCGTGGTGGTCGCGGCGCGGCAGCGCCAGCGCCTGTCGCAGCTGCGCTACGATGCGGGCCAGGATAGCCGCCTGGAATTGCTCGATGCGCAGCGCCAGTCGTATGCGGCGCAGCAAATCCTGCTCGACGCGCGGCGCGACCAGTTCAAGTCGGCTGTGGCCCTGTACAAGGCGCTGGGGGGAGGGTTGGAAGAGTAGCCGCCTTGCGGGCTTGGCGCCGTTCTACGACAGGCAGCCTTTCAGCCGGTGTGGTTTGGTCCAGCCCGCTTCGCTGGCGCTGTCGACAAAACAGATGGCCAGTTGCGCGAAGCCTGGCGAGGTGAAGTACATGCTGGCCGTCGCATCCTGGCGCTCACGGGTGATGAACCACTGCGCGTCGCCATGCGCCAGGCCGTAGCTGGCCGCGCGGTGCACCAGCAAGTCGGCGTTGCCACGCTGCACGATGGCGACCCGTACGTCGGCTTCGCCCATGTTGTTGGTTTGATAGATGCGCGCCACTTTCCTGACCCCGGTTTTAATCGTGCCCGCGACTATACACCGATTAAGTTGCCTAAAGACAACCATAAGCTGAGACGGCAAAACTTTTTTTGCGCCGCTGCATCCAAACGCGCGCATGGCAAGTAGTACAGGGGTGCGCTCGCCGCAAACGCGGCATGAGCGGCACCTTCACTCACTCTTACAGGGGCCACGACCATGCCATATTTGCCAACTTTGCCATACGCCAAGCTGCTGCTCGTTTCCGCCGTCGCCATGTCGCTTTCCGCCTGCGGCGGCGGCAGCGACCATGACGATGTTGTTGTTCCGCCACCGCCGCCCGTGGTGGCCGGCGACGTCTTCGTGCTCACCGCCAGTAATAAACTGCTGTCGTTCGACCGCGCCGCGCCAGCCACCATCCGCAGCACGGTCACCGTCACGGGCTTGCAGGCTGGCGAAAACCTGCTGGGCATCGATTTCCGTCCCGCCGATGGCCAGCTGTACGGCGTCGGCAGCACGGGACGCATCTATACCCTGAATGGCGTGACGGGCGCCGCCACCGTCAAAGCCACCCTGGCAGCCGATGCGGGCGATGCGACGGCGCCTTACACGGCGCTGGCCGGCACGGAGTTCGGCGTCGACTTCAACCCCGTCGCCGACCGCCTGCGCATCGTCAGCAACACGGGGCAAAGCCTGCGCATCAATGTCGATACGGGCGCCACCACGACCGATGGCAATATCAATGGCGGAGCAGGCACTACCGCCATCACGGCGGCGGCCTACAGCAACAGCTTCGCGGGCACGGCCAGCACGACCCTGTTCGTCATCGACGCGGCCAACGCCACCCTGTACACGCAAAATCCGCCCAACAACGGCACCCTGGCCAGCGCCGTGCCGCTGGGCGTGGCGGCGACCGGCGTGGCCGGCTTCGACATCGACGCGCGCACCAACACGGGCTACGCCGTCATGACGGTGGCCGGCGTGCGCAATCTGTACACGCTGAATCTGGCAGCCAGCACGGCACCGGCGACCCTGGTGGCGGCCATCGGCGTGACCGAGGAAGTGCGCGGCATCGCCTTGAAGGCGCCGGCGGCGCCCGTCGCCTACGGCCTGACGGACGACAATCGCATCGTCAGCTTCAAGACGGCCACGCCGAACACGCTGGACGCCAATGTGGCCGTGACGGGCCTGGCGGCGGGCGAACGCCTGCTGGGTTTTGACATCCGTCCCAAGGATGGCTTGCTGTACGGGATATCGTCGGCGGGGCGCATCGTCACCATCGCCCCGGACACGGGCGTCGTCACCGTCAAGGCGACGCTGGCCGCCGATGCGGCGGATGCCAGCGCGCCGTACACGGCCATCGCCGGCACTGCCTTTGGCGTCGATTTCAACCCCGTCGCCGACCGCCTGCGCGTGATCGGCAACACGGGTCAAAGCCTGCGCATCAATGTCGACACGGGCGCCACCACCACCGACGGCGCCGTCAACCGCGCCGGTGCAACGCCGGCCGTCACGGCAGCCGCCTACAGCAACAGCTTTGCGGGCACGACGTCGACCATGCTGTTCGATATCGACACGGCCAGCGCCAGTCTCGCCTTGCAAAATCCGCCGAACGACGGCACCCTCGTCAACGTCGGCGCGCTTGGCGTGGCCGTGGCGGGCGACGTGGGCTTCGACATCGCGGGCGGCGCCAACGGCCTGGCCCTGGCGGCCTTGCGCACGTCGGCCACGGGACCGAGCTCGCTATACCGCATCGACCTGGCGACGGGGGCGGCCGTGCTGAGCGGCGGCGCGGCCACGCCGGCCGCTTCCGCCATCGGCAACGGGTCGGTGGGGCTGGTCGATCTCGCCATCGCACTCAAGTAGGGAAACACGCCGCAGCTTTGCTTCGATTCAATAATTCCAGTATTATAGAATTATTGTTGATATTCAATGGCTGCGGCGCATGGTGCCCGCGATGCCGCAACGAACGGGACCTCATGCTCACCGCTTTCCTCATCTTTCTCGCCACATTAGTCCTCGTCATCTGGCAGCCGCGCGGCCTGGGTATTGGCTGGAGCGCCGTCATCGGCGCCAGCGTGGCCTTGCTGGCCGGCGTGATCCACTGGGGCGACATCCCCGTCGTCTGGCATATCGTGTGGAACGCCACCGGCACGTTTGTTGCCGTGATCATCATCAGTCTGCTGCTCGACGCGGCCGGCTTCTTTGAATGGGCCGCGCTGCACGTGGCGCGCTGGGGCGGCGGCAGCGGACGCAAACTGTTCGTGCTGCTGGTCTTGCTGGGCGCGCTCGTCTCCGCCGTGTTCGCCAATGACGGCGCCGCGCTGATCCTGACGCCCATCGTCATCGCCATGCTGCGCGCCCTGAAATTTTCCGCCAAGGCCACCCTGGCCTACGTGATGGCCGCCGGCTTCATCGCGGACACGGCCAGCCTGCCGCTGGTGGTGTCGAATCTGGTGAACATCGTCTCGGCCGATTTCTTCAAGATCGGCTTTGCCGAGTACGCTGCCGTGATGGCGCCCGTCAACGTTGTCGCCGTGCTGGCAACCTTGGCGGCCTTGCTGATCTTTTTTCGCAAGGATATTCCGACCGACTACGCCGTGACGCAGCTCAAGCAGCCTGGCGCCGCCATCCGCGACCTGGGCACCTTCCGCGCCGGCTGGCTGGTGCTGGCGCTGCTGCTGGTGGGCTTTTTCTCGCAAGAAGCTTTGGGCGTGCCCATCAGCCTGATCGCCGCCGTGGGCGCGGCGCTGCTGCTGGCCGTGGCCGGCAAGGGCCACGTGATTTCCACGCGCCACGTGCTGCGCCATGCGCCGTGGCAGATCGTCGTCTTTTCGCTGGGCATGTACTTGGTCGTGTACGGCTTGCGCAATGCGGGCCTGACGGCTTACCTGACGGGCATGCTGAACCACTTCGCGCAGTACGGCGTGTGGGGCGCGGCCATGGGCACGGGCGTGCTGACGGCGTTATTGTCTTCCGTGATGAACAACCTGCCAACGGTGCTGGTGGGTGCGCTGGCCATCGACCCGACGACGGCGCAGGGGGCCGTGCGCGAAGCGATGATTTACGCGAACGTCATCGGCAGCGATCTGGGCCCGAAGATCACGCCCATCGGCAGCCTGGCCACCTTGCTGTGGCTGCACGTGCTCGATAGCAAGAACATCCACATTTCCTGGGGCTACTATTTCCGCGTCGGCATCGTGCTGACCGTGCCCGTGCTGCTGGTGACCCTGGCCGCGCTGGCGCTGCGCCTGTCCTGAGTTGCGTGTATGGTGCTCACTGTGAGCAACTTTATATTGGGATGCGATGAAATTACTGCTCGTTGGCGCCACTGGCCTCGTCGGCCGCGAAGTGCTGCGCCTGGCGCTGGCTGATGCGCGCGTGACGGCCATCGTCGCGCCCGTGCGCAAGCCCTTGCCGGCGCATGCCAAATTGGAAGCGCCGCTTGTCGATTTCGACCGCTTGTCGGCGGACGCGCCCTGGTGGCAGGCGGACGCCGTCATCTGCACGCTGGGCACGACCATGAAGGTGGCGGGCACGCGGCAGGCGTTCCGGAGAGTCGACCACGACTATCCGCTGGCCGTGGCGCGCCTGGCGCTGGCGGCCGGCACGCGCACGTATGCGCTCAATTCCGCCGCCGGCGCCAACGCCGCCTCGCGCTTCTTCTACAACCGCGTCAAGGGTGAGCTGGAACGCGACCTGGAAGCGCTGGGTTTCGGCTCGCTCACGCACGTGCGTCCCGGTCTGATCGGGGGCGAACGCGACGTGGCGCGGGCGGGCGAGGGCGCCGCCTTGCGCCTGCTGCGCGTGCTCGGTCCCGTGCTGCCGCGCCGCTGGCGCATCAATCCCGCGCCGCGCATCGCCAGCGCCTTGCTGGAGGCGGCGCTGGCCAGCGCGCCGGGCGTGCATGTCGTCAGCCCGGAGCAGCTGGTTTGAACGCGCCGCCCGTATAATTCCCGTTCATCTACTTGCGAGTACAGACAATGCAGACAGTACGTGTTTACCAGGCCGGCGACCGCGATGCCTGCCTGTCCCTTTTCGACGGCAATACGCCGCGTTTTTTCGACCCGTCCGAGCGCGCCAGCTTTGTCGCCTGGCTGGAAAATTCGACACATCCTTATCTGGTCATCGAACGCGACGGACGCGTCGTCGCCTGCGGCGGCCATGCGCTCGATGCGAGCGGCACGGTGGCCAGCCTGTGCTGGGGCATGGTGGCGCGGGATATGCACGGTCAGGGCCTGGGCCGCGTGCTGACGCAGGCGCGCCTGGCCGCCATCCGCACCGTGCCGGGAGTGGCCAAGGTGAGCATGAACACCAGCCAGCACACGCAGGCCTTTTATGCGCGTTTCGGCTTTGAACCAGTCAAGGTGACGCCGGACGGCTTCGGGCCCGGCATCGACCAGTGGGACATGCTGCTGTCGCTAAATGAACGGGACCATATCGCCGCCGTGCCGCTGGAAAAAGCCTACCGGCTGCTCAATCACGGCCCGTCCATTCTCGTTTCGGCGCGCCATGGCGGCATCGACAACGTGATGGCCGCCGCCTGGGCTTGCGCCCTCGATTTCGCGCCGCCCAAACTGACCGTGGTGCTGGACAAGGCCACGCGCACGCGCGCGCTGGTCGAAGGCAGCGGCAGCTTCGTCATCCAGGTGCCGACGGCGGCGCAGTTGCAGCTCACGCATGCGGTGGGCACGCACAGCCTCGATGCGCAGCCCGATAAACTGGCGCGCGCCGGGGTAGGGCTGTTCCATCGGGAAGGGTTTGATCTGCCGTTCGTGGCCGGATGCTCGGCCTGGCTGGCTTGCCGGTTGATCCCCGAGCCGCACAATCAGCAGGCATATGATTTGTTCATCGGCGAAGTGGTGGGCGCCTGGGCCGACACGCGCGTGTTCCGCGACGGGCACTGGCATTTCGAGGACGCGGATCCATCGTGGCGCAGCCTGCACTACATTGCCGGCGGGCGCTTTTATGCGATCGGCGAAGCGCTCGACGCGGACAAATGATCAGTCGAGGGCGATGACCCTGTCGTTTGCGCCTGGAATACAGCCGTCGGCGATCGCATCCCAGCCCCGGTGCACCACCACCTGCTTGCCGTCGTGGCAGATTTCCACGCGCTCGCTGGCCGGCAGGCGCTGGCGCGCGAACGCTTCCAGGCTGGCCGGCAGACTCACTTCCAGCTGCATCGTGCCGATGGCTTCCGGCGGGTGGTCGTCCATGTGCACGAGCGGCACGAAGATCGATCCCAGCATCAGCCAGCGCGCACCCACGTCGACGGCGGCGGGCGCGTAGGGCGCGGCGCGCAGCCAGTCCTGGGCGCGGGCGCGCAAGTCGCCGCCGGCCGCCAGTTCGCCCCAGGCGGCGGCCAGCATTTCCACCACCCACTGATTGCAGTTCTGGTATTTCAAATTGAAGGCGTACGCGTTGGCGCTGTAGCGGCCCGCCAGCAACTGCTGCACGCGCACGGGGTCGAGCAGGGCGCGGCGCAGGGGCGGCACGGTTTCGGCCGGCAGTTTCACGAGCGAGATGTAGCCGAGCGCGGGATTTTCCGTGCCCATGGCGAAACCGGCCGTGCCCTGGTCGAAGATGCGCGGACGGCCTTCGTCGCAGGCGTAGTACAGCTGGCGCGCGGACCAGCCGCTGTCATTGTCGTGGCGCCAGGCCAGCGCCGCATGCGAATAGCGGATGCCGAAGCGGGCCAGGTCCAGTCCCGAGCGGCTGATGAGGGCCACGCTGCCTTCGCTGGCGGCCAGTTCCTCGCGCACGATGGCGGCAAAGCGCAATAGCCGGTCCTGTTCCGTGGCAGTGAGTTCCTGCGTACGGTCGCAAAAGCGCGATGAGGCGAGCGAGGTGCCCGCCTGCGCCGCGCTGGCGCCGACGATGGCGCAAACGCCCAGCAGCAGCGCCGGGAGTTTCGCGAGAAAACGAATCAAAGGCTGACGGGACGCGTGGCCATTTCGCCGTACCAGTCGTCGGCCAGCACGAGGAAGAAGGCGGCGCGCGTGTCGTTGCGCGAGAATTCGATGCCGTAGGCGCGGTTTTGCGCATGCACCACGTCGCCTTGCGCCAGTTGCTGCTTGTCGAGCGCCGCTTGCGGCAAGTCCAGCACCAGCGGCGTTGCCGTGGCGTCGGCCTGCATGGTCAGGCGCGTCATGCCGTCGCGGCCCGGCACGGCGGCCACGTCGATGATGCGGTAGGGGCCATTGGCCACCTTGTTGTCGCGCGAGGAGCTGTTGCTCGAACCGTTGAGCGAATCGGAAATGCTGCCGCTCGACTGGGAACCGGCGCTGGAGGCCGAGGAAACGAAGCTGTCGGCGTTGGCATTGCACGCCATGGTCAGAGCTGCGGCCAGGCCGAGCATGCGTAGGGAGGTAGTCAAGGCAGTTTTCCAGTGGACGTCAATGAAAGCAGGCCGGATCCATTCCGGCCTGCGCCATCATAGCAGATAGGCCATTAGCTGAGCAGTACCTCGATCAGGCCCTTCGCTTCGGCCGACGGCTGCGTGCGCAGCGCCTGCAGCACGGGATCATTTTCCAGGTAGGCCTGCAGCGGCGCGCTGATGGTGATGCCGGCCTGCGGCAGCGGCGAAGGCACGGGCGCCAGCGCCTTGGCCAGCAGCAGGGTGTCGCGCAAGCCCTCGGGCGGCAGCATGATGGTCGAGCCGGGCAAGGTATTGACGGCATCGGCTACCTGCAGCGGCACGCCCAGCTGGCGCATCAGCGCGCGGCCGATCACTTCCAGGGCGGACGCCATCTGCGTTTCCAGGTGGGCGTACAGGCCTGGGGTCTTGTCGGCCTGGGCCAGCAAATAAAAGCCGGCCACTTCATGCACGATGCCGGCGAACAGGGCCGTATCGGCATCCGTGTGCGTGACGGCGCCTGCCAGGCCATGCGCCAGCGCCGCCACGTGCACGGTGTGCGCCCACAGCTGGGTGGCGCGGGCGCGCAAGGCCTCGTCGCGGATGCCCGCGTTCAGCTGGCGGATGACGGCCGCCGTCGCCAGCGCATACAGGTTGCGGTGGCCCAGCCGCTCGACGGCGGCGCGCACGCTGGTGATGGCGGGCGACTGGCCGGGCGCAAACAGGGCTGAATTGGCCAGCGCCACGGCGCGCGCCGACAAGGTCGGTTCGCACAGCAGCAGCCGGCTGATGTCGGCCGAGTGGCAATCGGGATTGGCCAGTTCCTTTTGCAGGAGCAGGGCCGTATTGATGCTGGTTGGAAAGGCCAGGGTTTCCGTTTCGGCGCTGGCCAAAAGTTGCGCCAGGCTGCTGAGCGTGTTGACGTGCATGGGTAGGGGAGCGAGAAGTAGCAATGTCCCCATATTATCAGGCAATCCGGCCCGCATGGCGTCCGCCTGCCGTTTCAGCCATGCACCTGTGCGGCGGAGCCGAGGACGGCAACGTCAGGGCAGCAGCAATGCATGCTGGCCGGCCGTATGAAAGTCGCGCCAGACGCGGTTGATGGTGCTGTCTTCGCGGGCTGCGTACAGGCCGCAATATGGATACAGGCCATCGACTGCCGCACGGCACACGGCGACCAGCTCCAGAGAGCGCTCTTGCACGGCCTGCATGGCGTCCGCGTCAAGCGCCTCGCCAGCCGCCACTTGCGCCCAGCTGTCGTCCAGCACGGCGTAAAAACGGGTGCGTGCGGCAGCGTAAACATCTTTCTTTGCTTGCAACATGGCCGCCACCTCCGGCACCTCCAGCAGCGGCAAGCCTTCGCGCGCATGGCGGCGGTGGTGCATGCATTCTTCGGCCAGTTGCATGAAATGCGCGGCCATGCCGGCCACGTTGGCGGCCAGGGTGACATACGCCAATGAATAGAAGGGATAGCGGTACAGGGGGCCGCCGGCCGTCGCGGCGCTGGCGTCGATGGTGAAGCCATGTTCCTTGCCGAGCCACTGGCCGTCGATCCGATAACTGTGCGAGGCGCTGGCGCGCATGCCGATGCTGGTCCACGAAGGCAGCAGCTGCACCAGCGCGGCGGGCACGAGGAAGGCGCGGATGCGCGGCTTGCCTTCGTCATCGAGCAGGGGCTGGCCATCGCGCCGCAGCCGGGCGTTCAGGGTGAAGTGGGTCGCCATGGGCGCGCCGCTGGCGTAGTCCCAGCTGCCGGTGATGCGGTAGCCGTCGCCTTCTTCCTCCGCGTAACCGGTGGCCGCGCCGCTGCCGCCCAGGCAGACGCGGGGTGCGCCGATGATGGCCTGCGCCATGTCGGGCGTCAGGAAGCCCGCGAACCAGCCCGCGCCCGCGCACAGGGTCAGCACCCAGCCCATGCTGCCATCGACGGCGGCCACGGCTTCTTCCAGGCGTACCACTTGCGGCAAGGGCAGCTCGGCGCCGCCCGCGCTGTGCGGCGCCAGCATCGTCAGCCAGCCGCGCCGGTGCAGCAAGGCTTGCTGGGCCGGATGCAGGAAGCGGGCCGCATCGGCCGCCTGGGCGTGGCGGGCGATGCGGCGTGCGTCGCGTTCGGAAAGGGTAGCAATGGCAGCGTGCGGCATGGGCAAAGTCCGTCTATGGCAGAGGCGGGCATTTTCGCACAGCGCGGCGGCGCCGTTGCCGTCAGCCGTGCGGCATGGCAATTTTTTCCATCACGGCGCGCAGCAGCGTGGCGCCTGGCGCCGCGGCCGGGGCCGAGCGCCAGGCGATGATGCCGTCCGGCCGGACGATCACGGCGCCGTCATCGCCTGCTCCGTAGGTGTCGCCGAAGGCCTGATCGGCGGGGAAGAGCACATCGGCGCCGATCAGCAAGGTCTTCAACGATAGGTGCGCGGCGGCGGCGGACCAGCGCGGATCGGCTGTCAGCAGCACGAAATCGTCGGTCAACAGGTCGATGCTGGAGACGCTGTTGCCGCGATGCCGGACCCATACGTGGGGCGCGCGCGTGCCTGGCTGGCCGGCCCAGTCGCGCGGGTGGGCGGCCGGCGGCAGCGCCGCATCCGCGCCGAGAATGGCGCCAGAGCGCGTCAACTGGCCAAGTTCCATCGCCAGGTTGCCATACAGGGGTTCGTTCTGGTAGCCGTCGCCGACCCATTTCGCGTAGTCCGGCCGGGCGAAGGTTTGCTGGTGCCGCAGCCAGGCGATGGGCCTGCGCTCATCCGTGTAAGTGTCGAGCAGGGCGGGGCGCGATTGCTGCCGCACCACCCTTTGCAGCTTCCATGCCAGGTTGTAGACGTCGTCGATGCCCGTGTTGGCGCCGTAGCCGCCCCGCGTGGGCGGCAATTGGTGGGCCGCATCGCCGGCCAGGAAAATGCGTCCTTCGCTGAACCTGTCCGCGATCAGCCCGGCCAGCTCCCAGCGCCCGGTAGTGATCAGCTCGAAGGCCATGTCCTTGCCCAGGGCCTGGCGGATCAGCGCCCGCAATTGCGCGTCGGTGCTGTCGTTTTGTTCTTCAAACATGAGGAACCAGCGCCCGTCCGAATACGTGCCCAGGAAACCCTTGAAGCCTGGCTGATCGATGTCGAATTGGCGGATACCCCGTTCCAGAAAGGCGTCCGCCTCCGCGCAGCGGAACAGTACGCTGCGCAGCACGCGCAGGGGACCAGCGCCCTGGCGCGCGATGCCCAGCTGTTCGCGGATGGGGCTGGCCGCGCCATCGGCGGCGATCAGGTAATCGGCCGTGACGGCATAGCTTGCGCCCGTGTCGCGCTGGCGCAGCTGCGCCGTGACGCGCTGCGCATCCTGCTGCACGGACAACAGTTCCACGCCGGTGCGCAGGTCGGCGCCCCGTGCGCGGGCGGCCTCGCGCAGTATCGGTTCCAGCAGGTCCTGGGCGATGGCGGCGCCGGCCATGGGCGTAGCCTTGCCGTCGCGCTCCTCCGGCTGGCCTGGCGTCCATGGCAATTCCTCGTAGTGCTGGCCCGCCAGACTTTCCACGCGGGCGCGGCGCACGGTGGCGCCGGGCGGCACCTGGGGAATGCGTTCGGCGATGCCGGCGGCGCGGAAAAATTCCAGCGTGTGTTCCGTAAAGCCCGTGGCGCGGGGATGGGCGGCGCTGCCGTGGTGTTTTTCAACGAGGATATGCGGCACGCCCCGCCATGCGAGGAAGAGCGAGGCTGAAAGTCCGACGAGACTGCCGCCGATGATGAGTACAGGGGTGTGGATTGAAGCTGGGTTCATGATGTCGTCCTGGGTGTTGTGCAGAGCACACTCGGTCAAGGACGTGGTGAATTTTCGCGGCAGGCGCAACGCCGTTCAGGCAGCAGGGTGACGGAACGCACGCCGACGAAAAAACGGCGCACGTCCGCTTTTCGTCGTGGTCCGCTGCCCCCAGGGCTGGAATATGACCGTCCGCACGCGGACGGCTGACCGGGGCTCACCACGCCGGTCCACCTTTTTCGACAGCGCGATCTTAGCACGGGACTGTCGCGCTCCGCCAGCCCAGGGAACCCGTACAAAGGGCTTCAGGCGGCCTTGGCCAAACCTTCCGCTTCCCAGGCAGCCTTGACGCTGTCGCGCTGGGCGACTCTTGCCAGGAAGGCTTGCAGATTCGCCAGCGCGGACAAATCCACGCCCAGGCCTGGCGCCCAGCCCGTGATGACGAACAGATAGGCGTCGGCGACCGTGAACGTGTCGCCAGTCAGGTAGGCATGGCCTTCCAGGCGGCTGTCCACCCATTTGTATTTCTTGCCGAGTTGCTCAATGAACAAGGCCTTGGTGGCGGCGTCGATGCGGGAATCGAACAGGGGGCTGAACGATTTGTGCAGCTCGGACGTGATGTAGTTCTGCCACTCCAGCACCTTGTAGCGGGCCAGGTTGCCCACGGGCGGCAGCAGGTCTTGCTTGCCGCTCTGTTCGGCGATGTACTGGGCGATGACGGGGCCTTCGCTCAAGGTCGTGCCATCGTCGAGCGCCAGCAGCGGCACTTGTCCTTTCGGGTTGAGTTCATAGTAATTGCCGCCTTCCTGCGTCCGGTGCTGGCCCAGATCGACTTTCACCAGCGTAAATGGCGTGCCCGTTTCGCGCAGGAGGATGTGCGGCGCTTGCGAGCAGGCGCCTGGAGAATAAAAGAGTTTCATGGCGATCCTGTCCTTGAAAAGGTGGGAAAGATGCCACTATAGACCTGCGCCGCCGCGCGGTAAACGCGTGTTCGCGCAAGTGGCCGTGCACGCTCGGAGGAGGTTTGCGCTGGCTCAAATGGCCGCCGGCGCCGGGCAGTCTACCGCCATCGTGGCGCTGGTCCCTGGTTTTTATGACGGCTGCTCAGGCGCGCCCGCCCAGGCTGCCGCCGCCATCGACCGCCAGTACCTGACCTGTCACGTAACTGGCTTGCTCCGACAGCAGGAAGCCGACGGCGGCGGCAATGTCATCGGGCTGTCCCAGTCGTCGCATCGGTATCGTTGCAAGCACCTGGCGTTCCATCTCGCTGCCGACGGGGCGGGTCTGGCGGAACAGTTCCGTTTCCACGGGGCCGGGTGCGACCGCATTGGCCGTCACCCCGTGCTCGGCCAATTCCAGGGCCCAGGTTCTCGTGCAGCCGACCAGGGCGCTTTTGGCGGCGGAATAGGCGGTGCGGTTCGCGTTGCCGTAGATGGCCCGGCTGCAGATATTCACGATGCGGCCATAGCGGCGCTGCTTCATCGCCGCCACGAACTGCTGCGTCACCTGGATGGCGGCGCGCACGTTCAGATCGAAGACGTTCTGCAAGGTGGCAAAGTCGATCTGACCCAGTGGCTGGGGCGAGGCAATGCCTGCATTGTTCACGATGCCGTCGATATCGAACTTTTTTTCAAGCGCCTCGAGAACCTGCGCCGTCTGCGCCAGGTCGCCAAGATCGCAGCCAACCAGCGTGCCGGGGAAGTCCACGCCTTCAGTATGCCGGGCGATGCCGACGACCCGGTGGCCCTGCCGATGCAGCAGGGTGCTGATGGCATAACCGATACCGCGTGTCGCGCCAGTGACGAGAAAAGTACGGGATGTCATGGAGAGGATTTCCTTTGGCCTGAAAATGAACACCTGGGAAGGCTACACTTTTTTGCAACTTCATGCCGCCGCGGCTGACCACTCGCGCAGCAATTGTCCAAACGCTTCGGCTGCCGCCGTGCTGCTGGCGGCGCGCCAGAGCAGCTGGAACTGGGCGGCGGGCAGGGCGGGCAAGCCATGCTGGCCATCGATGACCACCATGCCCGCTTCCAGATCGCCTTGCGGCAGGGCCGTGATCGCCAGACCCGCCAGCACGGCGGCGCGCAAGCCCTGCTGGCTGGGCGAGGTGAACGCCACGCGCCAGTCCATTCCGGCGCCATCGAGGGCGTCGACGCCCACTTGCCGGTGCAGGCAGGGTGCGGGCGAAAACGCCAGCGGCAGCGGCAGCGCGCTGTCGTGCCGGAAATCCTGCGCCGCAGCCCAGACGAAGCGCGTGCGGCGCAGCACGGCTGCCTCATCTTGTCCGTCCGCGAGGGCCATGACGACGGCCAGGTCCAGCGCATCGGCAGCGACCAGTTTCTGCAAGTCAAGATAGGTGCCTACCGTGACATCCAGGCGCACGGCGGGAAACAGGTGCGCGAACTGCGCCAGCAGGGCAGGCAGGCGCGCGCCCATGAAATTTTCCGGCACGCCAAAGCGCACGGCGCCGGCAATCGAGGAGCGCTGAAAGCGCCGCGCCAGCGCATCCTGGGCAGCCAGGATCTGCCGCGCGTGGCGCAAAAAATCCTCGCCGTCTTCCGTCAGGCGCAGGCTGCGCGTCGTGCGCACCAGCAGCGCGCTGCCCGCTTGCTCTTCCAGGCGGCGGATCTGGTGGCTGATGGCGGACTGGCTCAGGTGCAACCGTTCGGCGGCGCGCGTAAAGCCGCCCGTGTCCTGCACGGCCACAAAGGCGCGCAGCAGGGCGGTATCGAAGTCCATGGGGTTCCTGTGATTCATGATGAAAATGAATGAATTGTGCAAAATTTTATCATTTCCCTCATGAGTCCACGTTTTCTAGAATGGTCGCTTGCAGTGCTCCGGCACTACGCATCCCTCCATGACTACCGAAAGCAAAGCTTCGATGCACCTGACTACTTCGCAACAAAACGCACTGACCCTGGCCGCCGTCTGCCTGGCCTCGCTCATGTTTGGCCTGGAAATTTCCAGCGTGCCCGTGATCCTGCCCACCCTGGAAACCGTGCTGCATGGCGACTTCAAGGACTTGCAATGGATCATGAACGCCTACACCTTGGCTTGCACCACCGTGCTGATGGCAACCGGCACCCTGGCCGACCGCTATGGCCGCAAGCGCTTGCTGCTCGCCAGCCTGATCCTGTTCGGCCTCAGTTCGCTGGCATGCGGCTGGGCCGGCAGCACGGGCGTGCTGATCGCCGCGCGCGCGCTGCAGGGCATGGCTGGCGGCGCCATGCTGATTTGCCAGGTGGCCGTGCTGTCGCAGCAGTTTCCGGACGGCGCCGCGCGGGGCCGGGCGTTTGGCGCCTGGGGCATCGTGTTTGGCCTGGGCCTGGGCTTCGGTCCCATCATCGGCGCGGCCATCGTCGCGCTGTCAAACTGGCAGTGGGTATTTCTCGTGCACGGACCGCTGGCGCTGGCGGCGTTGCTGCTGGTGGCGCTGGGCGTGAGCGAATCGCGCGACCCGCAGCGGCGCAAGCTGGACGTGGCCGGCATCGCCACCCTGTCGCTGGGCGTGTTCAGCCTGGCCTGGTGCCTGACGCAGGGGCCGGCGCTGGGGTTCAGTGATCCGCGCAGCGTGGCCAGCCTGGCCGTGGCGCTGATCAGTCTGATGCTGTTTGTCATGATCGAACGGCGCCAGGCCGAACCGATGATCGACTTTGCCGTGTTCCGCATCCGCCGTTTCTCGGGAGCGCTGCTCGGTTCGGCGGGCATGAACTGCAGTTTCTGGCCGTTCATGATTTATCTGCCCCTGTACGTGCAGTATGGCCTCGGCTACAGCAGCCTGGACACGGGCCTGACCTTGCTGGCCTACACCTTGCCCACCTTGCTCGTGCCGCCGCTGGCCGAGCGCCTGGCGCTGCGCTACCGGGCCGATGCCGTCATTCCTGCCGGCTTGCTGGTCATCGGCGTGGGTTTTTTGCTGATGCTGTGGGGCAGCCGTGTGGATGCCGCCAGCTGGCTGACGATCCTGCCCGGTTGCCTGCTGGCGGGCACGGGCCTGGGCCTGACCAACACGCCCGTCACCAATACGACGACGGGCGCCGTACCGGGCGAACGGGCCGGCATGGCGTCCAGCATCGACATCAGCGCGCGCATGATCAGCCTGTCGGTGAATATCGCGCTGATGGGCTGTATTCTCGTCGCAGCCATCCAGTCCGCCTTGCGGATGCAGTTGCCCGGCGGACTGGACGCGGCCACCTTGCGCGCCATGGCGGAAGGTTTGTCGGCAGGCAAGGGCGCCGGCGCGCTGCCGGACGGCGTGGCGAAGCTGGTGCTGGCGCAGGGATTTGGCGCCGTGATGCTGTACGGCGGCGTGGCTGCCTGCCTGTTCGCCGTGGCCAGCTGGCTGGTGTTTGGCGCCGGGCGGGCGCGGCAGGCATCCGGGCTGCCAGTGAGGGAATAGCCAGGAGGCTATAATCTGGGCACGTTGACAAGTCTTGCTCAACGTTATTACGAGGCCGCCCATGCATAAACTGATTTCCGAACTCACCCGCCTGTACCTGTTCGAAGAACAGCAGCAATACGTCGATGCGGAGGGCGGCGCGCAGCCGCTGACGCCAGCCGTGCTGGCGCGCCATCTGTCGGGCGAGCAGACGGTAGCGGTGTGCCTGGTCACGGATAGCGGCCTGGCGCGCGCGCTGGTGCTGGAGTTTGGCGGCAAGGGCGGCGGCGAAGCGCACTGGAGCGCGCTGTGCACGATCGCCAATGCCGTGCAGCACGAGCTGGACTTGCCGGCGCCCGCCGTCAGCATCTCGGGCAGTGCATTCCAGCTGTGGCTGTCGCTGGCCACGCCCGTATCCGTCGCGCAGGCGCGCCAATTCGTCCAATTGCTGCGCTCGACTTTCCTGCCAGCATCGACCGACATCCTCGCTATCGCGCCGCCAGACTACGTGGAACAGGCGGCGCTGCCGCCGTGCCTGCAGCCGACGGGCAAGTGGGCCGCCTTCATCCACCCCAGCATGGGCGCCGCCTTTGTCGATGAGCCTGGCCTGGACATGCCGCCGCCGCCCGCCGCCCAGCTGGGTTTCCTGGAAAGCTTGCGCAGCATCAATCCGGGACAATTCGCGCAAGCGCTGGCCAAGCTGCAGGGCCATGCGGGCCTGCTTGACGCCGTGCCCGCTCCCGCCATCGCCGCATTGCCAGTGGCAACGTCCACCGCTGCGCCGGGCTTGCTGCTGCAGGACGCCAGCCTGGAAGACATCGTCCGTTGGCTGCATGCGCGTAATATCGAACCGACTTTCCGGCACCGGTTGCCGTAGCGGGGCGCTCCTTATCCCTTATTTCAAGCTAAGTTAGACACCCAGGAGGCAACATGACAGTCAAGCGCATGGACAACGTCGGCATCGTGGTAGAAGACATCGATGCCGCCATTGCATTCTTCACCGAACTTGGTCTCGTTCTCGAAGGGCGCGCCCCGGTTGAAGGAGAGTGGGCAGATGGCGTCACCGGACTGCACGGCATGCGCGTCGAGATTGCCATGATGCGTACGCCGGACGGTCACAGCCGTCTGGAATTATCCCGCTTCCTCGCGCCGCCCGTAGTCGCCGATCACCGCAACACCCCAGTGAACGCGCTCGGCTACCTGCGCGTCATGTTTACCGTCGAGAATATCGACGATACGCTCGTCCGGCTCGTCAAACGCGGCGCGAAGCTGGTCGGCGAAGTAGTCCAGTACGAAAACATGTACCGGCTCTGCTATATTCGTGGTCCGGAAGGAATCCTCATCGGGCTTGCCGAACAGCTCGGTCAGAAAACGTCCTGAGGGAATCCCACCGGATCGGCGCCTAGCCCGTTAGTGAAACGACGGCAGCCGGCCAGCAGCAGTCGTTGAATATCCAATCAATCTTGTGCAAAAAACTGGGAGAACTACATTGGGAGTAATTGCAGACTTCTTTATCGCCGGTCCAGCCGAGGCCATCCGATATGCAAATCGGATTGAAGAGCCTGACGAAGGCGAGGAAATTGCGCTTTTGTTGAATCCGATCCAATTCAATGGCATCACAGACCTGGAAATCGGTACTCTTTGGGCCATTTTGGAAAGCAGGGAGTGGGATATAGAAAAACACATGCCTGAAGACATTTACGTTGAGGAGGACGGCGAGTCCTGGCTGCACCGATTTCCGGACGAGCTGACAAGCCTTCTTGCAAATTCAAATGCGGACGGGTTGGAGAGCGCATCGGAGCAATGGGCAAAAACTGAAGAGATGGAGTGCGATGCAGCAGATTTGCGGCCGCTATTAAAGGATTTGCAATCGCTCGCACGGCAAGCCGCCACCACGGGACAGTCCATTTATCTTTGGGGCTGTCTCTAAGGCTACTTCGTGGCAAGCGTATCATCGCTGAAAGGTCCGCTTCGCGGCTGAAGCGGATACTGCAATGCCGTCGCAGCGTCTAGCCAAGACGGCATGCGACCAAGGGCTTCCTTGTCCTGGCCGCCAGCATGTCAGCGGCGTGCTGAAATCAGCGCGCCATTTCCCTGGCCAAAGTCAACATCAATTCCTCCGCCCCCATTTCCCGCGCCAGCGGCGCGCCCTGGCCAGCCCATTGCGCGGCGAACTCGCTGTTGCCGTGCTGGCTGCCCAGCGCGTTCAATTGTTTGGCGGCATCGTAGGCGACGGGATAATCGGCCGGTGGCGGGCTGCCTGGCGCCTCGCCGTACTCGATCAAGCGGTTCACCATGCCGCGCGCCAGGCGGCCCGAGAGCACGCTGGTCAGGCGCGTGGCCGATGCCCGCTCGCTTTTCAGGTTGGCGCGGTAGCCTGCATTGGCTGACGATTCCGGGCATAGCACGAACGCCGTGCCCAGCTGCGCGGCTGCCGCGCCCAGGTCCAGCGCGGCGCGGATGCCTTGCCCATCCATGATGCCGCCGGCGGCGATGAGGGGCAGGGCGGTGCGGTCCGCCAGCAGGCGCAGCAGCACGCTGGTGCTGTGGCGTTCGTCCGGCGCTTGCGGGTCGAAGACGCCGCGATGGCCGCCCGCTTCCACGCCTTGCGCCACGATGGCGTCGACGCCGGCCTGTTCGATCAGGGCCGCCTCGCGCAGATTGGTGGCCGTCGCCATGGTGTAGATGCCGGCCTGGCGCAGGGCCTGGACTTGCTGCGGCGTCGGCAAGCCGAAATGGAAGCTGACGACGGCGGGCCGCTGTTCCAGCAACAGATCGAATGCCGCGTCATTGCCGATGAACGTTGCGTAGATTTCGCCCAGTTCCACGGGCACGCTTGCGCCCAGCTCCGCAAACAGGGGCGCCAGATGGGCCAGCCAAGCCCCTTCGCGTTGCGCATCCCGCAGGGCCGGCGCATGGCAAAACACATTCACATTGAAGGGACGATCCGTCAGCGCACGGGTGTCCATGATCACCTGACGCGCCTGCGCCACCGTGCCCGCGCCGATGGCCAGCGAACCGAGGCCGCCCGCGTTCGAGACGGCGGCGGCCATGCGCGGCGTGGAGACGCCGGCCATCGGCGCCTGGATGATGGGCAGTTGCAAGCCGAGACGGTCGAGGAAGGGATGGATTGAAGTCATGATGTTTCCTTCATGAAGTTGAGGATACTGCATTCAATTCGTATTTTGAGAATATAATAGCATAATCATTTTTAAATGGAGAATACGATGGAGTTGGAATCATTGCGGATTTTTTGCTCTGTCGCCAGTGAGCTGAGCGTGACCCAGGCCGCAGCCAGGCTGGGCCGCGCGCCGTCCAGCGTCACCACGCGCCTCCAGCAGCTGGAAGCCGATATCGGCGCCGAATTGTTCGTGCGCACCAATAAACGCATGGCCCTGACGGCGGCCGGCGAGCGCTTTCTCGAGTATGCGCAGCGTTTGCTGGCGCTGGCGGAAGAAGCGCGGCACGTCGTCACGGGCGGGAGAGAGGGCGGCACCTTGCGCGTCGGCAGCATGGAAAGCACGGCGGCCAGCCGCTTGCCGGCCCTGCTGGCCGCATATCACGCCCGCCATCCGGCCACGCGCCTGACGCTGAGCACAGGGCCGTCGCGCCCCCTGATCGAGCAGGTGCGCACGGGCTTGCTCGACTGCGCTTTCGTCGCCTTGCCGCCCGCGTTCGGAGGCGCCGCCGCATTGGAAGAGCTGGGCCTGGCATCGATGCCCGTGTGGCGCGAGGAACTGTGTTTGCTGCTGCCGGCCAGCGAAGGGCAGGCGCGCCGCGCTGCGGACGTGCGTACGCGCTCGCTGGCGGCGTTCCCGCAGGGCTGCACCTACCGCGGCATCGCCGAAGAGCTGCTGGGCGTGGCCGGCAGCACGCAATGGCAGGTGCAGGAGCTGAGTTCGTATCACACCATGATCGCCTGCGTGGCGGCCGGTGCCTGCGTGACCCTGCTGCCCGCCAGCGTGCTGGCGCTGTCGGACGCGCCTGCCACCTTGACAACCTTGCCCGCAGGGCAGATTGACACCGTGCTGGTGTGGCGCGCCGGGTTCGACGTGCCCGCCTTTCAGCATTTGCTGGCGCAGCTCGGCGAGGCGCCGTGAACGCGCCTGCCAGGCTGCGCGCGGCCATCGCCGCGGCGGTCATTCTCGCCATTGGCATGGGCTTTGGCCGCTTCGCCTTCACGGCCATCTACCCGCACATGGTGGGGGAAGGCGTCTTGAGTTTGCGCGATGGCAGCCTGGCCGCTTCTGCCAACTATGCCGGTTATTTGCTGGGCGCCATCCTGGCCATGCGCGCGCGGGCGCACAACGCGCACCGGCTGTGCCTGTGGTCGGTGGCGGGCACGGCCCTCTGCCTGGGCGTGCTGGCCTTGACTATGCCCGTCTGGCTCATCGTGACGGTGCGCGGCGTGGCGGGCGTCTTCAGCGCCCTGGCCATGGTGGCCGCCTCATTATGGTTGCTGGTGCAGCGCCGGCAGGCGCGCGGCGCGCCGCTGCTGTACGCGGGCGTGGGCGCCGGCATCGCCGTGTCGGCCGAATTGCTGGTGCTGGCGTCGCACTTGGGCTGGCACAGCGCCGGCATGTGGTTGCTGCTGGCCGGCGTCACCGTGCTGGCGGGGCTGGCGGCCGCACCCGCGATTGCCGCCAGCGGCCAGCCGGCGCCGGATGCGCCGGCGCAAGTTGGCGCCACCGCGCTGGCGCCCGTGGCGCCGTGGCCGCTGGTGCTGATCTACGGACTGGCGGGATTTGGTTATATCGTCACGGCCACGTATTTGCCCGTGCTGGTCGGCGCGGCCTTGCCCGGACTGAACTCCGCCCACGTGTGGGCCGTGTTCGGTCTCGGTGCCGCGCCCTCGTGTTTCCTGTGGCACCGCCTGCACGAGAGATTTGGCACGCGCCAGGCGCTGAGGCTCAATTTGCTGCTGCAGGCGCTGGGCGTGGCCTTGCCCGTGCTGGTGCCCACGGTCGCCGGCTATCTGCTCAGCGCCATCCTCGTCGGCGGCACGTTTGTCGGCACGGTGACCATCGCCATGCCGGCCGCGCAGCGGGCCGCCAGCATGGCGGGCAAGTTTGGCGGCAGCATGATGGCCATCATGACGGTGGTGTACGGCATCGGCCAGATCATCGGCCCCGTGCTGGCCGGCAGCCTGTATGCACAGTCGCACAGTTTCAACAGCGCATTATTGGCGGCGGCCGGCGCGCTGCTGCTGGCGATTGTCATCAGCCTGCGGCTGTAACACTCAGAGATCGAATGCGCAGCGCATGAAGTCGCGCCGGATGTCGTTGATCCTGTCGAACTCGCGCGTGTAATACAGCTTGTTCGTCAGCAGCACGGCATAGCGGCCGCGCCTCGGGCTGAGCCACATCGCCGTTCCGGTGAAGCCCTGGTGGCACCAGACATCGTCTTGCGGCCCGGTGCCTGCCGCCGGGTGCCAGAACAGGCCGCGCGACGGCTGCAGCTCGCCCGTCCGCACCGTCAGCGAATCGCGCACCCAGCCGGCGTCGAATACCTTGCCGTCCGGCGCCAGCATCGCCCGCAGGAAGCGCTCCAGGTCCGGCACGTTGGAAAACAGCCCGGCAATGCCGCACACGCCGCCCAGCAGCCGGGCCGAAAAATCATGCACCACGCCGGCAAGGTGGGTGCCCGCCTGTTCGCAGTACTCGGTCGGTGCGACCAGCTGGCCGTGCCGGGGCGCCACAGGACCATATCCCGTGGCGGCCATGCCCAGCGGCTGCAGCACGTACTCGGCAAGGGCCACATCCAGCGGCATGCCCAGCAGCCGCTCGATGACCAGGCCGAGGATCAGGGCCGCGCGGTCCGTGTATTCGACAGCCTGGCCTGGCATGCCTTCCAGCGGCTCGCGCAGCACGCCGCGCACGATATCGTCGTACACCTCGCCATAGCTGGCGCGCAGGCGGGCGCGCAGCGGCAAGCCGGCCGTGTGCGTGAGCAGCTGGAAAATCGTGATGGGCGCCAGCGCATAACCCACTGTGCCGGGCAGCAGGTCCGCCAGCCGGCTATCGAGGCGCAGGCGTTCCTGCTTTACCAACTGGCCGGTCAGCGACCAGACGCTGATGATCTTGGTCAGCGACGCGATGTCGAACAAGGTGTCGACTTGCATCGCGACACTGGACGCTTCGGGCGTGAGCCGCCCGGCCGCGCCTGCCACGCCGTGGTCGACGCTGCCCACGGCCCAGGCCGCGCCCGGAAAAATCTGTTCGCGTACGCCGGCTTCCACCAGCGCCGTCAGTTGGTCGGTATGGTTGCTTATTTGCATGATGATAGTGCCGTGCTTGTCTTGTCATGCTCTGCCGCTGCCACCCCCAGCCAGCGCGCCACCGATTGCGCCACCCATTGCCCTTCGTCGAGCGGCAAGTCGTGACCCGCATCGCGGTGGATCAAACAATCGGCCTGCCAGGCGCGCGCCAGGCGCTGCGAACAGCGGTGGTCGACCAATCGGTCCAGCGCGCCGGCCATCACCAGCACGGGCATGGCCGGGCGGATTGCCGGGGCGCGGTAGCGGGCGGCCGACAGCAACTGGCGCAGCGCGTTGCGCCGGCTGACCGGATATTGCTGCTGGTAGCTGAGCCAGTCGGCCAGCAGCGCGGGGTTGCCGCCAGCATGCCGCTGGCTCGTCAGGCGCAGGATCAGCGCTTCCTGGCTACTTTTGTCGCCCAGCAGCAGCTGGCGCAGCAGCGCGCCATAGTTTTGCCAGCGCAGGCGCCGGTAAAACGGACTATACGGCCGCATGCTGGTATTGAGCAGCACGCAGCGGGCGATTTCCTGCGGGTAGCGGTGAGCCCATTCCACGGCCACCATGCCGCCCAGGGACAGGGCCAGCAAGTGGTATGGCGCCGGAATGCCGCGCGCCTGCAGCTCCTGGCGGCAGGCTTCCACCATGTCAGCCACGCGGGTGGCGCTGTTCTGCGCGTGGCGCCCGCCATTGCCGGGCAGGTCGGGCGTGACGATGTGGGCGCCGGGCAGGACGCGCGCCAGGGTGGCGGGAAAGCTGCCCCAGTGGCGCTGTTCGCGCATCAGGCCGCGCAGCAGGACCCAGGTGGGCGCGCCGTTCATGACTCGTACCATTGCGCCAGCGCGCGCCGGCGCTGCGCCTTGCGCAGCAAGCCTTCCGGCATCCAGCGTCCGTGGCTGCTGGCGGCGCGCATGAGGAAATCGAACCATACCAGATGCCGGCGCAGCACGCGCTGCAAGCGGTGCGCGGCCGTGGGGTTGAAGATGCTGACCCTGTTGAACAGCTGGCGCGGGTTTTTCTTGACCCAGCGCCATGAACCCATTTCCAGGGTCAGCGGCAGGAACACGCGCCCGCTGTAGCTGGTGCCGTTCAGGTACAGATAGTCCCACAGGTCGCCATGCGTGCGGTATTGGCGGCTTTGCGGCTCGAATACATAGTTGTGGTTGGGATAGCTCTGGCTGAACAGCTCTTCCAGTGCGCCGATCTCGGCCAGGTGTGCTATCGGCACCTGGGTATGCGCGTGGGGAAACCAGATGCGGTCGCGCAAGCCGAAGCCGGAATGGCAATCGAGGGCGATGCTGAACTGGCGCGACAGCAGTTCGCGCTCGACGAGGTCGCACACGGCCTGGCTTTCCACCTCCATCGGTCCGTCTGCCGCACCGCGGTACCAGGGCAGGCGGGCACTGTAGCGTTGTCCACCGAGCATGAACGGCACTTTTTCGCGTGCGCTCAATGGCGCATTGCGCATCAGGTCGACCCCCTGCGGATTGCAGCGCGTGGCTTGCCACATGCCGCCCGGATTGACCAGCGGCATGAACACGAGACGCATGCTTTCCAGCTGCTGGTGCAGGGTGGCGTCCCAGCGCAGGCGGGCGATCAGGCTTTCCAGGAAAGACAGGATGACTTGCGTGCCGATGCGTTCGAGGCCGTGGATGCCGCCAAAAAAACCCAGCACGGGCACGTCGGGACTCGGATTGCCCAGCGCAATCGTGTACACGGGAAACTCGCGCCCATCCATGGCGATGCTGCAGGGCGCGGCCACTTCCAGGTGGCTGCCGCCCTCGTCGATGAGGCGCTTCAGCATGACCAGCTCGGGCAGATTCTTTTCGATCATCAGGCGTCTGAAAGGGAGAGTAGCAGCCAGTGTAGCCGAAATCGCCGCCGCACCCGACGTCCCGCATGGCGAAATTTGCGCACGCCGCTGATGTCACGAAGCCGTCATTTTTTGTGTGTAGGCTATTGCAGTTGATGCAAGAATTGTTACTTGGCAATGCCTTGTTTCCACGCATTTCTCCCTCACACGATAGCGACTCGATAGCGATATGACAGGCAGCCCGGCATCCGTCCATGTGCTAGCGCTGGCGGGATACCTGGTTTTGCTGGGTTTTCTGGCCGCGGTGGGACCCGTGCGGGCGCAGCCGGCCGATGGCGCCGTGCTGCAATTCGATATTGCCGCGCAAAATCTGGGCGACGCGCTCGACCTGTACAGCCGCCGCACGGGTATCGCCGTGCTGATGGACCAGCGCTACGCGCAGCGCCAGTCGTCCGCCGTGCGCGGCCCCCATGCGGCCGGCGCGGCCCTGCAAGCCTTGCTGGAAGGCACGGGCCTGCAATCGCGCCTGTCCGATGCGCAAGCCGTCATCGTGTATGCGCCGGCCGCAGCTGAATTGCCGCAAGTCAGCGTCGTGGCCGCCGCCGACATACCAGGCGCGACGCAGGGCGGCGGCGACCATGCGGCCTATGTCAGCCGCTTGCAGCACGTGCTGCTGGGGCTGCTGTGCCGCGCGGCGCAGACGCGTCCCGGCGGCTACCGGCTGGCGCTGCAACTGTATCTGAACCGCGCCGGCGTGGTGGACCGCGTGCACCTGCTCGACAGCACGGGTTTGCGCGCGCGCGACACGGCCATTGCGCGCCTGGTGCTGGGCATGCACGTGGGCGCCGCGCCGCTGCCGTCGATGCCGCAGCCCGTTTCCATCCTGCTGCTGCCGCAGGGGCCGGGCAGCGAAGTCGATTGCGGCCCCGGCACGACGGCAAGGCTTGCGCCATGAGCATGCCCGACCTGCGCACCAAGCTCAAACGCCACCTCAGTTCGCGCTACGCCGTGCTGCGCTGGCGCCTGGAGCGCGTGGTCGGCTGCAAGCACCATGCGGCCGATGCGCTGCAGGAAACCTGGCTGCGCCTCGAAGCGATGGTGGCGCCTGGCCCGGCCGCCGCGCCCGTCCACAATCCCGACGCCTATCTGCTGCGCATGGCGGCCAATATCGCCACCGACGCGTACCGGCGCGACCGCATCATCGTCACGGAGCGCGAACGCGAAGAACTGATGCACATGGCCGACGAGGCCGGCGACGACATCAGCGACCCGGCGCGCATCGTCTCGGCGCGGCTCGACGTGCAGGCGCTCGACGCTGCGCTGGCAGGCCTGTCGCCGCGCCGCCGCGCCATCCTGACGGCGGCGCGCATCGACGGCATGCTCAATGCGGACATCGCCGAGCGCTTCGGCATTTCCGTGGCGATGGTCAAGAAAGAATTGCAGGCCGCCATGCAACACTGTAAAACGTGCATGGCCGGCGCCGATGCCGCCCAGCGCAGCGATGTGTCGGGCCGGCGTAAATACTGATGAATCCCATGACTGCTCCTGACCGCGATCCACGCGACGTTTTTGAACATACCGACACGGCCATCGACCGGGAAGCCGCCGCCTGGTGGGCGCGGCTGCGTGCCGACGATTTTACGCAGGCCGACGCCGACGCCTTGCGCGCCTGGTGCGCACGCAGCCCCGGCCATGCGCGCGCCTGGCGCGAGCTCAAGCAAGTGTGGCAGGCGCTCGATCCCGCCTTGACCCGCGCCGCCGCCGCGCCGCAGGGGGGAAACGTGCTGGCGTTCCCGGCGCGCCCCGGACGCCGTGCTTTCCTCGGTGGCGCGCTGGCGGCCGGCGTGGCCGTGCTGGCTTTGCGTCCACCGCTGGGCGCCTGGCCGTCGCTGCAGGAATTCTCCGCCGACTACCGCACGGGCACGGGCGAGCAGCGGCAAGTGGCCTTGTCGCAGCAGATGACGGTGCAGATGAATACGCAGACGCGCATCGATGTGCGCGCGCCCGAGTCCATCGAATTGCTCGGCGGCGAGGCGGAAATCCTCGCCAGCGGCGCGCGCCAGCCCGTCACGGTGCTGGCGGGCGCGGGGCGCCTGCTGGCGCAGTCGGCCCGCTTCAATGTGCGCCATACGGACGACGCCGTGTGCGTCACCTGCCTGGCGGGCGCCGTGGAGGTGGTGTGGCGGCAGCGCCGCCACACCCTCGATGCGGGACAGCAACTGGTCTACGACGAGCGGGGCGTGCAGGCGGCCACGGCCGCTCCAACGGGCGAAGCGAACGCGTGGCGCACGGGCGCGCTGTCGTTTGCCGGCCAGCCGCTGGCCGATGTCGTCGATGAAATCAACCGCTACCGGCCCGGCCGGGTGGTGCTGCGCAATGCCGAGCTGGGCCGCCGCCTCGTGCGCATGCGTTTTTCCATCGGGCAAACTGACGGCGCGCTGGCGATGATACGCGACCTGTACGGCGCGCAAATGACCAGCCTGCCGGGCGGCATCGTGCTGCTCAGCTGATTCCTGGTTTCCCTGCGGCAGGGGAATCAAAATATTTTTCAAAAAGCATTATCCCTTCCGCCGCCCAGCTACGTCATGGAGGTATGGACGCTTGCGCTACCGCCAGGCTCCGTTCCCTACTCTCTAGCCAGGAAACCATTGCCATGACCAAGCTTCACACTGCCCAGCGCCCAGTCCCAAACGTTGACACGGACGCGCAGCGTACCTCCACGCTGGGCAGCCGCTTGCGGCTCACGCCGCTCGCATACGCACTGACCACCATGCTGATGGCGGGCGCCTTTGCCACGCCGGCGCGCGCGCAGCAGGCGTTCAGCGGCGGCTGGTTCGCGGCCAAGGGCGCGGCGCAAAATACGGCGGCCAACTCGGGCCGCCTGCCGAATGGCCAGCCGCTGCCGCTGGGCAGCCGTCCCGACGGCCAGCAACAGCAGGCGAACCAGCAGTTGCAGCGCTCGCTCAACAACCTGAACCTGGCCGCGCGCGCCATCGCCGCGCAGCAAGCATCCCAGGCGCAGGCGCGCCAGGCGGCCGCCGGCGGCGCCAGCGTGCCGAACGGCCTGGCGCAGGGCGGCTTGCAGGTCGACACCAACAGCCTGACGGCCGGCTGGCTCCATGCCCAGGGTCCCGTGCAGACGGTGGCGAACGGCAAGACGGCCGTGGTGGTGCAGCAGACGGCGGACAAGGCCATCCTGAACTGGGAAACGTTCAATGTGGGCAAGGACACGACCTTGACCTTCCAGCAGCAGAAGGACTGGGCCGTGCTGAACCGGGTCAACGATCCGCTGGCGCGTCCCAGCCAGATCCAGGGCCAGATCAAGGCCGATGGCACGGTGCTGCTGGTCAACCGCAACGGCATCGTGTTTACGGGCACGAGCCAGGTCGACACGCGCAGCCTGGTGGCGGCCGCGGCCCGCATCAGCGACGCGCAATTCCAGAAAAACGGCATCTACAGCCCCGGCACGCCCGGCGCCACGACGTTCACCGATGCGGCCGGCAAGGTGCAGGTGCAGGTGGGCGCGCGCATTTCCAGCAACCTGCCGAAGGGCAGCACGGAAGGCGGCGGTTACGTGATGCTGCTGGGGACAGAGGTCCACAATGGGGGCGAGATCAATACGCCCAAGGGCCAGGCCCTGCTGGCCGCCGGCGACGGTTTTAGCATCAAGAAGGGCGTGGGCACGGATGGCAATCCGCTGTCGACCACGCGCGGTAGCGAAGTCACGCCGCAGTTCGCGGCCGGCAGCACGGCGGGCAAGGTCGTCAACACGGGCCTGATACAGGCGCGTGAAGGCGATGTCACGCTGGCGGGCCGCGACGTGCGCCAGGAAGGCGTGCTGCTCGCCACCACCACGGCCGCCACGCGCGGCACGGTCCACCTCAACGCCCTGGGCAGCGACGCTGCCGTCACCGTGGGACGCGGCGCCACCACGGCCATCCTCGTCGAGGACGACGGCAAGACGATGGCGCTCGACAGCCAGCGCGACGCCATGCGCGGACCGGCCGTGTCGGCGGAACAGAATATCTCGCTCGTCAATGACCGCCGCGACCAGTCGCGCATCGAGATCGGCAGCGCCGGCACGGTGGAATTGCTCGCCGATTCGCTGACCCTGGCCACGGGCGGCCAGATCGCCGTCAATGCGGCCAGCCGCAGCCTGTTGCGCGACGGGGCGCAGCTTGACGTGTCCGGCGCCGTCGGCGTCAAGGTGGCGATGGCGGCCAACAATATCGAGATCAATGTGCAGGGCAACGAACAGCGCGATGCGCCCGTCAACCGCGACGGCAAGGCCCTGATCAACAACAGCATCTGGGTAGACCGCCGCAAGCTGGTGTTCGTACCGAAAGGCACGAATGGCTATGACAGCGACCGCTGGTACACGGCTGGCGGCTTGCTGGAAGTGGCCGGTTATCTGGGCACGCAGGGGCACTCCGTCAGCGAATGGATGGGGCAGGGCGGCACGGTCAGCTTCGGCGGCAAGGATGTCGTCACGCAGCTTGGCTCCAGCATCAATCTGTCCGGCGGCACCCTGGACGTGCAGACGGGCGCACTGCGCCAGACCTGGCTGAAAGGCGCGGACGGCAAGCTGTACGAAGCGGGCAGCGCACCGGCCGACTTGCCGTACGCGGGCGTGTACAAGGGTTACGAGGAAGAACATGCGCGCTGGGGCAAGGAAGCCAGCGCTTTCTACGCCAATCCCCTGATCGCCGCACAACAGCGCCTGGAAAACGGCTACACGGTGGGCCGCGACGCGGGCAAGCTGGTGGTCGCCACGGGGTCGGCCGTGCTGGAAGGGGGTATCGCGGGCGACGTCTTCCAGGGCGAGCGCCAGAGCCAGGCGCCGCAGGCGCTGCTCGACGGCTACCAGCAGTCGCAGCTGGCGGCAGCGCAGCGGGGCCAGCTGATCGTCGGCCAGTATCAGGCCATGTTCGACAAGCGCACGGGCGTGCTGCAGCATGCGCTGTCGGCCGTCATGGACGAGGTGCGCCTGACGCGGGTGCAGGACGGCATCGCCGCCGGCCTCGACGTGACAGGAGTGCTGGAGCCGGAGCGCGAGGGCAGGCTGCTGCTCGACACCAATTTGCTCAACAGCCAGCAGCTGGGCGCCATCCGCATCGCCGCCAAGGGCGCGATCACCGTCGACAGCGCGCTGCAAGTGGCCGACGGCGGCAACATCACCCTGTTCGGCAAGGACGTGGCCATCAATAGCAACCTGCGCAGCCATGGCGGCAGCATCATGGCCGGCAATGTGCTGAACCAGATCGGCGCGCTGGGCATGGCTGACACTGTCGTCAATCCGGGCGTGCCGCCGGGCACGTTGCTGCTGGCCGATGGCGTGAGTCTCGATACGAGCGGCTTGCTCAGCAACGTGCTGCGCGATCCGCTGGCCGCCGCCGGCTTGCCGTACCTGAACGGCGGCACGGTATCGTTGCGCGCGTTTGGCGACGTGCGCATCGGCAATGGCAGCCTGGTCGACGTCAGCTCGGGCGCGGCCATCCTGTCGCAGGCGAAACAGCAGGGCGGCAAGGGCGGCAACGTGGCCCTGGCCAGCTATGGGCCGGAAGCCGACCTGGTGCTGGGCGAGGGCGCGCAAGTGCGCGGCCATGGCGTGACCGGTGGCGGCAAGCTGGAATTGCAGGCCAACAATATCCTGGTCGGCCAAGCCGATACCGGACAGAAAGGTACCCTGCAGCTGGATGGCGACTTCTTTGACAAGGGTTTTTCCAGCTACAGCCTGCTCGGCAAGCAGGGCGTGACGGTGGCGGACGGCACGCAGGTTGACGTGCGCATGCCCGTGCTGCGCGTGGTGGACAATGAAAAACTGGCCCTGTGGACGCCGGAACAGGTCACGGAAAACGCCGTCAAGGGCACCTTGACGCAGCGCAATGGCGCCAGCCTGGCCCTGCAGGTGGGCGACGTGCAGTCCGATGCGGCCGACATGGCCAGCGCCGAGTTGCTGGTCGGCAAGGGCGCCGTGGTGAATGTCGATGCGGGCCAGTCGATCAAGCTGTCCAGCGTGGGCCAGCTGACGGTGGAAGGGCGGCTGAACGCCTGGGGCGGCAAGATCAGCCTCGGCGGCGTGGGCGTCGCCGTGAATGTGTCCGAAGCGGTGGAAGCGGCCGGCCATGGCCGTTCCATCTGGATCGGCGAGAACGCCGTGCTCGACGTGGCCGCGCGCGCCGTCAGCGCCACGGACGCGCAGGGCCGGCGCTACGGCAAGGTGGTCGATGGCGGCAGCATCGTCATCGGCGGCGAGATCGACCATGCGCAGGGCAGCACGTCGGCGGCCAGCCTGTTTGTTGTCGTGCGCGACGGCGCCGTGCTCGATGCTTCGGGCGCGCATGCGGTGCTCGATGTGAACGGCGCGGCCATCGACGTGGCCAGCGCCGGCGGCAGCATCGCGCTGGCGTCGAACAATGGCTTGTACCTCGATGGCCAGTTGCTGGCCCGGGCGGGCGGCGCGGGCGCGGCGGGCGGCAGCCTGTCCGTCGCCACGGGCACCCCCGTCTACCTGAAAGTGCTGGCCACGGACAAGGTGCTGCAGGGGCGCCAGCTGGCGCTGACGCAGCGTCAGGGCGCCAGCGACCTGGCTGAACACGTGAGCGCTCGGGATGCGGCGGCAACGCTGCAGTACGGCCACGGGCGTTTTTCCGTCGAGCAAGTGGAGGCGGGCGGCTTCGGCAGCCTGGCCCTGCTGGGCGCCGCCTCTTTTGATGGCGACGTGTCGCTGCATCTGCAGCAAAGCTTCCAGCTGTACGGCGCGCCCGTGCTGACACCAGGCAGCAAGCCCGGCGCGAAGGTCAGCGTTACGGCGCCGTATGTGCGCCTGGCCAGCATCAAGCCGGCCGGCAAGGATTTCTATGTCACGCCAGGCACGGCAGGGGAGTCGCCGATGGCCGGCCAGGTCAGCATCGCGGGCGACCTGATCGACGTGCGCGGCCTGGTCAATATCGTTGCCGACGACGTGCGCCTCACCAGCCGCGGCGACTTGCGCTTCCTGCTGTCCCCGCTGGGCTGGGGCGGCGCGGAGGCGACGACGGTGCTGTCCTCGCCGGGCGACATGACCCTCAGCGCGGCCCAGTTGTATCCGGAAACGGGCGCTGGCGCCGCCGTACGCGTCGGTTATGGCCGCACGGATGGAAAGTTCGGCTACGACCCGGAGCGCAGTCTGCGCATCGCTCGCACGACGGATAGTCTGCCGGCCATGCCGTATTCCGCCTTCGGCTCGCTGGAACTGGAGGCCGCGCATATCGAGCAGGGCGGCGTGGTGCGTGCGCCGCTGGGGCGCCTGGCGATTGGCGCGGCCCGCTATGAAAATGACAAGAGCCTGAGCGTCAATCTGCTGGCCAACAGCATCAGCTCCGTCAGCGGCGCCGGCCTGGTCATGCCGTATGGCGGCACGGTCGATGGCCAGAGCTGGAACGTGGATGGCAAGCTGGCCACCTTTATGGGCGTGGGCGGCTTCAATGCGCAGGGCGGCTTGCGCGTCGGCGTGGAAATGGCCGGCGTGGCCGTGCACGTGCAGCCGGGCGCGCTGCTCGACCTGTCGGGCGGCGGCGAACTGACGGGCGCCGGCTTCATCGCGGGCCGCGGCGGTTCCACTGATGCGCGCTATCATCCGCTGGCGCAAGTGAATGCGAACGGCGGTTTCATCCTGCCGGGCCTGGCGACGAATCCCGTGTACGCCATCGTGCCCGGTGTGCAGGCGCCGCAAGCGCCTTCGGGCGCCGCCGATGCGGCCATCGGCCGGCAGGTGACGATAGGCAGCGGCGTGCCGGGCCTGGCGGCCGGCACCTACACCCTGATGCCGTCGACCTACGCCTTGCTGCCGGGCGCCTTCCGCGTGGAGCTGAACGGCCTGGCGGGACAGGGCAGCGCCGATACGCTGGCGCAGCCGCTGCGCAACGGTTCCTGGGCCGCGCCCGGCACCTTGTCGATCGCCGGCACGGACATCCGCGCGCCGCTGGCCAGCCAGCTGATCATCACGCCGGCCAAGGTCGTGCGCACGTATTCCCAGTACAACGAAATGGGTTATGCCGCGTTTGCCCTGGCCGATGCGCAAACGCGGGGCATTCCCCGCGCGATGCTGCCGGCCGATGCGAAAACGCTCAAGCTGAACCTGGCGCCCGGCGGCGGCCTGGAGACGTTCCAGTTCCACGGCACGGGCAAGTTCGCCGCGGCCGAGGGCGGCTATGGCGGCACCGTGGTGCTGATGTCGAGCAATACCTCCGCTGGCGAGATCGAACTCCTCGCCGATGGCGCGCCGGCCAGCGGTGACGCGAAACAGGTCAGCATACGCGCTTCCAGCCTGAACAATATCGGCGCGGCCCGCATCGTGGTGGGCAATGCGCCCACCGTGGAATATGGCCAGGGCGGCAATTACGTGAACTTCGGCGTCCAGTCGGCGCGCGCCATCTACCTGCGCGCCGGCGCCGTCCTGTCGGCGCCCGAAGTATTCCTCGTCGCCCAGGATCCGGGTAATTCTGAACTGGGCGACGGCGTGATCGATATCGCGCCCGGCGCCGGCATCAACACCCTGGGACGCGGCAAGGCCGCCTACGACGCCAACGATGGCTTCATCTACCAGAGCCGCCCGGACGTGCACGTGCTGGCCGCGTCGAACGGCTTGCTCAATGTGGCGCCCGTCAGCGGTGCGACGCGCGGCGGCATCCGCATCGGCATGTGCGCCGACGCTTGCGCGGGCAGCGGCACGGCCAGCCTGTACTCGGAAGGCACCTTGCTGCTGGCGACCAGCGGCAGCTTCCAGCTCGACGACACGGCCCGCTACGGCACGCGCAACCTGAGCCTGGCCGTGGGCGCCATCAATATCGGCTCGAACGAGGCGCTGGCGGCGGCCCAGGCCAGCGGCACGCGTCCCGCTGGCCTGACCCTGAACCAGGGGCTGCTGGACCGTTTGCTGCGCGGCGACACCAGCACGGGCGCGCCAGCGCTGCAGGCGCTGATGCTGAACGCGGCCGACAGCGTCAACTTCTATGGCGACGTGGTGCTCGACACCTACGACAAAGTCAGTGGAAAATCGAACCTGGAGCGCCTGGTGCTGACCACGCCGGCCATGTATGGCCAGGGCGGTGCCGATACCGTGGCGACCATCCGCACGGCCAACCTGATCTGGGGCGGCGCGCTGTCGGCGCCGGGCAATGTGATCGCGCATGGGGCCGGCACGGGCAGCGGCACCCTGAACCTTGAGACGCAACGCATCGATTTCGGCTTCGGCCCCTTCACGCAGCCAGCCGGCGTCGCAACCTTCGACCGCCTGGCGCTGGGTTTTGGCGCCGTCAATCTGAAAGCATCGGGCCAGGTCACGGCCAACCACAAGGGCAGCCTGTCCGTCTACCAGGCGCAGGGCGCGTATGAAACGGGCAAGGGCTTCCGGTACAGCGGCGGCAACCTGAACATCAGCACGCCGCTGCTGACGGGTGAGGCCGGTTCATCGCACAGCTACACGGCGGGCGGCGCGCTGGCCGTGACGGCGCCGGCCGGCGCGCCAGCCCCTTTCGCCAAAACTAACGCGGCGCTGGGCGCCCAGCTGGCCTTGAACGGCGACAGCGTGAACGTGGCCACGGCCGTGGTGCTGCCGAGCGGCAAGCTCACCGTCAATGCGCAGCACGACATCAGTGTGGCCGACGCCGCGCGCATCGACATGGCGGGCCGCAAGAGCACTTTCTTCGACGTGGATAAATACAGCTGGGGCGGCGACGTGACCCTGGACAGCCGCGCCGGCGATATCCGCACAGCTGCCGGCAGCGTGATCGACCTGTCGGCCGAGAACAACCGGGCCGGCAGCCTGAAGGCCGTGGCCCTCGACGGCGCGGCCGGCATGGTGGAGCTGCAAGGCAAGATATTGGGCGGCGCCAGCGGCAGCTACGACGCGGGCGGCACCGTGGTGCCGTACAAGCTGGGCAGCGTGGACGTGCGTGCGCAAACCCTGGGCCCAAGTGGCACCCCGGACAGCCAGTTCGCGTCGCTCAACAAGCGCTTGAACGAAGGCGGCGTGACGGGCGCGCGCAGCTTTCAGCTGAAACAGGGCGACTTGACCATCGGCAATGAACTGAAGGCAGGCGAAGTGCAGGTATCGCTCGACAACGGCCGCCTGACGGTGGCAGGCGTGATTGATGCCGGCGGCGAGCGCGTGGGCAGCATCCGCCTGGCCGGCAAGCAGGGCGTCAGCCTGGCCAACAACGCCGTGCTCGACGCGCATGGCACCATCCTGCGCGTCGACAGCTATGGCAAGATCATCGACAGCCCGAACCGCGCCACGGTGGAACTGAACGCGGGGGAGGGAACATTGGACCTGGCCGGCGGCGCGCAGATCGACGTGCGCCACGGCACGGCGGCCGTGCTTGGGAAGGGCAAGGGCGAATACGACGGCGCCGCGCGCGGCACGGTGGAACTGAGCGCTCCGCGCCTGGGCAGCGGCGGTTCCCGCACGGACGCAGACGCGGCCACCTTCGGCGACGTCGCCATCGCCAGCGGCAGCGGTTTTACCATCCGCGGCGCGAAATCCATCGCCGTCAACGCCATGCAGCGCTATGACGATGCGGCTTATGCCACGGACCTGTCGGCCAGCGGCCGCCCGTATCAGGTGATCAACCAGGCATACCTCGACAGCAAGCATGCGGACAGCACGGCGTTTGTCAATGCGGCGCTGGCCAACACGAACTTGCGCAATGGCAAGCTGGCCGGCTTGAACACGGCCGCGTATGCCGAGGCTTTGCACTTGCGTCCCGGCGTCGATATCGTCAGCAAGACGGCGGACGGCGACCTGGTGGTGCAGGGCGACCTGGATTTGTCCGGCATGCGCTACGCCAGCCTGAACCCGCGTTTTCAAGTGACGCATGCGCGCGGCTCGGGCGAGGTGGGCAGCCTGCTGCTGCGCGCCGGCGGCGATTTGAATATCTATGGCAGCATCAATGACGGCTTCGCGCCGCCGCCGTCCACGCAGGACGACAAGGGCTGGTTGCTGCTGCCGGGGCGAGATATCAACGGCAGCGACGTCATCGTGCCGGGCACGGGCGTGACCCTGGCCGACGGCACCATCTTCCCGGGCGGCGTCACGCTCAATTACGACGTGCCCGTCAAGGCGCTGAGTTTCCGAGCCAACACGCGCCTGCCCGTGGATGTGGTCCTGAACCAGGTGCTCACCTTGCCGGCCGGCACGGTGCTGGCGGCCGCCGTGCGCGACAGCGCCGGCAATATCGTCCACGCGGCGGGTACCTTGCTGGCCACGGAACAGACCTTTACTGCCGGCATGCGGCTCGACGCGGGCAGCGTGGTCGCGCAAATGGTCAAGGTACGCGCCATGACCTGGCCGAAAGGCGTCGCCTTGCCGGGCTTGCTGGGCGAGCGCAACGTGGTCACGCTCAGTGGCAAAGTGGCGCTGCCCGTCGGCGCGCTGATCCCCAACGGCACCGACGTCAAACTGCTGCCCGGCGTGGATGCCATCGAACTGCGTCCGGAAGTGGCGGGGCGCCAGGGCAAGCTGTGGGCCATCGCGCCCATGCTGGCAGAAGGCTCGCAATCGTGGGGCATGCGCCTGGCGGCTGGCGCCGACCTGGAGGCGGCCGACACGCGCAGCGTGCAGGCGCATCCGGAGCACGGCACCCTGCGCCTGGCCGACAGCCATTACGGCATGTATGGCGTCATGATCCCGCCGAAGGGCGTGCAGCACTGGACGCAGGCGGCGCAGGAGCTGGGCGAGCGCGAGGGCATCGTCGGCATCGTAGCGGGCGAACCGATCACCGAGGAATTCATCAGCCAGTTCGGCCAGACCGTGGCGGAATTTTGCGCTGGCGATGCCAGCATGTGCGTGCTGAAGCTGGCCTATGTGTGGACCAAGGCCGGCGCCGAAGAATTCGCCGACCCCAGCGTGAAGGCGGGCGACGTGGTCGACCTGGCCGGCCTGGGCTGGCCCACCATGTGCGAGGAAAACCCCACCTGGTGCGGCACCTCCAACCCCACCTTCGACAACAAGGCGTCCAGCCTGCGCTACAGCGTGCTGCGCACGGGCACGGGCGACCTGGACCTGGTCAGCGGCGGCGACTTGCGCATGGATAGCCTGTACGGCGTGTACACGGCCGGCATGTCGTCGGTGGCGACGGCGGCGGGCGACCCGTACAACCTGCCGCGCGCGCGCAATCTGGACGGCACGGTGCTGTCCAACCCCGATGGCGCGCATGAGCGCCTGGTCGATGGCGGCGCAGACAGTCTCTACCGCGCCTGGTATCCGGACCAGGGCGGCAATCTGCTGCTGCGGGTGGCCGGCGACCTGAGCGGCTCGCTGGTCGGCGGGGCTGCCGCCACCAACGGGCGCCCCGTCAGCAAGGATGGCCCCGGTGATTCGGTGGCGGTGGGCAACTGGCTGTGGCGCCAGGGCAGCGGCGGCGTGGCCACGGGCGGTCCGGCCCAGCCGACGGCGTGGTGGATCAATTTCGGCAGCTACGTGGGCCGCGATACCCTGGCCGATACCGTGCTGGGCTTTACGGGCTTCGGCACCCTGGGCGGCGGCAATGTGCGCGCCGACGTGGCCGGCGATGCGGGCGTGCTGGCGCCGAAGGTTGCCACCGTCTTCAACACCAATATCAACCCGCGCTCGCAGGGCTTGCTGCTGGCCGTGGGCAGCACGGGCCGCGTGCTGGCCGACGGCAGCCTGCAACTGACGGGCGGCGGCGACCTGGACCTGCGCGTGGGCGGCGGCCTCAATCCGGCCAGCCAGTCCGGTGGCGGCCACCTGAATGGCGCGCTGGCCGACTTGCGCGGCCACGTGGAGGTGGCCGCTGCCCAGCTGGGCAAGGTCGCGCTGCAGTACGGCACGCGCGCTACCGACCACGTGCCGCTGGAAACGCGCGCCTTCGACGCCTTCCGCGCCACCCGCGCCACGCCGCAGGGCGGCATGACCCTGGTGCCCGGCGACGCCACTTTCAATGTGGCCACCCTAGGCGACCAGGTGCTGCAGGATGTGGCCGACCCCGGCCGCGTGCCGATGTTCAACGCCGCGTCGTATACGAGCGCGGCGGGCGAACCGGGCGCCGGCTACAGCTGGTTCAGCCTGTGGACGCCGCGCACGGCGCTCGACCTGTTTTCCGCCGGCGGCAACATGACGCCGCTGACCGCGCCGATCGGCACGGCCACCGACCTGGCCGTCGTCTATCCCTCCATCGTGCGGGCCGCGGCCGCGAATGGCAGCTTGTACTATGGCAAGACCATCACGGACTGGGGTGGCGCAACCGCGTATGCCGATCCTTTGCTGCTGGCGCCGTCGCCAAACGCCCAGCTGGAATGGCTGGCCGGCGATTCCATTTATGCGGGCGGCTACGCCGTCAGCCAGTCCGGCGCGGCCGCCGACAGCATGGCGACGCCGTTCAAGCCAGCGTTCGCGGCCTGGAACCTCAGGCCCGGCAGCCAGACTGCCCTGGGCGGCAATGTTTCGAGCACGGGCGTGCCGTCGTCGCAGTGGAACGCTCCGCTGTTCGCCTTCGGTCCCGATTCCGCCGCCGGACCGGCCAACAGCGGCACGCAAGCGGCGCGCATCTACGCCGTGAAGGGCGATCTGATCGGCGTCAATAGCGGCCGCATGGTCGCGTTCTACGATGCCAAACACGCAGGCGTCACCTGGTACGAGGGGGCGCAACCGGTGTGGATGAAGGCAGGCCGCGATATCGTCGGCAGCGGCACGGCGCTGCTGGAAGCCATCGATGGCACGGGCGGTGGCGACATGATGTTCCGCAATTACAGCAACCTGTTCGTGCACAACAACGCGTTCGACGTGTCGGTGGTCTCGGCCGGACGCGATATCCTCAGCAGCTCCTTCAACGTGGCCGGCCCCGGCACGCTCGATATCAGCGCCGGGCGCAATATCTTGATGCAGGACAAGGGCAGCGTCGTCAGCCTCGGCCCCGTCGTCGCGGGAGACAAGCGCCTGGGCGCCGGCATCGCCATGCAGGCCGGCGTGGGCGCGGCGGGCCTCGACTACCTGCGCTTCGTCAAACCCTATCTTGACCCGGCGAACGTGGCGCAGTCGGGCGTGCCGCTGGCCGACCAGGCCGGCAAGGTGGTGAAATCGTACGGCGGCGAACTGGCCACCTGGCTCGGTGAACGCTACGGCTTCAAGGGCACGCCTGCCGAAGCGCTGACCTACTTCCTGGCCTTGCCCGCACCGCAGCAGCGCGTGTTTGCCCGCAATGTGTATTTTGCGGAACTGAAGGCGGGCGGGCGCGAGTACAACGATGCGGACAGCGCACGCTATGGCAGCTTCCTGCGCAGCCGCAACGCCATCGCTGGCCTGGCGCCGGCCACGGACGCGAATGGCAAGGCGATTGCCTATACGGGCGACATCATCATGTACCGCGGCCTGTATTCCAAGTGGAACGACGGCGAGCAGCGCCGCGACTATTTCCCCCGCAGCGGCTACGTGCACACCAACTTCGGCGGCGATATCGAGCTGCTGACGCCGGGCGGCAAGCAGGTGCTGGGCATTGAAGGCGAGGCGCCGCCGTCGACCTCGGGCGTCATCACCAAGGGCGGCGGCAACATCGACCTGTTCTCGCACGGCAGCATTTTGCTGGGCCAGAGCCGCATCATGACGACGTTTGGCGGCGATATCCTCGGCTGGTCCTCGCAAGGCGACATCAACGCGGGCCGCGGCTCGAAGTCGACCATCGTCTACACACCGCCCAAGCGCGTGTATGACAACTGGGGCAACGTGACCCTGTCGTCCGACGTGCCAAGCACGGGCGCCGGCATCGCCACCCTGGCGCCGATCGCCGAAGTGCCGGCCGGCGACGTGGACTTGCTGGCCCCGCTGGGCACCATCGATGCGGGCGAGGCGGGCATCCGCGTGTCGGGCAACGTCAACCTGGCTGCGCTGACCGTGATGAACGCGGCGAATATCCAGGTCAAGGGCGAATCCAAGGGCATGCCGACGGTGGCATCCGTCAACGTGGCCGCCATGAGCAACGCCAGCGCGGCCGCCACGCAGGCGACGGCCGCCGCCCAGGACGTGGTGCAGCGCGAGCGCGCCGCCACCCGTTCCGCGCAGCCATCGGTGTTTACGGTGCGCGTGCTGGGCTTTGGCAATGACGCACCGCCCGACAGCGCGCAAGCGGCGCCGCAGGACGGCGCGCGCATCGAGGCGGCCGACTACAACCCGCGCAGCGCCGTGCGCGTGCTGGGCCTGGGCACGCTGCCGGAATCGGCCACGCGCCAGCTGACGGCGCAAGAGCGCAGCAGGTTGTCGCCATGATGGCCGGCATGGTGAGCATGGCTGCTGCCTTGCCCCTGCGCATGGCCGGCATGGCCTGGTACCGCCCGGCCATCCGGCCCCGTCTGCAGGCGGCCAACGACGTGGCGCCAGGGCAGGGCGCGCAACTGCAGACGGTGCTGGAAAGCAATTACGCGGCCCTGCACCGGCGCCTGACGCGCCACCTGGGCTGCGCCGAGCTGGCCAGCGACAGCCTGCACGACGCCTGGCTGCGCCTGGGCGCGCTGGCGGCCGGGGACGGGGCTGCGCTGGCGCATAGCCCCGTCGCCTATGTGTTTCGCGTGGCGTGCAATGCGGCCATGGACAGCCTGCGCCGCAACCGCGCCTGGCTGTATGCGGACGATGGCGAAGGGGATGGCGGCGCCGGCCTCGTCGATTTCCTCGCCGATACGGCGGCCGGGCCGGAACGCCTGGCCGAGCTGCAGGCCGACGTGCGCCGGCTGGCGCAGGCCGTCGACTTGCTGCCGCGGCGCCACCGGCAAGTGCTCGAAGCGCTGCGCGTGGACGAGCTGACCCGCCAGGAAGTGGCCGAGCGGCACGACATGTCGCTGCGCAACGTCGATACGGCTCTGCGCCAGGCGCTCGACCATTGCGCCCGCCACACGGGCTACGCGGCGCAGGGCGGCGTCGGCACGACCCGGCGCGGCCTGAGGCTGAACGTTCGTTCGCGTACAGACGCGTAAACATCCGGCCGTCAGACTGGTGCTTCGGGCCTGCATGCGCCCACCCAGCCAGTCCACAGCCAGGAGGAAGCGCGAGATGACAGAGTCACATTACATCAATGCCGGCCGGCGCGGCTTGCTGATCGCCGGCGCGCTGTCGGCCACGGCGGCGGCCGTTCCCGGCGTGGCAGGAGCGGCGCAGGCCGTCAACACGAGCGGCCAGGCGCCACCAGTGCTGATGAAAGTCAGCCTCGACGTCAACGGCCGGCGCCACAGCCTGGAACTCGACACGCGCACCACCTTGCTCGACGCCTTGCGCGAACACCTGCACCTGACGGGCACCAAGAAGGGCTGCGACCACGGCCAGTGCGGCGCTTGCACCGTCATGCTCGACGGCCAGCGCATCAATGCCTGCTTGACTCTTGCCGTAATGCATGACGGCGCCAAGGTCACCACCATCGAGGGGCTGGGCACGCCGGAGAAATTGCATCCGATGCAGGCCGCCTTCATCACGCATGACGGCTATCAGTGCGGCTATTGCACGCCGGGGCAGATCTGCTCGGCCGTCGCCGCGTTAGGCGAGATCCGCCAGGGCATCCCCAGCCACGTCAGCACCGACTTGAACGCGGCCCCGCAGGCGACACCCGAGGAATTGCGCGAACGCATGAGCGGCAACATCTGCCGCTGCGGCGCCTACTCCAACATCATCGAGGCCATCACCGAGGTGGCGGGGAGGCCGGCATGAGAGTGTTCAGCTACCAGAAGGCCGCCACGCCGGCCGAAGCGGCGGCCGCCGCCGTGAACACGCCTGGCGCCCGCTTCATCGCGGGCGGCACGAATCTGCTCGACCTGATGAAGCTGGAAATCGAAACGCCCGCGCATCTGATCGACGTCAATGGCCTGGCGCTGGATAAAGTGGAAGCAACAAAGGACGGCGGCTTGCGCATCGGCGCCCTCGTGCGCAATACGGCCTTGGCCGCGCACGCCACGGTGCGCCGCGATTATGCCGTGCTGTCGCGCGCCTTGCTGGCCGGCGCCTCGGCGCAATTGCGCAACAAGGCGACGACGGCGGGCAACCTGCTGCAACGCACGCGCTGCCCTTACTTTTATGACACGAACCAGGCCTGCAACAAGCGCGTGCCGGGCAGCGGCTGCTCGGCCATAGCCGGCTTCAGCCGGCCGCTGGCGATCCTGGGTGGCAGCGGCGACTGCATCGCCACGCACCCGAGCGACATGGCCGTGGCCATGCGCGTGCTCGACGCCGGCATCGACACGGTACGTCCCGACGGCAGCACGCGCAGCATCCCCATCGCCGACTTTTACCGTTTGCCGGGCAACACGCCGCACGTGGAAACCGTGCTGCAGCCGGGCGAACTGATCACCAGCGTGACCTTGCCCCGGCCCATCGGCGGCACGCACGTCTACCGCAAGGTGCGCGACCGCGCCTCGTATGCGTTCGCGCTGGTGTCCGTGGCGGCCATCATCTTGCCCAATGGCACGGGCAAGCTGGCCTTGGGCGGCGTCGCGCCGCAGCCGTGGCGAGTGCCTGCCGCCGAGCAGGCGATCCCCGATGGCGCCGCCGCCGTGAGCGAACGCCTGCTGGCGGGCGCCAGGCCGACTGACGACAATGCCTTCAAGCTGATCCTGGCGCAGCGCACGATTGCCTCGGTGCTGGCTCAAGTGCAAGCAAAGAAAGGCTAGGGCCATGAAATTTACGACACCAGCGACCACCAATCCCATCGACCAGCTGAAAGTCGTGGGCCGTCCCACGGACCGCATCGATGGCCCCCTGAAAACCACGGGCACGGCGCCGTATGCCTATGAACAGAACAAGGCTGCGCCGCATGCCGCCTACGGCCATGTCGTCGGCGCGGCGATTGCCAAGGGGCGCATCGCGTCGATAGACACGAGCGCGGCGCGGCGCGCACCCGGCGTGCTGGCCGTGGTGACGGCGGAATCGGCTGGGAAATTGGGCAAAGGCAAGATGAATACGGCAAAGCTGCTCGGTGGTCCGGACATTGAACATTACCACCAGGCCATCGCGCTGGTGGTGGCGGAAACCTTCGAGCAAGCCCGCTCGGCCGCGCAGTTGCTCGACGTCAAATATGTCGAGCAGAAGGGTGTTTTCGACCTGGCCAAGGCAAAAAGCACGGCCACCAAGCCGAAGGATGGCAAGCCCGACAGCAAGACGGGCAACTTCGCCGGCGCCTTTGCCAATGCGCCCGTGCGCCTGGACGCCACCTACACGACGCCTGACCAGTCGCACGCCATGATGGAGCCGCACGCCTCGATTGCCGCCTGGGAGGGCGACAAGGTGACGGTGTGGACGGCGAACCAGATGGTGGACTGGGGCCGCAGCGACCTGGCCCGTACGCTTGGCATTGCGAAAGACAAGGTGCGCATCGTTTCGCCATACATTGGCGGCGGTTTCGGCGGCAAGCTCTTCGTGCGCGCCGAAGCCTTGCTGGCGGCCCTGGGCGCGCGCGCGGCCCAGCGTCCCGTCAAGGTGGCCCTGACTCGCCCCTTGATGATCAACAACACGACGCACCGGCCCGCCACCATCCAGCGCCTGCGCCTTGGCGCCACGCGCGACGGCAAGATCACGGCCATCGGCCATGAATCGTGGTCCGGCGACCTCAAAGGTGGGCAGCCGGAAACGGCCGTGATGCAGACGCGGTTGCTGTACGCGGGCCCAAACCGCATGACGGCCATGCGCCTGGCCGTGCTCGACTTGCCGGAAGGCAATGCCATGCGTGCGCCGGGCGAGGCGCCGGGCCTGATGGCGCTGGAAATCGCCATGGACGAGATGGCGGACAAGCTGAAAATGGATCCCATCGTCTTTCGCATCCTGAACGACACCAAGGTGGACCCGGAAAAACCGGGCCGGCCGTTTTCCCAGCGCCGCCTGATCGACTGCCTGCGCACGGGCGCCGTGGAATTCGGCTGGAAGGAGAGACCAGCGCAGCCGGGCATGCGGCGCGACGGGCGCTGGCTCGTGGGCATGGGCGTGGCGGCTGCTTTCCGCAACAACCTCGTCATGCAGTCCGCCGCCAGGGTGCGCCTCGATGGCAATGGCGTGATCACGGTGGAAACGGACATGACGGACATCGGCACAGGCAGCTATACCATCATCGCCCAGACGGCGGCGGAAATGCTGGGCGTGACCTTGAACAAGGTGGTCGTGCGCCTGGGCGATTCGGATTTTCCCGTTTCGGCCGGGTCGGGCGGGCAGTGGGGTGGCAACAGTTCCACGGCCGGCGTGTACGCGGCCTGCGTGCGCCTGCGCCAGGCCATCGCCGCCAAGCTGGGCTTCGATGAGAAAGAGGCGCGCTTTTCTGATGGCCAGGTGAGCCAGGGCGAGCGCAGCGTGCCGCTCGCTGCCGCCGCCTACCATGGCGACGTCGTCGCGGAGGACCACATGGAATACGGCGACCTCGATAAAAAATTCCAGCAATCGACGTTCGGCGCGCATTTCGTGGAGGTGGGCGTGGACGGCGACACGGGCGAAGTGCGCGTGCGCCGCATGCTGGCCGTGTGCGCGGCAGGCCGCATCCTGAACCCGAAAGCGGCACGCAGCCAGGTCATCGGCGCCATGACCATGGGCGTGGGCGCGGCCCTGATGGAAGAACTGGTGGTCGACCAGCGGCGCGGCTTCTTCGTCAACCACGACCTGGCCAGCTACGAAGTGCCCGTGCACGCCGACATCCCACATCAGGATGTCATTTTTCTGGACGAAACGGATCCCACGTCTTCGCCCATGAAAGCCAAGGGCGTGGGCGAGCTGGGCATTTGCGGCGTGGCGGCCGCTGTCGCCAATGCGGTCTACAACGCGACGGGGGTGAGGGTGCGGGAGTATCCGGTGACCTTGGACAAGCTGCTGGCAAGACTGCCGGATACGCCGCGCGGGGTGTAGTTTTTACATTTTCTCAGGCTACATTCAAGGGCAGATGACGGGCTTGGGCAGCGCAGCCAGCGCGTCTTTGTCATTGTGCGAATTGACCATGGCAAAGACATCGACGGCGCGATCGGATTGCATGTCGTTTACTCCCACGGAGGTGCCAATGCCTTGTGCGCCGCCCACCGAAATCACGGCATGTTCAACATTAAAAGTGGGTTGTGGCGTCAATATTTTTTGGACCACCCAACTGGCACGCGCCATGGCCAGCGCCTGATTCGAGCCATAGATGCCCATCGGTTGCGGCTTGAGCTGGCGCTTGTCGACCCGTCCGATGACTTCCCATCCACCAACCTGTATCTTGTCGTACCGTGCCAGCGCATTGCGGACACACTCTACGGTACTGTGCGCATCAAGCAAATGCCCTCCATCGGGAAACGGACCTACCGTCACGACTTTTCGTATGAACGTATAGTACGGACGTGGATTATTGACCGTATTTTCAACCTTGGTGAGCTTGACTTGAATTTCCCCGACCAAGTTGTCCAGCGCGAACAGTGTGGTATCAAACTTGATTTTTCCTCCCAAGCCCAAGATTGAACCGCTAACGAACATTATTCCACCGACAATTTTCTGACGCCATGTTTTCCCCAATAAAGAAAGCGCCGCGCCCAGCATCGCGAAAGTGGCAGCCAGCGCAATGAAGAGTGTCATCCGTAAGCCGTCAGCGACATTGCCACCTGTCGTTGGCGTGCTTGTTATCTGTTCTTGTGATTGAATGATTTCGTTGGCGAAAATGTAGTGGGAAGTGGATGAGGGAATCATCATCGAGATGATGAACATGATAGTAAAGAAAAGCATGGCCCATAGATAATTGTTTATCGCCCGGCTTGCCACCGTAAGATTGTCAAGTTTTATTTGATTGATTTGATGTAGCGAGGAAATGTAAAATAATACTTCATTTTTTTCATTCAAAAAGCTGTTTATTTTATTCTGCGGATAAAATGTTCCGCCGTTCTGGTAAGTAAAGAATGCTTTCGCAGTTAATCCTTTAATTATTGCGCGCAGCGCCGCAATCCATTGGAGCGGCAAGTAAACACAAGCAAAGATGAAAAAAAATCTCGTCATTGGCGTGTCGAGATGCGCTTTGCCAATGAAGAAAAGAACACATCCTGCTGCGAAAAGAAAAGCTAATATTGCAATATAGAGAATGATGTCCAAATTAATTTTATGGCTTTGTTTTTCTTTTTCCCCTTGGACTGCTTTTCCATTGCGATTCCACGAATCAGAAAAAAAACCGTAGTGCTTGTATGAGTTGGATAGTTTTTCGATCTTCTTTCCGAATATGTCATTTTCCTCTTTTTGACGACGTAGATAATTTTTTCCAGGCGAAGGCCATAGAAAGTCTGCCAGGAGGCGGGAAAGGGTAGCCATCAGTATCGTTGCGCAAACGCGCCAGTGTTGCTTGCGATTCGTGGCTTGTCAGCCCATTGGTCTTCAGCAAGCATTCCAGAAGTAAAACTGTGAACGGCGCGCAAGTGGTATGTGTCTTTCATCTTTGGTCCTGTCGGCATGCTGGTGAATCAGCTTTGGTATCGCGGAGTACGTTCGACATTTACCTCCCTATCCGGGTATTCTTATACGAAGGCATAGTCAGCTTGATCGCCCACATAGTCCGGATTTATTCATTTATTGTCAACATATTTCCATATGAAAACAAAATTTCGGATTGAACCATGTTTATTATCAAATGGTTTTGAGTGCCGTATCTGAAAAATGCTGATTGCGAAGAGACAGCGGCAAGGCGAATACCGTATGGCATGCATGCTGGGGGGCTGGCGGAGTGCTTGGCATCCATCGAATACGTGTCGTTCAGGTCCACCACCAAGTCTGCATACGGCACGAACTTGCTCTTGGCGAAGGCAAAACGGGCGCTGCTGTTATAACCGATGCGGTTCTTGTCCCATCGCGTCAGGCGTCTGCCCAGGGTGAATGGGCCGGACAGCGTCACGTCGGCGCTGCTCTGGTCGCGTTGGCCAATATGGCGGTTCGGATATCCAGCCATGGCCCTGCGCGTGTTCAGGAGCCAGCCGCCAGCGGCATTTCAAATTGGCTTGCCAGAATGTGAATATGGCAGCTTCGTTGGCAGGGTAATCATGGTCTTTCCGCTATACTGGCCCCCCGATATTGCCGCCCTTAGCCGAGAATCACCATGGACTTGAGTACCCACGCCGCCGTCGTCAATTGCGAAGCCTATCGCGACGGCAGGAAGATCGCCCACTTCGACATCGACAAGGTGGGCGACTTTCTCGGCGACCCCGATTGTTTCGTCTGGATCGGCATGGCCAGTCCCGATGCCACGGCCATGCAGGCGCTGCAATCGGCGTTTGGCTTGCACGAACTGGCCGTCGAGGATGCGCAGGGCGCGCACGAGCGGCCCAAGCTGGAAGAGTATGGCGACACCCTGTTCATGGTGGTGCACACGGCCACGCTGGACGGCGAGGCCATCGTCTACGGCGAAACCCACGTCTTTCTCGGCCCCCGCTTCATCATCACGGTGCGCCACGGCCCCTCGGCCGGCTATGCGAAGTTGCGCGAACGCAAAGAAAGCGTGCCCGAGAAACTGGCCAGCGGCCCTGGTTACGTGCTGTATTCCATCATCGACTTCATCGTCGACCAGTACCAGCCCTGCATCGACCATTTGCAGGCGAAGTTTCAGCACTATGAATTGCAGCTGTTCAAGCCCAGTTTGAGCGAGGACAAGCTGCAGGATTTTTACCAGCTTAAGACGGAACTGCTCAAGCTCGACGCGGCCGTCAACCCGCTGCACGACATCTGCACCCAGCTGATCCGCTTCCATGGCGACATCGTGCCCAAGGAAAACCGCATCTATTACCGCGACATTCTCGACCACGTCAAACGGGTCACGCATACGGCTGGTCAGATGCGCGAGCTGGTCAATTCAGCCATGCAGGTGGCGCTGGGGCAAATTTCGATCCGCCAGAACGAGGTCGTCAAGCGCCTGGCCGCCTGGGCCGCCATCCTGGCCGTGCCCACCATGGTATTCAGCCTGTACGGCATGAACTTCGAATTCATGCCGGAACTGAAGTGGCGCGGCAGCTATCCGGCCGTGATCGTCGTCATCATCGCCGGCTGCTACTGGCTGCACCGGCGCCTGAAGCGCGAAGGCTGGCTGTAGCCGGCACGTTTAGCCGCCGGCCACCGCGCTTGCCGCCTCCAGTATCAGCGCCGCCACTTCCACGGGGCGCGAGACCAGCGACGCGTGGCTGGCGTTCAGGCTGATGACTTTCCTGGCGCCCAGGCGCGCCGCCATGCGTTCCTGGTTGACGGGGGAAATCATGCGGTCGGCAGTGGACACCTGGTACCAGCTGGGTTTGTGCTTCCAGGCCGGGTCGCTGACGGTGTCGCCGAAGGTACTTGCCAGCGGCGCTTTCTGCACCACGCCCAGCACGGCGCCTTCTTCCGCGTCGAGATCCTGGCAAAAGCTGTCATGGTAGTGCTCGGGTTTGACCCACGCATGGCTGCTGCCGGCGAACAGGGTCAGCTCGTTGCCGGCGCCGGTGCGAAGCGGTTTGCCCGATTGGCCATAGCCGCGGCGCGTGATGGCCAGCACGCGGTGGCGGCTAGTGCGACACCAGCACCGGCAAGGTCATGTCCTGCAGCACCGTGCGCGTGACGCCGCCCAGCAGCGCTTCGCGCAGGCGCATGTGGCCGTAGCAGCCCATCACGACCAGGTCGCAGTGCCGCTGGGCGGCCATGGACAGCAGGGCCGCGCCCACGTCCTGGCCCGGCGGCGTGTCGTGCTGCAGCACCTCGACGTTGACGCCGTGGCGCGCCAGGTACAGGGCCAGGTCGGCGCCCGGTTGCTCGCCGTGCGCGGCCGGCTGGGCGTGCGAATTGACGACGGCCAGCGTTACCTGCCGCGCCCCTTGCAGCAGCGGCAGCGCATCGGTGATGGCGCGCAGCGCTTCGGCGCTGCCGTTCCAGGCCAGCAGCGGATGCTGCGCGATGCCCGCCGGCGCGGCGGAAGGGGCGTACGGCACCATCAGCACGGGCCGGCCGCAGTGGAGCATCAGGTATTCGGCCGTGCCGGCAATGACGCGCGACGGCGTATCCTGCGCATCCGTCTGGCCCAGGATCAGCAAGTCGCAATAGCGCGCCTGCAGCAACAGCGCGCCTTGCGCGTCGTCGTCGACGAAGCGCGTTTCGTAACTGCCCAGGCCTTCCTCGCGGGCGATGCGCTCGAAGTCGTGCAAGGCCTCGCTGGCCTGGGTGCGCAGCGCCTGCATCTGCGCCGGCGCGAACTGCAGCGCGTTGACGCCGCCGCCATACGCGTAGCGCGAGATGCCGCTCATGGCCGAGCCGATCAGGTGGGCGCCGTCGGTGACGGCCAGGCGCACGGCCAGGCGGATGCGCTGGGCGCAGTGGCGCGAATTGTCGACGTGGACCAGCAGGGTGGTGTAGGGCATGGCGTTTTCCTCGGTTGTCGCTAGATTGTCGCTCGTTTGTCGGTATCAGGTTTGCAGCACGTAGCGGCCCGGCGCATCGCCCAGGTCGGGGCCCATCGCCGGCGGCGCCACTTGCGCGCCCGCGCGTTCTTCCAGCCAGGCTTGCCAGGCGGGCCACCACGAACCGTCATGCTGCGGCACGTCGCGCTGCCAGCTGTCCGCGTCGATGTAGGGTGCGTCGTGGCGGTGCGTGGCCAGTTGGTAGCTGCGGCGCGGCTGGCCCGGCGGCGAGACGACGCCCGCATTGTGGCCGCCCGAGGTGAGCAAAAAGGTGACGTCGGTGTCGGTCAGCAGCTGCAGTTTATACACGGAGCGCCACGGCGCCACGTGATCCGTCAGGGTGCCGACGGCGAAGATGGGAGCAGCGATGTCGGGCAGGGCGATGTGGCGGCCGGCCGTGCGGTAGCGGCCTTCGGCCAGGTCGTTGTGCAGGAACAGGCGGCGCAGGTATTCCGAATGCATGCGGCAGGGCATGCGCGTGGCGTCGCCGTTCCAGGCCATCAGGTCGCTGTCCTGCTCGTCTTGTCCCAGCAGGTAGTGGCGCAGCTGGCGCGACCAGATCAGGTCGTTCGAGCGCAGCAGCTGGAACGCGCCCGCCATCTGCTTTGTGTCGAGGTAACCCTGCTTCCACATGGCCGCTTCCAGGAAGCTGACCTGGCTCTCGTCGATGAACAGCGACAGTTCGCCCGGTTCCTTGAAGTCCACCTGCGACGCCAGCATGGTGAGGCTGGCCAGGCGCGCATCGCCATCGCGCGCCATCGTGGCGGCGGCGATCGCCAGCAGGGTGCCGCCCAGGCAGTAGCCGGCCGCGTGCACCTGCGGCGCGCCCGCGATGCGGGCAACGGCGTCAAGCGCGTCCATCACGCCCAGCTGGCGGTAGTCTTCCAGCGACAGCTCGCGGTCTTCTTCCGTCGGGTTTTTCCAGGAAATCATGAACACCGTGTGGCCCTGGTCCACCAGGTAGCGCACCAGCGAATTGTGCGGCGACAGGTCGAGAATATAGAACTTCATGATCCACGCCGGCACGAACAGCAGCGGCGTCGCGTGCACCGTCGCCGTCGCGGGCGCGTACTGTATCAATTCGATCAGGTCGTTGCGGTAGACCACCTTGCCCGGCGTGACGGCCACGTTCTGGCCTGCCTGGTAGCGGCGCGTGTCGTGCGCATACGGGCCCATGGCGGCGCGCTGCCAGTCGGCGACCGCATGCGCTGCGCCGCGCGCCAGGCTGGCGCCGCCGCTTTCCAGGGCCGATTGCTGCACCACGGGATTGGTCGGCAGGAAGTTCGACGGCGCCAGCATGTCGAGCCACTGGCGCACGGTGAAGGTGACGACATCCTCGTGGTGCGGCGAGACGCCGCGCACGCCCGTGGTGGCGCGGTGCCACCACTGCTGCTGCAGCAAAAAGCCCTGGTAGACAAGGTTGTACGGCCAGCGCCGCCAGGCAGGATCGTCGAAACGCCGGTCCTGCGGCAGCGGCGCGATGCACGGCTCGGCTGCACCGCCGGTCAGGGCCGATTGCATGGCGTATTGCTGCCAGCGGCCGATCTTCTTCCAGGCTTCCTGTAGCAGGGCTTGCTGCTTCGATGGCGCCAGCGCCAGGTGGCTGAGCCAGTCGGCATACGCGTTGCCCAGCGCGGCCGGCGAAATGCCGCCTGTGAACTTGCCCAGCCAGGCGTTCAGCAGCAGGTCCAGGGTGGCGCCTTCGGGCGCGCTTTCCGGATAGCCGGGCGCCGGCACGCCTTGCCAGGCGCTGCCCAGGCGCTCATGTTCCACGTTGTGCTGCGCGTCGCTCGGCTGCGTCTTGCTCATCCGGTGCTCCTGTCATTTTTTTACAGGATAGCAAGAGCTTGTTCAAAAAATTATGATCTACATCAAGTTTGGCCGGATGCGTGCAGCAGGCAGCTTGCCGTCTGGATAGCCGCCTCCGTTTCCTGCACAAACAGCCGCAGTTGCGCTTCCAGCGCAGCTAGCCGCGCCAGCAACGCCCCCTGCGGTGCCGTGGCCGCCTCGCGCTCGATGGCGGCGGCGATGGCGACGGCGGGGGCAGCCTGGAAGTTGGCCAGCAAGCCAGCCAGGGTATGCGCCTGCCGGCTTGCGGTGGGCCGGTCACCCGCCTGCAGGGCCGCGCGCAAGGCGTCCAGCTGGGCCGGCAAGCCGGCCAGGAACGACGCGCCGATGATGCCGATCACGTCCGCGTCGGCGTCGGCCAGCGCGGCGCCGTAATCGAAGCGGGGCGGCGTTTGCTCGCTGATTTGCAGCACATGCCGCTCGATCAGGCTGTGGAAGGCGGCGGTGCGGAAGGGTTTCGACAGGTAGTCGTCCATGCCACCGGCGATGCAGCGTTCGCGGTCGCCTTCAAAGGCGCTGGCCGTCATGGCGATGATGACGCTCCTCGGCATGCCCTGCGCCTCGCGCGCGCGTATCTGCGCGGTGGCGTCGAAACCGCCCATTTCCGGCATTTGCAAATCCATCAGGATCATGTCGAAATGCGCGACGGCCTGGCAATCGAGGGCGATGCGGCCGTTGGCCGCGTGCGTGACCCGGTGTCCCGCATTCGACAGCAGCACGGTGGCCAGTTCGCGGTTCATGGCGTTGTCCTCGACGAGCAGGATGTCCAGGCCGGGCATGTCCTTGCCCACGCGGTGGCGCGTGGCGACGGGCGCGGCGCCGGGCATGCCGCGGCAGGTGCCCAGCACGCTCATGGTGACTGCCAGCAATTCCTCGGGGCTGGCCGGCTTGAGCAGGTAGCCATTGATGCCCAGCTCGCGGCAGCGCGCCGCGTCGCCCAGGCTGCCGCTCGACGACAGCATGACGATGGGTACCTGGCTCCAGTGGGGCAGGGCGGCCAGGGCCGATGCCGTGTCGAAGCCGTTCATGCCGGGCATGGCGAAGTCCATGATGATGCAGTCCGCAGGCAGGCCGCCGCGGCAGCTGTCCAGCGCCGCCTCGCCCGACGTGCAGGCGGTGACGCTGGCTCCGCTGCGCTCGAAGATCCGGCGCAGGATGGTCAGGCTGCTGGGGTTGTCGTCGACCAGCAGGATGCTGCGTCCGGCCAGCGACGCGCCGGGCGGCGGCAAGGGCTGCTGCTCGCCGATGGGCAGGGCCAGGTCCACGGTGAAGCAGCTGCCCTTGCCCAGTTCGCTCGACAGACCGATGCCGCCGTCCATCATCGTCACCAGGCGGCGCGTGATCGACAGGCCCAGTCCCGTGCCGCCGAAGCAGCGCGTGGTCGAACCGTCTTCCTGCTGGAAGGCGTCGAAGACGGCCTCCTGCATGTCGGCGGCGATGCCGATGCCCGTGTCGCGCACGCACAGGCGCACCTGGGCCATGCCGCCGTCGCTGGCGCGCAGCCGGGCGCTGACGGCGACTTCGCCGCGCGGCGTGAACTTGATGGCGTTGCCCGCCAGGTTGGTCAGCACCTGGCGCAGTCGGCCCGGGTCGCCCAGCAAGGTGTGCGGCAGGGCGGGATCGACGTCGAGCACCAGTTCCAGCCCGCTGGCCTGGGCCCGCATGGCGTGCGCGCGCATGGTTTCCTGCATCAGCTGGCGCAGGTCGAAGGGGATGCTTTCCAGGGTCAGCATGCCCGCCTCGATCTTCGAGAAATCGAGGATGTCGTTGATGATGCACAGCAGGGCGTCGGCCGAGGCCTTGACGACTTCCAGGTAGTTGCGCTGGTGGGCGTCGAGTTCGGAATCGAGCACCAGGTCCGTCATGCCGAGGATGCCGTTCATCGGCGTGCGGATTTCATGGCTCATGTTGGCCAGGAATTCGCTCTTCGAGCGGCTGGCCGATTCGGCCACTTCCTTGGCCAGCAGCAGCGCCCGTTCGGCCGCCTTTTGGCTGGAAATGTCGACGATGGTGCCCACCAGGCCGTGCAGGCTGCCGTCGGACTTCAGCAGGGCCGCCTTGCTGCACAGGACATCGACCTGCCGCGCGCCGATGGTCAGCCGGTCTTCATATGTCTGGTTGCCCCTATCCTGCAGCAGCGCCAGGTCGTGCTGCAGCGCTTGCCGCGCCTGCTGCGGCGGCAGGATGTCCGCCACCGTCAGGCCCGGGATGCGCGCCTGGTCGAGATGGAAGAAGGCGCAGAAGGCGCGGTTGGCGCGCAGGTAGCGCCCCTGCACGTCCTTCAGGTACAAAGGGATGGGGATGGTTTCGATCAGCGCATCGACGAAATTGAGGTTGTGCCGCAGCTCGCGCGCCGCCAGGCGGCGCTCGGTGATGTCGGTCAGGCTGCCGGTGATGCCGGCCAGCCGCCCCAGGCCATCGCGCTCGGCGCGCGCGCACACGTCGATCCAGCGCACGTTGCCGTCGCTGGTGACATAGCGCGCTTCATGGCGCATGCTGTCCACCTGGCCGCCCAGCAGCTGGGCCAGGCCGGCGGCGGCGCGTTCGCGGTCGCGCGCGTCGATGAATTGCAGCACGCTCTTGCCCAGGCTGCCGGAGGCCTCGAAGCCGGTGATGGTGTACCAGGCGGGATTGAGGAAGGTCCAGGCGCCGTGCACGTCCGTGCGGAAGACCACCTCGTTGAGGCTGTTGACGACGTTGCGGTATTCGCGCTCGCTTTTCGCGATGGTTTCGGCCATGCGCTTGCTGTCGCTGATTTCCGTGCGGATGGCGATGTACTGATACGGCTTGCCGGCCGCGTCGAGGAAGGGCACGATGGTGGCGTCGACCCAGTATTGCCCGCCATCCTTGGCATGGTTGCAGATTTCACCGTGCCACACCTGGCCGGCCGTGATGGTTTGCCACATCTGCGCAAAGAAGGCGTCCGGATGCGTGCGCGAATTGATCAGGCGATGCGTCTGGCCGATCAGCTCTTCGCGCGCGAAGCCGCTGATGGCGCAGAACTTGTCGTTGACGTAGATGATGACGCCGGCCGTATCGGTGATGCTGATAATGGCGTGCTGATCCATCGCAAAGCGCTGGTTCTGCAGTTCGATGCGGCGCAGCTCCTGTTGCGCCACCAGTTCGGCCAACAGTGCCGACAGGCCCTCGATATCGCCGTCCTGCGGCAGGTGCAGGCCGGAATCGTCATTGTCGAGCAGGCGCACGGCCGCCACGCGCAGCGACTGGATCACGCGGTTGCGGCTGGCCAGTTCCGTGCGCAGCAGGTGATTCGTCATGCTCAGTTCATTCGAACTCAGTTCCAGGCTGCGCGAGCGCAGGTCCAGGTCGCGTTCGGACTGTTCGTAGGCGCCGTCGACGCGCAGCAGCAGGTCTGGCAGGCCGGCCAGGAAACTGGCCAGTTCGGGCGGCGTGCCCGCTTGCCCGCACTGTGCCTGCGCCTGTTCCAGCAAGGCGGCGCAGGCGGCGTCCGAGTCGATCGCGCAGACGCGGTTCAATTGGCGTGCCAGGGTGCGGTTCATGCTTCGCTCAATACAGTCACGGTCATCGTCTGGTTATGCAGCTGGCATGCGCCATGCGGCTGGGCGATGCCGATTTCGCCATTCGAGTAAAACCCGGCGATGCAGGCCGCGCCGCCCAGCAGGTCGGCCACGGCTTCGACTTCTTCTTCGACCCGGTCGCCCATCACCAGCTTGCGGCCGACGCAGCTGACCAGCAGGGCCAGCTGGTCGCCTGCCGCGTCGGCGTGGGCCTGTACGCCGCGCGCCGCCGTTTCGGCCCCGTCGATCAGCCGGTTGGTGCTGGAATGCATCAATTTCAGGTAGCCGTCGGCGAGGATGTCGCCGGCCAGGGTCAGCGACCCCTGTTCTTCATCGACGGCGAGGATGGTGCGGAAGATATTGCTTTTTTCATGCGCGGCCGTGAGCATTTCAAACGGAAACAGCAGCCCCGAGCCGGGCAGGCCGCGCGCATGGTCGCCCAGGTACAGCTTGTAGATGTCGAGCGCGCGCGCGCCGTCCAGGCCATACAGCACGTTGCCGACGCAGCGCGTCACCTTGCGCGCCGGGCCGAACGCTTCCCAGCCCGCATGGCTGCCGTAGCCGAGGCGCACATGGTCGCCGTACAGGCCGACGGCGACGACGGTGTTGTCGGCCGCGCCGCGCGGGCCCAGGGTCCATGTCTGGCGAAACGCGCCGCCGTCCGCCGCCAGCCCGCCGGACACCGTCACGCCCGGCGGCAGGTTCGCCTGCAAGCCGGCGATCAGGGCGCTGCCATTGATGGCCACGCCCGTGCCCAGCATGAAAACGGCCGTCAGGCCGTCCTGCGGCAGCGCCTGCGCCAGGCGCTCGCCCGTGTCGCGCGAATCGGCCATGTCGCAGATGATGGCGTCGGCAATCGCCACCGTCGTGCGGGCAAAGCGGATGGCGGTGATGACGCAGCTGTCGTCGTAGACGCGCTTGCCGGCGATTTCGCCGGCCGTGGAGCAGCCGGCGATGACGGCGCCGGGCAGCTGGCGGCGCAGCGCCGCGCTCAGGTCGGGCGCGGTAAAGTAGGCGCAGGCGCCGAAGACCAGCACCAGGTCGGGCGCCATGGCGGCCAGGGGCGCCAGGGCGGCGTCGATGTCGGCATGGTTTTTCAGGATCAGTTGTTGCACGCGCATGGCAGGCTCCTCGCTTACAGTGGGTGGGCGTGATAAAGGACGGGATCGGGCAGGCTGTCGCTGATGGCGAGCACCTCGTCCCAGGCGCCCAGGAAGGCGTCGATGCACAGCGGGCAGAAATGGCCGCCCCGGTTTTCCTCCAGGTACTGGCGCGCCTGCCCTAGCGGCCAGGCCGGCTTGTACGGGCGCGCCGAACTCAGGGCGTCGAAGACGTCGGCCACGGCCACGATGCGCGCCGACAGCGGTATCCGTTCACCCGCCAGGCCGCGCGGATAGCCGCTGCCGTCGTATTTTTCGTGGTGGCCGCAGGCGATTTCCTCGGCCAGCCGGATCAGCGGCGAATCGCTGCCGGCGAGGATCTGTCCACCGATTTCCGCATGCTGGCGCATGATGGCCATCTCCTTGGGATCGAGCCGCCCCGGCTTGAGCAGGATATGGTCGGGCGTGGCCAGCTTGCCCACGTCGTGCATGGGAGCCGCCTTGAGCAGCAGCGCCTGCCATGACGCGTCAATTCCCAGTTCCCGGGCGATCAACGCCGAGTAGCGCGCCATGCGCATGATGTGGCCGCCCGTTTCGGGATCGCGGAATTCGGCCGCCCGCGCCAGGCGCGTGACCAGTTCCATCTCCCTGGCCGTGACGTTGGCGATGGCCTCGGCCACTTCGTGTTCGAGCAGCTTGGCGCGGTCGGCCAGCAAGGTTTGCGCCGTGCGCAGGGCCAGCAGGTTGCGCACGCGCAGACTGAACTCGATGGTGTCGACTGGCTTGGTGAGAAATTCCGTCACGCCCAGCGAAAAGGCCTGCTTGCGCACGGCGCGGTCGTTTTCGGTGGTGACCATGATGATGGGGATGTCGGCCATATCCGGCATTTTGCGGAAAATGCTGAGGAATTCATTGCCCGACAGGCTGGGCATCCGGTAATCGAGCAAGACCAGCTGCGGCACGTTCGATTCGCACCAATACAGGGCATCGATGGGATCGCTCATGCAGACCGGTTCGATGGTGCTGGCCTTGCGGGCCAGGGTCGCCAGCAGGTTCAGGTTGGTGTCGTTGTCATCGACGATCAGGATGCTCATGGTGTCTCCGGCGCAGTGCGGTCAGGTGGCGGGCGGGACGGCGATGGCTGGCTCAGGCCGCCAGCTTGTCCGTGGCGTGCATGCCCAGGCCCGCCAGCAGGCTATCCATGTCGAGCACGATCAGCATGCGCTCGTCCAGGGTGCCGATGGCCGTCACGTGGCCGGCCATCGCCGAGCCGTGCAGCTGCGGCGGTGGCTTGAGCTGTGCCGGCGCCAGCGGCACCACGTCGGCCACGCGGTCTACCACGATGCCGGTGGCGCCGTGCGGGAAGACGAGGATGATCACCACCGTCGAGGCGTCGTAGGCGGGGTCGGTCTGGCCCAGCGCGATGCGCAGGTCGAGCAGCGGCACGATGCTGCCGCGCAGGTGGATGAGGCCCATGAGGAAGGCGGGCGCATTGGCGATGCTGGTCACGGCCCCGATACCGCGGATTTCCTGCACCAGCGCGATGTCGATCGCGTACTCCTCCTTGCCCAGTCCGAAGACCAGCAATTCCCGGGCGCCCGCCTGCGCAGGTTGGCCCGCCGCTGTGGCATGTGTCGTGGTGGTTTCCATGTGCTTGCTCCTGTCAGGTGCTGCGTGATGCATGAAACTGCGAAAATCCCCAGGGTGCTGCTCAAGCCTGCTCGATGCGGTTGCGGCCCTTGTTCTTGGCCTGGTACAGCGCGGCGTCGGCCTGCATGAAGCCGGCTTTCCAGTCGCCGTTGTTGGGCAGCGGCGCCAGGCCGATGCTGATCGTCGCCGTGATGGACGTGCGCTCGAAGGTGACGCAGGTTGCGGCCACGGCAAGCCGGATGCGTTCGGCCACGCGGTGCGCCGTGCTCATGTCCGTATGTGGGAACAGCATGCCGAATTCCTCGCCGCCCACGCGGGCGATGACGTCCGATGCCCGCGCCTGTGACTGGAGCACGGCCGCGATGGCTTGCAGCACGGCGTCGCCGGCCGCGTGGCCATGCCGATCGTTGACTTTCTTGAAGAAATCGATGTCGGCGATGCCGATGGTCATCGGATTGCCCGCGCGCCGGTCCCGCGCGGCCGCACGCACGGCATCGATCTCGAAGGCGCGGCGATTCGGCAGGTGGGTCAGGGGATCGCTCAGGGCGATGCGCTGCAACTGCTGCCAGCGGGCCGTATTCTGCTGTTCGATGGCGCGTTCATGGCGCTGGTCGATGAAAAAGGCGCCCATGTAGTTTTCATCGTCCAGCTTGCCCAGGTCCATGGCCTTGAGCACGATGGGCAGCATCGAGCCGTCGCGGTGGCGTATGGCGAAATGGCGCTTGTGGCCGAGTACCTTGGACTTCTTGTAGCCGGCCAGATAGGCGCCGATCCGCGCGCCATGCTGTTCGCGCACGGCGTCGGGCAGCAGCGCCTCGATCTGCTGGCCCGGCAGGCTGCCCGCGGCATAGCCGCTCAGCGCATACATGGCGTCGTTCGCATAGCGGATGCGTGAGCCGGCATCGATGATGACGGCGGCGTCGTCGGCGGCGTCGAGCAGACGCAAGGCCAGGATTTTGTTCATGTGCGTGTCCCCTGCAAAGAAGGCGGAGCTGCCGGGCGGTCGAGGCTGCGATAGCTGTTGCACCGCTTTGATTTCTCCATGGAAATCATCATACATCAAATAAAATTGATTTCAACAAATATTGCGATTTAAATGATTTTATTTGGTTTTTTCGCACAAGCAGCTTCAAGCCTGAGCGGCATAAAACGCTTCTCATCCACCATTTTCTCCTATGGCGTGGCATATTCTTTCCGTTGTGCCGCTTGCCGTCGTACTAATGAAACGTTTTTTTCGTGAATTTATTTATTGTATTTGGTTAATTTATGTCGCACAATAAAGCCAAACCAGACCAGTAACCGTAGATAGAGGAGATGGACATGCATACGAGGATGTCGGCAAGGAGCAGTGCAGAGGCGGGCAGGGAACGTCCGCACGGGCCGGGCGGCCATGTGTCCGTGCGGCGTCTGAAGGCGATAGCCTACCTGGCCCTGTTGCTGGCCGTGGTGCCGGCTGCGGCCTGCATCGCCACGGGGCGCGCAGGCGTGCCGGTGCTGTTTTCCACCATGTGCGGCGTGGTGTCGTGCGCGGCCGGCGGTCATGCGCTCTAGCGCGCGGCTTGCGCTTCCTCGCAGATCCATGCCATGAAGGCCTGCACGGCGGGGCGCGTGGCCGCGTCGGGCCGCGCCACCAGATAGTAGGCAAAGCGCGAGGGCCAGGGCAAGTCCAGTACTTGCACCAGGCGCCCGGCGGCGATCTCCTCCTGCGCGTACAGCTGCGGCACCAGGGCCAGGCCCTGGCCCGCCTCGGCCGCGCGTATCAACAGAAAATCATCTTCGAAGGCCGAGCCGCGCAGCGCCCGCGCCGCATCCTCGCTGTCGTCCGGGGCGCCATGCGCGGCCAGCCACAAGGGCCAGTCGGCGCGGTCGATATCGTGCAGCAGCGGGTAGCGCAGGCAATCGCCCGGCGTGGCGATGGGCGGCTGGCCCGCCATCAGTGCAGGGCTGGCGACGGGCACCAGCACGGGCGCCATCAAGCGCGTCACCTGCAAGCCCGGATAGTCGCCCAGGCCGTGGCGCAAGGCCACGTCGACCCGGTCGCGGCGCAAGTCGACCAGCGCCGATGTCGCTTCCACGCGTACCTCGATCTGCGGGTGGCGCTGGTTGAAGCGGCCCAGGCGCGGCACCAGCCACGCGGCGGCAAACGTGGCGACCGTGCTGACGGTCAGCGTCTGGCGGGCGCCCATGTCTTCCAGCGCCTGGCTAACGCCGGCGATCTGCGCGAAGGCGCCCAGCAGGGCGGGGTGGACCCTGGCGCCCGCCTCGGTCAGACGCAAGCCCTGGCGTTCGCGCGTAAACAGGGGCATGCCGACCCGTTCTTCGAGCAGGCGGATTTGCTGGCTGACGGCGCCCGACGTCACGTGCAGCGCCTCGGCGGCCGCCTTGATGCTGCCGCGCTGGCCCACTTCGACAAAGGCGCGCAGCGCCTGGAGTGGTAAAGGATGTTTCATCGATATAGTTTTTCTATAGCCGGACAGTAAAAATCATCGTTTCCATTCTTTGAGGATAACAACGAGGATGGCGGTGTTTACAAGGCTGATTGTACTTCAGTAAAACTATATCGACAGGACACTCCATGCACAGCATCACATCCCCGGCCGGTTCGCTTGAACTCTACACCGACAGCTCGCCCAACGGTTTCAAAGCCACCATCGCGCTGGCCGAACTGGGCTTGCCCTACCAATTGCGCCACGTGCGCATCGAGCAGGGCGAACACCGGCAGCCTGCCTTCCTGGCCCTCAATCCGCATGGACGCATTCCCGTGCTGGTCGACCACGACACGGGTATCACCGTGTTCGAGTCGGCCGCCATCCTGCTGTACCTGGCCGGGAAAACGGGGCGCTTGCTGCCGGCGGAGCCACAGCAGCGCTGGGCCGCCATCACCTGGCTGCAATTTCACGCGGCCAGCATGGGGCCGATGCTGGGCCAGCGCGTGCATTTCGAGATTGCGGAAGCGGGCGCGAATGCGGCCGCCACGGCGCACTTTCGCCAGTTGTGCGGCGCGGCGCTGGCCACCATGGATGGCCGTCTGACGGATCACGCTTACCTGGCCGGCGACGACTATTCCATCGCCGACATCGCCAGCTTTGGTTGGCTGCATATCGCCGACCTGGTTGGCTTCAGGCTCGATGACTGGCCGCACGTGCGCGCCTGGTACGCCCGCGTGGCGGCACGTCCGGCCGTCCAGCTGGGCATCACGCTGCCCGCGCCCGCCACGGGCGCCTGACCAACTTCAAGGAACAATATGAGCATGGACATCACGCAAGGCGCTTCATCGCAAGCCTTCACGCAGCACCGCGGCTACCGCCGCATGTTCGCGCCCGGCGCGCTCACCCTCGGCATTTATCTGCCGCTGCGCTTTTACCAGGGCGACATGCGGGCGCTGGCCGGCCAGGCCGACCTGGTCGCCGCCATGGACAGGCAAGGCTTTGCCGCCGCCTGGGTGCGCGACATTCCCCTGTTCGACCCGCGCTTCGGCGATGCGGGCCAGTTGTTCGACCCGTGGACCTACCTGGCCTACCTGGCGGCGCGCACGGACTCGCTGGCCCTGGCCACGGGCAGCGCCATCTTTACCCTGCGCCATCCCATCGACCTGGCCAAGGCGGCCGCCAGCATCGACCAGCTGTCGGGAGGACGCCTGGTGCTGGGCACGGCGTCGGGCGACCGCGCCAGCGAATTTCCCGCGTATGGCGTGCCGTACGCCACGCGCGGCGAGCGCTATGCGCAGGCCGTGCAGCTGTTCCGCCAGTTGCTGCGCCCTGGTCCCGTGCATGTCAGCGGCCCGCTGGGCAGCATCGAGGGCCTGGAACTGCTGCCCAGGCCCGTGGCGGGCGTCATTCCCCTGGTCGTCACGAGTTCCTCGGGCCAGCCGCTTGAGTGGATAGGGCGCCATGCGGACGGCTGGCTGACGTATCCGGAAGCGACGGATACGCCGGAAGGGCCGCGCCGGCTGGCGGACAAGATCCGCGCCTGGCGCCGGTGCATCCCGGATGGCGGCTTCCGCCCCCACATGTGCAATGAGTGGCTGGACCTGGTGGACGACCCCGACTACCCGCGCACGCCGGTGCGCAGCGGCTATGTGCTGCGCACGGGGCGCAAGGGATTGATCGATTTGCTCGGTGAATGGCGCGAAGCGGGCGTCAACCATGCGGCGCTGGGCATCCAGCATGGCCGGCGCCCGGCCGCCGAGGTGCTGCAGGAACTGGCGCAGGAAGTGCTGCCGCATTTTCCTTCGCATGCGGCGCCGTCCGGGGAAATTCTTCGCTGGTAGTGGCGCTAAAATGCCTGGCTGACTGAATAAATCAGCAAGCCGGCCAGGCCGCCCACGATGGTGCCGTTGATGCGGATGAATTGCAGGTCGCGCCCGATGGCCAGTTCGATGCGCTCGCTCATTTCATCCTTGCTCCACAGGTCCAGGCGGGCGGCGATGAAGGCGCCCACTTCGCCCCGGTAGCGGCGCACCAGCGAACCGCTGCCGGTGACGATGGCGGTGTTCAGCCATTCCCGCGCAGCTTTGTCCTCCTCCAGCACCTTGCCCGTGTTGCGCGCCACGTTGGCGATGGCTTGCGCCAGCACGGGCTGGTCGGCGTGCAGGTCGGCCAGCAGACGCGTGCTGATGTTGGTCCAGACGTCGCCCAGCATGGCTTGCACGGTATCGCTGGCGACCAGCTGCAACTGGTAGCGGCGCACGGTTTCCTGCCACTGCGGGTCGGCCTTCAGGTGCAGGGCGCTGTCGGCGATCCAGCCGGCGATGCGCTGGCGCAGCGGGTGCTGCGGATCGACGCGCACGGCGAGGGCGAATTTTTGCAGCGAGGCGATCATGCGCGGTTCATACGCTTTCACGGCCTTTTTCACGAGCGCGTTCTCGATCTGGAAAGCGCCCAGCACGAAGTCGCCGATGGCCGCGTGATGCGCCTCGTCGTCCAGGTAGGCGGCGCTGCGGTCGAGCAGGAAGTCCAGCAGCTCCTGCGGCTTGCCGTCGGCGATCAGCGCATCGATGCAGTCGGCCGCCACGTCCGATACATTCAATTGTCCCAGGTAGTTGCTGGCTTGCTCGCGCAGCAATCGCCCCAGCTGCTCGTGGTTGGCCATCGCCAGCAGCTGTCTGGCGACGCTGGCGCTGGCCATGCCCAGCTGCCGCGCATGGCCCTCGTCACCGAGCCAGGCGCCCAGGCGCGCGGCGGGATCGGCCTGCGCGATGCGCTCGGCGATGCCTTGTTCGGTAATGAAATGGTTTTCCACGAAGGCGCCCAGGCTGCGGCCGATGTCCGCCTTGCTGTTCGGGATGATGGCCGTATGCCACAGGGGGATGCCCAGCGGGTGGCGGAACAGGGCGACGACGGCGAACCAGTCGGCGATCGCCCCCACCATGGCCGCTTCGGCGAATGCCTCCACATAGCCCCAGGCGGGGTGGCCGTCCCGCTGCGAGCGGGCCACGGCGAAGACCAGCGCGGCCAGCAGCAGCAAGCCGACGGCCAGCCACTGCATGTTGCGCAGGCGCGTGCGCTTGAGCTGGTCCGTGCTCTGGTCCAGTTGTGCGATGAGGTCGGGGGAACGTTGCATGGATGGCGGCCTGCGGTGGTTGCGAGACCGCCATCTTAACTGCGGCAGCGACAGGATGTGTCGCTGCCGGGGACTTTTTACTGTTGCGGGTGCAGCAGCGAACGGCGGCGCGCGTAGCCGAAGTAGATGACCAGGCCGATCACCAGCCAGATGGAAAAGGCCAACCAGGTGACCCAGCTGAGGAAGGTCATCAGGCCCACGCACAGGATCACGGCCAGCGCCGGCACGTAGGGCACACCGGGGCAGCGGAAGGCGCGCGGCAGGTCGGGGCGCTTCTTGCGCAGCACCACCACGGCAATCGACACCATGGTGAAGGCGGCCAAAGTACCAATGTTGATCAGTTCGGCGAGAATGTTGAGCGGGATCACGGCGGCGATCAGGCCGAAGACGATGCCGACCAGCCAGGTGGCGAAGAACGGCGTGTGGAAGCGCGGGTGCACGGTCGACAGGCGCTTGGGCAGCAAGCCGTCGCGCGACATGGCGAAGATGATGCGCGTCTGGCCGAAAGCCATCACGAGAATCACGGTGGTCATGCCGAGGATGGCGCCCAGGTCGACGAAGCCGGCGATCCAGTTTTCGCCCGCATACTGCAGGGCCAGCGAGACGGGATGGTCGACGCCGAGGAATTTTTGGTACGGCACGATGCCCGTCATGATGGCCGAGACGACCACGTACAGCACGGCGCACACGGCCAGGGAACCGATGATGCCGATCGGCAGGTCGCGCGACGGTTTCTTGACTTCCTCGGCGGCAGAGGTGACGGCGTCAAAGCCGATGAAGGCAAAGAAGACGAGGGCGGCGGCGCTCAGCATGCCGTGGTAGCCGAACGGCATGTAGGGCTGCCAGTTGGCTGGCTGCACGTGGCGCGCGCCGAAGATGATGAACAGCAGCACCACGCCCACCTTGATGGCGACCATGATGTTGTTCAGGCGCGCCGATTCGCGCACGCCCCAGCCCAGCATGGCCGTCAAGGCCAGCATGATGACGAGGGCCGGCAGGTTAATGAAAGTCGTCACGCCGGGCAGCGCGCCCGGTGCGGCCGTCAGGGCGACAGGTAACGTTATGCCAAAGCCGGACAGCAACGACTGGAAGTAGCCGGACCAGCCGACGGAGACGGCGGCCGCGGCCAGGCCGTACTCGAGCAGCAAGTCCCAGCCTATCATCCAGGCGGCCAGCTCACCCAGGGTGGCGTAGCTGTAGGTGTAGATGGAGCCGGCCACCGGCACGGTGGAAGCGAATTCCGCGTAGCACAGGGCGGCGAAGCAGCAGGCGACGGCCGCCACGACAAACGACAGCGACAGCGCGGGGCCGGCCGTCAGCGCGCCCGTGCCGGTCAGCACGAAAATGCCCGTGCCGACGATGGCGCCGATGCCCATGAGGACAAGGTCGAAGGGTCCCAGCACTTTCGCCAGGCCTCCCGGTTTCTTGCTGTGGGCGATCATGTCATCCAAATTCTTGGTTCTAAATAAGCTCACTGTGTCTCCTGGTGGTTTTTGTCATGGCGCCATTGCCGCCTCGTGAGTAGCACGACGCAGCCAGATTCTAGCCCACGCGCCCGTGATTCCTGAAGGAAAACCGTACGGTGCCGTGCGCGCCAGCCCTGTAAACTTGTCCAGCAGGCAAAAAAACAGCCCCGGATGTGGGCCGGGGCTGGAAAGGAGACTGCTACAGTTGGTTACTCTGACTTACTTGGCAAAGTGCGCTTCAATTTCCTCCAGCGTCTTGCCCTTGGTTTCCGGCAGCAGGAAGGCCGCCGCCAGGAAGTACAGCACGGTGCAGCCGGCGCCGAAGAAGAACAGGGTCGAATAGCCGTGCAAACCCACCGTTGGCAGGAAGATGGCGGCGATCACCGTCGAGACGAACTGGTTCACCAGCAGGGCGATGCTCATGCCGTTCGAGCGGATGCGCGTCGGCATCAGTTCGGACAGGGCCAGCCACACGCACACGCCCGGTCCCACGGCAAAGCTGGAAACGAACACGCAGATGGCGATGGCCACCAGCCAGCCATGCGTGGACGAGGGCACGGGGCCCAGGCTGGCCTTCTCGATGCGCAGCGGCGCTTCGCGCCCGGCGGCCGGGTCGGCGAATGGGTTCAGGTGCAGCTTGCGGAAGAACACGCCGATCACGCTGTCAGGCTGCACGGCGTCGTCGCGCGCGATGGTCACCTGGCGCAGCACGGGATCGTCGCTGCGCAGGCTTTTCACATTCGTGAACGGGCCGTAGGCATAGGCGATGGTCAGCTGCTGCGGCGTGCCGTCGGCCGCGGCGCCCAGGGCCGTCAAGGTGGCCGCATCGAGCTGCAGGGACAGGCCGTCCGCTTGCACTTGCGCCGCGATGGCGGGGCGCACGTCGGCCAGGTGCGCTTCGGCGCCGCGGAACAGCAGGCCGGCCGTCAGCAGCGAGACGACGATGCCGCCCGTGCCCAGCATCAGCAGGAACTTGCGGCCCTTGCGGTCCACCAGCAGCACGGCCACCACGGTCATCACGGCATTGAGCACTTTCAGCAGCACGTCGGCCATGTTGGCCGAGGCGCCCGACAGGCCCGCCTGGTTCAGGATATTGACGACATAGGCGAGGATGGAATTGATGCCCGTCGCCTGCGTGCAGGCAAGGATCAGGCAAGCCAGCAGGAAGGGCAGCACATAGCGGCGGCTCAGCAGCGGATCTTTGGCCTTGCCGCTGGCCTTGGCCGTATTTTCCGGCGTATCCTGCATCTCGCGCAGCTCGATGTCGGCGGCGGCGGGCAGGCGCGTGCGCAGCAGCGACTGGCGCGCCTGCTCGATGCGGCCCCGTTGCGCCAGCCAGCGCGGCGATTCTGCCAGCAGCAGGGCGCCGACGGTAAACACGAGGCCCGGCGTCAGACAGACCCAGAAGATGCTGCGCCACGCATGATCCTTGGCCGTGAAGATGGCGGCGATGCGGCCCGCTTCCGGCAACGCTTGCGCGGCCTGCGTGGCCGTTTCCACCGTCTGCGCCTGCAGCAGGCCGATCAGGGCGGCGGCCACCAGGCCGATGGTCAGCAGCAGTTGGAACAGGGCGGCGCCGCGTCCGCGCTGTTGCGCGGGCAGGCATTCGGCCAGGTACAGGGGCACGACGACGCCGATCAAGCCGCCGCTGATGCCTTGCAGCAGGCGGCCCAGCAGCAGCGGCGTGTAGCCGTCGGCCAGGGCGATCAGCGGGATGCTGGCGCTGAACAGGGCGCCGGCCAGGAACATCACCCAGCGCCGGCCCAGCAGGTCGGCCAGGGCGCCGGCGAACAGCGACGACAGGACTGAACCCAATAGCACGGCGGCGACGATAAAGCTCAGCTGCTGGGCCGTCAGTTTCCAGGCCACCGAGGCCGTCGATTCCAGGTAGGGCAGGGCGCCGGCGATGATGCCGATGTCTATGCCGTACAGCAATCCCCCCATGCCGGCAATAAATAGCAGGTAGCGCATGGCCCACACGGGGGCCTTGTGTGACGTGTCGTGCATGGTAACTCCGGGACGGGGTTGAGGTAAGTTGAGGTGGTCTAGCGGGTGGAAAGATCGATGGCCGCGCCTTCGACGAAGACGGATACTGGCTGTAGTGTGGAATCGAGGACGACGATATCGGCCCAGGCGCCCGGTGCCAGTCGGCCCCGTCCGGATTCGCCCAGGTAGTCGGCCGGGTACAGCGACAAGCGGTTCGAGGCGTCGGCCAGGTCCAGGCCCAGGTCGACGAAATTGCGCAAGGCCTGGTCCATGGTCAGCACGCTGCCGGCCAGGGAACCCGTGGCCAGGCGCACGCAGCCCATGCATTTGTAGACGCGCTGCGTGCCCAGGCCGTACTCGCCGTCCGGCATGCCGGTGGCTGAGGTGGCGTCCGTCACGCCGTACAGGCGGGGGATGGCGCGCAGGGCCGTGCGCAGGGCGCCCTTGGCGACGTGCTGCAGGTCGGGGATGATTTCCGCGTATTCGGCATGCGCCAGCGCCGCGCCCACCATGCCCGGGTCGTAATGCGTCATGCCCGTCATGCCGTTGTACAGGTGGGTGAAGCCGGAGACGCCGGCTTTCAGGGCGGCCACGCCTTCGTCATACGTGCCGGCGCTGTGGCCGATCTGCACGCGGATGCCCATCGCCGCCAGTTGCGGGATCAGTTCCAGGTGGCCGGGAATTTCCGGCGCCATGGTCAGGACCTTGATGGGGGCGATGGCGTGGAAGCGCTGCACCAGCGCCAGGCTGGCCTGCACCACGTCGGGCGGCTGCGCGCCCAGGCGGTGCAGGTTCAAAAACGGGCCTTCCAGGTGCACGCCCAGCATGCGCGCGCCGTTGGCGGGGCGCTCGGCGATGACGCCGGCCAGGCCTTGCAGGGCGCGCAGGATCGACGGCTCTTTCGCCGTCAGCGTGGTGCCCAGCAGGGCCGTGGTGCCATGGCGCGCGTGCACTTGCGCCACGGTGGCGCCCGCGTCTCCGCCTTCCATGATGTCGACGCCGGCCGCGCCATGCACGTGCAGGTCGATGAAGCCGGGCAAAATGGTCAGCGCGCTGTCGGCGGCAGGGTCTTCTTGTATCTGGACGATGCGCTGGTCAAAGGTGATGGTGCCCGTGATCCAGCCAGATGGGGTAAGGATTCTGCCGCTCAGCATGTGTTATTCCGCTATAAAAAGTTCGATGCCCAGCTTTTGCAGCCCTTCGCGGTACTCCTGGCTGATGCTGGCATCGGTGATGACGGTATCGACCCGGTCCAGCTGCACGATGCGGTGCAGGCTGACGCGGCCGAACTTGGAGGCGTCCGTGAGGACGATGATTTTCTTGGCCCGTTCCACCATCTTGTGGTTCAGGCTTGCTTCCGCTTCGTGGTGGGTGGTCACGCCAAACTGCAGGTCGAAGCCGTCCACGCCCAGAAACAGCTTGTCGAAGCTGTACGCCTGCAAACAGGTTTCGGCCTGGCTGCCCTGGATCGACAGCGACTGCTTGCGCAGCAGGCCGCCCGTCAGGATCAGGTCCACGCCGGGCGCGTCGGCCAGTTCCCACGCGATGTTCAGGCCATTCGTCGCCACCGTCACGCCGGTCGCATCGCGCAAATGGCGCGCCAGCGAGATCGTGGTGGTGCCCGAGTCGATGATGATGTTGTCGCCCGGTTCCACCAGCCGCGCCGCATAGGCGCCGATGCGCTCCTTCTGCTCGTGGTTGATGGCGTCCTTCTGACGTATCGTGTGTTCAGGCGGGGGCGTGCGCGTGAGGGTCGCGCCGCCATGGCTGCGCGTGGCCATGCCTTGCGCTTCCAGCGCATTCAAGTCGCTGCGGATGGTGACCGCGGACACGCCGAGCTTTTCCACCAGATCGGTCACCTGCACCGAGCCCTGCTGGGCAAGCATTTGGAGGATGGATTCACGGCGTTGGCTGGTATTTCGCATGGTGGCGGGCTCAGTAAAAAATGAAAATACCGAGCTTAACAGATTGCCGCTTCGGCAATGACGGGGACTGCCGCATTGCGGTTGCAGGCACGCGCATATTGCGCCAGCAAGCTGCCGATCTTGTGCTCGATCAAGGCCGGGGCCTGCGCTGGCAGGCTGCCCTGCACCACGGCCAGGTACTGCTCCGGCAAATGCTGGCTCAACAGCGGCAGCGGAATGGCCACCGTGTCCAGGTTGGCCAGCAGCTTGGCGACGGCGGCCGCCACTTCCGGCTCGCCCCAGTAATAGCGGCAACGGTCGCTCAAGCCGTAGCGGCGCATCAATCGCTGTTCGTCCGGCGTGCCCAGGTAATGCTTGATCCAGTTCTTCGGCTTGGCCACCATCACGTCGTCGAGCACCTGCATCAGTTGCGAGGTGGCGTGCGCCGGCAGCAATTCTTCCTCGATCTGGCACAGCGCGAACAGCGCCTCGCGCAGGGCAAAGGTGGCGGCCGGGCCCACTTTCAGGATGGCGAAATGGTCGCGCACCATGGCGTGCAGCGCCGTTTCGCGCTGGTAGTCGGTGGAATGGGCTTCGAACACGAGGCCAGGCTGCTCGGCGACAAAGGCCGACAGCTCGGTGGCGGCGTCCGCGTCGTAGTGCTGGATGCTGCTCTGGTCGAAATCGACGCCCGGCTGCACCACCATGGCGATGACCCGGCGCCAGGCACCATGCAGCTCGTTTTCCAGAAACGCGCGGCGGTGCACGTCGAGCGTGCGGCGCGCGGCCTGCGGACTGGTGACGGCGCCGGCCTGCGCCAGCGACGCTTCGCCGCCGGGAATCGGCACTTCCGTGCCGATCACGTAGACGGGCGGCGCGAAGCCGGCGGCCGCCGCCGCTTCTTCGGCGACGATGCACAGGCGCGCCGAACGGGCGGCCACGGTTTCATCGTCGAGCTGCAAGGGATCGTCGGCACAGCGCATGCTGCAATCGAGGTGGATTTTATGGAAGCCGGCGGCCGCATACGCGGCGATCAGGGTTTCGGCGTGGTTCATGGCGGTGGCCGCATCGAGGTGCTGCCAGGCGTTCGGGCCCAGATGGTCGCCGCCCAGCACCAGCCGGCTGGCGGGGAAACCCTGTTCGCGGGCCAGTGCCAGCATGGTGTCGCGGAAAACGGCCGGCGTCATGCCCGTGTAGCCGCCGAACTGGTCGACCTGGTTCGACGTCGCTTCGACCAGCAGCACCGTGTCGTACTCGCTGGCCACGCGCATGGCGGCGCGCAGCACGCTCGGGTGGCTGCAGCAGACGGCGTACAGTCCCACGCGCTCGCCGCGGCGGTGCGCCTTGATCACTTGCTGGATCGGGGACAGGGTAAAAGTCGGGTTTTCCGCTTGCTTCATCATGGTTACGCCTTCGTATGTTGTCGTATCAAAAGGGCCGCGCCGCGCGCGCCGCCGGCGTCGCCAAAGCGGGGCGGCAGTATCGGCGGCACGTGCACGCCGGGGAACAGATGGCGCTTGACGGCGGCCGGCAGCTTGTCGTACAGGTGCGGCAGCTTGGACAGGCCGCCGCCGAGCACGATCACGTGCGGGTCGTAGGCCAGTACCAGGCCGGCCAGCGCGTGGCCCAGCACGTCGAGGTGCACGGTCACCGTGCGCTGGGCCACGGCGTCGCCCATGTTGGCGCGGGCGACGATGGCCAAAGGCTCTGCGCCGTCGCCGCCAAAGTGGGCATGGATTTTGCGCATGGCGGGGCCGGAGACATAGCGCTCGAGGCAGCCCGCCTTGCCGCACGGGCAGGCGTAATCGGCCAGGCCATGCTGCGCCATCAAGGTGGCGGGCAGGCTCCAGTGGCCCCATTCGCCGGCCACGCCGTTAAAGCCGCGCAGCAGCTGGCCGCCCACGCAATAGCCGCCGCCCGCGCCCGTGCCGAGAATGGCGCCGAACATGCTGGCGGCATTGTCGGCCGCGCCGCCTTGTGCTTCCGACAGGGCGAAGCACTGGCAATCGTTGCCGATGGCGACAGGACGCTGCAAGGCCTGCTGCAGGGTTTGCGCCACCAGGCGGCCATTCAGGGCCGGCACGTTGGAACTGAGCTGCCGGCCAGTGGCGCTGTCGATCACGCCGGGCAAGCCGATGCCGACGGGGGCCGTCGTGCCCAGGGCGGCGTCGCCGCGCGCCACCAGGTCGACGATGGCTTGCACGAAGGCGGCAAAATCGTCGCCCGGCGTGGCCACCCGTTCGCGGAACACTTCCGCCAGCGCGCCATCGCGGTCGGCGAAGGCGACCAGCTCCATCTTGCTGCCACCGATGTCGATGCCGTGGTAGCCGGCTGTGTGATTAGAATTGGTCATGGCCATAGATGGTGACGCCTTGCACGACACGGTTGACGATGCCGCCGGCGAATGGATTGTCGGGGCGCAGTTGCAGCAGTGCGGACTGGTGCAGCGCATATTGCTGCGCCATCAGCAGCCACAGCGGGGCCAGCCAGGCGTCGGGCCAGGCCGGCGCATCGGCAGATAAGTCACCGCCGATACCCACCGTCAGGCAGCGCTGCGCCACGCTGTCGCGCTGCAGTTCTTTCAATAGGTCGTCTTCGTACTGGCGCGCCAGCGGCTTGCTGCTGCGCAGCAGGATCACCAGCGATTCCGTGGTGACGGCCGATTTTGGGCCGTGGCGGAAGCCCAGCGGCGTATTCGCCATCGCCATCACTCTGCCGCCCGTCAATTCCAGGATCTTTAATGCCGCTTCCTTGGCCAGCGCTTCCAGCGGGCCGCTGCCCAGGTAGACGACGCGCTGCACCGGTGTCGAACCGAGATTCGCCACGGGCGCCGACCAGTCGCGCAAGGCTTGCTCGCCCAGCTGCGCCAAGGTCTCAAGGCGCGTCAAATCGACGTCCTTGCCCAGTACCGACAGGGCGGCCAGCAGCATGCTGCTGAAACTGCTGGTCATGGCGAAGCCGCGGTCGCAGCTGCCTTCCGGCATCAGCAGGTTATAGGTACGGTCGTCGTTCGCGCCCTGGCGCGCCAGCTTGCCGTCCGCGTTGCAGGTGATGTTCAGGAAGCGCGCGCCGGGCACGACCTGGCGCAGCAGTTCCACGGCCGCCAGGCTTTCCGGGCTGTCGCCGCTGCGGGCAAACGAGACGAGCAGGGTGGGCGCGTCCGCTTCCAGGTACAGCTCGTGGTGCGTCAGCAAGGTTGTGGTGGCGATGGCGCGGATCTGCGCGGGCCAGGCCGCATTCAGGGTATCGACGACGATTTCACCCACGTAGGCCGAGCTGCCGGCGCCCGTCAGGATGACGCGTTGTTGTGGATTCGACAGCGCGTCGCCGAGGAAGGCGGCCAGTGCCGCTTGCTCCTTGCGCAAGATGCCGGCCAGCGCGCGCCAGATGGCCGGCTGGTGGGCAATTTCCTCGGCCGTGTGCAGGCCGCCGATGTCGCGCCAGGTTTGAATGTCACGCTGAAGAAGGGTAGTCATGAGAGCTCAGTAAAGTGTTTGTTGGAGAAAGCATAAATACTAAATTTCGAAAAGTCAAATACGAAAGTAAAACGAAAGTAAATAGTTTGCTGCCTTGCGAAATAATGTCGTTTTAAAAGCGGTGAAACGTGCTGCGGTGCAGCGTAACAGCCCGTGGCGGCGCGGCTTGTCGCTGAAATGCCACGATAACGAAAGTATGTTTTGTGACATTTTGGTGAAACGTAAGAAAAATGCGCCAATTATGGGCATTTTATTAATAAATTGCCGCTTTAACTTTCTTTTGATTGACGATATTTATTTTTCTTCTTAAAGTATTTCATCGAATCACTTCTGAAAGCCGATAGATGAAACCTCTCCCGCTTCCCCGCCGCGTCCTTGCCGCCTGTGTCCTCGCTGCCCTTGCCACCTTGTCCGCGCAAAGCGTGCAGGCCGCGCCTGTCGGCAACCTGGCCAGCGTGAGTGCCGTGCACGCGGCCGACGTGGCCAAGGGCGAGGCACTGGGCTGGGATCTGCGCAGCGATACTGGCATGCAGCTGCGTATCAGCCTGCCGCAGGTGGACGTGCTGCGCATCCAGGCGGGCGGAAAAGGGGGTTTGACGGGGCCGGGCGACAAGGCCGCGCCCATCGTCGTGGGCCAGCCGGCCGCGCAGGTGGCGTACCAGATCCATGAACAGCCCGACCATATCCTGATCAGCACCGAAGCCCTGAGCCTGCGCATCGACCGCAAACCGTTGCGCTTTACCCTGCTGCGCAAGGGCGATGCGGTGCCGCTGTGGCGCGAAGTGCAGCCGCTGTCGCTCGACGACAAGCAGGGAGTGCAGGTGCTATCGAGCTTGCCGGGCGAACGTTACTTTGGCGGCGGCCAGCAAAATGGCCGCTTCGAATTCAAGGGCAAGCAGGTGCCCGTGTCGTATTCGGGCGGCTGGGAAGAAGGCGACCGCCCGAATCCCGCGCCATTCCTCATGAGTTCACGCGGCTGGGGCATGCTGCGCAATACCTGGTCCGACGGGAACTACGACTTGCGCGACAAGGAGCAGATCTCGCTGCAGCACGCGGAAGGACGCTTCGATGCGTATTTCTTTGTCGGCAAGGACTTGCGCGACGTCGTCGCCCGCTACACGGACTTGACGGGCCGCGCGCGCATGCTGCCCCGCTGGGCGCTGGAATACGGCGACGCCGATTGCTACAACGATGGCGACAACGTGAAAAAACCCGGTTCCGTGCCGAAAAACTGGAGCGATGGCCCCACGGGCAAGACGCCGGACGTGGTGGAAAGCGTGGCGCGAAAATACCGCGAACACGATATGCCAGGCGGCTGGATTTTACCCAACGACGGCTACGGCTGCGGCTATACGAATTTGCCGGAAACGGTGAAGGGCCTGGCCGGCTATGGCTTTCGCACGGGCCTGTGGACGGAAAACGGCGTCGACAAGATCGCCTGGGAAGTGGGCCAGGCGGGCAGCCGCGTGCAAAAGCTGGACGTGGCGTGGACGGGCAAGGGCTACCAGTTCGCCATGGATGCGAACAAGTCGGCCTATGACGGCATCCTGAATAACTCCGACAGCCGCCCCTTCCTGTGGACGGTGATGGGCTGGGCCGGCATCCAGCGCTACGCCGTGGCGTGGACGGGCGACCAGAGCGCCAGCTGGGACTACATCCGCTGGCACATCCCGACCCTGATCGGCTCGGGCCTGTCCGGCCAGGCGTATGCATCGGGCGACGTGGACGCCATCTTTGGCGGCAGTCCGGAAACCTATCTGCGCGATTTGCAGTGGAAAAGCTTTACGCCAGTCCTGATGGGCATGTCCGGCTGGGCCGCGGCCGAGCGCAAGCATCCATGGTGGTTCGAGCAGCCGTACCGCGACATCAACCGCCGCTATCTGAAGCTCAAGATGCGCCTCACCCCCTATATGTATACCCTGGTGCGCGAAGCGGAGCAATCGGGCGCGCCGCTGGTGCGGGGCCTGATGTGGGATTACCCGCAAGACCCGGCCGCCTACACGGAAGCCTATAAATACCAATTCCTGCTGGGGCGCGACGTGCTGGTGGCACCCGTCTACCGCAGCCAGGCCGTCAGCGGCGGCTGGCGCAAGGGCATCCACCTGCCGCAGGACACGTGGTACGACTACTGGGATGGCCGCCAGGCCACGGCCGACGCCAAGGGACGCGACCTGGATATGCAGGTGACGCTCGATAAATTGCCTGTGTTCGTGCGCGCCGGCGCCATCCTGCCCATGTATCCGGAAATGCTGTACGACGGCCAGAAGCCGAAGGATCAACTCACGCTCGATATCTATCCGCGCGGCGATTCCGACTACACGCTGTATGAAGACGATGGCAGCACGCGCCAGTACCAGGGCGGCGCCTTCAGCCAGCAAGTCATCCGCATGCGCCAGACGGGCGCCGATGTGCAGGTCGATATCGGCGCCGTCGATGGCCAGTACCAGGGCCAGGAAGCGCGCCGCGGCTATGCGCTGCGCATGCTGGCGGGCCAGGCTCCGGCCACCGTGCGCGCTGGCGAACGGCTGATCGCGGCAGCGGGCGACCGCGCCGGTTACGACAAGGCGGTCGAAGGCTGGTATTTCGACGCAGCCGACCGGCAAGGCACCCTGCACGTGAAAGTGGCGGCGCAGGATATCCGCCAGCCTTTAGCTTTGCAGGTCGCCGGCGCGCTGGCTGTGGCGAGAGCCGATGCCGACTTCCCGGCCGCCCCCGTGCCGGGCCGCGCCTTGCCGGCCGACGCCATGCAGGTGGTGGCGCGTCCTGCGGAGGAAAGCGGTTATCCGCTGGAAAACGCCTTCGATGGCAAGCCGGAGACGTGGTTCCGCACCGTGCGCAGTCCGTCCGTGAAAAGCGGCCCGCACGAATGGGTGATCGGCTTCACGGAACGGCGCCTGATCGACGGCATTGAACTGGCGCCGCGCAACGACCAGCACTGGAAGCATGGCCAGGTGCGCGATTATGAAATCTACATTGGCGACAACAATGGCGAGTGGGGCGCGGCGCTTGCGCGCGGCACCCTCAAACTGCTGGAAGGCAGGCAGACGATTACTTTCCCCGCCACGGCCGGGCGCTTGCTGCGCTTCCGCGTCATGAGCACGCAAAATCCGGAAGGCGATGGCGCAGCGTCCCTGGACCCGATGGTGACGGCGGCGCAAAGTGCGCCGGTGGCGCGCGCGTTCGACGCGGCGCTGGCCACCGACGTGGCGCCCGTCACCTTGTCCGCATTCCGCGTGCTCGAGCACCGCGTGGCCGAAGGCGAGGAGGTGCAGCGCTATCTGTCGGACCTGGCGCTGCCGAAGACTATCGCGAAAGACCGGCCGGCCGGCAAGGCGGCCGACATGCGCATGAACGGGCTGTGGTTCCGCAAGGGCCTCGGCGTGGGGCCTGCCAGCCGCATCGACTTGCAGCTGGCCGGCAACTGGAATCTGCTGCGCGCCGACCTGGGCGTGGACGATAGCTGCCGCGGCGCGGGCGGCTTGCAATTTCAGGTCTGGAGCGGTGAGCGGCTGCTGTATGACAGCGGCCTGGTCACGGCTCCCGGGGTGGTCAAACCCGAAATCGACGTGCGCGGCCTGAGCCAGCTCAGTTTGCGCACCCTGGGCGCGCGCGGCGCCCACCCGGCCCAGGTCTGCGGCAACTGGGCCAACGCCGTGCTGACCGGCACGGAAGGCGCGACCGTCAAGCCGCGCTAGACACTCAATCATGCATTAAAAAAGAGCCCCTCTTCGGACCGGGGAGGGGCTCTTGCAGCCTTGCGAAAACAAATCACTTATAAAAGGGAGTTGAGAATGCACTTGAAAAAACTGATGGCCGCCATGGTGGCGGTAGGGTTGGCCTCAACGGCGCTGGCAGCGGAGGAGGAGAAACTGCAGCGTGTGGAAGTGACGGGTTCGAGCCTGAAGCGCATCAACGCGGAGACGGCGTCGCCGGTGCAGGTGATCAACGCCAAGCAGATCGAAAACATGGGCGCGCTCACCTTGCTGCAAGTGCTCGACAACCTGCCTGCCGCCCGCCCGGCGCAGCAGGATTTCCGCTCGATGTTCACTGGTTCCGATGGCGGCTCGCAAGCGAACTTGCGCGGCCTCGGCGCGCAGGGCACGCTGGTGCTCTTGAATGGCCGCCGCCTGTCGTTCTATGGCGCGCCGGCCGGCTTCCAGACCATGTTCGTCAATATCGACGCCATTCCCGCCGCCGCCATCGAGCGCATGGAGATTTTGACGGATGGCGCGTCGGCCATATATGGCTCCGACGCCGTCGCCGGCGTCATCAACGTGATCACCAAGAAGTCGTACCAGGGCCTGGAAGCGCGCGCCAATGGCGAGTTTTCACCGAGCGTGAAATCGTATGGCGAACGCCAGGCCAGCGTGCTGTATGGCCTGGGCGACCTGGCCAGCGACGGCTACAACATCTATGGTTCCGTGAACGTTTATCAGCGCGACCGCATTGCGCTGGCCGATACCTGGCGCAAGCGTCCTTCGTATTTTTATGCGAACAATCCCAATTTCATCCCGAACATGCGCGTGGGCGTGGGCAGCGAACCGGGCACGGTGAATCCCGGAACCTTCTTTGTCTTCGACAAGGCGAACAACAATGCGCGCACCCAGCGCGCCGTCAATGGCTGCAACAACAGCATCACCGAAGCATCGGGCACGCGCTGCGTGTGGAATGCGCTGCCCAACCAGCTCGACACGGGGCCCACCTCGGAGCGGGCCACGGCTTACCTGAGCGGCAGGCTGAAACTGGGCGGCGACATGGAAGCGTTCGCGGAAGGCGCTTTCACCCACATCAAGATGCGCGGCGAGAATGGTCCGTCCAGCTTCAACAGCGGCAGCACGAACAACTGGTTCGCGCGCAATACGGGCAATACCCTGAACACCTTCGCCACGCCTTTCCTGAGCCCCAACAACGTCTACCTGAAAGGCAAGCTCGATGCCGACATGGTGGCCAGGATGGGCGGCGCGGCCGGCTTGAACTACCTGCTGCAGGATGCACAAGGCCACTTTGGACAGAAGAACGTCGATGAAAACTACCGCGCGCTCGTCGGCCTGCGCGGCAGCATCGGCGGCGGCTGGGATTTTGAAACGGCGCTCAGCGTGGCGGGCAGCCATTCGACCCTGTTCCAGACGGCGAACATCAACATCAAGGGCTTCGAGCAGGCATTCGGGCCGTTCACGAAAGATCCCGTCAGCGGCCGCACGTATATCGCCGACAATCCCGCCTACAAATTCGGCGAAATCAGCGAGGCGAATGCGGCGCTGGTGCGTGCCGCTTACCCGACGTTTGCCATCGAATCCTGGACCAAACTGATGACCTGGGATGCGAAAGTGGAAGGCACGCTGTTCAAACTGGGCGAGCGCGAAGTGCGCGCCGCCGTCGGCACCAACGTGATGCGCGAGAGTTTTCTCACGCCCGGCAACGCGGATGCGGCCAATGGCCTGATCACGCAGCAGGGCGGTTCCTGGTTCGACGGCCGGCGCACCATTGCCGCCGTGTTTGGCGAAGTGGTGGTGCCGCTCAGCGACACCCTGGAAGTCAACGCGGCCGCGCGCGTGGACAAATACCCGCATTTCGCCGCCAACCTGGCGCCCAAGCTGGGCGTGATCTGGCGCGCGCGGCCTGACCTGATGCTGCGCGGGACGTATTCGGAAGGCTTCCGCGCGCCCAACCTGGCCGAATCGGGCACGGGCGGCGTCTTTGCGCAGGTGGGTGGCATCCGCGACACGGTGCGCTGCGATGAAACGAACGCCATGGCGCGCGCGCTGATGAAGTCCAAGGTGGCAACGGATGCGGACCTGGGCAAGAGTTTGCTCAATTCGAACTGCTCCACGACGGTGGGCGGTCTGACGCCGCCGAACCAGAATCTGCGTCCGGAAAAGGCGAAGATATCGACCGTGGGCCTGGTGCTGCAGCCGGCCAAGGACGTGAGCATTTCCATCGATTACTGGTTCATCAACCGCCGCGACGAAATCGTGCGCCAGGACTTCAACGAGCTGTTTACGGAACTGGTCGACAAATACGGTCCGACCCTGGCCGGCACATCGAGCGCCATCCGCAACGACCTGACGGACACGGACCGGGGCAACGTGGCGGCGGTGGCGGCCATGTGCGCCAATCCCGCCAATGCTGGCGTGTGCGCGGGCGGCGTGCCTGGCTACTCGGTGGGCAACCTGGGCGGCTTGATCAACTCGTATTCGAACCGCGGCCGCACCCTGATGGACGGCGTGGACATCGACGCCCGCACGCGCTTCGCGCTCGGCGACTGGGGCAAGCTGAGTACCGGCATCGCGGCTACCATCCGCAAGCGCGACACCCACGACAGCGAAGATGGCAGCGACATCAAGGGCAACACCGTCGGCTACTACGATTCGCCGCGCTACCGCGCCACGGTGAATGCCGACTGGAGCTACCGCAACTTCGTCAGCAGCGTCTTCATCAACTATTCGGGCAAGACGCGCTGGGCCTACGGCCCCTGGGACAAGGACAACACGCCGGAAAACTGCACCGCCGCCTCGGTGGCGCTGCCGGCCGGCCAGTGCAAGGGCGCGCCGTCGTACACGACGGTCAACCTGGCCTTCAGCTGGAAGCCGATGAAGAACCTGGACGTGGGCCTGAACGTGAAAAACGCGTTCAACAAGCAGCCGTACTACGACCCGAACGGCTGGGAAGGCTACAACCATAGCCAGGACCTGTTCGGCCGCCAGTTCGCCCTGTCGGCCAGCTACAAGTTCTTTTAACACGTGACGATGCCCCGGCCCGCCAGCGGGCCGGGGCATCATCATGAAAAGAAAAAGACAATATTCTGAAATGTGCAATACGAAAGATAAACGTAAGTGAAAGCCGATTGCCCTGGCTGCTTTCGCGTTGATATCCCCAGATTTTTGCGCTGATTCTGTGCTCATGGCCATCTCCGTACCTACGCGTGTATCCGTCACACCACGATAACGAAAGTTATCTGACGCATATCCGATTGAATCGAAAGATAAATCGCCTTTATTTACTGAATTTGTCGATAAATCTGCGCTATAACTTTCTTTTTGTTGACGATACTTATTTTTCTTTTTAAAGTAATCCCAAGAAAACGAAAATCAGCCGATACGGACTGATTTCCCGGAAGGCGCAACTGCCTGGCTGCGCCGGCCGACGACCACCATAAAAATTGCATCCCCCGGCTCCGCCCTGGAGCGGGGAGGGCGCGCATAACCCTCGATATAGACGGAGACACAGCATGCATACCACCCGACTCAAATTGCGCGACATCAGCCGCGCCGCCGCGATCGTGATCGCCCTGGCGGCCGGCGTGCCAGGCCAGGCCTGGGCACAGTCGAACGCCACCAGCACCATTTTCGGTGAAGTAAGCGCGCCGGCCGGCGCCACCGTGGTGCTGGAAAACCTGGCGACGGGCGTGCAGCGCACCTTGACGCCCGATACGTCGGGCCGCTACGTGGCCAACTCCATGCCGCCAGGGCGCTATGCGGTGCGCGTGCTGCGTGCCGGTTCGGTGGAAGCGTCGCAGGAAGTCGAAGCCCTGATCGGCGCCGGCGCGGAGGCGAACTTCGGTCCGGCCAGCGCGGCCGGCGCCGTGGGCCAGGAGCAGACCGTCGTCGTGAAGGCGTCGCGCAATCCGATCGACGTATCGAACACGAACAATGGCGTGATCTTCACGGCCAAGGAATTGAAAGCGCTGCCCGTCGGCAATGACGTCGCTTCCATCGTGCAGCTGACGCCGGGCGTGGCGCGCGGCACCAACAGCGTGTATGGCAATGCGCCATCGATCGGCGGCTCGGGCCAGTCGGAAAACGCGTTCTACGTCAACGGTTTCCCCATCACGAATCTCCTGACCCAGGTGGGCGCGTCGGAGCTGCCGTTTGGCGCGATCTCGAACCTGCAAGTGCTGTCGGGCGGCTACGGCTCGGAATTTGGCCGTTCCACGGGCGGCGTGATCAACATCACCACCAAGAGCGGCGGCAACAAGGTCGAATTCGGCGGCAAGGTCTCCATCATTCCCCGTTCGCTGAAGGGCACAACGGAAAACCGGCATTACCCGAACACGGGCGCCAATCCGGACACGGATGGCACCTTGAAGTACTGGAACCGCGATAACGGCAGCACCAGCAAGGTCGTCGGCTTGTATGGCAGCGGGCCGCTGATCAAGAACAAGCTGTTCGCCTTCGTGGCGCTGGAACAGACGCGCACGGACGGCGGCGCCGTCGCCGGTGCGCGCGACGACTCGGACAAGGTCTTGCCGAACGGCTGGCGCGAGAGCAAGAGCAAGGTTGACCGCATGATGGCCAAGCTCGATTACAACCTGACGGACGACCATCACTTTGAATATACCAAGCTGTATGACCGCACGACAACGGATAGCCAGAGCTATGGCTTCGACTATGCCACCTTGAAACGCAACAACGTGCCTGGCGGCGGGAGCGAGACCACCATCAACTGCTGCGGCTCGTCGGCCGCGCCGGGCGCGAACGCCGACATCTTCAAGTACACGGGCTACCTGACGGACAATCTGACGGTGACGGCCATGATGGGGCAGTCGCGGACCAGCCATCGCCGCACGCCCGAAGGCTATGACCCCAGCCTGGCGCAAACCAGGTCCATCCAGTCGACGCAAGTGCCAGGCCTGGTCTACGTGAATCCGCAAACAGTGACCGGTACTCTGGTTGACCCATCCTCGGAAGACCGCCAGAAGGCCAAGCGCCTGGACCTGGAATACAAGCTGGGCAAGCATTCGCTGCGCGGCGGCATCGACCGCATCGACGTGGAATCGCAAGTGGGCCTGAGCCTGGCCGGCGGCTACCGCTGGAACTACCTGCGGGCCACCGATCCGAATCTGCCGATCAACGGCGCCTTTGAAACGCCGGCCCAGGGCCAGGGCTACGGCAAGGATGGCTATTACGTCAGCAAGGACCTGAACGCCAACCTGGCGCGTCCGACCAGCGTGCAATCGGCGCAGTACATCCAGGATCACTACCAGGTCACGGAAAGGGTGCTGCTGGACCTGGGCCTGCGCCGCGAACAGTTCACCAACTACAGCACCGATGGCGTGGCTTTTATCTCGCAGCGCAACATGATCGCCCCGCGCGTGGGCGCCACCTGGGATTACCTGGGCGACGGCACCCTGAAATTCTTCGCCAACGGCGGCCGCTACCACCTGCCGGTGCCATCGAATTTGTCGAGCAATATGGCCAGCCCCTTCCTGGCCACCAGCGAGATGTACACCTATACGGGCGTCGATCCCGTGACGGGCGCGCCGACGGGCCTGCACGCCATCAGCAAGCCGTATTCGGCCAACAACGCGTATGGCCAGAGCCGCGATGCGCGCGAAGTGACGGCCGTCGGCCTGAAGCCGCTGTCGCAGGATGAATTCTCGCTCGGCTTCGAACGCGCCCTGAGCAAGAAGCTGGTGGTGGGCGCCAGCTTCCTGTACCGCAAGCTGAACGACACCAATGACGATACCTGCGACGCGCGTCCGCTGCAAGCCTGGGCCACGCGCAACGGCGTCGACACGGGCAACTGGAGCGGCTTCCAGTGCGCCATCATCAACCCTGGCCGCGACAACAGCCTGATGGTGGACTTCGACGATGGCAAGGGCTTGCGCCGCGTGGATATTTCTGCCGCGGAGTGGGGCAATCCGAAACCGGCACGCACCTACCGCGCCCTGAACCTGTTCGTCGAGCACCCGTACACGAACGGCTGGTACGGCAAGCTGACTTACACCTTGTCCGGCTTGAAGGGCAATATGGAAGGCCAGACGGACAGTATCGGCGGCGGCGACGTGGGCCTGACGGTCAGCGACGACCACAAGGAACTGATGTACAACGCGTATGGCTACCTGCCGGGCGACCACCGCCACGCCTTCAAGGCCTACGGCTTCATGCAGGTCATCCCGGACGTGATGGTGGGCGCCAACCTGTCGCTGACCTCGGGTGCGCCGCGCAACTGCATCGGCGCGCTGCCCGACAACCTGAGGTTCGAGGACGATTACGGTGATTCCTACTTTTATTGCAATGGCAAGCCGGCGCCACGCGGCAGCCAGGGCCGCCTGCCGTGGCAAGCCCAGCTTGACATGAATGTGGCCTATACTCCCAGCGCCGTCAAGGGCCTGAGCCTGAAAGTGGACGTCTTCAATGTGTTCAACAGCCAGACCGTGACCCGCTACAGCGAAACGCGCGAAGACCATGGCGCCATCTCCCGCAATTACCTGCAGGTTGATGGACGCACGGCGCCGCGTTCCGTGCGCTTCACGGCTGAATACACCTATTAAACTGCAGCCGGTCTGCCATGCGGCGGGCCGGCGACGATCATTACCAACGGAAGCGAGAAGAGACCAATGACGACACAAATCAATCGACGCAATTTCCTGTCCGCCAGCGCCGCGCTGGCCGGTGGCGCCATGGCCGGCAGCGCACTGCTGCCCGGCGACGCCAGCGCCGCCCCTGCGGCCGGCCGCGACAAGGTCCGTCTGGGCCTGATCGGCACGGGCATGCGCGGCCAGGTGCTGCTGGCCGAACTGGTGCGCCGCGACGACGTGGAAGTCGTTGCCCTGTGCGATATCGAACCGATCATGCTGAAACACGCGCTGGGCCAGGTGGCCAAGGCCGGCAAGCCGCGTCCGCGCACGTATGGCGAAGACCGCGACGAGAAAGCCTACAAGCGCATGCTGGATGCGGGCGGCCTCGATGGCGTGATCATCGCCACGCCGTGGGAATTCCACGCGCCGATGGCGATCGCCGCCATGCAGGCAAAGATCGCCGTCGGCTGCGAAGTGGTGGCCGGCATCACCCTGCAAGACCACTGGGATGTCCTCAATACCCAGCTGAAAACGGGCACGCCCTACATGTTGCTGGAAAACGTGTGCTACCGCCGCGACGTCATGGCCGCGCTGCAGATGGTGCGCGCGGGTCTGTTCGGCGAACTGCTGCACCTGCAGGGCGGCTACCAGCATGATTTGCGCGCCGTCAAATTCAACAGCGGCAATCCGGCCAAGCCGTATGGCGGCGGCGTGGAATTCGGCGAGAAGGGCTGGTCGGAAGCCCATTGGCGCACGCAGCACTCGGTCGAGCGCAATGGCGAACTGTATCCAAGCCACGGCATCGGCCCGTGCGCCATGTACACCAACATCAACCGCGGCAACCGTTTTACGCGCATCAACGCCTTCGCCACCAAGGCGCGCGGCTTGCACGACTACATCGTCAAGCAGCCGGGCGGCGCGCAGCATGCGAACGCCAAGGTGAAATTCAAACTGGGCGACGTGGTCACCACGACCCTGGCGTGCGAGAACGGCGAAACCATCATCCTGCAGCACGATACGAGCCTGCCGCGCCCTTATTCGCTGGGCTTCCGCGTGCAAGGCACGGACGGCCTGTGGATGGATTTGAACAATTCGATTCACATCGAAGGCGTCAGCAAGCCGCACCAGTGGGACGACTTCAAGGTCTACCAGGACAAGTATGAGCATCCGGTCTGGCGCAAGTATGCGGCGCAAGCGGAAGGCGCGGGCCACGGCGGCATGGATTTCTTCGTCATCCACGCCTTTGTCGAAGCCCTGAAGGCGAATGCGCCGATGCCGATCGACATCTACGATGCCGTGACGTGGAGCGCCATCACGCCGCTGTCCGAGCAATCGATCGCCGCCAACTTCCAGACCCTGGATTTCCCGGACTTCACGGGTGGGCAGTGGAAATCGCGCAAGCCGATCTTCGCGCTCGACGGCAAGTACTAAGCCTTGACGACCCGCTACCGCGCCTGCCGCCGTAGCGGGTTTTTTCCATTCCAGGAGACGTTGATGAAACACAGAAGTTCATTGCTGTACGCAGTCCTTGCCGCCATGCCTTTACTTTCCGCCAGCGTGGCCGCGCCCGTGGCGTACGCGACGCCCGCCAGCGTGGAACTGGCTGGCAATGCCTTCATCACCAGCGGGCAGGAGGGCGCCGTCATCGGCGAGCATGGCCTGGCCGGCTGGAGCAATCCGGCTGCCGTCGCCAGCACGTATTTCCGCGTGGCCGACGCAGGTCCCGTCCAGGTGGCGCTCGACGCCAGTCTGGCCGATGGCGGCAACAGCACCATCCGCGTGAAGATCAATGGCGCGCCGTTCGACGTCAAGCTGGCCGGCAAGGCCCGCAAGACCTATGCCGTGGGCACGGTGAACGTGCCGGCCGCCGGTTATGTGAGGGTGGACTTGCAGGGAATCTCGCGCGCCAAGGCCACGTTCGGCGACGTCTCCGCGCTGAAGGTGACGTCGAACGCGGCGCTCACGTACGCCAGCGATCCCGCCAATTACTACTGGTCGCGGCGCGGGCCGTCCGTGCACATGGGCTACACGGTGCCGGCCAATACCGAGTATTTTTATAACGAGATGACGATCCCAAAAGGGCAGGACGCCATCGGCTCCTACTTCATGGCCAATGGTTTTGGCCAGGGCTACATGGGCATCCAGGTCAAGTCGCCCAGCGAGCGCTGGATCTTGTTCTCCGTGTGGGACGCCGACAATGGCGCCAAGACCACCCTGGTCAGCAAGGGCGAGGGCGTCATCGACAATGCCTTCGGCGGCGAGGGCACGGGCGGGCAGACCTATCTGTCGTATAACTGGGCGGCTGACACGACGTACCGCTTCATCACACGCGCGCGGCCCGACGGCAAGGGCGGCAGCGATTACTCGGCCTGGTTCTTCGCGCCGGAGACGGGCCAGTGGCGCTACATCGCCACCTGGAAGCGGCCGGCGATTTCCACCTATCTGACGCGCGTGCATTCCTTCCTCGAGAACTTCGTCGACACCCTGGGCTACACGGAGCGCCGCGTCCAGTTCGGCAACCAGTGGGCCAGGAACGTTTCCGGTACATGGTCCGAAGTGACTGCGGGAAGGTTCACCGGCGACGCCACGGCCACCAATGCGCAGCGCATGGATTATGCGGGCGGGCTGGAAAACGGCAAGTTCTACCTGCATAACGGCGGCTTCTTCGCCGATGTCGTGAAAACCGGCCAGAACTTCACGCGCCCGGCCACGGGCCAGGCGCCGGCTGTCGATGTGGCGACCTTGCCGATGCAATAGGCGTGGTTTCTCAGAACGGCCGCTTGCCCACCATCGCCTCGATGCCGCGATAGTAGGTGAGCGGCCGTCCTATCGTCACGCCCATCAATGCCGCCGCCTGGATGATGTCGTTTGTATCGCGCCGGTACACGACCAGCGCATCCATTTCGTCGGTGCCATTGCCGTCGATCTGGATCAGCTCATAGCCGCCTTCGTCCACGGCGCGCTGCGCCAGTTCCGTGTCCAGCCACTCGAAATAGGGCAGCGCGCTACCGCCGCTATCCTTGAGCAGCGCGTACGGGAAGTCGGGGAATTCGTCGAACATGTCCTGGATCTGTTCGTGCAGTTCATCGAGCTTGTCGCTCGACGCCATATAGCCGCCCAGCTGCGAGAGCATTTCCACCGCGTAGGCCTGCGCATCGCTGTCGATCCACTCGTCGCGCGGCGCGGAGGGCGCTTCGGTGATGGCGGCGACAGCGTCGTCGAGTTCCTCGCCTTCCAGGTCACCGCAGGTCAGCTTGGTCAATAGTTCGGATAAGAGCATGGTTGCCTTTCAGGGGAGCGGCATGGCCAGGGTGGCTGCCTTGTCGATGAAGTTGCCAATACTATCATTGCCGTGCAGCTTGCCGCGTTCCGCAGAAGTCGTACGGCGTCCTTCGCCTACTTGTCAACTAGACATTTTCGTGCCAGGCGGATACACTGAAAATATTTCCAATTGGAAATATTTGTCTGGGCTCATGCAGGCACAGGCGCGCTTGCCGTCCTTTGCCCTTTGCCCATCACTTGTGACCCATTTCTTCATTTTATTCAGGATCATCCATGTTTGTCCGAACCACCATGCTGCGCGCGCTGGCGTGCGCCGTCTTGCTGCCGGCGCTGTTGTCGGCCTGCGTCACCGGCCGCAATAGCGCGCCTGCGTTTACCTACACGACACCCGACCTTGCCAAGGGCGTTGTCGTCGGCACCGTGTTCGAGAGCTCCGTCTTCGAGGCGCATGGCGCCAGGTTCGGCATCGTCAGCAGCGACCCTGCCGCCCTCGAGGGAAAAAGTCTGTGGTTATCCAGCCATGCTCCCGCCGGCCAGGTCGCCTTGCAGAATGTCTTGCCAAAAGTGCCTACGGGCAAGGGCAGCACCTTTGCGCTGCAGCTGACGCCGGGACGCTACAGCGTTATCATCTGGATGCTTGACTATGGATTCAGGTCCAGGTACTCCGAATCGTCGCCGAAGCCGATCGAGTTTGACGTCGTTGCTGGCAAGGTCATCTACCTGGGACGTCTGGATGCCAACCGTTCCCTGCAAGTGGCTTCGATACACGACAATTTCGAGGAAGATATCGCATACCTGAAAAAAAATCCCTTGCTGGCCAATGCCAGCATCGAGAACAAGGCGCTCGAGGTGCGTGAATGGTGGCTACAGGACGCCCTTGGCAAGGAAATTCAGGAAAGAAACCGCGCCAAGTAAGCACCTGCAGGGTGGGGCGGCGGCCGGCAGGTCGCTTGCGCCGCAGCACCGCATAGAGATAGAATGCGAATCATTATTATTTGCAAGCTAGGGAGTATGCGACGTGCCGCCTGCCCAATCCGGCGTCCACCAGGAGGTGGGCAGCCTGTATCACGATCACCACCGGTGGCTGCAAGGCTGGCTCAAACACAAGCTGGGCAACGCGTTTGACGCGGCCGACGTGGCGCACGACACCTTCATGCGCCTGCTGAACCGCGACGAGGCTATCGCCGCGCGCGAGCCACGCGCCTTCCTGACGACCGTGGCCAAGGGCGTGCTGGGCAATCTGTACCGCCGCCGCGACCTGGAGGCGGCCTACCTGGAAACCCTGGCCAGCCTGCCGGCGCAAAGTGCGCCCGATCCCGAGGCGCAGGCGATCCTGCTTGAAGCCCTGTTCGACATCGACCGCCGCCTCGACGGCCTGGCGCCTGCCGTGCGCCGCGCCTTTCTGCTGTCGCAACTCGATGGCATGCCGCAGGCGGCCATCGCGCTGGAACTGAACATTTCGCTGGCCACCGTGCAGCGCTATCTGGTCAAAGCCATGCACCAGTGTTTCTTTTGCCAACTGGCGCCGTGATGGGTGCCCTCACGCCGGAAGCGGCCAGCTTGCAGGCGGTCGAATGGCTGGTGCGCCTGCAGGCGGGCGACGCCACGCCCGAAGTGGAGCAGGCCTGGCGCGCCTGGCGCGGCAGCGATCCGGAGAACGAGCAAGCGTGGCAGCATGTGGAAGGCTGCATGGCGCGCATGCGTGCCTTGCCCGCGCCGCTGGCGCACGGCACGCTGGCCCGCAAGCCGCTGCACGCGCAAGCGAATGCGGCGCGGCGCGAGTCTTTGAAACTCCTGGCGCTGCTGGCCGTGGGCGGCGGCGTCTGGCTGGCCGGCGGCGATGAACAGGCGCGATTCTGGCTGGCCGATTACCGCACCGGCACGGGCGAGCTGCGCCATATCGTGCTGGCAGACGGCACGCGCATCGCCCTCAACACGGCGTCCAGCATCGATGTGCGTTTCGACGCGGGTCAGCGCCTGGTGACGGTATTCAAAGGCGAGATCATGGTCACGACCGCGCACGATGCGGCTGGCCGGCCCTTTGTCGTGCGCACGCCGCAAGGCCGCTTGCAACCGGTGGGCACGCGCTTTGCCGTGCGCGTGGAAGGCGAACGCACGCAGCTGGGCGTGTTCGCGGGCGCCGTCGATATCGTGCCGGAACGGGCGCCTGAGGTGGCGCGCAGGCTGCAGGCGGGCGAACAAGCGACTTTCACGGCGGGCAGCGTTGGCTCCGTCGAGCTTCTGCCAGCCGGCGCCGAAGCGTGGACGGCCGGCATGCTGGTGGCGCGCGACATGGCGCTGGCCGATTTTGTCGGCGAGCTGGCCCGCTACCGCCTTGGGCGTCTGGCCTGCGATCCGGCTATTGGCCACCTGCGCGTCTCCGGCATCTATCCGCTGGCCGATACCGACAAGGTACTCGACATGCTGACGCGCACCTTGCCCGTCGACGTGCGCCAGAGCACGCGCTTCTGGGTGAGCGTGGTGCCGCATCGGCAGCATCCATGATTATTTTCCGAAAAACTGAGGGGTTTTCGATTCTCGCGTGACATAGCAAGTGAACCCTTCATTCACTTTCAGGAAAACAGTCCGCATGCCCAGCACAACACCTTTTTACGTCTCTTCCGTTTCCAGCACATGCCGCCGCAGCGTGGCGGCGCTGGCCGTCAGCCAGGCCCTGTGGCTGCTCGCCGCCAGCGGCGCCTCGGCTGCCGCCCCCCTTGCCCAGGCAGCCAATGCAGCGCGCATCGAACTGGCGATACCGGCCGGCACCCTGGAACAGGTGCTGGTGCGCTTCGGCCAGGAGACGGGCACCATGATTTCTTACCAGGCCGCCAGCCTGGCGGGCAAGCGCAGTGCCGGACTGACGGGCAGCTACAGCGTGCCCGAGGCGCTGGGCGCCATTGTCGCCGGCTCGGGCTTGCGCGCCGTGCCGCAGGCGAATGGCGGTTATGTGCTCGACGTGGCGGCGGCCGAGGGCGGCCAGACCATGCCCGAGATGAAGGTCAGCGCCAGCTTTGATGCGAACGGCGCGACGGAAGGCAGCGGTGCCTATACGACACAGAGCATGCGTTCGGCCACGCGCCTGGGCCTGTCCGTGCGCGAGACGCCGCAAGCCGTCAGCGTGGTCACGCGCCAGCAGATGGATGACCAGAACCTGCAAACGGTGGAAGAGGTGCTGCAAAACGCGGCCGGCGTGGCCATCAACCGCTACGACAGCGACCGCACCTCATTCTTCGCGCGCGGCTTTTCCATCGCCAGCTACCAGTACGACGGCATTCCCACCACGGTCGACAATGCGTTCAGCGTGGGCGACAGCACGCTGGACATGACGGCCTACGACCGGGTCGAGATCGTGCGCGGTGCCACCGGCCTGCTGACGGGCGCGGGCGAGCCGTCGGCCACCATCAACCTGGTGCGCAAGCGCGCGTCATCTCGGCAGCTCTGGCCGGGAATGCGGCCCTGAGCCTGGGTTCCTGGAACAATGCGCGCGCCAGCGCCGACCTGTCCACGCCCTTGAGCAGCGATGGCAAGGTGCGTGGGCGCGTCGTGGCCAGCTACCAGGACAGCGAATCGTATGTGAGTCTGTATCACGCCAGGAAGGCCATGGCCTACGCCACCGTGGAAGCGGACCTGGCGCCCGGCAGCGTGCTGATCGCCGGCTATGAATACCAGGATAACCGCCCGCGCGGCGGCATGTATGGCGGCTTGCCGCTGTGGTATGCGGATGGCGAACGGGCCGCCTTGCCGCGTTCCGCCACCACGGCCACCACCTGGAGCCGCTGGTTCAGCACCAGCCAGACGGCTTTTCTGCGCCTGGAGCAAAGCCTGGGTAGCGGCTGGAACCTGACGGCCATGCTGAATCACGGTTGGGGCAGTTACTCGGCGGCGGAGCTTTTCGCCAATACCTGGCCGGACAAGGCCACGGGTCAGGGCGTGACGGGCTACACCGGCTTTTACTCGGGCACGCGGCGCCAGGACAGCGTCGACGCCTATGTGCAGGGGCCGCTGCAGCTGCTGGGCCGTACGCACGACCTGGCGTTTGGCGTCTCGGGCAGTAACCAGTTTGCCAGCAATCCGGGCATCTCGGGTGGCAGCGTCGACTACGGCAATTTCCATCAATGGCAGGGCGTGACGCCGGAACCGGACTGGAATGACCCGAATTTCTCGCGCTGGCAGTTGCTCGACACGGTGCAGCAGCGCGGCATCTACGGCACGGCGCGCTTTTCGCTGGCCGACCCGTTGAAACTGATCGTCGGCGCGCGCTACAGCCGTTACAAGGCTGACCACGTCGATGACTGGGGCGGCAGCTACGCCTACGCCAAGCATGCCGTCACGCCGTATGCGGGGCTGGTATGGGATATCGATGCGCAGCATGCGCTGTACACCAGCTACAGCAAGATATTCAAGCCGCAGGGCTACCAGGACCGGTTCGGCCGCTACCTCGATCCTGTGCAGGGCAAGAATCTGGAAGCGGGCGTGAAGGGCGAGTATTTCGGCGGCAAGCTCAATGCGGCGCTGGCCGTGTTCCGCATCGCGCAGGATGGCCTGGCGCAGGAAGACACGGGCCATTTTGTCGGCAATTCACTGACGCAGGCGTATTACGCGGCAGCCGGTACCACCAGCAAGGGTGTGGAACTCGATGTCTCGGGCGAACTGGCGCAAGGCTGGAATGTGTCGGCCAGCGTGTCGCATGCGGCGGCCGAGGACAACGCGGGCGCGCGCTTGAACAGCTATGTGCCGCAAACCCTGGCGCGCGTGTTTTCCACGTATCAGCTGCATGGCGATTGGCGGGCGTTATCGCTGGGCGGGGGCGTGAACTGGCAGAGCGGCGCCTACCGCGATGCCAGCGGGCCGAATGGCACGCAGCGCGTGGAGCAGGGCGGTTATGCCGTGGCCAGCCTGATGGCGAAATACGCGCTGTCGCGCCAGCTGTCCCTGCAGGCGAACATCAACAACCTGTTCGACAAGCATTACTACAGCCAGCTTGGCATGTATAACCAGGGTTATTGGGGCGCGCCGCGCAACGCCAGCGTTACCCTGCGCTACCTCTTCTGATGTATCAGAATGGCCAGGCCTGTTTGGTCACGGCCACGGCGACGATGTAGGCGAAGACCAGCACGGCGCCCACGAAGGCGGCGCCGCGCACGGCTGGCGTCTTGCCCCGTTTCAGGGCGATGGTGCCCAACACGATATAGGCCACCAGCGCGCACAGCTTGGCGGCCAGCCAGGGCTGGCTGCCCGGCGACTGGCCGCTCCACACGGCCAGGGTGATGGCGCTGGCCAGCAGGGCCGTGTCGACCAGGTGGGGCAATATCTTCACCCAGCGCTGCTGCAGCGCGGGCGAGGCGCGCAGCATCCAGGCGCCGCGCAAGAGGAAAAGAAAGCCGCTGGCGGCGGCGCAGCCCATGTGGAAATGCTTGAGGCTCAGATAGTCCATGCGTGATGTGGTGGGCGTTGATTGATGGTGGCGCCAGCATAGCCGCCTTTGGCGCGCCGCGCCATACACCGTCGGGATGAGACGCTGCTAACGCAGGAATTTCACGTACACGAGTTCCGGGTCGCCTTCATCGAGATGGTCGATCTGGCCGCTGCGCACGAAGCCCGCGCTGGCGAACAGCTGTTGCGCGGCCAGGTTGGATTGGTTCGTCGACGTGAAAATTTTCCCTGTCCGGCACGCGTCTGCGGCGGCGGCCAGCAGGCGCAAACCCGCGCCGCGCCGCTGCTGGCCGGGAGCGACCACCACCAGCGAGACAAAACCGTGGCCGAAGAAGTCGTCGTGCGTGAGGACATAGCCGGCGACCTGGCCAGCGCGGATGGCCACCTGGCAGTGCCCCTTGCCGACGGCGGCGCGCACGGCGTCGCCCCGGCTGGCGTGCGCCTGCGCGTAGGCGTCGCAGGCCAGCATGGCTGCCACATCGCCCGGCAGCGCCGCGCGCGTGATGATGGTGTCTGTTGCGTGAATGTTCTGCATGCCGCTCCTTTTCTCCAGGCGCCGAGTGTGCCAAAAATACCTGCGTTTGTAAAACACCCGCCATCCAGCCTAGGCCCATACCGCGCCATCTAGTTACTTTTGCCGATACGGCTATCCAGATTGCCTTTCCAGAATCACCCTGTGACCGATAGTGCCTTTCGACTCTGGCACGTAAGCTGGTCGGGACGGCTGGCCAGACGGCCAGTGCATTCATGGAGAAACATCGTGGCTACCCTAGATGGCACTAAGAACAACAGTAGTAACAAGGCAGTCGAACCCGGCATGCGGCGCAAGCAGTTTTCCGTGTTGGTCAGCAGTACCTTCGCATTTACCATCTGCTTTGCAGTCTGGATGATGTTTGCCGTGCTCGGCATCCCCATCAAGACCAGCCTGGGCTTGACTGAAACGCAATTCGGCCTGCTGGCCGCCATGCCCGTGCTGACGGGCTCCCTCGTGCGCGTGCCGCTGGGCATCTGGACGGACAAATACGGCGGACGCCGCGTCTTCTTTTGGCTGATGTTGGCCAGCGTCGTGCCGATCTACCTGATTTCCTACGCCACCGCCTATTGGCACTTCCTCGTGCTGGGCATGTTCGTCGGCCTGGCGGGCGGCTCGTTTTCCGTCGGCACGCCGTATGTGGCGCGCTGGTATGAAAAGGAGCGCCGCGGCCTGGCGATGGGCATCTTCGGCGCCGGCAACTCCGGTTCCGCGCTGACCAAGTTCGTTGCGCCGGGCATCGTCGCCGCCTTCGGCTGGCAGATGCTGCCCAAGGTGTACGCGGTCGCCATGCTGGCCACGGCCATCATCTTTTGGCTGTTTTCATTCACGGATAAATCGCACCTGGCGCCATCGGGCGAAAGTTTTTCGGCGCAGATGAAGGTGCTGAAGGACCCGCGCGTATGGCGCTACTGCCAGTACTACTCGGTGGTGTTTGGCGGCTACGTGGCGCTGGCGCTGTGGATGACGAAATATTACGTGGCCGAATACGGTTTTGATTTGAAGCACGCGGCGCTGCTGGCTGCCTGCTTCTCGCTGCCGGGCGGCGTGTTGCGCGCGTTTGGCGGCTGGATCTCCGACAAATACGGCGCGGCGAAAGTCACCTGGGCCGTGATGTGGGTGTGCTGGGTGTGCTTCTTCCTGCTGTCGTATCCGCAAACGCAGATGGTCGTGGAAACCGTCACGGGTCCGCTGGCTTTCCACATCGGCCTGTCGCCGCTGTGGTTCACCGTGCTGCTGTTCATCGTCGGCATCGCCATGGCCGTCGGCAAGGCGTCCGTCTTCAAGTTCATCGGCGATGACTTTTCCGACAACATCGGCGCCGTCTCGGGCGTGGTGGGCCTGGCCGGCGGCCTGGGAGGCTTCATCCTGCCCGTGATGTTCGGCGCCCTGGTGGACTTCACGGGCGTGCGTTCGAGCTCCTTCATGCTCTTGTACGGCACCGTCTGCGTTTCCCTCGTCTGGATGTATTTCTCGTTCAAGCCGCTGCGTGCGGCGACTATCAATCAACCTGCAGGAGTACAAGCATGAGCAGATATATGATCAATACCTGGGAGCCGGAAACCCCGAGCTTCTGGCAAAACACGGGCAAGGCCACGGCCGCGCGCAATCTGTGGATATCGATTCCCGCGCTGCTGCTGGCGTTCGCCGTGTGGATGGTGTGGAGCGTGGTGGTGGTCAACCTGCCCAACATCGGTTTTACTTACAGTAACAACCAGCTGTTCTGGCTGACGGCCTTGCCGGGACTGTCCGGCGCCACCTTGCGCATCTTTTATTCGTTCATGGTGCCGATCTTCGGCGGGCGCCGCTGGACGGCCATTTCCACGGGCTCGCTGCTGATTCCCGCCATCGGCATCGGCCTGGCCGTGCAGGATGTGAACACGGGCTATCCGACCATGTTGATCCTGGCGCTGCTGTGCGGCTTCGGCGGCGGCAATTTCGCCTCGTCGATGGCCAACATCAGCTTTTTCTATCCAAAGGCGAGCAAGGGCTTCGCGCTGGGCATGAATGCGGGCCTGGGCAACCTGGGCGTATCGGTGGTGCAGTTCGTCGTGCCGCTGGTGATCACGTTTGCCGTCTTCGGCGCCTGGGGCGGCGATTCGCTCACCTGGGTGAAAAATGGCGTGAGCAAGGACATGTGGCTGCAAAACGCGGGCTTCATCTGGGTGCCGTTCATCGCGCTGTCCACCTTGCTGGCCTGGTTCGGCATGAATGACCTGGCGTCGGCCAAGGCCTCGTTTTCCGAACAGGCCGTGATCTTCAAGCGCAAGCACAACTGGCTCATGTGCTGGCTGTACACGGGCACCTTCGGCTCCTTCATCGGTTATTCGGCCGCGTTTCCGCTGCTGATCAAGATCCAGTTTCCCGACGTGAACCCGCTCGACTACGCTTTCCTGGGACCATTGGTCGGCGCGCTGGCGAGGGTGGCCGGCGGCGTGATTTCCGATAAATTGGGCGGCGCCAGAGTTACCCTGTGGTCGTTCCTGCTGATGATAGCCGCCGTGCTGGGCGTGCTGTACTTCATGCCGCAGGCCGGAGTGGGCGGCAGCTTCAATGGCTTCTTCTGGATGTTCATGCTGCTGTTCGCCGGCACGGGTGTCGGCAATGCGTCGACCTTCCGCATGATTCCCGTGATCTTTTTGACGGAACACCAGCGCGCTGCCGCCGGCAAGGGCAAGGCGGTGCAGGAGCAAGCCATCCTTGACGCCAACAAGGAAGGCGCCGCCGTCCTGGGCTTCACGTCGGCCGTGGCCGCGTATGGCGCCTTCTTCATCCCGAAAAGCTATGGCACCTCGATCGCGCTGACGGGCAGCCCCGACGCGGCCCTGTGGTGCTTCATCGGCTTTTATGTCAGCTGCATCGCGATCACCTGGTGGTGCTATGCGCGCAAGAATGCGGCGATGCCTTGCTAAAGTTGGAACGTCTGGCAAGTCGTTTTTGCCAGACGTTGAGGAAATGAAAGTATGTCATGGAAGAACTGGAAAAATTCGTCAACGGCTTCAGCCTGTTTCAGCAGCAGTATTTCAGCGAGCCGCAAACCTTGTACGACAGCCTGCGCGACGGGCAGCGGCCTTCGACCTTGCTGATCGGCTGCTGCGATTCGCGCGTTGATCCCATGCTGTTGACGGGCAGCGACCCGGGCGACATGTTCGTCGTGCGTAATATCGCCAACCTGGTGCCGCCCTGTACCCCGGACGCGCCGCCCGGCGTCAGTTCGGCCATCGAGTTCGCCGTCTGCAAGCTCGAAGTGGCCAGGGTCATCGTGCTCGGACATGCGCGCTGCGGCGGCATCCGCGCGCTGCTGGAACCGCAGCCGCGCGCGGAAGGGCAGGAAACGGATTTCGTGGGACAGTGGATGCGCATCGCCGAACCGGTGGCACAAAGGGTGCGGCGCGAGCTGGCGCACCGCTCGTCGGCGGAACAGCACCATGCGTGCGAGCTGGCCAGCATCTTGCAGTCGCTGGACAACCTGCTCACCTATCCGTGGCTCAAGCGCAGGGTGGAGCAGGGATTATTGAAATTGCATGGATGGTATTTCGATATCGACAGCGGTGCGCTGATGGCGTATTCGGCGCGCCAGCAGCAGTTTTTGCCGCTGGTCTGTCCGATAGAAAGGGCGCGGCATTTGCATGAGCGCCCTTGGCCGGATGCAGGCAAGTAGGTTGGATTAGCGTAGCGTAATCCAACAGGGCGCCGTCAACAATGTGTCGGATTACGCGTGGCGTTGCCCCGCTAATCCGACCTACGTTACTTCAACTGAACCGTAACAAATCCCCGCTGCGGTCAAACGCCAGCAGGCTGTCGATGCGGCCTTGCTCGATGGCCGTCACCATGGCGCGCAGGGGCGCTTCGCATTCCTGCGCGGCGGGTGGTTGGCCCTCGCGGCCAGCCAGTCCCGCCACGAAGACCACGTCCCAGTGCGTCTGCATCTGTTTCGATTCCTCCTTCAACGTCTCGAAGCTGCCCAGTTCCTCGGGCAGCTTGTCGGCGCACATCACGGGCGTGAGGGACTTGCCCTGGCCGCCAGGCTGGGCTTGCGCCTGGGTAAAGGTGAACAGCAGGCGTTGCGGCTGCTCCTGGTTGCGGGCGCTGCTCAGCAGGCTGGCGTAATCGGTAATCGGCATGATGCTCTTTCTCTGTGTTGAACGATGACGACAGGTATACCGCAGCTCCGCCTTGTCGCCCATAGGCAATAGTGACTATCCGGGTGACTACGCGCCTATGCATTCCTGGTGCCGGAAACCGACTTCTTGCCAATACCGCCGGGCGCGGCGCATCGATAGACTGTTTGTATCGACGCTTGAGCCATCCTGCTTGCAGCGTTTTTTAAGACCTGGCGCCGCTGTCGGCGGCGCAATGTGGAGGTAGCATGAGTCACTTTCTGGACCGCCTGAAATTTTTTAGCAAGCCCGCCGAGCCGTTTTCAAACGGCCATGGCACCGTGGTCGATGAAGACCGTACCTGGGAAAACGCCTACCGCCAGCGCTGGCAGCACGACAAGATCGTGCGCTCCACGCATGGCGTGAACTGTACCGGCTCGTGCAGCTGGAAGGTGTATGTCAAGAACGGCCTGATCACCTGGGAAACCCAGCAAACCGATTACCCGCGCACGCGGCCCGACCTGCCCAACCACGAACCGCGCGGCTGCCCGCGCGGCGCCAGCTATTCCTGGTACGTGTATTCGGCCCAGCGCGTGAAATACCCGATGGTGCGCGGCCGCCTGATGGAAATGTGGCGCGAAGCGCGCAAGACCATGGATCCCGTCACGGCCTGGGACTGGATCAGCCAGGACCCCGTGCGCTCGCAGCAGTACAAATCCATCCGCGGCCTGGGTGGCTTCGTGCGCGCCACGTGGGAAGAATCGAATGAAATCATCGCCGCCGCGAATGCGCTGACGATCAAAAAATACGGCCCGGACCGCATCGTCGGCTTCTCGCCGATTCCCGCCATGTCCATGGTCAGCTACGCCTCCGGCACGCGCTACCTGTCGCTGATCGGCGGCGTGGCCCTGAGCTTCTATGACTGGTACTGCGACTTGCCGCCAGCCAGCCCGCAAGTGTGGGGCGAGCAGACGGACGTGCCGGAATCGGCCGACTGGTACAACTCGACCTATCTGATGGTGTGGGGCTCGAACGTGCCGATGACGCGCACGCCGGATGCCCACTTCTATACGGAAGTGCGCTACAAGGGCACGAAAACCGTCGCCATCTCGTCCGACTATGGCGAAATGGTGAAGTTCGGCGACATCTGGCTGGCCCCGAAGCAGGGCACGGACGCCGCGCTGGCGCTGGCCATGGGCCACGTCATCCTCAAGGAATTCCACTCGGAAGGGCAGAGCGCCTACTTCCGCGACTATGCGCGCCAGTACACGGACTTCCCCATGCTGGTGCTGCTCAAGGAGCATAACGGCACCCTGGTGCCCGACTACTTCCTGCGTGCTTCGCACCTGGACAACAACCTCGACGAAACCAACAATCCGGAATGGAAAACCCTCGTCATCGACGAGACCACGGGTGCCATCACGGCGCCGGCCGGCTCCATCGGCTTCCGCTGGGGCGAGTCGGGCAAGTGGAACCTGGAGCAAAAAGCGGGCGGCAGCGGCGCGCCCATCGTGCCGATGCTCTCCATGATCAACGACAGCGACGCCGTCACGGAAGTGGGCTTCGCCTACTTCGGCGGCAAGGACGCGTCCGACATGCTGTTGCGCAAAGTGCCGGTGAAAACCATCCGCCTGGCTGACGGCACGACGGGCCTGGTCACCACCGTGTTCGACCTGACGCTGGCCAACTACGGCATCGACCGTGGCCTCGGCGGCGCCAATGTCGCGGAAAGCTATGACGACGACGTGCCGTACACCCCCGCGTGGCAAGAGAAGCACACGGGCGTGAAACGCGCCGACGTCATCACCGTGGCGCGCCAGTTTGCGCAAAACGCGGACCAGACGCGCGGCAAGAGCATGGTCATCGTGGGCGCCGGCCTGAATCACTGGTACCACATGGACATGACGTACCGCGGCATCATCAACATGCTGATGATGTGCGGCTGTATCGGCCAGTCCGGTGGTGGCTGGGCCCATTACGTGGGCCAGGAAAAGCTGCGTCCGCAAACGGGCTGGACACCTTTGGCCTTCGCCCAGGACTGGGTGCGTCCGATGCGCCAGATGAACGGCACCTCGTTCTTCTATGCCCACACGAGCCAGTGGCGCCACGAAAAGCTGGAAACGGGCGACATCGCCTCGCCATCGGCGGCCGGCGGCACGGGCGACCTGACCCTGCTCGACTACAACGCCAAGGCGGAACGCATGGGCTGGCTGCCATCGGCGCCGCAGCTGCAAACCAATCCGCTGGAAGTGGCCAAGGCCGCCAAGGCGGCAGGGCAGGCGCCGGCCGCATATGCGCTCGACCAGATCAAGGCGGGCCAGTTGCAGTTCTCGTGCGACGACCCGGACAACCCGGCCAACTTCCCGCGCAATATGTTTGTCTGGCGCTCGAATATCCTCGGCAGCTCGGGCAAGGGCCACGAATACTTCCTGAAATACCTGCTCGGCACGCAGAATGGCTTGCTCAGCGACGAGGACGATTGCATCACGCCGAAACAGGTGAAAGTGCGCCCGGCCGCCGAAGGCAAGCTCGATCTGCTGGTGGTGCTGGACTTCCGCATGTCGACCACCTGCCTGTATGGCGACGTGGTGCTGCCGACGGCTACCTGGTACGAAAAGGATGACTTGAACACGTCGGACATGCATCCGTTTATCCACCCGCTGTCCGAAGCCGTGCAGCCCTTGTGGCAATCGAAGTCGGACTGGGAAATTTACAAGGGCATCGCCGAGAAATTCTCGGAAATCGGCGGCGAGCTGCTGGGCACCCAGCAAGACATCATCCTCACGCCGCTGATGCACGACACGCCGGGTGAACTGGGTCAGCCTTTCGATCCCAAGGACTGGCGCGCCGGCGAATGCGACGCCATTCCCGGCAAGACCATGCCGAACATGACGGTGGTCGAACGCAATTACCGCGACGTGTACAAGAAGTTCACCTCGATCGGCCCGCTGCTGGAAACCATCGGCAACGGCGGCAAGGGCATCTCCTGGAAAACGGGGCATGAAGTCGACGTCCTGCGCGGCATCAACCGCACGGTGCTGGAAGAAGGCGTGTCGAAGGGCCAGCCGCGCCTCGATACGGCCATCGATGCGGCCGAGATGATTCTGTCGCTGGCGCCGGAAACGAATGGCCACGTGGCCGTGAAAGCCTGGGCCGCGCTGTCCGCCATCACGGGACGCGAGCATACGCATCTGGCGCTGCCGCGCGAGCATGACAGCATCCGCTTCCGCGATGTGCAGGCGCAGCCGCGCAAGATCATTTCCTCGCCCACCTGGTCGGGCCTGGAAAGCGAAGAAGTCAGCTACACGGCCGGCTATACCAATGTGCATGAACTGATCCCTTGGCGCACCCTGACGGGCCGCCAGCAGTTCTACCAGGATCATTTGTGGATGCGCGATTTCGGCGAGGGACTGTGCGTGTACAAGCCGGCCATCAACACGAAGACTACGGAAGCGCTGCTGGGCACCAAGCCGAACGGCAACAAGGAACTGGCGCTGAACTTCCTCACACCGCACCAGAAGTGGGGCATCCACTCCACGTATTCGGACAATCTGCGCATGCTGACCCTGTCGCGCGGCGGACCGCACGTGTGGCTGTCGGAGGCGGACGCGCAGACGGCCGGCATCGTCGACAACGACTGGATCGAAGTCTTCAACGTGAATGGCAGCCTGACGGCGCGTGCCATCGTCAGCCAGCGCATCCCGGCCGGCATGACGATGATGTACCACGCCCAGGAAAAGATCATCAACGTGCCTGGCGCGGAGATGACGGGCAAGCGGGGCGGCATCCATAACTCGGTGACGCGGGCCGTGCCCAAGCCGACGCACATGATCGGCGGCTACGCCCAGCTGGCGTACGGCTTCAATTACTACGGCACGGTGGGCTCCAACCGCGATGAATTCGTATTGGTGCGCAAGATGAACAAGGTTGACTGGCTCGAAGGCCCGTTGCAGGAAGAAGGAGCATAGTATGAAAATCAGAGCGCAAATCGGCATGGTACTGAACCTGGACAAGTGCATCGGCTGCCACACTTGTTCCGTCACCTGCAAGAACGTATGGACCAGCCGCGACGGCGTCGAGTACGCATGGTTCAACAACGTGGAAACCAAGCCCGGCATCGGCTATCCGAAGCAGTGGGAAAACCAGGACAAGTGGAACGGCGGCTGGCGCCGCACGGATGCGGGCAAGATCGAGCCGCGCCAGGGCAGCCGCTTGAAGATTCTGGCGAATATCTTCGCCAACCCGAACCTGCCCGCCATCGACGAGTACTACGAGCCGTTCACCTACGACTACGAGCACCTGCAAAGCGCGCCGCTGTCGCAGACGCCGCCGACGGCCCGTCCGATCTCCGTGCTGACGGGGAAAAAGATGGAAAAAATCGAGTGGGGTCCGAACTGGGAAGATGATCTGGGCGGCGAGTTTGCCCAGCGTAGCAAGGATAAACTGTTCGACAATATGCAAAAGGAGATGTACGGCACGTTTGAAAACACCTTCATGATGTATCTGCCGCGCCTGTGCGAGCATTGCCTCAATCCGACGTGCGTGGCGTCTTGCCCGTCCGGCTCCGTGTACAAGCGCGAAGACGACGGCATCGTGCTGATCGACCAGGACAAGTGCCGCGGCTGGCGCATGTGCATCTCCGGTTGTCCGTACAAGAAGATTTACTACAATTGGTCGTCTGGCAAGGCCGAGAAGTGCACGTTCTGCTTCCCCCGCATCGAAGCTGGCCAGCCTACCGTGTGCTCGGAAACGTGCGTGGGCCGCATCCGCTACCTGGGCGTACTGCTGTACGACGCCGACAAGATCGAGGCTGCCGCCTCCGTGCCGCAAGAGCAGGACCTGTACCAGGCGCAGCTCGACCTGTTCCTCGATCCGCACGACCCGGCCATCATCGCCGAGGCGCGCCGCCAGGGCATTCCCGACCTGTGGCTGGAAGCGGCCGTCAAGTCGCCCGTCTACAAGATGGCCGTCGAGTGGAAAGTGGCGTTCCCGCTGCATCCCGAATACCGCACCTTGCCGATGGTGTGGTACGTGCCACCGCTGTCGCCGATCCAGGCGGCCGCCGAATCGGGCAAGCTGGGCGTGAACGGCATGCTGCCGGACACGCAAAGCCTGCGCATTCCGGTGCAGTACCTGGCCAATCTGCTGACGGCCGGCGACCAGCCGCCCATCGTCACGGCGCTGGACCGCATGCTGGCCATGCGTGCCTACATGCGCAGCAAGACCGTCGAGAAGGTGGAAAACCTCACGGTCCTGAAACAGGTGGGATTGACCAAGGCGCAGGTGGAGGACATGTACCACATCATGGCCATCGCCAATTACGAAGACCGCTTCGTCATCCCCAGCAGCCACAAGGAAATGGCCGAGGACAGCTTCAACGAGAAGGGTTCCTGCGGCTTCAGCTTCGGCAACGGCTGTTCGGATGGCACCAGCGAACCGACCTTGTTCGGCAAGAAAAAACATGGTTCGGCCATCTTCATGCAGATGCCGAAGTCGCGCAAAACGGCGCCAGGCGCTTAAGGAGCTGATATGGAACACGCTATGCATCACTACCAAATCCTCTCGCGCCTGCTGCTGTATCCGGAGCCGGAGCTGATCGCCCACCTGCCGCAGCTCGATGCCGCGCTGGCGGCCGTGCCGGAACAGCACGCGCTGTTGCGGCCCTTGCTGGCGCACCTGGAAAGCAGCAGCCTGATCGACCTGCAGCAGCAGTACGTGGCCACGTTCGACCGCAACCCCTCGCACTCGCTGCATCTCTTCGAGCATATCCACGGCGAATCGCGCGACCGGGGTCAGGCCATGGTCGACCTGATGGAGGAATACAAGCGCCACGGCCTGCAAATGGTGGGCGACGACTTGCCCGACTTCGTGCCGCTGTTCCTGGAATTCCTGGCGCAGCTCGACGAGGCAGTCTCGGCGCCGCTGCTGGGCGACGCCGTCCACGTGCTGGCGCACATCGGCCGCAAGCTGACGGCCAACGGCAGCCCGTATGCGCCCGTCTTCACCGTGCTCGAACGCCTGAGCCCCGTGGCGGCGGAAATGCTGGCCGAACCGCCGGTGCGCGACATGGACGAAGCGCTGGAAACCTTTGGTCCCGGTGCGGACGGCGTCGAGCCGCTGCTGCGCCAAGGTCCAGGCCAGGTTCCGGGCGGCGTCCATCCCGTGCATTTTCACCCGCAGCCGCGGCGCGCTGCCTAAATGGCCTACTGCGCCCGCATGAGGAGAGTACATCATGAGTAATTATTTGCATCAATTTGTGTATGGCATTTATCCATACATCGCGCTGGCCATCTTTTTCCTGGGTAGCCTGATCCGTTTCGACCGCGAGCAATACACGTGGAAGTCCGATTCCAGCCAGCTGCTGCACCGCGGCAGCCTGCGCCTGGGCAATATCCTGTTCCACCTCGGCATCATCGGCCTGCTGTTCGGCCATGCGGCCGGCTTGCTCACCCCCGTCTGGGTGTGGGATACCCTGGGCGTGTCGCACAGCCTGAAGCAGGGCGTGGCCATGGCGGCCGGCGGCGTGATGGGCGGCCTGTGCCTGGTCGGCATCCTGATCCTGCTGGTGCGCCGCTTCGGCAATGCACGGCTGCGCGCCGTCACCACGGCCGGCGACAAGCTGGTGATGCTGTGGATTTTGCTGACCTTGCTGTTGGGCCTGTCGTCGATCTTTGTCTCCGCTTCGCACATGGATGGCCACATGATGGTCTTGCTGATGAACTGGGCGCAGCACATCGTGACCTTCCGCGGCGACGCCGCCAGCTTCATCGTCGACGCGCCGCTGGTGTTCAAGCTGCACCTGTTCATGGGCATGTCGCTGTTCGTCATCTTCCCGTTCACCCGCTTGGTGCACGTGTGGAGCGGCTTTGGCGCCATCGGATATCTGGGCCGTGCCTATCAATTAGTTCGCCGCCGCTAAAAAAACGCCATGAAAAATCTACTGCGCGTAGCGATTTGTGGCCTCCGATGCTCACTGTGCATCCGCACAGCTGCGCTTCTCAGCCGCAACTCATCTCCGCTCGCGACGATTTTTCAGGCTATTCATGGAAGGAAAGTAAGATGGGAATCTCCGTCAATGGCATCGATATCGACGATGCCGACATCGCGCAGGAACTGCCGCATCACGACGGTGCCGGCAATCCGTTGAAACAGGCCGTGCATGAACTGGTGCTGCGCCGGCTGCTGCTGGACGAAGCCGACCGCCTCGGCGTGCAGGGCGGCAGTATTGATGACCGCATCGAAGCGCTGTTCGCGCAGGAAGTGCGCGTGCCGCCCGCCGACGATGCGGCTTGCCGCACCTTTTATGCGCAGCGCCCGCAGCTGTTTTGCAGCGGGGCGCTGGTCGAGGCGCGCCACATCCTGTTCCAGGTGACGCCCGAGGCGCCTTTGGAACTGCTGCGCACGACGGCGCAGGCCGTGCTCGACGCCTTGAAACTGGCGCCCGAGCGCTTCGGCGAACTGGCGGCGCAGTATTCGAACTGCCCGTCCGGCGCCCTGGGGGGGAATCTGGGCCAGCTGTCGCCGGGCCAGAGCGTGCCGGAATTCGACGCGCTGCTGTTCCGCCTGGAAGAGGGCGCGCTGGCCGGCCATTTGCTGGAAACGCGCTTCGGCTACCACATCGTGCAAGTGCTGCGCCGGGTCGAAGGCCAGGCCATCGCCTACGAGGCGGTGCAGGCGCAGATCGCCGACCGCCTGTCGCGCGCCGCGTGGCAGCGCGCCGTGCACCAGTACTTGCACTTGCTGGTGGGGCGCGCCGAGATCGCCGGCATCGAGCTGGAAGGCACGGCCAGTCCGCTGGTTCAGTAGGTAGAAGTGCGTAGGCCGAAAGGCGTAGGCCGCTAGGCCTTCTGGGGCACAGCCAGATCGTGCCCCAGCCTTTACAATCACGAAAGAATCAGGAGTAGCGTCATGGGTAGCGTCAAGTTGCAGGACCGTTTTGGCCGTTCGATCGATTATGTGCGGCTGTCCGTCACCGACCGCTGCGACTTGCGCTGCAGTTATTGCATGCCCAAGGGCTTTCGCGGTTTCGAGGAGCCGAAGGACTGGCTGACGTTTGACGAGATCGAGCGCCTGATGGGCATCTTCGTGCGCCTCGGCACGCGCCGCGTGCGCCTGACGGGTGGCGAACCGCTGTTGCGGCGCAACCTGCCGGAACTGGCGCGCAAGCTGACGGCGCTGCCCGGTCTGCAGGACCTGTCGCTGTCGACCAACGCCACGCAACTGGGCAAGCACGCCGTGGCCTTGCGCGCGGCGGGCGTGGACCGCATCAACGTGAGCCTCGATTCGCTGGACCGCGCCTGCATGCAGCAGATCACAGGGCGCGACAGCCTGCAGCCGATTCTCGATGGCCTGATGGCGGGCAAGGCGGCCGGTTTCGACCCGATCAAGATCAATATGGTGGCCATGCGCGGCATCAATGACGGCCAGATCGAGGCCATGGCGGCGTTTTGCATCGAGCAGCAGTTCATTCTGCGCCTGATCGAAGCCATGCCGATGGGTAGTACGGGCCGCAATACCAGCTATATGCCGCTCGGTCCGGTGCGTGAGCGCCTGGCGGCCCGTTTTGGCCTGGTGCCGCAGGCGCAGGAATTGGGCGGCGGACCGGCGCGCTACATGGCGACAGCCGATGGCCGCTCGAGCATCGGTTTTATTACGCCCATGTCGCAGCATTTTTGCGCCAGTTGCAACCGCGTGCGCCTGTCCGTCGATGGTACCCTTTATTTGTGCCTGGGCCAGGAAGAGAAATTCGCCCTCGGCCCCATGCTGCGCGGCGGGGCCACGGATGCGGAGATTGAAGCGGCGATCCGCGCCGCCATCGAACTCAAGCCGCAGCAGCATGATTTCAATACGCAGCCAGACAAGATTATCCGTTTTATGGCCCAAACCGGAGGCTGAACGGGGCGGTGCCAAGTAAAGGGTGTATGAAATTTAAAGCGATGTTTTCCTCCTGGCAGAAGCTGTCGACCAAGATCGTCGGCGCGCTGCTGCTCATGCTGGTGCTGGCCCTGAGCGCCATCGGCTGCACCCTGTTTTTGTCGTGGCAGCTCGAAGGCAGTTCGGCCGCCATCAACGAGACGGGCCGGCTGCGCATGCAGACCTACCGCCTGACCCTGCTGCTTGCCAGCGACGCCCGCGAGCAGGCGCGCCAGCAAGTGCTGCTGATCGACGAGACCCTGGCCAAGATCGGCCACGGCGACCCGCAGCGTCCCCTGTTCCTGCCGCCCAGCACGGCCATCAAGTCCGAATTCGAACGCATCGGCACTGCCTGGCGCGGCGCCTTGCGCCCGGCCGCGCTGGCCGCCGATTCCACCGCGCGGGCGCGCCAGTTCGAGCATGACGCCGACACCTTCGTGGGACAGGTCGATCAACTGGTGCGCCTGATCGAGCACGATAGCGAACAGCGCACCTTCTGGCTGCGTGCTTCGCAACTGATCCTCGTCGGCATGGCCGTCATCGGCACGGTCAGCATGATTTACCTGATGTTCATGCTCATCATCGAGCCTGTCACGCGCCTGCGCCTGGGTATGCAGCGCATGAAGGAACGCGATTTCAGCGTGCGCCTGGCCGTCGAAAGCAATGACGAATTCGGCCAGCTGGCCAGTGGCTTCAACCAGATGGCCGACCGCCTGCAGGCGCTGTACGGCAACCTGGAAGAGGGCGTGCGCAGCAAGACGGCCACGCTCGAATACCGCAACCGCGAACTGGCCTTGCTGTACGAAAGCGCCGCCTTTTTGCAGCGCCCGCAGCCGCTGGAAGACATTTGCGGCGGCTTCATGCAGCGTATCGTCGATTATTTCGAGGCGGACGGCTCCACCGTGCGCGTGCTCGACGCCGAGCGCGGCAACCTGCACATGGTGGTGCATACGGGCCTGTCCGAAGAACTGGTGGCGTCCGAGCATTGCCTGAAGGTGGGCGACTGCCTGTGCGGCACGGCCGTCGAAATGAAAGTGGCGAAGGTGCACGACATGCGCCGCATCGACAAGGCGCACGAGCTGCGCTGCCACCGCGAAGGCTTTGCCACCGTCTCCGTCTTCCATATCCATGCGCACGAACAGCACCTGGGCTTCTTCAACCTGCATTTCCGCCATGCGCGCGTGTTTTCCGCGCGCGAACTGGCCTTGCTCGAAACCCTGGGCCAGCTGCTGGGCATCGCGCTGGAAAACCTGCGCCTGGCCGCGCGCGAACGCGAAATGGCCATTTCCGAAGAGCGCAATCTGGTGGCACAGGGCCTGCACGACAGCATCGCGCAAAGCCTCAATTTCCTCAACCTGCAAGTGCAGATGCTCGACGACTCCGTGCGCAACGCGCGTTTCGACGAGGTGGCGGGCATCGTGCCGGCCCTGCATGCGGGCGTGAAGGAAAGCTATGAAGACGTGCGCGAATTGCTGGCCAACTTCCGCAGCCGATTGATGGAGGATGATTTGATCGGCTCCCTGCGCGCGGCGGTGGACAAATTCCGCCGCCAGACGGGCATCGAGGCCGATCTGCTGGCTGACGTCGACGGCGCGCCATTCCCCCGCGAGCAGCAATTGCAGTTATTATTCATCGTGCAGGAAGCGCTGTCGAACATCCGCAAGCACGCCCAGGCCAGCCACGTCGAAGTGCGCCTCGCCGATCACCAGGATTTTACGCTGACGATCAGCGATAATGGCGTTGGCTTCGACGCCGCCGCCGTGCTGGAAAAGGGCGACAGCCATGTCGGCATCCATATCATGCGCGAGCGCGCGCAGCGCATTGAGGCCACGTTCGACGTGCATGCCTGCCAGGGCGGCGGCACCACGGTCGAACTGCATCTGTCGCGCGAGCAGCGCCGCGCCGCCTGAGTAACTACCTGAAAGTATAAAAAATGGAGACACCCGATAAACCGATCACCGTCATGCTGGTGGACGACCACGCGCTGTTCCGCAGCGGCATACGCTCGCTGCTGCAGCGGCATACGGATTTTTCCGTCGTGGGCGAGGCGGCCGATGGCGTGGAAGGCATCAAGCGCGCGATCCAGCTGCAACCCGACGTGGTGCTGCTGGACCTGAACATGGCCGGCATGTCCGGCGTGGAAGCGCTGCAGCTGATGCAGCACGACTGTCCTGAAACGGCCATCGTCATGCTGACCGTGTCGGAAGACGCGGAAGACCTGGCGACGGCCCTGCGCGCGGGCGCCTGCGGTTACCTGATCAAGAACATCGATGCCGACTACCTGGTGCGCGCCATCCGCCGCGCGGCTGCCGGCGAAGTGGTCATCGCCGAAGCCATGACGGGCAAGCTGGTGGCGCAGCTGCAGGCGGGCACGCGGCGCGAGGAACCCGTCTCGGAACTGGACAAGCTCACACCGCGCGAAAAGGAAATCATCGATTGCCTGTCGCGCGGCGAGAGCAACAAGGGCATTGCCCGCACTCTCGACCTGGCCGAAAGCACGGTCAAGATCCACGTGCAGAACGTGCTGAAAAAACTCAACCTCACCAGCCGCGTGCAGGCGGCCGTGTACGCGGTCGAGCACCGCCAGGGCAAGTAGCCCGCTAGCCGGGGTCTGACCCGCCGGGCCGGACCCCATGGCGATTATCTCTCTCTAGTCCTTTTTGCCGATGGCAGTCCTTGCGCTTTTAAAGTAGTATATTGAATATATCTTTAAAGGCGAGTCCATCATGGCCCTTACCCCCATCAGTGAAGCTACCCCTCCCGGCATGACAAAAGGCGCCGCGCCCTGGCAGGCCGGCCACGCCGTCTGGCAACTGGGTTTTCGCCCGTTCTACTTGCTGGCGGCCGTGTTCGCGGCCCTCGGCATTCCCCTGTGGCTGGCCAGCTATGCGGGCTGGCTGACGGGCGGCTTGCAAGTAGGCCTGGGCTGGCATATGCATGAAATGGTGTTCGGCTTCGCGCTGGCCGTCGTCGTGGGCTTTTTGTACACGGCAGGGCGCAACTGGACGGGCTTGCCCACGCCGCACGGCGTCCAGCTGATGGCGCTGGTGGGGCTGTGGCTGGCCGGGCGCGTGGCCATGCTGTGCGGTCCCGGCCTGCTGCCGGCGCTGGTCGACTGGTTGTTCCTGCCGCTGGCGGTCTGGCCTTTGTACCTGGTGCTGCGCCGCTCGGGTAACACGCGCAACCTGTTCCTCGTCGGTCTGCTGGCCCTGCTGGCGCTGGCCAATGGCCTGTTCCACGCGGCCGTGCTGGGCTGGTTGCCGCTGTCGCTGTTCCTGCCCGTGCAGGCGGCCATCTTCATCATCGTGCTGATCGAATCGGTGATCGGCGCACGGGTGATCCCCATGTTTACGCGTAATGGGGCACCGGGCAGTACACCCGTGGCCAGCCCGAAGCGCGCGCTGGCGGCCGTGGCCTGCATGGCGGCCGCCGCGATCGCGTGGCTGGCTGGTGCGCCGGCCTGGCTGACGGCGCCGCTGGCCCTCGTGGCAAGCGGCGTGTCGCTGGCCAACCTGCTGGCCTGGCAGCCGCAGCGCACCTTGCGCGTGCCGCTGCTGTGGATATTGCACCTGTCGTATGCGTGGATAGGCATCGGCTTCGCGCTGCTGGCGGCCGCCAGCCTGGGCCTGCTGCCGGCCAGCGCCGCCTTGCACGCGCTGACGGTGGGCTCGATGGCGGGCCTGATCATCGGCATGATGACGCGCACCACCCTGGGTCACACGGGACGTGCGCTCAAGGGCGGCAGGGCGGAGGCGGCGATGTACTGGCTGATCCAGCTGGGCGCGCTGGCGCGCCTGCTGGCCGCCGTCGGTCCCGCTACGCTGTCCATGCCGCTGCTGCTGGCGGCTGGCGTGTGCTGGTCGCTGGCCTTTGGCCTGTACGCATGCGTGTATGCGCCCTACCTGTGGCGCGCGCGGGTGGATGGCCGCGAAGGCTAGACCAGGGTCAGGAAGGGCGCCAGCTTATCAGTTCCCTGATTTCCGGCGCCCAGTAGGACAGCGATTCGCCCACGACGAAGAGCAGCAGGGCCAGCATGACGGCCTTCAGCAGCAAATCCCTGCACCAGATCATAGTGTTCCCCCAGTTTTCATGTTGACAGGTTTGTCATTGGCACGGGCGCCTGGCTGGCCGGCGTCTGTGCCGTGAAGGCGGCGGCGGCTTCGATGGCGTGCGCCAGCGCCTGTTCCAGTGCATCGAGCGCGGCGGCCGCATCGTCACCCGCGTGCAGCAGCTGTTCCGCATGCCGGGCCGCATGCAGGGTGGCGGGCAGGGCCAGGCTGCCGGCCACGCCGGCCAGCTTGTGCGCCAGCGCGGCCGCGTCGTCGCGTGCATCGGCCGCCAGCAGCGCGCGCATGGCGCCTACCGTGTTGCTGTAGGTGTCGCCAAAGCGCGACAGGTGCTGGCGGTAGGGCGCTTCATCGAGCCACTGCGCCAGACCTTGCGCCAGGTCGATCGCGGGCGCCGCGCCGCCCGGCGGCACGGGCATCGCGCCTTCGGCCACGACCGGCGGCAGGGCTGGCAAGCCTTGCGCATGGCGCCGGTGCACGCGCGCGACCAGGGCGATGGTCTGCGGCACGTCGAACGGTTTGCTGATGAAATGGTTGACGCCCGCTTCCAGTGCCGCCGTGCGCTGCGTCTGGAAGGCGCCGGCCGTGAGCGCCACCACGGGCAAATCATGAAACTGCGGCAACTGGCGCAGCGCGCGCGTCGCCTGCAAGCCATCCATGACGGGCATCTGCACGTCCATCAGCACGATGTCGACGTCGTCGGGGTGGGCCAGCAGCCAGTCCAGCGCCTGCCGGCCATCGCAGGCGAACGAGGGCAAGGCGCCCTGGTCGCACAGGATGTGCCTGACCACGTCGCGGTTGATCTCGCTGTCGTCGACCACCAGCACGCGCACGCCAGCCAGCTGGCGCTCTTCCAGCGGCACCAGACTGGCGTCCAGGCCGGCGGCCATGGCCCGCTGCTGGCGCGCCTCCATCGTCGCGTGGTACAGGCTCGTAGCGGTCACCGGTTCGTTGAGGATGGCATCGGCGGCATTGGCCGGGTCGGTACGGCGCCGCGCGGGTGACGTCGCCGGCGCGCCGCTGGCGGCCAGGATGACGACGGGGCAGTCCTGCGGCGGCAGGTATTCGCGCAGCGCGCGCGCCGCGGCTTCCCCTTCCATGTCGGGCAAGCGCGCGGCCAGCAACACCACGCCGGGGCGCGCGTCGTCGGCGCAGGCCAGCGCATAGTCGAGCGCCGCCTGGCCGCCGGACACGGCATGCACGTGCCAGCCCAGGCCGCGCGCCACGGCGGCCACCGCCTCGCGCGTGCCGGCGTTGCCATCGGCCAGCAAGACGCGCAGATCCTGCATGCCCTGGATGTTTGGCGAGGACGGGGCGCCAGCGGGCATCAGCTGCACCGGCACCGTAAAACTGAAGGCGCTGCCCTGGCCCAGGGCGCTTTGCAGGTGCAGGCTGCCGCCCATCAGGCGCACCAGCTGGCGGCAGATGGTCAGGCCCAGGCCCGTGCCGCCGAAGCGGCGCGTGGTCGAGCTGTCGGCCTGGGCGAAGGCGGAAAAGATCGCCTCCTGCACTTCCGTGGCGATGCCGATGCCTGTGTCGCGCACGCAAAAACGCAGCACGGCGGCGTCGCCGTCGCGACTGTCCAGCGTCGTCAGCAGCTCGACCGTGCCCTGCGGCGTGAATTTGATGGCATTGCTGCCCAGGTTGACCAGCACTTGCTCCAGCCGCAACGCGTCGCCGAGCACGTGGTCGATGCCGTTGGGCAGCGGTCCGATGCGCACCTCGACCGGTTTGTCGTGCGCGGCCACGCCCATGCTGGCGGCGATCTTCTCGATCACCTCGGCCAGGCGGAACGGCGCCTGTTCGATGGTCATGTGGCCCGCCTCGATTTTCGACACGTCCAGCACGTCGTTGATGATGCCCAGCAGGGACTGGCCGGCGGCGCGGATCTTGCGTGTCATCAGCAGTCCGTCCTCATCCAGGCGGCCCCTTTCCAGCAGCCAGGCCATGCCAAGGATGGCGTTCAGCGGCGAGCGGATTTCATGGCTCATGTTGGCGAGGAATTCCGCCTTGCTGCGGTTGGCCGCTTCGGCCCCGTCGCGCGCCAGCAGCATGGCCGCCTCGGCCTGCTTTTGCGCGGAAATATCCTGGGCAAAGATCAGGGTGGCCGGTCCATCCTTGAGCATCACGCGCGTGCTGGTCTTGAGGATGGGCACGGGCCGTCCCTGCTTGTCCACGCCGACGGCTTCAAACATCTGTTCGCTGGCCGAATCGGCCTCGATCAGCGCTTCGTTGCTTGCCAGCGCCACTTGCGAGGCGGCCGTGAGCATGCTGCGCCAGGCCAGGCCGCTCAGGTCATCCTCGGGGGCATAGCCATGCAGGTGGCGGTAGCGCGGATTGGAATACACGAAGCGTCCATGGCGCAGGATGGCGATCGCCACGGGCGCATCTTCGATCAGAGTGCGAAAGCGCGTTTCACTGTCGGACACGGCTTGCATGGCCTGGCGCTCCCTTTCCTGTTCCACCTGCCAGGCGGCTTGCTGCCGGCGCCGCCGCTGGCTCCAGAACAGCAGGCTGGCGCCGGCCAGCGCCAGCATGGCAAAGCCGAGGATGTAGCTCAGCGCCTGCCGCCGCAGCGGGGCGGCGATGGCCGCTTCTTCGCGGCTCAGGCCGATGATCAGGGCGCGGTCCATGCGCAGCGCGGCGGGCGCGATGGTCGCCATCGCCATGACGCGGGGGGAGGCGGCGCCGCCGGCGCCGGCAATCTCGACGCCGCTCAGCACGCCCGCCTGAAAGCCGCTGTCGCGGAAGCGCCGCAGGAAGCTGCCGGGCAGGTCCACATTGCCGCCATTCGCGCTCCTGGCCGGATAGTTGAGGAATTGCCGGCCGTCGCCATGCACGACGACGGCCCAGACATCGGCCGCATACATGGCGGTGCGGAACTTGGCCGTGAAGTATTCGGGGTCGAAGGTGGCCACCACGACGCCGGCAAAACGGCCTTGCCGGTCCTGCACCATGCGCGCCGCCGTGATGACCAGGTCGCGCTTGAAGGACAGGAAAGGCGCCGAGATGTACAGCATGCGCGCATCGGGCGCGTCGCGCGCCGTCTGGAAGTAGCCGCGGCGCGAAAAGTCCTGGCCGGCCAGTTCCGGGATGTTGGTGGCGACCGGCTTGCCATTCGCGTCGATGACCAGCATGGTGCGCACGCCCGGCATGGCGTCGACCAGCGCGGCCAGGCGCCGGGGCAGGGCTAGCCCGGCGTCGGGGGCGGCACCGGCGCCAAGGTAGTCGCGGATCACGCCGTCGAGCACGAGGTTGGTCGCCGCCAGGTCGACTTCGATGTTTTTTGCCAGCAGCGCCGTCAGCACGCTGAGCCGCTCGCGTTCGGCCGCGTCATGCCGCGAGACCTCAGACAGGTGCGCGTAGGCGAGGGCGGCGGCCATGATCAGCAGCCCGAGGAGAAAAAACAGCCATTCGATCAATCGTCTGCGCACTGCCGCCGCATCTGTGTGGTGGTTCATGTGGCGATGCTATACCCGATATGCACGGAGAACAACTTTTGCCACGACTATGCAGTTGATAGTGTGGTCAATTTGCCGCCCAGCGGCAGGTGCAGGCGGAAGACGGCGCCGCAGCCCGGCGCGGAGGTCACGCCGATGCGCCCGCCCATCAGGGTGACGAGCTGGCGGGCGATGGCCAGGCCCATGCCGGCGCCGCCATGGGCGCGGCTCGGCGAGTCGTCGGCCTGCGAGAATTTGTCGAAGATGTCGTCCTGCCGCGCCAGCGCGATGCCGATGCCCGTATCGCGCACCTCGATTTGCAGCTCGGCGCCGCTGTGCATGACGTGCACGTCGATCCGTCCCGCAGCCGTGTAGCGGATGGCGTTGTCGAGCAGAATATCGAGCACGCGCACCAGGCGGACGCGGTCGCAATCGATGCTGGGCGGCGTGGCGGGCGCGATTTGCGCGGCCAGCTGCAAGCCCTTGTGCGCCGCGCGCGGCCGGTGCGGCGCCAGCGCCAGTTCCAGCAGCTGGTCCAATGGCGCGGTGCTTGACGCCAGCCGCACCTGGTCGTGCTCGAGCGCGCTCAATTCCATCGCCGCCTCGACCATGGACAGCAACTGGCGGCCGCTGTCCTGTATCGCCTGCGCGTAGGCGGCCTGTTCCGGCTCGCGCAACTGTTCCTGCAGCAGCTCGGAGAAACCGAGGATGCCGTTGAGGGGCGTGCGCAATTCATGCGACATGTTCGACAGGAAGCGCGACTTGGCCTCGCTGGCGGCGATGGCCCTGGCGCGGCTGTCGACCAGGCGGCCGATCAGCAGCACCAGCGCGGCCCACGACAGCACGATCAGCGCGCTCGTGATGGCCGCCATCAGCAAGGCCTGGTCGCGGCGCGAAACGTAGTCGGCCAATATGGTGTCGCGGTCCAGGCCGACCAGCACGTAGAGCGGGTAGCCGGCCAGTTTTTCGAACGCATACAGGCGCAGCGTGCCATCGACGGGACTGCGCTCGGTGAAACTGCCGCGCGCGCCGCCACGCATCAGGGCAAATACCTTGCTGTCGCCGACATCCTGGCCGATGGTGTTGACGGCGCCGACCCGGCGCGCGCGCACCACGCCGTCGCTGCCGACGAGCGCGATGGAGCTGTTCTCGCCCAGGTCGACCTCATCGTACAGGCGCGTAAAGTAATACGGATCCATCGAGACCACCACGACGCCCTTGAAACGGCCATCGGCGTGGTTGATGCGGCGCGTCATCTGGAGCGACCATTTTTTCGACACGCGGCCCAGCACCGGCTTGCTGATATACAGTTCGCCGCTGTCGCGCTGCATGTGTACCCGGATGTGCTCGCGGTCGGCCAGATTGGTCGGCTGGAAGGGGCGGCTCGACAGCACCGTGTCGCCGTGTTCGTCGATGATGCTGAACAGGTTGTACAGGGGGCCTGGATTGAGGCCTTGCCGCAGGTCCGCCACGATGTCGAGGCGGTTGCCCAGCGCTTGGTAGCGGCTGCGCAGGTAGGTGGCCGCCTGGTCCGCCGCCTCGATCGTGCGGATTGCGTGCTCGTCGAAGACGCGCGCCATGCTGCGCGCATCGCGCCCGGCGCCGGCGATGGCGGCGACATAGGCGTGCCGCAGTTGCAGCACGGTGATGTTCCACAGCCCCGCCAGCAGGATGGCCATGAAGAGCGACAGCAGGGTGCGCGCATCCCAGCGCTCCCAGGCCACGGCCTTGCCATCTGTGTGCTGCCGCATGCCGCCTCCGCAAGGTTTGCCAGCTCTGTCGTTGCGCGCGAATGTCCGGCGTCACCGGCGCGTGATGTATTAATATTTATCAATTATAGCGAATATAATTAATTTTATCGAATAAAATGATTTTTATGTGGGAAGTGTTGTATCGGACGCCGGCCCGGGCGGCTGGCGTGTCAGCCAGCGCTCGACCATGTCGCGCAGCTGGGCGGCCGTGAAGGGTTTGGACAGGTAATCGTCCATGCCGGCCGCCACGCAGCGCTGGCGGTCGTCGTCGGTGACGCCGGCCGTGAGGGCGATGACGGGCAGGCGCGGCGCGCCGCTGGCCGCTTCGCGCGCGCGCAGGGCTTCACACGCCTGGTAGCCGTCCATGACGGGCATCATGCAATCCATCAGGACCAGGTCGTATGGCTGCGCGGCCAGCGCCTGCAAGCCCAGCGCGCCGTTCTCCGCCGTGTCGATGCTGTAGCCGCGGCCACTCAGCTGCAGGCACACGAGCTGGCGGTTCAGCGCCGTATCCTCGACCAGCAGGATGCGCGCGCCCGGCGCCGATGCGGGTGCGGGCGCGCAGGTGGATTCGGAGGCGGATGGCGGTGCCGTCCCGGGTTCCGGCGCCTGGGCCGCCATGCTGGGGATGCGCACGGTGAAGCGGGAGCCGGCGCCGGGCGCGCTGCTGCAGGCGATCTCGCCGCCCATCAGCGTCACCAGGTGCTTGCAGATGGCCAGGCCCAGCCCCGTGCCGCCGTAGGCGCCGCTGATGCTGTCGTCGGCCTGGCAAAACGGCTCGAAGATGCGGCTCAGCTGTTGTTCGCTCATGCCGATGCCCTGGTCGCTGACCATGGCGACGAGGCAGGCGCCGTCCTGCGCGGCAGGCTCCAGGTGCAGGCGCACGGTCACCTTGCCTGACGGCGTAAATTTGATGGCATTGCTGAGCAGGTTGCCGAGGATTTGCGCGAGGCGCGTGCGGTCCGAGCAGATGTGCCGTGGCACGCCGGGGTCGACCTCGGCCGCCAGTTGCAAGCCTTTCCGGTCCGCCGGCGCGCGGTGCAGCGCCAGCAGATCGTCGAGCAGCAGGCGCGGGTCGAAGTCGCGCAGTTCGATGCCCATCTGGCCTGCCTCGACCTTGGACAGGTCGAGGATGTCGTTCAGGATGCGCATCAGGTGCTGCACGCCATCGCCGATGCGCTGCGCGTGTTGCTGCTGCGCCGCATCGAGCGCGCTGTCCTGCAGCAGTTCGGCCATGCCGGCGATACCGGCCATCGGCGTGCGGATTTCGTGGCTCATCACGGCCAGGAAGCGCGACTTGGCCGCATTTGCCGCCTCCGCGCGCACCTGCAGCGCCAGCGCCATGGCCGCGTCGCGCTCCTGGCGCCGCAGCAGGGTCATGATCAGCGCGATGGCCGCGGCCAGCACGAGCAGGCTGACCACGGCCGCGCCGCCCATGGTGCGCAGCATGCGCCGCCAGCCCGCCAGGTAGACGTCGTCCGTCACGGTCACGTTGATGGCCAGCGGATAGTCGCGCACCAGCCGGATGCCGGCCAGGCGGTCGACCGCGCGGCCCTGCTCGGCCGCGCGCGGCGAGTCCACCTGCAGCACGCCATCAGTCTTGCCCTGTTCCAGCAGGCGGTAGGTACTGCCGGTCAGGTTGCGCTGGCCCATCATGGCGGGCACGGCCGGCCAGCGGGCCAGCAGCGTGTAGTCGCTGCGGTACAGGGAAAAGGCCGTGTGTTCGCCGATGCTGGTGCTCTGGAAGAATTTGCTGAAGAAGTCGCACGACAGGCCGACCAGCACCACGCCCAGGAAGCGGCCGTCCGGCGCGCTGATACGCCGGCTGATATAGAAGGTCCAGGCGCCATTGCCCTTGTTTTGCACGGGCGCGCTGACATGCATGCCGCCGTCCGGGTGGCGCCGGTGATAGTCGAAGTAGTCGCGCTCGTCGAGACGGATGGGCGGCGCGGGATAGGCGCGGCTGAAGGCCAGCACCGCGCCGTCGCTGCCGACGATGGACACCACGTCCACTTGCGGCACGCCGCCGATCTTGTGCAGCAGCATCTGGTGCGTGGCCGCAGTGCCGACGGCGGCGGCCAGCGCGTGCGCGTCCGCAGGCGCGCCGGCATTGATGTCGTTGCTGACGCTGTCGAGCACCAGGCTGGCCGCCGTCATGCTCTGCGCCGTGTTTTCGGCCAGCAGCAGCGACAGGTTGGACAGATCCTGTTTCCAGTCATCGACGGCTTCGCGGTGCAGCAGCACGCCGGAGACGACGATGCGCAGCGCCAGCAGGCCCACCAGCACCAGGCCCACGACGGCCGCCGTGGTGCGCGGCCGATAGCGGTGTACCAGGCGCAAGGCGGCCTGGCGCGCGTTCATGCCTGCGCGCCCGTGTAGTCAAGCATGCTGCGGCGTACCTCCTGCTCCACGGCGCCAACCAGCACCGCCGTTTCGGCCAGCCAGCCCGATGCCGCCACACCCTGGTGGCGTACCAGCTGCTCGAGTTCCGCCAGGCGCGCCACCAGGACGCTGGCGCCCAGCAGGGCGACGGTGCCGCGCAAGGTATGGCAGCTGTGTACGATGGCTTGCGCCGCGCCGCCGCGCACGGCTTGCTCGACGCGCGCAAACATGGCCGGCGACGTGTCGAGGTAAGTCTGCGACAGGGCGCGGAACATCTCCAGGTCGTGGCCGGTGGCGTGGAACAGCACGGCAGGATCGATGTGGCGATAGGCTGGCATGGCGGCTCCGTGGCGAGGGAATGCGGTGGCGGACTAAGCGGCCAGGCTGTTGCGCCGCGCGTGGCCGGCGCAGCAGGCGCGCAGATAGCCGCGCAGTTCGTCGTAATTGACGGGCTTGGCAAAGAACACCACGCCGGGCGGCACGCCGCCCCGTTCTTCCAGTTCCTCCGGCGTCAGGCTCGACAGCATGGCGATATGCATGTCCGCCAGCAGCGGGTCGGCCAGGATGGTGCGGATTACCTCGTAGCCATCGATGCCTTCCATGATGATGTCGGCCAGCAGGATGTCGGGCTGGTCGCGGGCGATTTCCATCAGCGCCTGGTAGCCATTCTCGCAAAAGCGCAAGCTTGCCTGCAAGCCCCATGAACCGATCTGCTTTTCATACAGCGCGCGCTCGATCGGATTGTCTTCGATCACGAGGATGGACGGTGGGCGGCCCGATGGGGCGGGGCGGCTGGCGCGTGCCGCGCGCTGGTCCTGGCCCGGCTGGCCGGGATTGCCCTTGTAGGCCTCGACGGCCGCGAGGGGAATGCGCCGGTGGCCGCCCTTGGTCTTCCAGGCTTCGATAACGCCTGCCTCGACCAGTTGCTGCACCGATGTGACCGAGATGCCGAGGATTTCGGCGGCCTTTTGGGTAGTGCAAACGTCTGCAGTATGCATGATGGGCTTTATGGTCGCGGATGAAGTTGTAGGGAATGATACGCAATCGCGCATAAAAAATCAATTTCAACGAATTAGATGAATTCACTAAAAACCTGGACGGCGGGCCGGACTCGCGTGCGCGTGCGGCTGGGGGCGAGACGGGTGTGCGGTTCGAGGATATCGCGCCATTCGCTCCACTCGGCGTTGCTGTGGCGTAGCAGGGTTTCCATGTGCTCCTCACCCAGGCCCAGTACCCGCGCGGCAGCCAGGGCCGGGCCGCGCGAACCGGCGCCATTGCGCAGTATCAGGTCAGCGAAGCTGCTGGCCAGCTTCAGCAGCCAGGCCAGGTCCGTCATGCGCCCGGCGCGCCCGAAACCGGGCGGCGCGGCATGGCAGCGCACGGCGTCGCACAGGATGTCCGGCATGCCCCAGTCCCGCATGAGGATGGCCGACAGCGCCAGCCGGTGGTGGCCGAAGCGCCGCGACTCCTCGCACAGCAGCCGGGCCGTGGCGGCGTTGCCGTGCTGGCCCAGCAATTCACCATATTCCTGCGGATGCAGCATGGCCAGGGCCAGCTGGCCGCAGTTGGCCAGCAAGCCGCAACTGTACAGCGCATCGGCCGGCGCCAGCTGCAGCGCGTCGCCCGCCACGCGGGCGGCGCACGCCATCGCCAGCGCGTGCGACCAGTAGTGCTGCGCGTCGAAGTGCGCGCACGTGTCCGCCGGCGGGGCCGGGGTGGTGAACGCCTGGTGCAGGGCGGGCAGGCCGATGGCCGCCAGCATCGCGGCGCTGACGGCCGCATGCCTGCGCCCGCCCGCTGGCACGCCGGCATTCGCCAGACCGATGACCTTGCCGCTCAGGGCCGGATCGCAGCCCAGTTGTTCTGCCAGCTCATCGAGCGGCACTTGCTGCTGGCACAAGGTCGCCAGCCAGTGGCGCCGTCCGGCGGGCGAAGGCAGGATGGCGCCGCCGAGCAGGCGCGCCAGGTCGATGTGGGCGCTCATGGCCGGCTCCCTACGCCGCTGCAGTCATCGGCCTGCGCCGCGCCCGCCGTTTGCAGGGCCGTGACGGCTTGCGACAGCGCATCGAGCGCCATCAGCAGTTCCGCATGCAGTCGGTGCAGTGCGCCGATATCGTTGGCAAAGCCTGCATGCACGGCCTGGCGCGCCAGCGCCTGCAAGGGGAGCAGGCCCATGGACTGGCTGCCATCGAGAATTTCCTGCGCCAGCACTCTTGCCGGGGCGGTCCGCTCGCAGCGCAGCGCATGGGCGATGCCGGCGAGGCGGTCGCGCGTCTCGGCCACGAACAGGGCCAGAATCTCGCCCTGCAGGCGCCGGTCGTAGCCGAACATGGCGTCCAGGCGGGGTGCGTCGAACGGCGGCGTGTCCGGTGCCCTGGGGGCTGGCGGCGGTGCGCTGCCAGCCGCCTTCGCCTGCGGGGAGGCCTTGCGCATTTGCAGCAGCGCATGCAGATCGGACGGCGCGCCGCTGGCGGCCGGTGCGCGGCCGGCCTGGCGCCAGCGCTTGCGGCGCCAGAGCAGGGCGGCCAGCAGCAACAGCAAGCCTGCCAGCGCCAGCGCCGGGCGCATCAGCGACAGGTCTTCGCAGCGCAGGAAGGGGTGGATCGAGAGAAAGGCGTTCATGGCAGTGCTCCAGTACGGGCTATGCGGGTGATCCTGCGTGATGGCGGACCTAAAATACTTCCCAGTCGCCCGCATCGGCGGCGGCCGGGGCCGTGTTTCTGGCCTGGCCTGCGGGGCGCGTGGCGACCAGCCTGAGCGTGGCCTTGTGTTGTGCGGGCCGCCGGGCTGAAGGCGCCTGGGGCGCTGCGCCGGCTTGCCCATGCGCCAGCTTGAAGGTGGCCACCACGCCGGCCAGGCTGGCCGCCTGCTCCTGCAGCGATTGCGATGCCGCCGCCGCTTGCTCGACCAGGGCCGCATTCTGCTGCGTGACTTCATCCATCTGCGTGATGGCGCGGTTGATTTCCTCGATGCCCGTGCTTTGCTCCACGCTGGCGGCCGAGATTTCGCTGACGATGTCGGTGACGCTGCGTACCGTGTCGACCACTTCCGTCATGCTCGCGCCGGCCTGCCGGACCAGCTTGCCGCCTTGCTGCACCTGTTGCACGGAGTCGCTGATGAGCACCTTGATTTCCTTCGCGGCCGCCGCGGAACGGTGCGCCAGGTTGCGCACTTCGGTGGCCACGACGGCAAAGCCGCGTCCTTGTTCCCCGGCGCGCGCCGCCTCCACGGCCGCATTCAGTGCCAGGATATTGGTCTGGAAGGCGATGCCGTCGATGACGCCGATGATGTCGGCGATCTTGTTGGACGAGCTGTCGATCGCTTCCATCGTGCGTATCACGTCGCCCATCACCTGGCCGCCCCGCTGCGCCTTGTCCGAGGCGCTGACGGCCATTTGCTGGGCCTGGCGGGCGTTGTCCGCATTCTGCCGCACGGTGGCCGTCAGTTCTTCCATGGCCGAGGCGGTTTCTTCCAGCGAGCCGGCTTGCTGCTCCGTGCGCGCCGACAGGTCCAGGTTGCCTGCCGCGATCTCGCTTGACGCCGTGCTGATGGTGTCCGTGCCGGAGCGCACTTCGGCCACGATGCGCACCAGGCTCCCGCTCATGTCCGCCAGGGCCGTCATCAGCTGGCCGACCTCGTCGGTCGAGGCGGCGCGGACCTGCACGCTGAGGTCGCCGCCGGCGATGGTGCGGGCCACGCCGATGGCGCCGTCCAGCGAGGCGGCGATGCGCCGCGCCAGCAGCAGGCCCATGCCGGCCACCAGGGCCGTCACGGCCAGGGCCAGGCCGATGGCAATCCAGCGCGCGCTGGCAGCGGCCGCGGCGCCGTCGGCCGCACCTTTGGCGGCCAGGGTTTCGTTGTAGCGGTGGTGGGCGGCAAGGGCGTCGACCAGTTCCTTGATGATGGGCTGGCTTGCCATCAGCAAGTCGCGTGCCGCGCCGGGTTCGCCCGCTTTCGACAGGGCCAGCACCTTGTCGCGCAGCGTGTCGTAGCGCAGCAGCACGGCGCGCTCGGCGGCCAGCAGCGCGCGGTCCTGTTCATCGGTGATGTCTTCTTTTTCATACTGGTCGAGTGCCTTGCCGACCGCCGCGCGCGCTTCCCTGATGCCCGCTTCCAGCTTGGCTCGTCCGGCCGCGTCCTTGCTGGCCATGTGCTGCCAGACGGCCGTGCGCATCTGCGCGAACGGCACGAACGCCTGGTTCAAGGTCAGCAGGCTGGGAACGGTGTTGACGGTGGCATAGCTGGCCGCCGTGTACACGCGGTCCATCTGGTAGATGCCAAAGCCCGCCAGGGCGGCCAGTCCAAAGACGACGGAAAGGATCAATGCGTACAGGCGTTTAGCGATGGTCATGATGGGCGCCGCTCCAGGGAAAGTGGAAATTCATGGAAATGCTTGGTCTGTCTGTTTGTTATTTTACGATATAAATTTGTTTTATTCGAGAAATTTGTTGTTTATTTATTTTAATCGATGTTTTTCATCAAAATCGCATGATTGTGACGGGCTGGACTGTCAGCACGTGTATAAAAAGCCACACGGCAGGCAGCCGATGCTCTGGCGTGTGGCATGCTTTGCCAATTAGTGAAAAAATGCAATTTCCTTGATCGCCATCAAATACGGTGCGCAGGCGCGTGCCGCCGACTGACTCTTGTAAAGGAGCATCATGACTGCCTCTGCCCGGCCTGGACCCTTGCTTGTCATCACCGCAGTCATCTTCATCTTGCTGGGCCTGGCGCTCCTTGGGGGCGGCGCCTGGCTCGTCAGCCTTGGCGGCTCCTGGTATTACGTCGTGGCCGGCATCGGCATGCTCATCGCGGGCGCGCTCGTGTGGAAGGGGCGGCGCAGCGCCCAACTGTTTCTCGCGCTGCTGCTGTTCGCCACCCTGATCTGGTCGGTGATCGAAGTGAAATTCGACTGGTGGCAATTGCTGCCGCGCCTCGATATCTGGTTCGCCGCCGCTGTCTGGCTGCTGCTGCCGTTCGTCGACCGCCGCCTCGATCCGCCCTTGACGGCCGGGGCGAAACCACGGGACGCGGGCAAGAGCGCGCTGACGGCCGCCGTGCTGGTCACCGCCGCCGTGGGCGTGTTCTCGCTGTTCCAGGACTATTACACCCTGCATGGCGAAGTGCCGGCCGAGAACATGGCCGCCACGCCGCAAGGCGATTTTGCGCCCGGCGTGGCGCCCAACGACTGGGCCGCATATGGCCGCTCCGGCTATGGCGACCGCTACGCGCCGGCCGCTCAGATCACGCCGGCCAACGCGTCGCAGCTGAAACAGGCGTGGGTCTACAACACGGGCGACTTCAAGGGGCCGAACGATCCGGGCGAGATCGCCAACGAAGTCACGCCGCTGAAAGTAAACGGCATGCTGTACCTGTGCACGCCGCATAACATCGTCATCGCGCTCGATCCGGATACGGGCAAGGAAATCTGGCGCCACGATCCTAAGATCAACCGCGACGCGTCGAGCTATCAGCACATGATCTGCCGCGGCGTGGCCTATTGGGATGTGAACGCGGGCCGCGCCAAGGACGACCCGGCGCCCGAGGCGGCCGGCATGGAATGCCCGCGCCGCATCCTGGCACCCACCATGGATGCGACCCTGATCGCCGTCAACGCCGATACGGGGGTAGCGTGCAAAAGCTTTGGCGAAAACGGCGTGATCGGCCTGTACCACGGCATGGGCATGAAGAAGCGGGGCTTTTTGATGCCGACGTCGCCGCCGGCGGTGGCGCAAAATGTGGTGGTGATGGCCGCCAGCGTGACCGACAATTTTTCCACGGAAGAGCCGTCCGGCGTGATCCGCGGTTACGATCCCGTCACCGGCAAGCTGATGTGGAACTGGGATGCCTCGAACCCCGACGACACGGCGCCGATTGCCGATGGCAAGACGTACACGAACAACTCGCCCAATTCCTGGGGCGTGTCCAGCGTCGATGAAAAGCTGGGCATGGTGTACATTCCAATGGGCAATGAAACACCGGACACGTGGGGTGGCAACCGCAATCCCCATGGCGAGAAATACAATAGCGCCATCGTCGCGCTGGACTTGGCGACCGGGAAAGTACGCTGGGTGTACCAGACCGTGCACCACGACATCTGGGACATGGATATCGGCGGCCAGCCGACCCTGGTCGATATCGACACGCCGAAAGGCAAAGTGCCGTCCGTTGTGGCGACCACCAAGCGGGGCGATATCTACGTGATCGACCGCCGCGATGGCAGCCTGGTCGTGCCGGCGCCGGAAAAACCCGTGCCGACGAACAACCCGGCTCCCGGCGACCGCCTGTCGCCCACGCAGCCATTCTCGGCCCTCACTTTCTTGCCCGAGAAAAACATCAGCGAAACGGATATGTGGGGCACGACGCCGTTCGATCAGCTGGCGTGCCGCATCATTTTCCGCCAGCACCGCTACGAAGGGCCGTTCACGCCGCAAACCGTGGCCGAAGGCAAGATCAAGGGCGCCATCATCTCACCGGGTCCGCTCGGTATCTTCGAGTGGGGCGGGGCGGCCGTCGATCCCGTGCGTCAATTGTTGCTGGTGAACCCCGACTACATGGGCTTCCTGGAGCGCCTGGTGCCGCGCGCGCAAGCCAATGCGAAGGGCGGCACGGGCTCGGAAATGGGCTTGCAGCCGCAGACGGGCGTGCCGTTTGCCGTGGAAATCAAGCCTTTTCTTTCTCCGCTGGGCTTCCCATGCCAGGCGCCGCCGTGGGGCTATATCGCCGCCGTCGACTTGCGCACGATGAAAAAAGTCTGGATGCACAAGAACGGCACCACGCGCGACAGCGCCCCCGTACCCATCGCCTTGCCGCTGGGCGTGCCCAGCCTGGGGGGTATCAGCACCACGGGCGGCGGCGTGGCCTTCCTCAGCAGCACGCTCGACTATTACATCCGCGGCTATGACGTTAGTAACGGCAAGACCGTGTGGAAAGCCCGCCTGCCGGCAGGCGGCCAGGCTACGCCAATGAGTTACGTGTCAGACAAGACGGGCAAGCAATATGTCGTCGTCATGGCCGGCGGCCACGGTTCGCTGGGGACGAAGATGGGGGATAGCTTGGTGGCGTTTGCCTTGCCGGATGAGGCGGTGAAGGGGGCGGAGAAAGCGAAGTAAGTAATAAATGTGGGGCTGCGGCATTGCTCGATGGTGCTGCAGCCAAATAGAATGAGATTTTTTGGATATGCGATGATTGTAACTATGGTGGTGCCGAGCAAGTTCACAGTATGAAGGTTAAACGAGGCTGGTATCGCTTGTGGGTGATATGTGCATCTTTTTGGATAATATTTGCATTGATTCGCTGGAACGCCATGTATGAGATCACATATATGGTTAGTTATTATTTTGACCGTAAAGATTTCGCGATTGATGAGGCTAATTCGTTCTGCCCCATTCATATTGCTTTACATCCACAGGAGGAAGAGTCGGAAGTGATGTCGGGGCGCAGTCAGTTAGGCGACACTCGGATGTGGGAACGCGAGATGGAAACTCAGACAGCTAGTGATAATATCGTTTGCAATCCGCCTATCTTGCTTGGTTATGCTGGTCAAGAGAGATCGGCTGATGACATTCATCAATGTCTTCTCAAACGCGTCTCAGCAAGGGGGAAAGAAACTGTAGCGGCAGATGAAAAAAAGAATTTAGAGAAAAAGCAGATTGCTGTTGCAGTTGATGAGTCACGAATCAAGCAATGCATTCGTGAATTTCAGCTTCCCGGGCCTAAGTGGGCAGCATTGGCCCTTACATTTTTACCGCCAACCATAGGCGTAATATTTGTCTTGCTAATGCTGCGAGGCTTATATGTTGCTTTTCGCTGGGTTTGGCGTGGCTTTCAATAAACCCTGAATTGGGGGGGCAGATCCCGCAAATCTGCCCCTATCCATATCAATTCGCCGCCAATCCCAGTTTCAAACCCACCAGCTTGCCCGGCGCGGCCTCCGTTTTTTCCGGCGCGCCCGCGCTGACCCTGGCCGCAGGCGTGCCGTCCTGCTGCAGGGCGGCAAGAATCGCCGCGCTGCGCTGGGTGCCCAGCTTGCTCAAGGCGTCGGCTGGCAGGGGCTGTTTGGCTTCCAGCTGCTCGCGCAAGCCGTTGTAGAAGGCGCCCGTGTCGGCCACTTGCGGCTCGCCTTCGATCAGCTTGCCCAGGCGTTGGAAGACGGGGATTTTTGCCGGAGCCGATGCGGCTGCTGATGCCGCCGATGCCACAGGCGCGGCCGACTCCGCCGCTTTCTTCTGCTTGTCCAGCTCCGCCTTGCCGAAGCGCTCGCCGTACAGGTCGCGCAGGGCGCCGCGTATCTTGCGTTCGCCCAGGTTCAACGGTCCAGGTTCTTCGCCCGCTTCCAGCTTGATGCCGGCCTTGGCGGCGACGGCGCGGCGCACGGCCTGGGCGCGCAGGGCGGCCGCATCCGTGTCGCTGTACTGGCCCGGCACGGCCAGCTTCAGCTGTTCGCGCTTGGCGAGGATTTGCGCCACTTGCTTGAGCTTTTCCCGCTCGGGCGGCAGCAGCACGGCGCTGCCCGCATCGAAGTCGATAGCTTCGAGCTTGTCGGCGCTGATGCCCAGCAAGTTGCCCAGCGCGCGGAACGGCGCCGTGACGATTTTCGTCAGCACATTGCCCACGGCTTTCCAGATCAGCGCGCCATAGCTGAATTGCGGGTCATTCATGTCGCCCGACACGGGCAAGCCCAGATCGATGCGCCCATCGCTATCCTTGAGGATGGCCAGCGCCAGTTCCAAGGGCAGTTTCAAGGCGTCCGGGCTGTCGATGCGCTCGCCCAGGGTCAGCTTGTCGAGCACGATCTGGTTGGTGCCGTCGAGCTGGCGGTTGCGCACCTTGTATTGCAAGTCCAGCGAAATCTTGCCTTCGGCCACCTTGTAGCCGGCGAACTTCATCGTGTACGGCGAGGCGGAGACCATGTCGACATTCTTGAAGACCACGTTCAAGTCCGTGTTGTCGGTCGGGGCGAACGGATTGAGCTGGCCGCGCACGCGGGCCAAGCCGAACTCGTCGATGCGGCCGTCGAGTTCGATCTGGCTGCGCGCATCGCGTTTCGTGGACAGTCCCGTGACGACGCCGTTAAGTTCATAGATCTTGGCGGCGAACTGGGGCCGCAAGCTGAGGTCGGCAAAGTCCAGCTTGGCGTTTTGCAGGCGCACGCGGCGCACACGCACGGGGAAGGCGGCGTCGGCCGCTGGCGTGGCGGTGGCAACGGGAGCCGGCGCAGGTGCAGTGGCCGTGGCAGGCTCGGGCGCCTTGACCAGCAGGCGCTGCGCGTTCAGGCTGCGGTCGTTTTCGATGATCAGCTGGGCGTTCGGTTCCACCACGCGCAGTTCGGGGATGTCGACAAAGTCGGGACCCACGCTGGCTGTCAGCTTGTCGGCGCGCACGCTTTTCCACGAAGCAAAGCGCTTGCCATCCGTTTCATTGAGCACGAGGCCGGCGATATCCACGCCGCCCTCATAGCGTACTTTCGGCGCTTTCGGCGCGCCGCCGCCCGTCGTCAGGCGACCGCTGCCGGAAAGCGAGCCGCCTGCCAGTTTCAGTTTGATATGTTGCGCCAGCAACGGTTGCACGGGTGCCAGGGTCAGCTGTTTCAAATTCAGTTGCGCATCGACGGCGCCCGTGCCCGGCACGAACTTGCCGTTGGCGGTGAGCAAGCCGCCTTCGCGCAGGCCCACGCCCAGCTCGAACGGCAGCGCCTGCTTCATATCATTGCTGACGTTGTGCAGGGACAAACGGGCATCCTGCAGGTTACCCTTGATGCCAGTGCCCGCATCATCGAAACGGGCGCCGAACTTGCTCAGTTCTACCTTGTCTATCTTGGTGGACCAGGGCGCGGATGGCGCATCCTTTGCAGTGTCGGCTTTGCCGGAGGCAAACACGGGCAGCTTTTGCGCAATGGCAAATTCGCCCTGGCGGTTGCGCGCCAGGTCGATCTGCGCGCCGCTGGCCGTCACGGCGCCCACGTGCACGGTATGCGCGGCCAGGTCGATCTTGCCTTCCGTAAAGCCCAGTTGCTGCAGCTTGAATGGCGTTTGCGCGCCCCGTTGCATGGCCAGATCGGCCAAGGCAAAGCTGGCGTTGTCGACCAGCACGCTGTTTCCTGCTTGCCCTTGCTGCAAGCCCAGCTGCAGCTGCAGTTGCAACTGTTTCGCGCTCAATTGCAGGGCCGGCGAGACGGTTTCATCGATGGCGGACACGTCTACATTGGCCAGCGCCAGCTGTTTCAAATCCACCTTCCACTTGCCAGGCTTGGCTGGTGCGGTGGTGGCCGATGCTGCTGGGGCGGGATTACCCGGCAGCATCAGGTTCGCCATGTCGATCTCGCCCTTGCTGTCGCGCCGCACGGCCACCTTGCCGCCGTACAGATTGACTTTATCCACGGTGACCTTCTGGCGCGCCAGATCCACGTTCACGCCGGCGATGCCCAAAGTATTCAGCGAAGTGAATGGCGCACTGTTGCCACTTTGCACCAGCGCCAGGTCGCGCAAGGCCAGGCCGGCACCTTTGACGGTCGCTTCCAGCTTGTCGTCGGCATACGAAAAGGCGTAGGGCAGGCGCGCCGACAGCTTGCCGCTGGTCACTAGCGCGCGCGTGTACGCTTTCAAATACGCGGCCAGGCCGGGCAGGGAGGCGTCGTTGAGTATCAGTTCGCCTTCGCCACGGATCGGGCTGAGCGAGGCCGTGCCGCGCCAGTGCAGCTTGCCGCCGCGCGCCGCATCGGCGCTGAGGCTGTAGCTGCCGTTGGCGTCGGGCAGGGTGGAGATATTGTCGAGCGTAAAGTTGATCGGCGTGAAGTTGTCCGCATAGCCGGCCTTCTCGTCGTGCCAGTCCACTTTGCCTTGTTCCAGCGCGAAGTGGGCGATGACGAGGCGCGGCATGCCGCCTTCGCTTTTTTCCGGATGCTTGCGTTGCCAGGTGGCCAGCACTTCGGCCAGGTTGAACTTGCCGTCCGGCGTGATCGTCAGCTGGGCTTGCGGCGCCGTGATACGGATTTCCGCCAGGCTCCAGGCGCGGCGCACGATGGATTTCCATTCCAGTTGCACGGCCAGGGCGCCGATGGACAGCAGCGGCGCATTGTTTGCACCGGGCGCTTCCTTGAACGCGATCTGGTCCGCTTCCAGGCGCAAGGTAAACGGGTTGAAGCGCACGTCGCCTATGCTGGCCTGGCGCGCGAGTTCTTTTGCTGCAAATTTGGGCAGCTGGTTTTTGATGACGTAGGGCACCAGCCAGAAGCCGGCCGCGCTGTAGGCGGCCAGGGCGCAGCCTGTGCCGACGGCCCAGCGCTGCCAGCGTTTCCAGCGAAATGTTTTCGTCTGCACGCTTTTGTTGTCGATTGTGTTCACGAACTTACCTTTTGATCTTGTTAGATGGCACGTCTTGCGCACCGTGACTGTCAGTATGCCTCTTTGCGGCCTCGTCTGCAAAATCCAAACGTGTTCAAGTGATAACAGGCGCCTAAGGGGGCTAGTTTCTTCTATAAAACTCACACAAACTCACTCTTACTTGATAATGATTCTCATTATCGGTATCATGTCCGCTAACCGTAAGTTCTCATTCGCACCATTTTCTCATTGAAAGCCCGATGTCATGCCTGTCGTCACTCCCCGCACCCGCTTACTTCCAGTCGCCGCAGCCCTGTCGCTGGCCTTCGCTTCCCACGCCGCGCTGGCGATCAATGGGGCTGGCGGCCAGGACGAGCTGACGGCTGGCGATGAGAAAGTCATGCAAGCCGTGCAGGTGACGGGCGCCCGCGCGCAAGGGCTGGTGCCGCTGACCACGGAGGCGGGCAGTTTTCGCGGCGCCAGCATCATGGACGTGCCGTCGACCGTCAACGTGATCACGCGCGAATTGCTGGAGCAGCAAGCCGTGTCCGGCCTGTACGACGCTGTGCGCAATACGGCTGGCGTGACGCGCCAGCAAAACGGGGGAGAGACGTGGGATCAATTGGTGATACGCGGCATCGCCGTGGAAAACCGCACGAATTACCGTCTCAACGGCTCCATGCCCATCATGAACTTCTCGCAAGTACCCATGGAAAACAAGGAGCGGGTGGAAGTGCTGAAGGGCGCCTCGGCCCTGTACTACGGTTTTACATCGCCTGCCGGCGTCGTCAATTTCGTCACCAAGCGGGCCGGCAGCCAGCCCGTCACGAGCATGGGCTTGAGCCTCGACGACCGCGGCAGTGCCGTGGCGAACGTCGACGTGGCCCGCCGCTTTGGCGCACAACAGGAATTCGGCGTGCGCGTGAATGCGGCCGGCGGCACCCTGGGTTCCTACCTCGACCATGTTGGCAATGGCAACCGCCGCTTTATTTCCACGGCGCTCGACTGGCGCGTAACGAACAAATTGCTGCTCAAGGCCGACCTGGAGTACGAGCGCCGCAGGGTGACGGAGCAGGCGGGCGTGGCCTTGCCCACGGCCGTGAAAGGCGTGATCCGCTTGCCGCGCGCCGTCGATCCGCGCAAGCTGATCGGCCCCGACTGGTCGAATTTCGAAGCGCAAACGAAAAACGCGCAATTGCGCGCCGACTACGCCATCGCCGATGGCTGGGCCTTGACGGTGGAGGCGGGCCACTCGGAAACGGCGCGCGACCGCCGCCTGGCCATCTTCCGCCTGAACAACGCTGCCGCGCTGGCCACGGGCGCGGGCCGCATCACGGGAAATATCCAGCACAGCGTGATGGCGTCGGATTTGCTGCGCGCGGAACTGGCCGGCAATTTTAATACGGGCTTCATTGCCCATGAACTGACTCTGGGCGCCTCGCGCACGGACAAATCGCAGGACGCAATCTACCAGAGCAATTACACGATCGCCTCGCAAAACCTGTACAACCCCGTCCCCGTGACGAATGTCGTGTTCGGCCCCAAGCCGACGGCGCCGACGACGGCTGCGCTCGACACGCGCGACACGGGCTTGTACGCGCTCGACCGCATGGTTTTCAGCCCGCAATGGCAAAGCGTCATCGGCGTGCGCCGCAGCAGCTATCAAAGCGACCAGGGCGCCAGCCACTACGACGTCAGCAAGACGACGCCGATGGCCTCGTTGATCTACAAGGCCACGCCCGAGCTGTCGTTCTATGCGTCCACGGCGCGCGGGCTGGAAGAGGGCGAAACGGGCCCGACGGGCACCGTCAACCAGGGCGTCAAGATGGCGCCTGGCGTGAGTAAACAAAAGGAGCTGGGCGCGCGCTGGCTGACGCCGGGCGGCACCTTGCTCTCCGCCGCCCTGTTCGACATCACGCGCCCCGGCTACTACACGAATGCCGGCAATGTGTTCACGTCGGATGGCGAGCAGCGCTACCGGGGCCTGGAACTGTCGACCCAGGGCAAGTTGACGCGCCAGCTGTCGTGGCAGACCTCGGCTCAGTTCCTCGACCCTCGCTTTGCGCACATCAACGCCGACTACAACGGCAAGGCGCCGGAAAACGCGTCGAAACGCACGGCCAGCGCCTTCCTCGCCTACACGTTCGACGCCGTGCCAGGCCTGTCCGTCAACGGCGGCGCGTATTACTACAGCGCCCGTCCCGTCAACGACCTGAACCAAGACTTCCTCGGTGGCGTCAGCCTCTTCAGCGCCGGCGCCCGCTATGCGAGCCGCGTGCTGGACAAGGCCGTCGTGTGGCAGCTGAACGTGGAAAATGCGGCCGGCAAGCGCTACTGGGCCGGCGCCGGCACGCGTTTGGCGTCGGGCGCGCCGCGCGCAATCAAGCTGAGCATGAAGGTCGATTTGTAAGCAAGGTTTGACTTGCGCCCTGTGCGCAGGGGCCTTGCGCTGATACAATGTTGCCATGTTCATCAGCAAAGGCAAGGCCAGCATCGTCCTGTGGATCGCGTGTATCGCCATCTTCCTGGCCACGCTCGCCCCTACGGTGTCGCGCGCGCTGACGGTCGCCAGCGGCCTGGCCGTGCCCAGCCTGGAAATCTGCTCGGTGGCAGGCGGCATGAATATGCTGCCCGCAACATTGTCCACGGATGCGCCCGATACCTCCAAGGGCGGCATGCGCATGGGCGATTGCCCGTGCTGCAGCATGCATGCCGACACCTTGTCGATGCCGCCCACGACCCTCGTGCTCGCTTCCGGAGAAATCCTCACGGGCTTGCTGCCCACGCTGTTCTACCAATCCGCCACACCGCTATTCGCCTGGACGCCCATCCAGCCCCGCGGTCCGCCCGCCGCTTTCTGATCTGTCCTTTCCCTGAACTGCCTTGTGCCGCGCGGCAATGTGCTGTGCTGCGCTTGCGCCTGTTCGTCTTGCCCATACAGAATCTGAAAGCAGCACCATGAAACATTTACCGTTATTGATTTCCCTCGCCATCGCCATGCCTGCCGTGGCGCAATCGCGCACTGAAGACGTTTTGCCCGAAATGAAAGTCATCGTGACAGCGATTGGCGACGGCTACCGTCCCGCCGCCGACACGGCTCTGATGCTCAGCAGCACGCCTGGCTACAGCGTGGCGGCCGGCGGCGGCGTATCCGGCTTGCCTGTCGTGAATGGCTTTGCCGATGACCGCATCAAGATCCGCATCGACGGCATGGAACTGACGTCCGCCTGCGCCAATCACATGAATGCGCCGCTGTCGTATATCGATCCGCAGCAGGTGCAGCGCATCAAGTTGATCGCGGGCGTGACACCCGTCAGCGCGGGCGGTGACAGCATCGCCGGCACCATCGAGGTGCAATCGAACGCCCCCGTGTTCGCCCAGCCCGGCGCGGGCCTGCTGACGCAAGGCAGCTTTGCCGTCTCGGGGCGCAGCGTCAACAACAGCGTGGCGACCAGCGTGAACGCCTCGGCCGCCAGCGACGTGCTCAGCATCGGCTACAGCGGCGCCTACACGCGCGGCCACAGCTATGAAGATGGCCACGGCAACAAGGTGCTGGCCAGCATGTTCGAGAGCATCAACCAGGCCATCGTGCTGGCGGCCAAGCGCGATGGCCAGCAGCTGACCCTGCGCGCCGGCGTGCAGCACATCCCGTACCAGGGTTTTCCGAACCAGTACATGGACATGACGGACAACCATGGCCAGTTCGCCAATCTCGCCTACAAAGGCGAATTCGGCTGGGGTGTGCTGGACGCGCGTGCCTACTGGCAGCAGACGGACCATGAAATGGGCTTTTTCTCGCCCGAGCGCAAGGGTTCGATGCCGATGATCACGCACGGGCGCAACACGGGCTATGCGCTGATGGCCAGCCTGCCGACGGCTGCGGGCGAGTTGCGCCTGGGCCAGGAGTGGCATGGCTTCCGCCTCGACGATTACTGGCCTGCCGTACCCGGTTCCATGATGATGGGACCGCGCACCTATCTGAACATCAACGATGGCAAGCGCGACCGCACCGTGCTGTTTGGCGAGCTGGAAACGCGCCATGATGCGCGCTGGACGAGCGTGCTGGGCTTGCGCGGCGAATCCGTGCGCATGGATGCGGGCGACGTGCAATCGTACGGCACCAATATGATGAACATGCCGGACCTGATGGCCGCCAAGGCCTTCAATGCGCGCAGCCGCAGCCAGCGCGACACGAATATCGATGCCTCGGCGCAAGCTACCTTCACGCCGGATCTTGCCAGCAGCTATGAATTCGCGCTGGCGCGCAAGGTGCGCTCGCCCAACCTGTATGAGCGCTATTCCTGGGGCCGCGGCTCGATGGCGATGACCATGACCAACTGGTTTGGCGACGGCAACGGCTATGTGGGCAGTATCGACCTGAAACCCGAGACGGCTTATACGGCGGCTTTCACGGCCGACTGGCATGGCGGCGGCGAGGAGGGCTGGTTCCTGCGCGTCAATCCCTATTACAGCAAGGTCGACAATTACATCGACGTCGACGTGCTGGCGTCTTTCCACCCGTACATGAAAATGGGCGCCAACGGCAACTTGCTGCGCTTTGCCAACCACGACGCCAAGTTGTATGGCGCCAATCTGGCGTGGCAGTTGCCGCTGGCCAGCAGCGCGCGCTGGGGCCGCTTCATGGCGACGGGCAATGCCGCTTACACGCGGGGCAAGCGCAGCGATGGCGGCGACCTGTACCGCATGATGCCGTTCAACGCCTTGCTGGCCGTCGAGCACAAGCTGGGCGCCTGGAGCAGCCGCATCGAAACGAAGATCGTGGCCCGCAAGGACAAGGTCGATGCGCGCCGCTTCGAGCCGGAGACGGGCGGCTATGCGCTCGTCAACCTGCGCAGCAGCGTGGCATTGAACAAGATGGCCAGCCTGAGCGCCGGTGTGAGCAACCTGTTCAACCGCGCGTATGCGGATCCGCTCGGTGGCGTGTATCTGTCGGGCCTGAAGGCGAACGGCGGCGCGCTGCAAGCCTTGCCGGCCGAGGGCCGGTCGATTGATCTGGGGCTGCAGCTGACGTTCTAAGCGCAATGGCGCCTTCCAGCTGCCGTTGCGGCAGGTGGAAGGCGCCTGCCGAATTCACCGCAAAGGCGAAAGCCAGGTGGTCGTGACAATGTGTGCATGTTTCTTCTTGGTAATTTGTTATGCTGCATGGCGTCCTGTTGCCGGCATGTGCCGTACAGGTGCGATAGCGAGGCCTGTGCGGGTAGGAAGCTGGCTCCGTGCCGTGTAAACCATAAGGAGATAAGTATTTTTCCCCGCAAACTGCTTGGCGAAGATGCCGCCGCCATCGTGCTGTCCCTGACTGTTGTCGCGTATGTGGCATCCTTGTTTTTAACGGCAATCGTGGACTCCCATGAAGTCTTGTTGGGTGGGGGCGTATTATTGCTCGGCTGGTTAGGCCCGTTGGCTGGCAGTTTTGCCTGGTTTGCCAATCCGCTGCTTATTTTTGCCATGTACTTCTCGAAAGACAAGCCCAGTGCCGCCAAGCTGGCCGCCTTTTTTGGCTTTGCGCTGGCACTGACAGCCTTTGGCCTCGAGACAATTCCCAGTGATAATGGTTCCTATGAAGTGCTGGGATTCGGTGCCGGATGCTATCTGTGGCTGGCCTGTTTTCCAGCCGTGTTCATCGCATCGTTCTTGAGCAGCAGAAAATCCAAGGCTCCTGCCCTTGGCGAATAGCCTGGTTTTTTTCTGTCGCGGCATCACAGATGATCTGTGGTCATCCATCGCCTGAGCAAGCATCGTTTGCCAGCGGCGCCCGGATGCGGTCTAATCATGGCTTGTTCCTTCACGAGCTTGCCATGCTGCCCACTTCCGCCATCGCCGCGCTGCGCGAAAAATTTCCCCTGATTACAGAATTGATGGCCTTGCAGCCCTTGAGCTGGTTCAATCCCGCCATCGCGCCCGCGGCCGAGGCCTTGAATGACGTGGGCTTGACGGCGGCTGACGTGGCCAACGCCAGCGCACGCCTGGCGCGCTTCGCGCCCTATCTGGCCAGGGCCTTTCCGGAAACGCAGCCCGCCAGCGGCATCATCGAGTCGCCCGTCGTGCCGCTGCCGGCCATGCAGGCGGCGCTAGGCTTGGCATCAAGCATGACGAGCGGTCAGCTGTGGCTCAAGCAGGATAGCCATTTGCCCATTTCCGGCTCGATCAAGGCGCGTGGCGGCATTTATGAAGTGCTGAAACATGCGGAAATGCTGGCGCTGGACGCCGGTTTGCTGAAAGAGGGCGATGATTACAGCCTGCTGGCCAGCGACGCCGTAAGGGCCTTCTTCGGCCAGTATGCGATCGCCGTCGGCTCCACGGGCAATCTGGGCTTGTCGATCGGCATCATGAGCGCGCGCCTGGGCTTTCGCGCCACGGTGCACATGTCGGCCGACGCGCGCCAGTGGAAGAAGGATAAATTGCGCAGCCATGGCGTCACCGTCGTCGAATACGCGACCGACTACAGCGTGGCCGTGGAAGCGGGGCGCAAACAGGCGGAAAACGATCCCAGTTGCCACTTCGTCGACGATGAAAACTCGCACGACCTGTTTCTCGGCTATGCGGTGGCGGGCCAGCGGCTGAAAGTACAATTTGCGGCGGCTGGCGTCACGGTCGATGCGCAGCACCCGCTGTTCGTCTACCTGCCGTGCGGTGTCGGCGGCGGCCCCGGCGGCGTTGCCTTCGGCTTGAAGCTGGCCTTTGGCGATGATGTTCACTGTGTGTTTGTCGAGCCGACCCATTCGCCGTGCATGCTGCTGGGCGTGTACACGGGCTTGCACGATGGCATCAGCGTGCAGGAAATCGGCATCGACAACCTGACGGCCGCCGATGGCCTGGCCGTGGGACGCCCGTCCGGCTTCGTCGGGCGCGCCATGCAGCGGTTGATCGACGGCTACGCCACCGTCACGGATGAAGAACTGTACCGCTTGCTGGCGACGCTGGAGCAAACGGAGCAGCTGCGCCTGGAACCGTCGGCCGTGGCCGGTTTCGCCGGCATCCAGCACGTGCTGGCCGCGCCGCAATATCAACCGAATCTGGCCCAGGCCACGCACCTGGTGTGGGGCACGGGCGGCAGCATGGTGCCGCAGGCGGAAATGGACGCCTACGTGGCGCGTGGCCGCGCGCTGCTGGCGGCCGGAGCCGCCTGATGCCGGCCGGCGCGGCGCTCACGACAACGCTGACGGCCAGCCAGTTCGCCAACCTGCACACCTTTCTCGTGGCGGCGCGCCATGCCAGCTTTGCGCTGGCGGCGCAGGAACTGGCGCTTACGCCCAGCGCCGTCAGCCACCGCATCGCACGGCTGGAAAGCAGCCTGGGCTTGCGGCTGTTCCAGCGCCTGACACGGCAAGTCAAGCTGACGGCCGACGGCGAACGCATCTTTGCCGCCCTGCAAATCGGCTGGGATGGCTTGCACGCGGCCCTGGCCGGCGGCGACACGCTCACGGGCAGCCTCACCGTGCATGCGCGCCCGTCCATCGCCCAATGCTGGCTGGTGCCGCGCCTGGCAGGTTTTACGGCGCAGTATCCGGACCTGTCTATGGACTTGCGCGTGGGCAACGATAGCGTGGACTTTCGCGCCGGCCAGGTCGACCTGGCCTTGCATTATGGCGACGGCAGCTTTCCCGGCCTGGCCTCGCGCAAGCTGATGGGCGAATGGCTGGCGCCCGTGTGCAGTCCCGACTATGCGCGCGAGCACGGCTTGCTGGATGCGCCACACAACTTGCCACGCGCCACGCTGCTGCACGACACCCTGGCCTGGCCCGCCTGCGCGCCCGATGCCGAGTGGCGGCTGTGGCTGGACGCGCAGGCGCCCGAGGTGAGCTTGCCCACGCGCAGCCTGCGTTTCGACCGCGCCGACCTGTGCGCGCAGGCGGCCATCCACCACGCGGGCGTGGCCATGGGCCGGCGCCAGCTGGTGCAGCCGTGCTTAGATAGCGGCCAGCTGATCCTGCCGTTTGGCGATTTTTCCTTGGCCAGCCCGCAGGCGTATTACCTCGTGCACAGCGGGCGCGCCGCGCTGCCGGCAAGAGTGCAGGCCTTGTTCGACTGGCTGCTGGGGCAGGCAATTTGATACACTGCGCGCCTTACCAAGCAACGCGCCAGAAAGCAGTCCCATGCAGCCACATCCACTGACCCCAATACCACCACAGGAATTGCGCACCTATGCGCTCGCCTGCCTGCTCGAGCCGGATCCGGCAACGAAGGTGGCGATGGTGGCGGCCATGGCCGAAGCGCCGCTTGCGCTCGATGCGCAGGCGCCGCTGGCGCCGACCGGCCCCGTGCCAGGCCGCCCCGAGCGTCCGGAACTGGTGCCGCCGCGCCTGGTGGGACGGCGTTCGATGATCACGCCGGAAGGGCGCGCCATGCTGGTCCACGCGCTCGCGCACATTGAGTTCAACGCGATGAACCTGGCCCTGGACGCCCTGTGGCGCTTTCCGGATTTGCCTACCGAGTACTACACGGACTGGCTGCGCGTGGCCAAAGAGGAAGCCACGCACTTTGCCATGCTGCAGGCACATTTGCAGGTGCTGGGCCACACGTACGGCGACTTTCCCGGCCACGACAGCCTGTGGGAAATGGTCGACAAGACGCGCGGCGACGTGCTGGCGCGCATGGCGCTGGTGCCGCGCACCCTGGAAGCGCGGGGCCTGGACGCGATTCCGCCGCTGCGCGCCAAGCTGGCGCAGGCGGGCGACATGGCCGCTGCCGCCATCCTCGACATCATCCTGCGCGATGAAGTGGGGCATGTGGAGATCGGCAACCGCTGGTACGGCTACCTGTGCGATCAAAGGGGCCTGGAGCTGCGCGCCACCTATGCCGAGCTGGCGCTGCGTTACGAAGCGCCCACCCTGCGCGGCCCGTTCAACCTGGAAGCGCGGCGCCGGGCGGGCTTTTCGGAGCTGGAACTGTCCGATCTGCCCGCCTGACCTTGCTTACGGATGGGCCGTGATGCTGATGTGCCAGTGGCTCAGGTGTCCCGCCTCGATGTGCACCTTTGCCGGCTTGGTCCAGGTACCAGCGCCGGGGATATGGTCGGTCGGGGCGGCGGAAAAACGCCCGTCGACGAGGGCCAGCTTGATGAAGCTGGGGCCGATGTAGATGACGCGCGTGCTGGCCGGCGCCGCTTCCAAGTCCAGCATGGCGCGGTTCGCCGCGATCCACGCCAGCAGGGCGGCCAGTTTCGGCTTTTGCGCGGGGTTGGCCGCCACTTCCGCCTTCGCGGCATTGATCAGCTGGTGAATGGCGGCGCCATCGTTCTGGCCGCCCAGCGCGTCCGTGTAGCCGCCCGCGCCGTCCGCGTAGCGCAAGTCGATCTGCTGGCCGTCGCTGTGGCCGCTGTGGCCGAGGATGGAACGGCCCGTTGCCGTCTGCGTCACGTGCTGGCCGCTGATGTCGTCGAAACGGTAGGGCTTGCCCGCCAGCCAGGCGATGGCCAGGCGTGTGGCCCACGAATCGCCGCCCGCATCGCGCGTGCCGTAGCGCCGCGCCGCCAACGCCGCCTCGTTGTCGGCCAGGTACAGGGGGGTGTAGGCCGTGTCGCCCTTGAACTCCACTTGCCCCCCTTCGGCCGGGTCGGAGCTGGCATCGACATTGTCGATGCTGCCTTTCAGTCGCAGCGTGACGACGGCCTTCTTGTCGAGCTTGGCGCCGGCAAAGGCGGGCAGCACCAGGCCGGGGAATTTCACTGTGCCGGCAGTCTTGGTATTCGTTTGGGACAATAAATTCTCCGTGCTGAAGGCGGGATCGCCGCCGCCCGACGAGATGCCGATGTTGACTTCCGTGATCGTTGCCGCCGCCGGCGTGTAGTGCAATTCCAGCGGCACGGTGTGCGTGGCCGTGGCCGATCCTTGCGACACGGATACATATGGCCCCGCCAGATTGCCCGTCAGCTTGATCGGCTGCAGCACGGGGTGGGCGGCCTGGTTCGGCGAGCTGAACTTCGCCAGCGTCACCTTCAAGCCCTTGCAGGCGAGGCTCAGTTCCACCGTCGTCACGGTGGCCAGGGCGCTGTCGCCGATATTCGTGGCGCTGACGTTGCCGCCCAGGCTCAAGGCTCCAGCCTCGGTTTGCTTGCTGACGTCGACGCACTCCGTCCTGACGATGGTGCCTTGCGTGAAGTGCGTCTGGTTGACGGCGCCCGTGGCGGCCAGGTTGACGCCGGGCAGCCCCGTCACGGCGTACGACCAGGTATCGTTGTACTGGCTTTGCGCCGTCGTGTAGGTGGGATACTCGGCCGTGCTGACGGTGATTTTCACGCCCACGTTTTTCGTGCCTTTCGGTACCGTGAAGGCGACGGGCGTCGTGATGGTCTGGTTTTGCGCGGCCGCCGTGGCCGTGAACGTCTTGCTGCCCTCGTCATCCTGCGGCGTGGCGTCGCCCGCGGCGCGGGGGCTGACCGATACCGCGCGCGCGCGCGGCCCGGCGCCATCCTGCGTGACGCTGCCTGCCACATAGGTCTTTGCCTCGGCGCGCAGGGCCAGGCCGGCCCCGTACGGGTAGACGATGCCGACGTTGACGCTGCTGCTGTTCTCAAACACGACGGCGCTGACGCTGACCACGTTCGGGTGGACGAGGTCGTTCAAGGTCAGCTGGTAGGTATCGGGCAGCACGCCATCGAAGTGAAAGGCGCCCGTGGCGTCGACCACGGCCACCTGGCGCTGGTGGTTGTTATAGCCGGCCAATAACATTTTCTTGCCGGCCAGCCCCGTGGCATTGCCGCCTGCCGGCGTGCGCAACTGTCCTTGCAGCACGATGCCGGACTTGATGACGATCAAGGCATAGCTGGCCGTGAATTCGCCATCCTGCGAGACGAAATTGAGGTTCAGGTCATAACTGCCGTTGGGCAAGGAGGCCAGCAGTTGCTGCATGGCCGTGGCGCTGATGCTGAAGGTGCCGCTGGCCGCATCGAACGTCCAGTAGGTCTTCAGGCTGATGGCCAGGCCATTCGGGGTCGACAGCAGGCCGTCGCTGTCATCCTGCAGCGCGATCGGGGCCGCGCCCATCAGGCGGAACCCCAGGGCGCCCGGCTGCAGGCGGTTGTTCGGCCCCAGTCCCGTGATGGCCAGCACGGGCGCCGCGGAGGGCAGGTTACCATCGTCGTCCGGCTCCACATAGGTTTCCACGGCCGTGGGCAGTGCCGTCTGGATCAGCAAGTCCAGGGTGGTGGTCTTGCCGCCCTTGCTGAGGGTAAATTGCGCGTGCTGGTCTACGCCCGTGTCGCCGGGCGTGGAAAAGCGCAGGCTGCCGTCCTGCAGCAGCACGTCCGTGACGGCGCCGCTGGCCTTGACGCTGTCGGCGCCGTCGGGAAAGCCCAGCCCGGCCAGCGGCAGCACGACCACTTGCGCGGGCCGCACGGGGGCGAGGACGATGCCGGCGCCGGTGCTGAAGGTCCACGTCAGACCGGCGCTCTGGAAGGGGATGTTGCGATCGATGCGCAGGGTGATGGTGTCGGTGGGCGTGACGGTGGCGCCCGCGCCGATGTTGCTGGCCAACACGTCGCCATCGATGATGGTGCTGCCCGCAGGGGCGCTGGCCAGCACGGCTTGCACATTGCTGGCCGTCTCGCCGCCATTGTTGCGGATGTGCACGCGATAGGTGTAGTCCCACGCCGTGCGGCTGACGCGCTGCTCGGCCACTTTTTCCAGCAAGGTCACTTCCAGGTCTCCGGCGGCCTGGGCGGTGGTGCTGGTCGCGGCGGCGGCCAGCATGACCTTTGGCGCGGGTGCTTGCGTGGGATCGTTCGGCCCGCCGCAGGCGCACAGGCCCATTGCCAGCCCTGTGGCCAGCGCGGCGCCCGCCAACTGCCGGCGCCGCAGGCAGGCCATGGCCAGTACGCCCGCCAGCAACAGCCATGGGGTGGAGGGCAGGGCGACGGCGGCCGGCTGCGTGCTGCCCGCCTCGAGCTCGACGAAGGAGATAGGGTCGAGGATGGAAAACGGCTGGGCGCCGGGGCTGCCCGCGCCCAGGTAATCGAAGGTGACGGAAAAGCCCGTGGCCGTGGCGCCGGGTGCGATGCCGCCGGCCAGCGCCAGCGCGTCGAGGTAGCCGTCGCCTGGAATGGCTGGGTCGGGCTGCACCAGCAGCACGTCCCAGCCTGGCAGCGTGGAGACGCTGTGCAGGTTGGCGTACTGGCCCACGCTGAAGAACAAGGTGAATTCCTCGATGGGCACGGCCAGGGTGGTATTGCTGACCGTATAGTCGTAGCGCCACTGCGTGCCGCCCAGCGATGTTGTCGTGTAGCCGATGCTGGTGGCGTGCGCGGCAGACATTGCGCATAGCAGCAGCGCCAGCAGCGCCTGTTTGATAAAACTCATGATCGTTCCTCCGTAGACTGGCGCCAAGCGTGCCCAGGCAGGAGGTCAAGCAGGAAGCGTTCCTGTATCAATTATGCTGTAAAAACAGGGGCTTGGCTGATGCGGGTGGGAGCAGGTGTCAAATCTGCCGACACAGGTCTTTATGGCTGAGCCTGTCAGCGCTGTCCTACCTGTCTTGTCGAAACTGTCTGATTGTATGCCTTGCGGAAACACGCGATGATCGTGTCCATGCTGAAACAGCCAACCAGTCCGACGGAGTATGCGATGCAAAAGCCAGGCCAGTCCCTTCACGTGAACAAGCCGTTCCTGCTGATCTGCCTGTTTACCTTCTCGACCCTGGCGGCCACCTGGATGACGACGGTCGAGGCGCCGGCCAGCGACGCCGCGCCGGCGCCCGTGGCGCGCGATGCCGGCCACGGCGCCTTGCCGGTCTGCAGCAGCGACGCCCTTACGCTGTCGGCCCGCTGCCAGCCGCAGCCCGCGCGCCAGGCTTGAGCGCACCCTGCAGCCGCTGCTGCAGCAAGGCCAGCACGGCCGCTTCCTCCGGCGCCAGCGCCTGTAAATCGTCCTGCATCTGCTGCCGCGCCCGCGCGCGCATGCCTTCCAATAAACTGCCATCCAGATACGATTCCAGCACGGCCGGGTGCACATAGCACTTGCGGCAGATCGTCGGCGTGTTGCCCAGCTTTTTAGCCACCGACTCGATCGCCTGCACGATGTTTTTCTTCGCTTGCGCATCGGAATCGACCTGTTCGAACGCCTGCAGGGCCAGCGCAGCCAGCAAGGTGCCGGACCAGGTGCGGAAATCCTTGGCCGTGTAGTCTTCGCCCGTCACCTCGCGCAGATAATCGTTGACGTCGCCCGAATCCACGCCATGGCGCGCACCGTCCTCATCGACATATTGAAACAGTTCCTGCCCCGGCAGTTCGCGCATGCGCTGCAGCACCCTGGCCAGGCGCCGGTCGCTCAGGCGGATATCGTGGCGCACGCCGCTCTTGCCCTTGAAGTGAAAGGCCACGGCGCTGCCGTCGACCTGCACATGGCGCGTGCGCAGGGTGGTCAGGCCGAACGATTTGTTTGTGCGCGCGTATTCTTCATTGCCGATGCGCATCATCGTCAATTCCAGCAGGTGCACGATGGTGGCCAGCACTTTTTCGCGGGGCAAGCCGGGCAGCTGCATGCCGCGCGCGACGGCGGCGCGGATGGCGGGCAGGGCGCGGCCAAAGCTGAGCATGCGCTCGTATTTCACTTCGTCGCGCACCTGGCGCCAGCGCGCATGGTAGCGGTACTGTTTTCGGCCGCGCGCATCGCGTCCCGTCGCCTGCAGGTGGCCGTTGGCGTGCGGGCAGATCCACACGTCCGTCCAGGCCGGCGGTATGGCCAGCGCCTTGATGCGCGTCAAGGTGGCGGCATCGCGCAGGATCTGGCCGTCCGCGTCGCGGTAGCGGAACTTGCCGGGCTTGCCCAATCGGGCGATGCCGCTTTGATGGTCGCCCGTGTAGCGCAGGCCGGCGGCGCGGGCCGTGGTGGTGGCGGATATTTCCATGGATATAAGGTACCTTGCACACCGCGCACCTGCCGCGCCGTTATGCTAAGGTGCGCATTCGTAACGCCGTGCGCGGCACAGACAGGAGCAGCAGATGTTTGGCAGAAAAAAGAATCTGGAAGAAGACCACGCCCCCCAGGCCGACAAGCAGTATGAAAAGAAATACACGGATGACAGCTTCTGGGACAAGGTCGTCAAGTTCGCCAAGACGGCGGGACGCGAAGTCATCGAAAAAGCCCTGTGGCTGTACTACGCGGCGCAGCAGCCGAATACGCCGCTGTGGGCCAAGACGGCCATCTATGGCGCGCTCGGCTATTTCATTTCGCCCATCGATGCGATTCCCGATATCACGCCCGTGGTCGGCTATGCGGATGACCTGGCCGTGCTGGCGGCGGCCGTCGCTACGGTCGCCACCTACATCACGGCCGAGGTCAAGGAACGCGCCGCCGAGAAACTGCGCGGCTGGTTCGGCGCCTAGCCAGCAGGATCGGGCTGGCCCGGCTGGCCCGCTTGTCCCTTGACGGCGTTGCGGTATTTGGCCCTGGCCTCGGCCCGCTTGACCGCCTCGCTGGCGATGTTCTGCGCCTTGATGCGGGCTTTTTCACTCTTGCTGCGCTGTTGCGCCACGTCCTTGTTGCCGATGCGCTTGGTCATGCTGGTCTCCTCGTTGAGTGTCAAGTCTGACCAGCACAGCATACTTTCTTGCCCGTACGCTACCGTGCGCCCGCTCACACAAGCGGCATGCCTACCGCGCCAGCGCGCCGCTGCCGCCATGGGCCAGCAGGCGCAGCACGACTTCTTTCTGGAATGAACGAAACTCCTTGTCGGCGCTGACGTTGGCGAAGGCCAGCACGGCCGTCTTGCTGGCGCGGTCGACGCAGACGACGGATGCGGCGCCCGGATCGCCGCCGCTGTGCGTGGCCAGCGGCCTGCCGTCGACGTCGCGCAGCAGCCACACCAGGGCTTGCCGCACGGATGCATCGGCGGGCGAGACGGCGGCCGCTTGCGGCGCGAAAAACAATTGCAAGGTGGCGTCCTGCAGGTAGCGGTGGCCATCGACCCGGCCGTTATTGCTGAAGATGGCCAGAAAACGGGCGAAGTCATGCGCCGAGCTGCGCAGCAGGCCGGCCGGCCAGTCCGGATAGCCGACGGGCGGCAGCACTTGCAGGCCCGGTTCCTTGTGCGCATACGGCTGGGCCACGACGGCGCGCCGCGGCAAGCCGGCCAAATTCCAGGCCGTGCTGTCCATGCCCAGCGGTTCGAACAAGTGCTCGTGCGCAAAGGCGTCGAGGCCGTCGGGGTTCAAGCGGCCCACCAGATAGCCGAGCAGGGCGATGCCGACATTGCTGTAGCGCCATTCCGTGCCGGGCCGGGCCGCGAACGACACGTCCGCGTCATACCAGGCGCCGCCACGCGACAGATAGCCCTTGACGAAGTCGCGCAGCGGCAATCGCGGGTCGCCCTGCACGGCAAAGGCCGTCGTTTTTTCGTACACGGCGTCGGAAATGCCCGAGGTGTGGCTCAGCAAATGCCGAAAGGTGATGGGCACGTCGGGAAACTTCGGATGCATGAGCGGGAAGTCCAGATAGGCCGCCACCTTGTCGTCGAGCTGGAAGGCGCCCTGTTCCAGCAGCATCATGACGGCCGTGGCCGTGACGAGCTTGCTGACGGAGGCGACATGGAACACCGTGCTGGCGTCGGCCTTTTTGCCGCCCTGGATGTCGGCCCAGCCATAGCCGCGCGCGAAAATGGTCTGTTCGCCGCGCACCACGGCCACGCTCATGCCCGGCGTTTCCGTGCGGGCCAGGCCGTCGCGCATGAAGCCGTCAAATTCCGTTTCCCACGCCAGCCTGGCCGGATCGGTGGCGCAGCCCGTTTGCAGCAGGGCCAGTGAGACGCCCAGTCCCAGCACACTTCGTCGTTTCATTGCTTCTCTCTTTTGCCATTTTTAATGATCTTAACAATATTTCCGCCCGCCATAGGGGCAATTGACAAAACATTGCTGTGCAGCAATGACAAAGGGGAGCGCCGGCGCTTGTTTGCCGCCGTTATTTGCGCCAATAGCGCACCAGCAGCGGTTTGACCGTCAGGCCGTGCGCGACGATGGACAGGATGACGACGACCAGGGTGATGTCGGCCAGTTCGCGCGCCAGGGGGCGCGGCAAGCCATGCGCGATGGCATAGCTGAGGTAGTACAGCGAGCCGATGCCGCGCACGCCGAACCAGGCGGCCAGGCCCCGCAGGCGCACGCTGGTGCCCGAGGCCAGCAAACCGAGCATCACGCTGGCCGGGCGCGCCACCAGCAGCAGGAACAGGGCCACGCTCCACGCCTGCCAGCTCCAGGCGGCGGCCGTGACGGCGCCGCCCAGCAGCAGCACCAGGGTCAGTTCGGACAGGCGTTCCAGGTGTTCCTTGAAGACGAGGGACTCGCCGCTGACGGTCAGCGTCACGTCGCTGTCGTGCGGTTTGGCGGCAGATACGGCATGGGTTTCCTCGGCCTGCAGCAAGCCTTGCCGGTCTTTTGGTGCGCCGGCCAGCCGCAGTTCCGTCTGGCGCAAGGCCACGCCGGCAAAGAACACGGCCAAAAACCCCCACGCGTGCAGCCACGTGGCCAGGCCATACACGAGGGCGATCAAGCCCAGCGCCGCCAGGTCGTCCAGCATGGCGTGTTTCGGTTCCTTGGCGCGCACCTGCCAGCCCAGCCAGGCCAGCAGCGCGCCGCCGGCCGCGCCCAGGGCGATGGCGCCCGCGCTGGCCCAAACCAGGTCGCGCCACAGCCAGGTGGCGCCGTGCGGCCCCAGCTCATGCAGGCCCAGCAAGCCCAGGCCCAGCATGACGAAAGGAAAGCCGCTGCCGTCGTTCATGCCTGCCTCACTGGTCAGAATGAAGCGCAATTGCTCGCTGTCGCCCGCATGGCGCAGCTGCACGTCGGTGGCCAGCACCGGGTCGGTGGGCGCGAGGATGGCGCCCAGCAGCACGCCCGCGCCCAGGGGCAAGCCCATATCCAGTAGGCGAACGCGGCCACCAGGGCCACGGAAATGGCCATCGACAGCCACGCCAGGCGCAACGAGGGCAGCCAGCGCGCCAGGCTGAACGGCACGGGCATCTTGACGCCGGCGGAAAACAGGGAGATGAGGACGGCGATTTCCGTCAGGGTTTCCAGCAGGGGTGCCTGCCGCACCAGGTCGAACGCAAACAGGCCAAGGAACATGGGGCCCAGCAGCAGGCCCACGCCCAGGTAAGCCATGGCCGAAGTCAATGGCAGGCGCGCGATGCCGTCGGCGCCCAGGCCGCGCGCCAGCATCAGGCAGCCGATCAGGATGAACCAGGCGGTGGTGCTCATGCAAACCATTGTAGCGGCGCGCGGGCAAGGGCAGCGCGCCGCAGGTTTTTTATGCCTTGTACAGCGACACGCTGTCGTTCTGCGCCTGCATGCCATGCACTTCGATGGGGTCGTGCGTGGAGCGCAAGCGGGGCAGGCTGTGCGGATAATGGGTCGTGATAAAGGCCAGCATCTGCTCGCGCACGAGGCAGCGCAATTCAAACGCCGTGCCCGAATCTACAGCGCTGATGAGGAAACGCACGCGTACGGCCCGCTCGTTCGAATCCGTCGCCTGCACGGTACAGACCCGGCCGTCCCATTGCTTGGCGGACTCGCAGATGCGCGTCAGTTCCGCGCGCAGCGGCGCGATCGGGATGCTGAAATCGAGCCACAGGAACACCGTGCCCAGGATGTCCGAGGAGGTATGCGTCCAGTTTTCGAACGGATTTTCAATGAACCATTGCAGCGGCACGATCAGGCGCCGCTCGTCCCACACGCGCACGACGACATACGTGCCCTTGATTTCCTCGACCGTGCCCCATTCGCCATTGACGATCAGCACGTCGTCGATGCGGATCGGTTGAGAGAACGCAATTTGCAGGCCTGCGATGAAATTGCCGAGCACGGGGCGGGCGGCGATACCGGCCACCAGGCCCGCCACGCCGGCCGAAGCGAGCAGGCTGGCGCCGATCTGCCGCGCGCCGGGCAAGGTCAGCAGCACGAAGGACAGGCCCAGCAGGACGACGATGGCGTGCGCGCTGCGCGTGAGCACGCGGGCCTGGGTGATACGGCGCCGCGCACGCAGGTTGTCGGCCGCGTCGACGGGATTGATCTGGGAAATCGTGATGCTGAGCGACTCGATGCATTGCATGGCCAGCCAGGTCAGCGCGATGATCAGCGCCACGCTGGCCAGGTGCGACATGGCGACCAGGCCCGGCGTGTCGTCGGGCGCGCTGGCCAGCACCATGCGCAGGCCGAAGACGATCAGGCACAGCTGGCTGGCGCGGGAGGCCACGCGCGCAACGTTGCTGGCCAGCGGGTGGCCATTGGCCAGCCTTTTCAGCAGGCCGATGCCGGCCCGGTGCACGCCGATGGCGACCAGGGTGACGAGCAGGGCGGAAACGAGCACGGTCAGCGCCGAGCGCAGCGGGCCTCCCATCAGCGAGTGAAACGTGCTGAGATCCATAGGCGAAAACTCCTTAGACTGGATTGGTGAGTGATGTCGGAAGCGGGTATTTTACGGGCAGATGGCGTAACGGGGGCGTGCGTTGCCGTACGGATAAGACTTGCGTCAAGGTGGATACTGGACGAAATTGCTGCGCTGCGCCATGTCACGTTGACGTTTCAATACGGAAAGCAAACGGGCGTCGCCGCAGCGGAAACATAGTCATACTTGCCATGCTTTTTGTTTTTGCAAAGGAAAACGATGATAGTACGATCACTCCGAATGTCCTTGCGCTTCATCCTGCCACTGGCCCTGGTGCTGGGACTGTTTGCTTATATCGTAGTACCCCTGCTCGACAACATCACCCTGCGCTGGTACGTGCGCGACCTCGACAGCCGGGCAGAATTGCTCGCTGGAACCCTCCGGCCCTCGCTCACCGAATACCTGCCCGCGCAAGACGCCACGCGCATCAGCGAACTGTTCCAGGGCGCCACGCGCGACGAACGCCTGATCGCCATCGGCTTTTGCGACAACGCGGGCCACTTGCTGTACCAATCCGCGCAATACCCCGCTTCCATCGGTTGCTGGAGCACGCCTCCCACGGGCGGCCTGTACAAATCCCTGGCGCAATTGCCGCAAGGCCAGGTCCACCTCAGCGAAACGCCTGTCATGCAGGATGCATCGCAGCTGGGCCGTCTGGTGCTGGTGCAGGACATGAGCTTTGTCGAGCGCCGCAATACCGATACCAAACGTTTTATCTTTGCCTTCCTGGCCGTGCTGGCCGTGCTGATTTCCCTGATGACCGTGTTCGTGGCGCACCTGAGCTGGCGCGGCTGGCTGGCGGCCGTGAAGGATATTTTACGGGGCGAGTTGCTGCCGAAAAGTAATGGGGCAGTGGCCGCCGCCGCACCCGCCGCCGCGCCCGCGCCACCGCCGGAAATGCAGCCGCTGATCGGCGACTTGCGCGAATTGCTGCAGGAATACCATTTGGAACGCCAGGGCGATAACGGCTGGTCGTCCGACTGGACGCCGGACAAGCTGCGCGCCTTGCTGGAGGCGGACTTGCAGGGCGACCAGGTGCTGGTGGTGTCGAACCGCGAGCCGTACATCCACACCAAAACGGAAGATGGAATAGCGGTGCAGCGCCCGGCCAGCGGCCTGGTGACGGCCGTGGAAGCCGTGATGCGCGCGTGTTCCGGCACGTGGATCGCGCATGGCGCCGGTTCCGCCGACCGCGAGACGGTCGATAAACTCGACCACGTGCCCGTGCCGCCCGACAACCCCAGCTATACCTTGCGCCGCGTGTGGCTGACGGACGAGGAAGAGCAGGGCTATTATTATGGCTTTGCCAATGAAGGCATGTGGCCGCTGTGCCATATCGCCCACGTGCGCCCCGTGTTCCGCTCGTCCGATTGGGAACAGTACGTGAAAGTCAACCGGCGCTTCGCCGACGCCGTCATCGCCGAAGCGAAGACGGACAACCCCGTCGTGCTGGTGCAGGATTACCACTTTGCTTTGTTGCCGCGCATGGTGCGCGAAGCCTTGCCGAAGGCGACGATTATTACTTTCTGGCATATTCCTTGGCCGAACTCGGAATCGTTCGGCATTTGCCCTTGGCGCGAAGAAATCCTCGACGGCTTGCTGGGCAGTACGATTCTCGGCTTCCACACGCCATTCCACCGCAAGAATTTCCTCGAAACGGTGGATCGCTACCTGGAAACCCGCATCGAGCCCGAGGCTTCCACGATTTCGTATGGCGGCGAGATGACGCAGGTCGAGGATTATCCGATTTCCATCGCCTGGCCGGAAGACAATCCGGCGCAGCCCGACGTGGCCACGTGCCGCGCGCAAATTCGCAGCGAACTGGGCGTGGCGCCCGACCACTTGCTGGGCATCGGCGTGGACCGCCTCGACTACACCAAAGGCATCGTCGAGCGCTTCCAGGCCGTCGAGCGTATGCTGGAACAGCAGCCTGGCATGGTGGGCAATTTTACCTTCGTGCAAATCGCCGCCCCCAGCCGCGCTTCGCTCGATGAATACCAAAGTTTCGACGCCCGGGTGCGCAAGATGGTCGAGCGCATCAACCGCCGCTTCGGCAGCGGAGACTATGTGCCCATCCTGCTCAAAGCCGAACACCATGGCCAGGACGATTTGCAGCGCTATTTCCGCGCTTCCGAAGTGTGCATGGTGACGAGCTTGCATGACGGCATGAACCTGGTGGCCAAGGAATTCATCGCCGCCCGCGACGACGAGCTGGGCGTGCTGGTGCTGAGCCAGTTTACGGGCGCCGCGCGCGAGCTGCATGAAGCGCTGATCATCAACCCCTACCATATCGAGCAGGGCGCCGATGCCCTGTACCGCGCTCTTGTGATGCCGCCCGTGGAGCAGCGCGAGCGCATGAAGAGCATGCGGGCGCGAGTCAAGCATTTCAATGTCTACCGCTGGGCCGGGCGCATGCTGCTGGACGCGGCCCGTTTGCGGCAGCGCGACAAGGTCATGACCAAGATCGATGCCCACAGCCGCATCAAGCGGCGCAAGGGGATCTGATGGACGATACACCTGACGATAGCGCGGCTCTGTTGCAATTGCTGAGCACGCCCGGCAGCGCCGTTTTCCTCGATTTCGACGGCACCCTGGTCGACCTGGCTTCCACGCCCGACGGCGTGCGCCTGGAAGGGGGCGTGGTCGAAGCGCTGGCGCTGCTGGCCGAACGCCATGGCGGCGCGCTGGCCCTCATTTCCGGCCGTCCCATCGCCCAGATCGACGCCATGCTGGCGCCCTTGACCCTGCCGGTTGCCGGCGTGCACGGCGTGGAGCGGCGCGATGCCGATGGTGTGCTGCATGTGGCGGCCACGCCCGACGTCTCGCCCGTGCTGGCCCGCGCCCAGGCGCTGGCGGCGATATATCCCGGCTTGCTGGTGGAACACAAGCGCGGCGCCGTGGCCCTGCATTACCGGCTGGCGCCCGAACTCGAGCAATTGTGCGTGCACGAAATGACGGCGGCCGTGCAAGCGTGCCCGGGGGTATTGCTGTTGCATGGCAAAATGGTCCTGGAAGCCAAGCCGGCGGCCACGGACAAGGGTGGCGCCATCGCCGCCTTCATGGTGGAGGCGCCATTCGCCGGCCGCCGGCCCGTGTTTGCGGGCGATGACACCACCGACGAGGCAGGCTTTGCCTTTGTACAACAAGCAGGCGGGCAGGGCGTGAAAGTGGGCAAGGGTCTCAGCGCCGCCACCCTGCGCCTGGCCAGCCCCGGCGCCTTGCGCACGGTGCTGCTGGCCGCGTCCGTATCCCCTTTCAAGGAGTAGCCGATGACCATATCCCCAGAACAAGCTGATGACGCCCCCGGCGGCGTGCCCGCGCAAGCGTCCCTCAACTGCGGCGTGGTGGGCAATTGCGCCTTCAGCGCCCTGATCGACCAGGCGGGGCAAGTCGTCTGGTCGTGCCTGCCCCGTTTCGATGGCGACCCGGTCTTCAACGGCTTGCTGGACGCCACGGAAAACGGCAGCGTGTGGGCCATCGACATTGAAAACTTTGCCCGCAGCGAGCAATTCTACGAGCCGAACACGGCCGTGCTGCGCACGCGGCTGTACGACACGCAGGGGCGCGGCGTGGAAATCACGGATTTCGCGCCCCGATTCCTCAGCCGCGACCGCATGTTCCGCCCGCTGATGCTGATCCGCCGCGTGCGCCCGCTCGACCACGCCGTGCGCATCCGTGTCCGCCTGCGCCCCCGCTACGACTGGGGCAAACTGGCGCCGCAGATCACGCAGGGCAGCCACCACATCCGCTACGTGGGGCCGGAACAGACCTTGCGCCTGAACACCGATGTATCGCTCAACTATGTGCTGAGTGAAACGTACTTCGTGCTGGGCGGCACGGCCAACTTCCTGCTGGGCCCCGATGAAACCCTGGCCGGCGGCATCGACGAGACGGCGCGCATCTTCGAAAAGGAAACCATCAATTATTGGCGCACCTACACACGCCGCCTGGCCGTGCCGCTGGAATGGCAGGACGTGGTCATCCGCGCGGCCATCACATTAAAACTGTCTTTATATGAAGACACGGGCGCCATCATCGCCGCCATGACCACCAGCATCCCGGAAGCGCCCGGCAGCAGCCGCAACTGGGATTACCGCTACTGCTGGCTGCGCGACGCCTTCTTTGTCGTGCGCGCACTCAATAGTTTGTCCGAAGTGGGCACGATGGAAGAGTATTTGCGCTGGCTGACGAACATCGTTGCCCGCTCGAAAGGCGGCCACATCCAGCCCCTGTACGGCATCGGCCTGGAAGAGCAACTGCCTGAATCCATGCTCGACCACTTGCCCGGCTACCGCGGCAACGGCCCCGTGCGCGTGGGCAACCAGGCGCAGGAACATTTCCAGCACGACGTCTACGGCAATATCGTCTTGGGCGCGGCGCAAGCGTTTCTTGACCATCGCTTGTTCCACCGGGCCGGCAAGGCCGAGTTCGCCGCGCTGGAAGCCGTGGGCGACCAGGCCTTTCGGTTGCACGCAGAACCGGACGCGGGCATGTGGGAACTGCGCACGCGGGCAAGAGTCCACACCTCGTCCATGCTGATGAGCTGGGCCGCCTGCGACCGCCTGGCCAAGGTCGCCCATAAACTGGGCTTGCCGGACCGCGCCGACCACTGGAACAGCCGCGCCGTGCTGATACGCGAAAGATTACTGCGCGAAGCGTGGAGCGAAGAGCGCCAGGCCTTCGCGGAAAGCCTGGGCGGGCGCGACCTCGACGCGTCCGTCCTGCTGATGGCGGAAGTCAACTTCATCGACCCCATGGACCCGCGTTTCATCGCGACAGTCGATGCGCTCGAAGCATCGCTGTGCGACGGCCCCTATATGCGCCGCTACGAAGCGCCCGACGACTTCGGCAAGCCGGAAACGGCCTTCAATATCTGCACCTTCTGGCGCATCGACGCCCTGGCGCGCATCGGCAGGAAAGACGAAGCGCGCAAGATCTTCGAGACCATGCTGCTGGCGCGCAATCACCTGGGCTTGCTGTCGGAAGATACGCATCCCGTGACGGGGGAAATGTGGGGGAACTTCCCGCAGACGTATTCGATGGTGGGCTTGATTAATTGCGCGGTGCGCTTGTCGGCGCCTTGGGATAGCGCGATTTAATCGTACCGTGTCATTCCGCGCCAGGTCATCACCCGCCTTGGTGCGCCAGAACACGAAATGCCGAATGGCATCTACACTGATCAATATGAAATATCGAGATGACGACCGAAAACGACATTTTAGCGACAATAAATGACAGCCTTTTTCTTGAGACTATTTTCCAGAAAGAGACTGATTGGGATGCTGCATTGGACGACAGGGAATCTGCTGAGTTTGATGGCGCATGGTGTGCCAGCTACGAAAAAGTGAGCTCATCTTGTCCATCTGAAGGCGCCCAAGTGAAGGAGATCAGGGAGATCGCATTCAAGAAAGTGTATCAAGTCACTGAAAATGCCGACCTTGCTGGCTACGTGTCGGACGATCTGGGCCTGATTGCGCAGGCATGCCAGAATAAAGTCGAGATCGACTTTATCGACAATCTCTGGAAAACCTATATGCGCGGAGAGTTTCCAACTTGAGTTGATACAGGCATGCTCGCGGCGCTCCTGCGACGCCATTTCAGTTGCCAGTTGCGCGCTCGCCACGTCCATACAACCTGCACTCCGCCGCCAGCGCCAGCAAATTCGGGTCGCGCTCGCGGCTGCTCAGCATCAGCAGGGTGATTTGCTGGTGCGAGCCGTAGCGCGCGTCCAGCGGAATCAGTTCGATGCGCGAGCTGAAGGCGCGCACGCGGCCGGGCAGCAGGCTGTAGCCGATGCCGCCGCTGACCAGGTTGATCAGCGAGAAGATGTCGCCGACCCGCATGGCCGTGTCGGGCACGAATCCCGCCAGGTCGAACGCGTGGTTGAAGCTTTGCGAGGTGACGAAACCTTCGTTCAGGGTGACGAATTTGTCGTTGCGCAGTAGTTGCAAGTCCACCGATGCGGCGCCCGCATACGGCGAGGCTAGCGGTGCGGCCAGGTAGATGTCGTCCTGGAACAGGGGCACGGCGACGAGGCCCGCATGCTGTTCGTCTTCCTGCACGCCGACGATGATGGCGTCCAAACGTCCATCGGCCAGGCTTTGCAGCAGTTCGCGGTTCGAGCCCAGGGTCAGGTCGATGTCGAGGCCGGGCCGGCGCAGCTTCAGGGCGATCACCAGCTGCGGGATGCAGTGCAGGGTCAATGAATACAGCGAGCCGATCTTCAGGCGCACGGGGTTGATGCCCGACATTTCGCGCACCTTGCGCACGCCTTCCTCGCACTCGGCCAGCGCGCGCCGCGCCGATTCGGCAAAGGTGTAGGCCGCATGCAGAGGGATCAGGCTGCGGCCCTCGCGCTTGAACAGGGGACAGCGCAAGCCGTCTTCCAGCGAGTGCAGGGCGCGGTGCACGCTGACCGTGCTCTGGCCCAGCGCATCGGCCACCCTTGCCAGGTTGTTCAATTCCATAAAGCTGAGAAAAACCTCGAGCTTTTTCAGCGTGATTTCTTCGTTGATGGCCATGACTAGCCTCTTTCAAGGGAGTTCATTAACTTCAGAGTAATGAACATGGTAGCAGGTTGATTGTCGCGCCTCCGTTTTCGCTCTATCGTCAGGCTTCGATAGCTCAATTCGGAGGCAAGATGTCAACCGCCACAGCAGCGCCAGGGCAGCGGCAAAAACAATGGGACACGCGGCGCACCGAGAAGCGCCGCCGCCTGGACGCCGTGCGCCAGTACGCGAGCGGCCCCGTGCTGCAACAGGGCGACATGGTCGCCGTGCTCGAAGCGCTGCTAGCGCCGGGCGACCGCGTCGTTCTCGAAGGCAATAACCAGAAGCAGGCCGATTTCCTCGCCCGCATGCTGACCCAGGTCAACCCCGACAAGATCCACCATCTGCACCTGATCATGCCCAGCGTCAGCCTGCCCGAACACCTCGACCTGTTCGAGCGGGGCATCGCCCGCAAGCTCGATTTCTCGTTTGCCGGCACGCAAAGCCTGCGCATCGCCCAGTTTCTGCAGGATGGCTTGCTGGAAGTGGGCGCCATCCACACCTATATCGAGCTGTATGCGCGCCTGTTCGTCGACCTCACGCCCAACGTCGTCATGGTGGCAGGCTACATGGCCGACCGCCAGGGCAATCTGTACACGGGCCCCAGCACCGAGGACACGCCGACTCTGGTGGAGTCGGCCGCCTTCCGCGACGGCATCGTCATCGCCCAGGTCAACCAGATCGTCGACGACGTCAGCGATTTACCCAGGGTCGACGTGCCTGGCTCGTGGATCGATTTCGTCGTGCAGTCCGACAAACCGTTTTTCATTGAACCGCTGTTTACCCGCGACCCGCGCGTGATCAAGCCCGTGCACGTGCTGATGGCCATGATGGCGATCCGCGGCGTGTATGAAAAGCACCAGGTGCAGTCGCTGAATCACGGCATCGGTTTCAATACGGCCGCCATCGAGCTGATTTTGCCCACGTATGGAGAGCAGTTGGGCTTGAAAGGCAAGATTTGCCGCAACTGGGTGCTCAACCCCCATCCGACCCTGATCCCCGCCATTGAGACGGGCTGGGTCGAGAGCGTGCACTGCTTCGGCGCGGAACTGGGCATGGAAGGTTATGCGGCGGCCCGGCCCGACGTGTTCTTCACGGGCCGCGACGGTTCGATGCGCTCGAACCGCGCCCTGTGCCAGCTGGCGGGCCAGTACGCGGTCGACCTGTTCATCGGCGCCACCTTGCAGATGGATGGCCTGGGCAACTCGTCGACCGTGACGAATGGCCGACTGGCGGGTTTTGGCGGCGCGCCCAACATGGGCCACGATCCGCATGGCCGGCGCCACCCGACACCGGCCTGGCTGGACCTGATCGAGACGGACGACCCGCTCGCGCGCGGCAAGAAGCTGGTGGTGCAGATGGTCGAAACGTTTCAGGACGGCGGCCAGCCCACCATCGTCGAATCGCTCGACGCCGTCGCCGTGGGCCAGGCCAGCGGCATGCCGCTGGCGCCCGTGATGATCTATGGCGACGACGTCACCCACGTGCTGACGGAAGAGGGCATCGCCTATTTGTACAAGGCCCGTTCGCTCGATGAGCGCAAGGCCATGCTGGCGGCGGTCGCCGGCGTGACGCCCATTGGCCTGCGCCACGACCCGAAGACGACGGCCAAGTTGCGCGCCGACGGCCTGATCGCGCTGCCCGAGGATATCGGCGTGCAGCGCGGCGCGGCGAACCGCTCGCTGCTGGCGGCAAAAAGCATCGCCGACCTGGTCGAATGGTCGGACGGCCTGTATCAACCACCCGCCAAATTCAGGAGCTGGTAATGACGACCACGATGACGATGACAGTGTCGGTGCGCGAACGTTCTGCCGCGCTGGGACGGCAAGTGCTGCAGGCGCTGCTCGATGAAGTGACCCTGACACCGAAACCGGGCTTGGTCGATTTGCGCAGCCGTGGCGCACACACGGACTTGAACTGGGCCCTGATGTGCCATTCGGCCTGCTTGCTGGAGCCCGTGTTTGCCGCCATGGCCGACGCTGGCGCGCAGAGTGAAGACGACGACCAGCTGCGCCAGCGCATCGGCGCCATCGGCCGCGATGGCGAGGCGCTGATGCTGGCGGCGACGGGCGGCGTGAACACGCACCGGGGCGCCATCTGGGCGCTGGGCCTCCTGGTGACGGCGGCGGCGCAGCAGGGCGCGCGCGGCGCATCGCTGGCACCAACAGCCGTGGCGGCGCGGGCCGGTGCGCTGGCCCGTTTGCATGACCGCGGCGCGCCTGGCGCCACCGGCAACAAGGGCGAGCTGGCCTGCCGCCAGTATCAGGTCGATGGCGCACGGGGCCAGGCCCGGGCCGGCTTTCCGCTGGTGACGGGCGCTGGATTGCCAGCCTTGCACGCCTCGCGGGCACGCGGCGACAACGAGACGACGGCGCGCCTGAACGCCTTGCTGGCGATAGTCAGCCTGCTGGACGACACCTGTGTGCTGTCGCGCGGCGGCGAGTCTGCCTTGCTGGCATTGCAAACGGGGGCGGCGCGGGTGCTGGCGGCCGGCGGCGCGGCCACGGCAGATGGCGCCAAGGCGCTGCTGGCGCTGGAAGCGGTGGCGCTGGCGCGCGGCGTGTCGCCGGGCGGCGCGGCCGATCTGCTGGCGGCGACCCTGTTCCTCGACCGATTGACACAAGGAGAAGCGCATGGAAACGCGTGACTATACATTCCCGGCCGGGCAGCCGGCGTCTAGCCGCGCGCTGGCCGGCGTCGTCGGCTCGGGCGATCTGGAAGTGCTGCTGCAGCCAGGCGACGATGGCGTGACCCGCATCGTCGTCAACACCTCGGTCGACGGCAAGGGCGCCGTGTGGGATGCGCTGTTGCAGCGCGTATTCGGCGGCGAGCCGCTGCCGGCGGCGCGCATCGTCATCAACGATTGCGGCGCCACGCCGGGCGTGGTGCGCATGCGCATCGAGCAAGCCTACGAAGAATTGCAAGCGGGGAGGACGGCATGAGCACCTTGAAGGAATTGCTGGAGCGCGACAGCTTCATCGAACGCGGGGCGCGCAGCCGGGCCAGGGCCTTGCTGGACGCTGGCAGCATGCGCGAACTGCTCGACCCGTTCTGCGGCATCGCTTCACCGTGGCTGCCGCAACAAGGCGTGACGGCCCAGGCGGATGATGGCGTGGTGGTGGCCAAGGGCCTGTTCGGCGGCCAGCCTGCCGTGGTGCTGGCCATCGAGGGCGCCTACCAGGGCGGCAGCATGGGCGAAGTGGGCGGCGCGAAAATCGCCGGCGCGCTGGAACTGGCGGCGCGCGACAACCGCCAGGGAATACCGACACGCGCCGTGATCCTGTTCGAGACGGGCGGCGTGCGCCTGCAGGAAGCCAATCTGGGTCTCGCTGCCATCGCCGACATCCATGCGGCCATTGTCGACCTGCGCCGCTACCAGCCCGTGATCGGGATTACGGCTGGCACGGTGGGCTGCTACGGCGGCATGTCGATTGCGGCGGGCCTGTGCAGCTATCTGGTCGTCACGCGCGAAGCACGATTGGGCTTGAACGGGCCGGTCGTGATCGAACAGGAGGCGGGCGTGGACGAATTCGACTCGCGCAACAAACCGTTCATCTGGAGCCTCACGGGCGGCGAGCAGCGTTTCCACAGCGGCCTGGCCGACGCCTATGTCGAGGACGATACGGCGCAGATGCGCGCCGCCGTGGCCGCATTGTTCGCACGCGGCGTGCCGGCACAGCACCGCAGCAGCCAGGCCGACGATTTTCTCGCCCGCCTGGCGCAAGTGGACGCCGGGCCGCAAGCCACGCCGCAAGCCGTGCGCAGCATCTACAGCAAAGGAACCGCAGCATGAACGCCATCACCGATACGAGCCGGGGCGCCGTCTGGCTGGCGGCACTCACGAATAACGCTGCGCCGCTGGACGGTTATCCGCCTTCCGTGCGCGTGGTCGACGCGCCGCTGGCCGGAGAAACTGCGCGCTACCTCGCCGTGCTGCCCGACCCGGACAACCGTTTTTCGCGCGCCCGCACCGGTGAAATCGGCCTGGTCGAGGCGTGGCAGCTGGCGCGCGCCGTGCGGCAGGTGGTGTTGGAGGACCGCGACCTGGCCGTGAAGCGGCCCATCGTCGCCGTCATCGACGTGGCCAGCCAGGCGTACGGCCGGCGCGAAGAAGCGTACGGCATCCACCAGGCGCTGGCCGGCGCGGCGGGGGCGTATGCCGAGGCGCGCCTGGCTGGCCATCCCGTGATTGGCCTGATCGTCGGCAAGGCCATGTCGGGCGCCTTCCTCGCCCACGGCTACCAGGCCAACCGCCTGATCGCGCTCGACGATCCGCAAGTGATGGTGCATGCGATGGGCAAGGCCTCGGCCGCCCGCATCACCCTGCGCACGGTGGCGGCGCTCGAATCGCTGGCTGCCACCATCGCGCCGATGGCCTACGACATTGGCAACTACGCCACCCTGGGCTTGCTGTGGCAAACCTTGCAGGTGGCGCAGCCGGACGATCCGTCCCAGCTTGATCTGGCACAGGTGCAGGGCAGCCTGCAGGCGGCGCTGGCCGACATCCGCGCCGATCCGCAGCGCGACCTGTCCGGCCGCCTGGGCGCGCCGCACCGCCAGGCGTCGGCTAAAGTCAGGGAGGTGCTGGGGCAGCAGTGGTAAGTGAAACAACAGAGAAGACACCAAGTCATTCCTATTCCTATAACGGAGACAAATCATGATCATTTACGGAACCGCACTGCTGGCCCTGTGCCATTTGCTCGGCATCTTCCTGGGCGACCTGCTCGGGCAGCTGATGGGCGTCAAGACCAACGTGGGCGGCGTGGGCATCGCCATGCTGCTGCTGATCTGCGCCCGGCTCTACATGCAGCGCCGCGCCTGGCTGCCGCAGATGACGGAGCGGGGCGTCGAATACTGGGGCGCCATGTATATTCCCGTGGTGGTGGCGATGGCGGCGCAGCAGGACGTCGTGGCCGCCTTGCGCGGCGGCCCGGTGGCCGTGCTGGCCGCCATCGGTTCCGTGCTGGTCTGCGGCGCAGTGATTTCTCTGATGAACAGGATGGAAAATCCGCGCATGGAAAACCCTTCCGCCGAAGCCGACCCGATGCTGATCAAGGAGCACCGTCATGCTTGAGATATTTGAAAAAGCCGCCATCCACAACGGCCTCGTGACGGCATTCGCCTTTGTCGGCCTGATCATGCTGGTATCGGTGGCGCTGTCGAAATATCTGACCCTGGGCCGCGTGCACGGTTCGGCCATTGCCATCGTGATCGGCCTGGGCCTCGCTTACTGGGGCGGCGTGCATAGCGGCGGCCACAAGGGCCTGGCCGATTTGTCGCTGTTCGGCGGCATCGGCCTGATGGGCGGCGCCATGCTGCGCGATTTTGCCATCGTCGCCACCGCCTTCGAAGTGCAGGCGACTGAGGCGCGCAAGGCTGGCCTGATCGGCGTCGTGGCGCTGATGCTGGGCGTGGTGCTGCCATTTCTCGTCGGCGCCGGCGTCGCGTATGCGTTTGGCTATTCGGACGCCGTCAGCATGACCACCATCGGCGCCGGCGCCGTCACGTACATCGTCGGCCCCGTCACGGGCGCGGCCATCGGCGCCAGTTCCGACGTCATGGCCCTGAGTATCGCGGCGGGTCTCATCAAGGCCATCCTGGTGATGGTCGGCACGCCCGCCGCGGCGCGCTTTTTGCGCCTGAAAACGCCGCGTTCGGCCATGGTCTTCGGCGGCCTGGCCGGCACCGTCAGCGGCGTCTCGGCGGGCCTGGCCGCCACCGACCGCAAACTGGTGCCGTACGGCGCGCTGGTCGCCACCTTTCATACGGGCCTGGGCTGCTTGCTGGGACCATCGTTGCTGTTCTTTGCCGTCAAGGCGGTGGTGGCCTGATGGACGCCTGGCGCGCGCATGATTTGCTGTGGCTGGACGGCCTGCCGGACGACGCATGCTTGCCCACCTGGGCCGACGCCGCCTGGCTGCAGGCCGCACCGGTGGTGGTGCGGCGCGCCAGCTGCTCGCCCGGGCGCATCCCCGTGGGCTTGCGCGGCATGCTGCGCAGCGAGCGGCACGGGTTTGAAATAGACGCTGCCGCCATCGTGCGCCGCGTGACGCCGGAAATGCTGGCGCATGCGCCAGTGGCGGATTTTTCCTGTGCCGCGCTCGACGCGCTACGGCTGGTGGCGCCGCTGCTTGACGCCACGGGCTGGGCCTGGGGGCCGACGGGCGGCGTGGGTTTCGCGCTGGCGAGCAGCTTGCCCGTGCTGCGCGCCGACAGCGATCTCGATCTTGTGCTGCGCATCGCCGCGCCGCCGGACGCCGCCCAGGCCGAGGCCCTGCGCGCCATCGCGGCCACTGTCACGGCGTGCCGGCTGGACCTGCAGATCGACACGGGCCGTGGCGGCTTTGCGTATGCCGAGTGGGCGGCGGGGCGGGCCAAGGTCTTGCTGAAAACGGACCGCGGTCCCGTGCTGACGGCCACGCCATGGGAGCTGGCATGAGCGTGTTATTTACTTTTCCGGGGCAGGGCGCCCAGACTCCGGGCATGCTGCATGCGCTGCCCGACGACTTGCCCGTGGCGGCGGCTCTGGCCGAAGCGGCTGACGTGCTGGGCCACGATCCTTTGGCGCTCGATACGGCTGACGCGCTGGCCTCGACGCGGGCCGTGCAACTGTGCTTGCTGATTGCGGGCGTGGCCATGGCGCGTTCCTTGGTCGCGCGCGGCGCGCTGCCGGACATGGTGGCCGGCTTTTCCATCGGAGAGTATGCGGCGGCCGTCGTCGCCGGCGCGCTCGATTTCACCGATGCCGTGCGCCTGGTGGCGCGGCGCGGAGAGTTGATGGAACAAGCGTATCCGGCCGGCTACGGCATGGCGGCCATCATCGGACTTGATCTTGCGCAGCTGGAACCCTTGCTGGCGCAGGTGCATGGCGCGGCCACGCCCGTGTATGTCGCCAACCTGAACGCGCCGCGCCAGATCGCCATTGCCGGCAGCGAAGCCGCCTTGCACGCCGTGATGGCGCTGGCCCTGGCGCATGGCGCCAGCAAGGCCAAGCGCCTGGCCGTCAGCGTGCCGTCGCATTGCCCGTTGATGGAGGCCGCCGCAGGCGACATGGCTGCCGCCTTCGATGGTGTGGTAGTGCGCCGGCCATCGCTCGTCTACCTGAGCAGCAGCGCGGCGCGCGCGCTGTTCGACCCGGCCCGCATCCGCGACAGCCTGGCCGCCAACATGGCGCAGCGCGTGCAGTGGAGCAGTACCGTGCGCCTGGCGTGGGAGCGGGGCGCACGGCTGGCAGTGGAAATGCCGCCCGGCAGCGTCCTCACGCGGCTGACGGCACCCGACTTCACGGATGGCGTGGCCGTCAGCTCCGACGGCAACCGGGGCGACAGCCTGCTGGCGCTGGTGGGCAGGGAGCGCGGTGGTACCGTGCTTTAAAGCTTGGCGCTCAACCCAATCTGGAAACCCCGGCCCGGCAAGGGCGCGATATATTTCAGTGGGGAATTGTGCGGCCTGGCATCGTTATCGAGCAGGTTGGTGCCGCTAATAAATACTTCGAGGCCTGCGAACGGTGAATTCGGCACCTGCAGTGCGCGGCTCACCTGGAAGTTCACCATGGTGTAGCCGTCGAGCGGCACTTCCTCGCTGACGCTTTTGCCCAGGTACTTCTGCTTGTCGTACCAGGTGCTGGAAAGCCGGGTCTTCCACCCCTTGTTTTCCCACAGCACGTTGGCGCCATAGCGGTTGGTGGGCATGTTGGGCAGATAGGCGCCGTCGTTGTGCGCGCGCAGTTTGTCAGGATTGTCCGCCTTGTTCTTGACCAGGTCGGCAAATGCAGAGAGGTTCAGCTTGCCGTAGCTGCCAAGCTGAATCACCTGGGAGGCGTCGATCTCGAATCCCCTGACCGTCGTATCGGTCTGCTTCCAATATTTCAAGGGCAGGCGATTGGCCATCTGGGCGCCCGAGTGGCCAAGGTAGAGATAGTTCTCGTACTTCATGACGTAGCCCGTTGCGGACAGCTGGAAGCCGCGATTGGCGAATAAGCCCGTAAGCTCGGTATTCCGCGCGCGCTCGGCCTTCAGGTTCTGGTTGCCTTCTTCCTGCGTCATGATCGAATAGTGGCGGTTGCTCGCGTACAACTCATTGACGTCGGGCGCTCTTTCCGAGGAGGCATAGCGCAGCTTCGCGCCGAAAAGCTGGCCTAGCTTGGCCGAAGCCCCCAGGCTATAGCTGTTCAGGCTGAACGACTTGTCCTCGAGTTTGACATTTTTCGCATTCCTCGACGTCTTGAATCCGCTCTTGCGGAGCTCGTGGTCCACTTTTTCATGACGAAAACCGGCATCGAAAGTGGCCCAGTCGAAGTCGAGGCTCTCCTTGACGAACAGGGCATTGCTGACTGTGCTCGCATCGGGCAGGTACAGCTGCGTCCCGCTGCCGGCGATATCCCGGGATTGATGGCTCAGGCCAAGCAAGCCGCTCAATGGACCCGCGCGCCGGTGTGCCAGCAGCAGTTCGGCCTGATTGGTGTCGAACTGGTAATCGTTCGCCTTGGCCGCGCCGAGGCGTTCTCCCGACGTATTGCTCAAACGGGACACGCGCAGCTGCGCGCTTTCCATATACGCGACGGGGTCGAGCAGCTTGGCTTCCAGCGCATATTTATCCTGGCTGATCACCACGCCGACGGGCAGTCCCTCGTCATAGTTCGCGCCGAACGACTTGTTTTCCATGGAAAAGCCCGGCACGCCATACTCGCTATTCTTGGTGTCGAGGCTGACGGCCACGTAGCCGCGATCGAAAAAGTAGGTGCTGCCGACGGCAAAGTGGGAATTGCTGGCATGGCTGTTGCCCAGGGTGCCGTGGTAGTCGGGAGTCACGTCCTTGTTGATCTTGTTCTGCACCGTCTTGGGCGTACCGGGCACGTAAGCGGGGTTGGCCGGATTGACGTAGGTCTTGCGCTGCCAGACGGACGTGGGCTGATTCGTATAGAAGGAAAAATCACCGTCCGCCCAGTCCGGATTTTCCGTCATGAACTGGTCGATAAACGGTTGCGACGCCTTGTTGTAGATTTGCTGGATCCTCGCTTCTTTCTGGCAACTGTCGGCCAGAAAGGTATTCACGCCGCCGCTCTTTGGGAACAGCTGGCTGTTGCACACGCCCGCCTTGCTGTTGCCCGGAATATCGTAATGCCCGATCTTCTGGAATGACATTTGCAGATTCGTCGAGAAGCGCTTCCCATCGTTGAAGTTCATGCGCAAGCCCTGGGCGTCGGCATCGTTGAAGCCCTTGCGCAGGACGAATTCCAGGTCTTTCTCCTTGCTCTCCATTTTCCTGGAAATGAGGCCGGAATCGACGTCGACGCTGCCGCCAATCGCATTGCCGCCGAAACGCACGCTATCGGACGATTTGTTGACGGTCACGCTGCGCGCAAACAGGGGATCGAACGGGATGTTGATGTCGCCGCTGAGCGCATTCATGCCGAGGATGGACTGGCCATCTTCGAGTATCTGCACGCGGCTGCCGCTCAGGCTGCGTATCACCGGTGCGCCCGCATTCGGCCCGAAGGCGCTGCTTTGTACGCCCGAGACATGCTCGAGCATGTTGCCCAAGGTCCTGTTCTGGGCTTGCGTATTCTCGACCAGAACGACGCTGTCGATGCTGGAAGGCTTGTCTGCCCGGACTTTGATGGTCTGCAAGGTGACGTCGTCCGCCGCGTAAGCGAGCGGGGCAGTGGACAGCATGGCGGCTGCGAATACGTGATGGCGCATAAGACTCTCTAAAAAGACGGAATGGGGTGCTGGCGCTGGACGCATGCGCAGCGCGAAGGTATAGATGCAATTGAGTTGCAATAATAGCTCGCGCGGAATGCTAATGCAAGTAAACTGCATTTGATAAGGGGAAAGCGCAGCGCGGACAGCCGGCATGAGCCGGCTACCGTCTAGCAAAGTGCGGAGGTGGGATGGCCGCTATTATTAGTTGCGCGTTGTGCCTGCGCCGTTAGGGAATCGCTGCTTCAGGTAAATTGCAATGGCTTTTTTGCCTGCAGCCGGCGCGCGCGCCGTTTGCGCTCCCAGATGACGATGCCCGTCACCGACAGCATGGCCACCATCACGCCCATGAAGGACATCATGATGCGACCCGGCAAGCCGAGGATGCGGCCCGAGTGCAGGGGGAATTGCAGTTGCACGAAGACGTCGGCCGCCGTGCCTTCCCACGGTTTGTGCTGGCCGATGATGCTGCCGTCCATGCCGTCGACGTAGAGGTTCGACAGGCCCATGCCGGCCGCGCCGAATTCGTCGGCCGGGTCGAAGAAGGAGACGTTGTAGAACGAGTAATTGCCGCCATAATAAATGCCGCCGATGGGCGAGGTGATGCCGCGCTGCATGGCTTGCTTTTTGGCGATGTCCACGGCTTGCTCGAAACCGATCATGGGCGTGATGTACGTGCCGTAGGGCGCCGGCGTCTGCGTTTCGTACGGTCCCGGCGTGGTGGTGGACACGAGCGACATGACGGGATAGAACACTTCGCGGTACAGGTTCAGCGAGAACGAGGTAAACGCGACAACAATAATGACGGCCCACACCCACAGGCCGCCCGCGCGGTGCAGATCGAAATTGAGCTTGTAGCCGCCGGCCGCCCAGCGCACGACCCACGACGGTTTCCACCGCTGCCACCAGCTGGCGGCGTCGCGGTGGCGCGGCGTTTCGTCTTGCGCGCGCGGGCGCAAACGGCGCGGCGTGGTCAGGTAAAACGCCACCATGCTGTCGAGCAGCCAGATCAGGGCAACTGTCCCCATCAGCCAGTAACCCCAGCGGTCCGTACCCCAGAAGGCGGGCACGTGCAGGCTGTAGTGCAGATGGCGCAGGAATGGCATCAGGCTGCGGCGCGACAGGGAGATGGCCGTCGAATCGCGCGTGCCCGTGATCTGCGCCGTGACGGGGTCGATGTAGACGGTGTTGTAGTCGAGCACGAACGGCTTGTTCGTGGCCGGGTCGGTCAATGGGCGCACCATGAAGGCGCCCGCATGACCTTCTTCCAGGCCCAGGGTCATGTAATTGACTTCCACGCGCGGATCGGCGGCGGCGACTTTTTGCGCCAGCGCAAATGGTTGCTGCAGGGGACCGCGGCCCGGCGTGTCCATGATGTCCGCGTTGAGCCACTCGTCCAGTTCGTGGTCCCACGAGGTGACGGCGCCCGTGAGGCCCGCAACGATGAGGAAGAGGGCGATGGTGAGACCGGCCCAGCGGTGTATGACAGTCCAGAAAGCGCGCATGCGGTACAAACCTTCAACATGAAACCGGCTTGTTGCCGCCAGCGGGCGCCACCGGGGCGCACAGGGCCAGGCACGAGCCTGGCATTTTGATAATGGGAATCGTTCTCATTATCCGCCGTGGCGTGGCGTTTGTCCAGCGCCAATGGTGTTGCCCAATGTTAAATAGCGCATGCTAAGATGCTAGCAAGAAGTTAATATACATTCCACATGGAAATACTCAAGGCTGAAGCGGCATGCGCATAGAAGACCGGAACAATGTCCGCATTCGCGAATGCAGCGCCGTGCCCCCAAGGCACGCGGCAACCACCATGGTGTTCATGCATGGCTTTGGCTGCGATCAAACCATGTGGCGCTACCTGGAGCCGCTGTTTCGCCCCCACTACCGCACCGTGCTGTTCGACCTGGTCGGCAGCGGCGCTTCGGACCTGGGCGCCTATGATTTCGAAAGCTACGCGCGGCTCGACGCGCATGGCGCCGATTTGCGCCGTGTCATCCATGCCGTTGGCGGCGGCCCCGTGATTTGCGTCGGCCATTCCGTCAGCGCCATGAGCGCCTTGCTGGCGGCCATTGCCGAACCGGAGCTGTTCGCCGCGCAAGTCATGCTGGCGCCGTCACCGTGCTATGTCGACGATGCGGCGGCCGGCTACCGTGGCGGCTTCAGCCGTGCCGATATCGACGACTTGCTCGATGCCATGGACAGCAATTACCTGGGCTGGTCCGCCGGCATGGCGCCTGCCATCATGGGCGCGCCCGGCCAGCCGGCGCTGGGGCAAGACCTGGTGAGCAGCTTTTGCCGCACGGATCCCGCCATCGCCCGGCATTTCGCGCAAGCCACTTTTTTGTCCGACCACCGCGCCGTCTTGCCGCACAACAGCACACCGGCCCTGATCGTGCAATGCAGCGACGACTTCATCGCGCCGCCGTTTGTGGGCGAATACCTGCGCGAGATGCTGCCGCACAGCAGCCTGCACGTGGTCGACAATGTCGGCCATTGCCCGCACATGAGCGCGCCCGATGCCAGCTACCGCGCCATCCGCCGCTTTCTCGACGGCCTGCACCTGTAATGCGCGACACGATGCCTTCCTTGCCTGATACCACTACCTTGTTCCAGCACGCGGCTTGCGGTTTGCTGCTGTGCACGGCCGACGGTACCATCGTCCAGGCGAACGCCACGTTTTGCGGCTGGCTCGGCTATGGCGCCGAAGAATTGATCGGGAAAAAGAAGTTGCAGGACTTGCTGACCATCGGCGGGCGCGTGTTTCACCAGACGCACTGGCTGCCGTTGATGCAGGTGCAAGGCAGCGTATCGGAAATATTGCTCGACATGCGCCAGCGCCAGGGGCAATCCATCCCCATGCTGTTCAACGCCGTGCGCCGCGTGCATGACGGCGTGCGATATGACGAGATCGCCGCCTTTGTCGCCAGCGACCGGCGCAAGTACGAGCAGCAGCTACAACTGGCGCGCAAGGAGGCAGGCGAGCTCAACGAGCAACTGGCGGCCGCCGACCGGCGCAAGGACGAGTTCCTGGCCACCCTGGCGCACGAGCTGCGCAATCCGCTGGCGCCCATGCGCAATGTGCTGGAAGTGTTGCGCCTGGCGCAGCTGGATGACCCGCAGCTGCGCTGGGCGCGCGACGTGCTGGGCCGGCAGGTGGGCCACATGACGCACCTGGTCGACGATTTGATGGAAGTGTCGCGCATCACGCAGGGCCGTCTGGAACTGCGCCGCGCCAGCGTGGAACTGGCGCCCGTGGTGGAAGCGGCCCTGCACAGTGTGGCCGAGCTGGCGGCGCAATCGGGCCACAAGGTGCTGGTGGAGCAATGGCCGCAAGCCATCTGGCTCGATGCCGACGCGACGCGCCTGGGGCAGATGATCGGCAACCTGCTGACCAACGCCGTCAAGTACACGCCCGCCAACGGCGTCATCGGGCTGGACGTGGCATGCACGGAAAACGACGTACACATTACCGTGCGCGATTCGGGCATCGGCATCGCGCCCGAGCACCTGGACAAGGTATTTGACCTGTTTTCGCAGCTGGAGCCGGCCCTGTCGCGGGCTCAGGGCGGGCTGGGCATCGGCCTGTCGCTGGTGCGTGGCCTGGCCGAATTGCATGGCGGCAGCATCAGCGCGCACAGCGATGGGGTGGGGCAGGGCAGCACCTTTACATTGCGTCTGCCGCTGCCCGCCGTGCCTTTGCTGGCGCCGCCCGAATCTAACCGCCGCTTGCTGGCCGGCACGCGCGAGGGCAAGGTGCTGGTCATCGACGACAGCGCCGACGCGGCCGAAAGCCTGGCGCTGGCGCTCGATATCCTCGGCTATGAAGTGCGCACGGCCTACGATGGCCCGGCCGGCATGGCGGCGGCGCAAGTTTTCATGCCGCAAGTGATCCTGCTCGATATCGGCTTGCCGCATATGAATGGCTACGACGTGGCGCGGCTGTTGCGTAGTGAACCCTGCGGCAAGGACGCCATCCTCGTGGCCGTCACGGGCTGGGGCCAGGACAAGGACCGCCAGATGGCATCCGATGCGGGCTTCGATTTGCACCTGACCAAGCCCGTGGATTTTTACGAGCTCGATGCAGTGCTGCAAAAGATGCTGCAGGCGGAGTGAGGAGGGCATCAGAAAAATGAAAATCATGCAACAACTGACGGAATTGGAGCTCGCCGTTTTCCAGCTGCAGATGGGTTTTGCCCCGGCGGACCGCTGCGTGGACTGGGCCGTGGAACGCCTGCGCCTGGATCAGGAAGGCGAGGACCTCGATATCGTGCTGCTGGCCAGCGCCCGGGGTGTTGACGAGGTGCTGCCGCTGGCCGACGTGATCATTGAGCGCTACCGTGGCGCGCAGCGGCTCGATCAGCAATTCCTCGCTGGCAAATACATCGACGAGTTGCGTGCCGCTTATCTGGCAGGGCGCGAAAGCGTGTCTTCGCTCGACGCCATCTTGACCCGCTTGTACCCGGCGCTCGATTATCCCGACTGGCTGGTCATGCTGAGCCGCAACTGCGAATACGCGCTCGACGTGCCCGATTTTCAGCAGCCCTTCGAACTGGAATTCGACTACATCGCAAGCTTGTGGGCAGAAGCGGGCGATGTCGGCGCCTTTGAACGGCTGTATGACCGCGAGAGGTCGGATCGGCAGGGCGTGCCTTGCTGAACGAAACTTGAGCTTCTCAATAAACAGCCGTACTGATACATGACTTGATTACATGAAGAAAATCGATATTTTTGTCTGTTCCGACGCCGGGATGCGCGCCTGTTCCAGCTGGGAAGAGGCCTTCGATGCGTTTCCCGTCACCGGCATCACCTTGCCAGGGGAACTCGATTTTGCATCGCTGGGTCAATTGCTGACCCAGTCGGCAGAACCGGTGCTGCGGCCCCTGCGGATCGAGGGGCGCGACATTCACGTATTCAATGATGCGCTTGCGCAAGCGATAGGCCGGATGGCGGATGACGACTTGCTGGCGCTTGCCGTGGCATGGTCCAGAACGGCGCCATGGGCGGACCTGAATGTCCAGCCATGCGATCTGGCCGGATTTCTGATGGAATTGAAATCGAACTGGCATCGCTCTGCCACGCCGGACAAGGCGCTGTTTGCGTGGGTGGACGCTTAAGGCCGCCGGGCGCTGACGCGCCAGCGGCCGCCTGCTTATTCCATCAGGCTGGTTGCGCGCCGCCCACATTGCGGCTGCGGTTTTCCACCAGCACGGAAATGCCGAGCACGACGATGCCGCCGCAGGCCAGCATGGCGCCGACCCAGCCCGTCGAACGCAAGCCCATGCCCATGGCGATGGCGATGCCGCCGGCCCAGGCGCCCAGCGCGTTGGCGATGTTGAAGGCGGAATGGTTGAGGGCGGCGGCCACGGTTTGCGCGTCGCCGGCCACGTCCATCAAGCGCGTCTGTACGGCGGGAGCGACGGCGATGCCGGCGCCGATGGCGAACAGGTTAATTGCCGTCAGCCAGACGTTGCTGCTCGTATAAGTAAACGCGGCCAGGGCGGCCACGTTCCACAGCAGCACGCCAAAGATCGTCCACAGGCGCGAGCGGTCGGCCAGCCAGCCGCCGATCAGGTTACCCACCGTCATGCCCACGCCAATAATGGCCAGCAAGATGGAAATGACCAGCGGCGACACTTTCGTGATTTCCAGCAAGGTTGGCGTGATGAAGGTGTAGACGGCGAACATGCCGCCGAAGCCGATCGCCACCATCAGCAGGGTCAGCCACACTTGCAGGCGGCGGAACACGCCCAGTTCGCGGCGCGGGCTGGAATCGCCGGCAGCGACCATCGGCACGAAGATGCGCACCATCAGCATGGTCAGCAAGCCCAGCGCGGCGACCAGCAAAAAGGCCGAGCGCCAGCCGAGGGTCTGGCCGATATACGTGGCCAGCGGCACGCCGAAGATATTGGCCACGGTCAAGCCCATCAGGACCCTGGCCACGGCCTGGCCCCGCTTGTCCGGTTCGGCCAGCGCGGCCGCCACCAGCGCCGCGACGCCGAAATAGGCGCCATGCGGGATGCCGGCGACAAAACGCGCCACGACCAGCAAGCCGTAATTAGGGGCAATAGCGCTGAGCAAGTTGCCGCCAGCGAACATCAGCATCAGACAGATCAGCATCAGCCGGCGCGGCATGCGCGCCAGGAAGATCGTGATCAGGGGCGCGCCGACGACCACGCCCAGCGCGTAGGCGCTGATCATGTGGCTCATCTGCGGCAAGGTCGTGCCCAGGTCGTCGGCCACCACGGGCAGGATGCTCATGGAGGCGAATTCGCCCGTGCCGATGGCGAGGCCGCCGATGGCCAGGGCCAGGTCGGCATAGCCGGCGCCAAAAGGCGCGGTGACGCGCGGAATCAGGGGATCTACGGATGCGTGCATGTTCTTGTTAGTTGGGTAAGCAATGACAGGGTGAAGAGGCGTGCTGTGGCCCGGCCGGAAGTGGCAATGCGCCACCAGAGTCGACGGCTGGCCGGTATTTTCGGGCGATAGTAACTGCCCAAGGACAACATTGTAAAAGATTCGGGCGAGCTCTGCTGGGCGATGGCTAAAATCTGCTGCACTGCACACAACCGCGCTTGCGCTTGTTGTTAACGATAACACGGAATCTGCGCGATTCCGCCACAGGGCAGACGAAGAAAAGCTGGCTGTGGCGGAAATGGTCTTCGCAGCGCCTTACTTCGCTAATGATTGCTGCAGCGCTTCCAGTCCCGCTACGTAAATGCCGTGGAACAGCTCCGTCACTTCCTGTTCGCTCACGCCGACAGGAGTAAAGCGGCAGGACCAGGTGACCCGCGCGCCAGCGCTATCCGCCAGCGACTCGACTTGCAGGGTCGACAGGTAGTCGCTGGCAGGAAACGGCGCCTGCAGAATGGAATAGCTGTAGCTGCGCGCCGCATTGTCATACGCTTCCAGCTGCTCGACGATGACGTCGCCGGCCGGGTTCGCCAGGTGGCGGATACGGCCCCCGTCGCTGAGCGTGCTGCTGGGAATATACGGCAGCCAGTCGGGCAGCGAGTTGAAGCCGCCGATCAGTTGCCACACTTGCGCCGGCGTGGCGGCGATGTCGATGGAAGTCGTGGTATGTGCCATGATGGTATTCCTTTATATATTAGTTGTTGCCAGTTGGCAGCGGCGCGAACGGCGACACCAGTTGTTCGGCGCGCATCTCTTGCCAGAAGGCGGCGGGGATGACGCTGTTCAATGCTTGCTGGTCTTCGGCCAGGCGTTCTGGACGGCTGGCGCCGGGGATCACGGCAGCCACGGCGGGATTGGCCAGCGAGAATTGCAGGGCGGCCGCCTTGACGCTGACGCCATGGCGCGCGGCAATCGCCTTGATGCGTTCCACCTTGGCAATGATCTCGGGCGACGCCTTCTGGTATTCGAAATGCGCGCCACCGGCCAGGATGCCCGAGCTGTAGGGGCCGCCCACGACGATGTCGACGTTTTGTCTTGCAGCGGCTGGCATCAGGCGCTGCAGCGCACGCTCATGGTCGAGCAGAGTGTAGCGCCCGGCCAGCAGGAAGGCGTCCGGCTGCGCTTCGCTTAAATCCAGGGTCAGTTCCAGCGGTTCCACCTTGTTCACGCCCACGCCCCAGGCCTTGATGACGCCTTCTTCGCGCAAGCGGGTCAGCACGCGGAAGGCGCCAGTGCGGGCGATCTCGAACTGCGCCAGCCAGTTGTCGCCGTGGAAATCCTGGGCGATGTCGTGCACCCAGACGATGTCGAGGTGGTCCGTATCCAGGCGCTTGAGGCTGTCTTCGATCGAGCGCAGGGTGGCGTCGGCCGAATAGTCATCGACGATCTTGTTTTTGCGGCCAAATTCGAACAAGCCGCCTTTTTCGCCCAGTTCGCGGCTGGCCGGGTCTTCCAGTTCATCGAGGATGAGGCGGCCGACCTTGGTGCTGAGTACGTAATCGTCGCGGCGGCGCTGCTTCAGGGCGGCGCCCAGGCGCAGCTCGGCCAGGCCGGCGCCGTAGAACGGGGCCGTATCGAAGTAGCGGATGCCCGATTCCCAGGCCGCGTCGACCGTTGCCACTGCTTCCTCTTCGGGAATATTGCGGAACATATTGCCCAGCGGCGCCGTGCCGAAACCCAGTTTACCTGTCAGTAAGTGTTTGATACTCATGATGTTTTCCTTCAATGTGTGGATCAGTGAAGACAGAATAGCTGGACAAGTTAAGCCTGTCCAAGACATAATTAGCGTAACTTGAGTCCCGAAAGGTCTGATATGCTGGACATCCGCCAATTGCAATACTTCATCGCCGTCGCCGAGGAAGAACACGTGGGGCGCGCGGCCGAGCGCCTGCACATTTCCCAATCACCGCTGAGCCGGCAAATCGCCCAGCTTGAAGACAGGCTGGGCCTGACCCTGTTCGAGCGCAGCGCGCAGCGCATCCGCCTGACGCGCGACGGCCATACTTTTCTGGCCGAAGCGCGCGCTTTTATCACACACGGAAATCGCCTGGAAGCATTGGCGAAACGCCTGGGGCGCGGCGACGAGGGCGGCCTGTGCATCGGCTATATCGAAAACGCCATGCATGCGGGGGTGTTGCCCGATGGCTTGCGCGCCTTGCGCGCCACGCGGCCGCAAGTGCACATCGCGCTATACAACCTGCATTCGGCCGAGCAAATTGAGGGCTTGCGCCAGCGCAGCCTGGACATTGCCCTGCTGTGCGAACCGCCGCTGCCGAACGACCCGGACCTCGATTGCACGCAAGTGCTGAGCGACCCCATGCTGCTGGCCTTGCCGGAAACGCACCCGCTGGCGCACAAGGCGGATCTCACGCCCGAGGACCTCGCTGGCCAGGAGTGGATTGCCGTGCTGCACAAGGAAAGCATGCTGAAACACGATAACTTCATCGCCGCTTGCGCGCGCGCCGGTTTTACGCCCGATATCCGGCTGGAAGCAACGGAACCGCTGACGGCGCTGGGCCTGGTGGCGGCCGGGCTGGGCATGGCCATGATCCAGCACAGCCTGCGCCAGCACGCGCCGGCCGGCGTCGTCGTGCGCGAATTGCCGTGGTTCAGCTATCGCACACCCTTGTGGCTGGCCTGGCACAAGGTCAACTTGCGTCCGCTGGTGGGGATTTTCCGCGAGACACTGCTGGAACAGGCCAGCGGTGTGGCCATGGCGGCGTAAAAAGACGTATAAATAAGGCAATCATTCGTCAGGAGGATTGCCATGTTTGCCATGGATGTATCGGTGTGGGAGTTGGTGGCGCGCGCCGTCATCATTTATCTTGCCTTGCTGCTGATGGTGCGCATGACGGGCAAGCGGACGGTGGGACAATTCACGCCGTTCGACTTGCTGGTGGTTATGCTGCTGAGCGAGGCCGTTTCGAATTCGCTGTCGGGCGGCGACGATTCGATTCCCGGCGGCCTGGTGCTGGCCTTGACCTTGATCTGTCTCAACATGCTGATCGCATGGCTGAGTTCACGCAGCCGCAAGTTCGCCGACCTGGTCGATGGCAAGCCCGTGCTGCTGGGCCGCGATGGCCAGATTTTTGACGATGTCGTCAAGAAATGCAGGGTGGCCGGCGGCGATGTGGAGCAGGCGCTGCGCGAGGCGGATTGTGCGTTGCAGGACATGAAATGCGCCTTCCTGGAGGCCGATGGCAAGATCACCATCTTGCAAAAGTAAGCGCCCGGATCACATTTTCTTGCTGCGCTTTAAATGCAGGGGCAGCCACCACCACATGCAAATGATGAGCGACCCCATCAGCACGCCGGCGATGATGCCGGCGATGTGGCCAAACACTTCCGATATCACCAGGTTGGTGCCCAGGATAAACGCCAGCGCCAGGGTAAAGGCGCCGCACATCATGATGCGGTCGGCCACTCTTTTAAAACGTTCGCGGTCTTGCAGGGGGCGCATCACGCGGTGCTGGATGGCGGGCGCGCTGAGCAGCACCAGGCTGGTCATGGACAGGAAAAACGTCAGCAGGAAGACGACTTTTTCCGCCTGCACGATCTTCGCGAAGCCCCCGTTGAAAGGCAGGATGATGAGGAAGGCCGTCAGCATTTGCGCGCCCGGCAAGAGGATGCGCAATTCGCTGAGCAGGTCGGACAAGTCGCCTTCGTCGCCTTGCTGGTCATTTTCATCCTGGTGTCGCGCTTGCGGCATGGGGCTATCCTCGTGGTGGTGATGGCCCCAGTCTACGCACAAGCGACCAGGCCGACTGTGGGCGGGCGCACCTTCAGAACCATTGCGTGTAGCGTTGGCGCAAGCGCCACAGCGGCGTCGAGACGATGGCCGTGGCGCTGTGCGAGGCGTCGTGGCCGCAATGGCCGCAACTGTGTCGCCGGTGCGGCGCCAGCGCGAAGCTGCCCAGGTCCAGGTGCGGGTGGCCGCAGCGGGCGCAGTCGCTGCAAGCGAGCGGCGCGCCGGCCTTCAAGGCGGCGGCGAAGGCCAGCGCGGCGGGCGGCGTGATATTCAAATGCACTATGTCGGGAGGAAACAGGCCGGGCAGGGCGCGGCAGTCGATGGCCAGCGCGGCCACGTCGCGCGCCAGCAGGGCGCCGCCGTCATCGGCCCGTGCGCGCAGTTGCAGCACGCCATCCGTGCCCAGGCGTAAGGTGGTGGCGTGAAATTGCATGGGGTCGAGCAGTTCCGGGTACAGCACATAGCCCATGGGACTGGCGTGCTGGCGGCAACGCATGGGCTGCGTTGCTTGCCGGTCGGCCAGGTCGGCTTGCGTGCCCCAGTAGCACTGGTGCGTGCGGCACCAGTGGCGCGCCGCGCCGTTGCGAAATTTTCCAGCGGGGAGCAGATCGCACAGGACGATGGCGTCCAGCCCCGCACCGGCGCGAAAGTGGCCCGTGATGTGGGACGTGGTGACGGCAAGATCGCCCGTGCTCGCTTGCAGGGGCCAGCAGATGCCGGGCAGGGTCAGCGGCGTGAGCAATGGGGCCTCCGCGCAGCTATCGGCTTGCGAGCCGATAGTGGGCTGACATGAAAAAGCCCGCCGTCTCGGGCGGGCTGTGCTGACGGGAATGCCAAAGGCATGGCCCGGTTTATTCTTCCGTATCGGCCAGGGTGACGATGGCGCGCGCCCACTTCGAGTATTTCAGGTTCGCCAGGTCGCGCACGGTCTTGATATTGAAGGCTTGCTTGAGCAGCTCAGCATCCTTCTCGCTCACGCCTTGCAGCGCATCGACGGGGGCATCAGCGATTTCCTTGAACGTCTTTTTTTCGTAAGCCTTGTCTACCGCTTTATTGATGTTCATGTGTTGATACTCCTCAGTAAGTGGGGAAATTAATTCTACACGTTTTTGCAAACCATCAATTTACGCTTGCAAGTTGTGCCGAACTAAATATGATGGAGGTGGGCGCCTCGACAGTGAGGTCGTCCGTGCGTTCGCCTTGAAATTGTAATTATGGCATTTTATTATTCATAGTATAATGATTTCCATGGTGGAGAAAGGTCTGCGCCATGCCGGACGCCGCAGTCACGCGGCACGAATCGATAGCGTTCAGGAGAATACGATGAGTTTGCTAGACCAACTTGCAGGACAGGCGATGAGCGCTTTGGGTAATAAAAGTGCGGACGGGGAAGCCCCATCGGGATTGATGGCCAGTGTCATGGACCTGGTCAACCAGCATGGCGGCTTGCCCGGTCTGCTGCAGAAATTCCAGGAAAGCGGCCTGGGCGACCAGGTGGCCAGCTGGATCGGCACCGGCGCCAATGCGCCCGTTTCCGGCGAACAGATCAAGGATGCGCTGGGCAGCGACACGATCACCCAGATCGCTGAAAAAGCGGGCGTCGCGCCGGACGCCGCCTCGGGCGGCCTGGCCGCCTTGCTGCCCCAGCTGATCGACAAGCTGACCCCCGACGGTCAGGTACCGGAAGGCAATGACCTCGTCAGCCAGGGTTTGAATATGCTCAAGGGCAAAATCTTCGGTTGATTCCCAAGTCTTGAAAGTGAAAAACCTCGCAGCGATGCGAGGTTTTTTGTTGCGCGGGATTTTGTATTTTGTATGAGAGGAAGGAACGTCTGAAAAACGCCTAGGGCTAGGCGCCGCCCCGAAGACAGTACGAATAGTACGGCGAGGGGCAGGCAACAACGCCATGGGCGTTTTCTCAGGCGTTCTAAGCGGCGGCCATCATGCCGAAATATGGCTGCCCGGCAGTCAGCCTGGCCGTACTGCCCTCGACCAGATACGAGCAATAGCGGCGCCGTTCGGCGTTGCCGCCGCGCCGTTCCATCAGTTCGCCCAGCATGGCGACGGCGTCGGTGGCCATCTTTTGCACGGGCTGGCGCAGGGTGGTGATGTCGTAGCTGAGCCAGCCCGACGCATCCAGCGCGTCGAAACCGGCCACCGACATTTGCAGCGGCACCTGGATGCCCATCTGGTGGCGCGCCGTGTCCAGGCAGCCGATGGCCATGATGTCGTTGCCGCAAATGACGGCGTCCGGCACGCGGCCCAGGCGGTCGATGACCTTGCGCAAGCCCCGTCCGCCGCTGGCGTAATCGTAGTTGCCGCTGACGACGATGGGCGCGGGCAAGCCCAGGCTCAGCAAACGGTCCAGCATGCCGGCCTTGCGCTCCTGCGCGACGGCCGAGTCGCCGGGGCCGTCGATGATGGCGAACTGGCGGTGGCCCGCCTCGGCCAGGCGCGAGACGAGCAGGCGCGCCGCTTCGGCCTGGTCGCACAGCACGGCGTGCACGGCGTGCTCGCGCGGACTGCGGTTGAACAGCACCAGCGGCACGTCGCGCCGGCCGAATTCGTCCATCTGCTCGTCCGACAGGCAGGCGGCCACGACGGCGCCATCGACCTGGTATTGCCACACATCGCACAAGACCTTGCCGATGTCGGCTTCGCGCTCCAGGGTAAACAGTAACAGGCGCTTGCCCTGGCGGGCGATTTGCTGGCTCAGGTCGGACAGCACTTGCGGGTAATACAGATTGGCCAGGTTGGAAATGATGACGGCCACCAGGTTCGAGCGCCGCGTGATCAGGCTGCGCGCGGCCGCGTTGGGGATGTAGTCGAGGCTGATGGCCGCCTGCATGACCTTGGCATGGGTGGCTTGTGAGATGCTGGCGCCTGGCTTGAAGCAGCGCGACACGGCCGATTGCGACACGCCGGCCAGCAGGGCAACGTCATACGAGGTCACGCGCCGTCCCGCGCCGGGTATGGCGCGGCTGGTGGTGCTGGGTGTCCGGGCTACAGTATTCTTTTTTCGCATATTGGTCTGGCAAGCAACCTGTCTCAAAGTATTCCTGCAGGCCCGGCCGCTTGTGGCGGCCTGGGCGGGCAGAATGAGCATAGCGCAAAAGATTGCTGCATGGCAAGACTGCTTTCTTGATTATGTTGCAAAAAATATGACTGAATGGCAAGTGTCGATGGGCTGGCACGCCAGGGTGGCGATCTCCGGCAGCACGTCCGCGCCGCTGGCATCCTGGCCTACGGCTGAACTCAGACGCAGGTCGCTGCCGGCCAGGGCAGACGCCTGCGTGGCGGCGGCCCCCAGCGCACTGACGGACACGGTATCCTTGTCTTGTCTTGTCCGTCACGGCATCGACGCTGCCGAGGATACCGAAATCGGCGGCAAACGAAATCTTTGCATTTGGCAAGGCCAGCTTGCCGCCATCGTTGACAGCGCGCAGCCGGCGCAGAGGGTTGGGGGGGCACGATGGGTCTCCGGGAGCTGGCCGAGTTGCTCGGCATCACTTCCAAGAGTAGCTTTTGCGCGCGGCAACTACTTGATGCAAAGCAAGCTTATGCTGTTGACAGGGTTGAACGGGTTTTGCTGGTGCAATGGCCTGCCTTCTGATAACATAACGCCCCTTTATTCAGGGAAGGGTCGACATGGCCAATGCTTGCGGCGTCGATTTCGGCACGTCAAATTCCACGGTAGGCTGGGCACGTCCCGGGCAGAGCACCATGCTCGGCCTGGAAGATGGCAAGACGACCTTACCGTCCGTCGTCTTCTTCAATGCGGAAGACGAGGAAGTCAGTTTTGGCCGCGCGGCGCTGGCCGGCTATCTGGCCGGTTACGAAGGGCGTTTGATGCGCTCGCTGAAAAGCTTGCTGGGTACCAGTCTCATCGATGGCCAGACGGAAGTGGGTGGCCGCGCCTTGCCATTTCGCATGTTGCTGGCGCAATTCATTGGCGAAGTGAAACGCCGCGCCGAGCAGTCCGCCGGCCGCGAATTCTCGTCCGCCGTGTTCGGCCGTCCCGTCTTCTTTATCGATGACAATGCGCAAGCCGATCAGCTGGCGCAAGACACCCTGGCCGAAGTGGCCCGTTCCGTCGGCTTCAAGGATGTCGCCTTCCAGTTCGAGCCGATTGCCGCAGCGTTCGACTACGAGTCGCAAATCGACAAGGAAGAACTGGTGCTGATCGCCGACATCGGCGGCGGTACCTCCGACTTTTCGCTGGTCCGTTTGTCGCCCGAGCGGGCAAAAAAGACCGAACGGCGTGAGGACATCCTCGCCACCGGCGGCGTGCACATCGGTGGCACGGATTTCGATAAATACCTGAGCCTGTCTTCCGTCATGCCTCTGCTCGGCTATGGCAGCCGCCTGCATAACAATAGCGAAGTGCCGTCCAGTTATTATTTCAACCTGGCCACCTGGCACACGATCAACCTGGCGTACACGAAGAAGATCTGGGTGCAGCTGGCCGACGTGTGCCGTGATGCGCGTGAGCAAGACAAGATGGGGCGCTTGCAAAAGCTGATCGACGAGCGCGCCGGCCACTGGCTGGCTATGAAAGTGGAAGAGGGCAAGATCGCCCTGTCCGACGCGGCCGAAGTGCAGCTGGAGCTGGACCGTTTGTCGCCCGCGCAAAGCCTGTTGCTCAAACGTACGCAATTTGATGAAGCCATCGGCCACCTGTGCGGTTCCGTGGAAGAAACCGTGCTGCGTTTGCTGCGCGATGCGGGCGTGGCGCCGGACGCCGTCGATACCGTCTTCTTCACGGGCGGCTCGAGCGGCGTGCGCTTGCTGCGCGAAAAGATCGCAGCCCTGGTGCCGGCCGCGCGCAAGGTCGAGGGCGACCTGTTCGGCAGCATTGGCGCAGGTCTCGCGCTGGACGCCGTGCGCAAGTTCGGCTAAGCTGGCCCACCGCAGCATCGCAGAAAGAGCCTGACTTCATGAATGTGTTTGACAAACCGATCGTCATGATCGACTTCGAGACGACCGGATTGTCGCCCGACATGGGCGACCGCATCACGGAAGTGGCGGCGCTGCGCATCGAGGGCGGGCGGATCACGGACCGCTATGTGACCTTGATCAACTGCAATGCGCGCATTCCCTCGTTCATCACGGGCTTGACGGGTATCACGCAGGCCATGGTGGACAAGGCGCCGCCCGTGGCCGAGGTGGTGCCGCAATTGCTCGATTTTATTGGCAGCGATGCCTTGTCGGCGCACAATGCCAGCTTCGACGAAAAATTCCTGCGCGCGGAAAGCGCCAGGCTGAACCTGACACCGGCGCACCAGTCGCTCGTGTGTTCCTTGAAACTGTCGCGCCGCGTGTTTCCCGGCATGGCCAGCTACAAGCTGGGCTTGCTGTCGAGCCAGCTGGGCATCGCCTTCAAGAGCGCCGCCCACAGGGCCGAGTCCGATGCGGAAGTGGCGGCGCAAGTGCTGATCCATATCGGCCGCCACTTGCGCAGCAGCTATGGCATCGCCGATGTTGACGCCGATTTGCTGGTGTCGCTGAACAAGCTGGCCGCCGCCAAAGTGCCGCAATTCCTGCAAAAACACCCATCGCGCCGCTGAGCGCCATTCTCCCTCTAAGCGGGCTCATCAAAACGATATAATTTTGTTATTTCGTTTGAGCCTGCTCAAGTCCTTCCCCCGCATCGAATTTAAAATTTAAGCAACACACGATTTCGCCGCCCAGGGCCGCCGTTTTGCGCGTGCTGCCGGCAAGCGCAATGTGGATGGGGGCGCACATGGACAAGCACCATACTGCCAGAGATAGCCACGAGGCGTATATCTGGTTCCGCACGGCTGCCGAGCAGGGCAATGCCTACGCCCAGTTCAACCTGGGATTAATGTACAAAAAGGGCGAAGGCGTGGCGCAGGACGATGCGCGCGCTTTTGTCTGGCTACGCCTGGCCGCGCTGCAAGGGCTGGCTTTTGCGCAGAACCACCTGGGCGCCCTGTATTACCACGGCCGCGGCGTGGCGCAGAGCGACGAGGACGCCGTGCTGTGGTTTCGCCGCGCGGCCGCCCAGGGCGACGCCTCGGCCCAGCAAAACCTGGGGCAGATGTACCGCAAGGGACGCGGCGTGCTGCAAAGTGACGAGCTGGCCCTGGCGTGGTTTTACCGCGCCTCGGAACAGGGCGTGGCCAGCGCGCAATCTCTGCTGGGTGAAGCCTATGCGCAGGGTCTGGGCGCGAAAAAGAACGATGCGCTGGCCCTGGCCTGGTTCCGCAAGGCCGCCTTGCAGGGCGATGCGCAGGCGCAGCTGAACCTGGGTCTCGTCTACAAGCGGGGCCAGGGCGTGGTGCAAAGCGATGCGCAGGCGCTGGCCTGGTTCCGCCAGGCCGCCGCCCAGGGTCTGGCCGTGGCGCAGCGGCAACTCGGCGTGGCGTATGCGGAAGGCCTGGGCGTGGCGCCCGACCAGCTGCGCGCCTACGCCTGGCTGCAGCGGGCGGCCGAGCAGGATGACGCCGACGCCCAGTTCAACCTGGGCCTGATGCTGGCGCGTGGCCAGGGCGTGGACAAGGACGAGGCACGCGCCGTCGTCTGGTACCGGCGTGCCGCCTTGCAAGGCCATTGCATGGCGCAATACAATCTGGGCGGCATGTTTGCGGGCGGACGCGGCGTTGTCCGCGACTTGCGCCAGGCGCTGGACTGGTATGCCAGGGCGGCGGCTCAGGGCGCGTCGAATGCGCAGTTCAACCTGGGCGTGATGTATGCCAATGGCCAGGGCGTGGAGCGCGACGAGGTGTGCGCCGTGCGCTGGTACCGCACGGCCGCCGAGCAGGGCGATGCCAGCGCGCAAAACAACCTGGGCGTCATGTACGCGAACGGCCATGGCGTGCCGCAAGACGATGGCCTGGCCGTGCATTGGTATGCGCGCGCGGCCGGTCAGGGGCATGCGCTGGCGCAATACAACCTGGGCGGCATGTACAACAGCGGGCGCGGCGTGGAGAAAGATCCCGTTTGCGGCTACATGTGGCTGGCGCTGGCGGCCGAGGGTGGCGATAGCGGGGCGGCGAAGGCGCGGGAAGCGGCTGCCGCCAGGCTGGAGCCGGCGCAGCTGCAAGAGGCGCAGCAGCGCATGCGGCAATGGCACCAGGTGCGCTTTCCGCCGCTGCCGCCGCGCGACTGAAGCACTGGCACCGTGCGCGCGCGGACGCGTGCTGCATGCGATAATTGCCGACAGGCATGTTGCGAACGCGGCATGGTTTTCGGCACAGTGAAAGGTGGAACATGGTAAGGCAGGCAGGCGAGGATGCATCCGAGCAAAAAGTCATCGACGACATCGCCACGCATGGCTGGCATGGCGTGCATATCAGCGCCGATGAAGAAGGTCCCGGCTATGCTTTTACCATAGGCGCTTGCCACAGCTTCGGCCAGCCTGAATTTCTCATCATGGGCTTGCCACGCGCCATGGCCCACCAGATACTCGATGTGGCGCTGGACGCCGTGCGCAGCGGCGCCATCACGGATTTCACGGCCACCACGGACGTCTTACTGGAAGGCCATCAATGCGCCTTCGTGCGCGTGCCCGTCGAGCGATACCGCAACTATGTCGGCTATGCGCGCTGGTATTACCAGGGCGATGATTTTATCTTGTACCAGATCGTCTGGCCGTCGCGCGATGGCCATTTTCCGTGGCAGGCGCAAGCCAGCGCGCAGTATGTGGCGAGCCAGCCTCTGCTGGGACCGGCGCCGCTGGTGGCATGACGAGCATTGTCATCGGCACGGCCACCGTGTGCGTGTTCGACCCGGCGCTAGTGCGCCACAGGCTGGACGATGACTGCGACTGGTGGAGCCTCCCCAGCGCGGAACTGGCTGCCGTGAATGCGGGGCAAGTGGCGTTTTTCAACGTAGGCGGCGACGGCGCGTATGAACTTGTCTTGCATGCCGAACTTGCCGAACCGCAGGTGGTCGTGCATCTGGCCGTCGTCTCGGGCCGCGTCTTCATCGGCGCAGGGGAAGATGTGACGGGCGGCGGCCTGGAACCGGACACGGCATATGGCGGCCTGTTCGTGGACGTTCCCGCAGGCAACTACCGCCTGCAGGCGCGCCGCGATGGCGCGCACGTCAGCCTGGCATTCGTGCCCGATGCGCGCGGCAGCAATGCGTTTGGCGACCTCGTGCGCATCTGATTCCGTTGAGCTTCTTGCTATTGTCGCTGGCTACGCATCCATGCGTGCCGCGCCCGTGCCTTGGCGCCGGTCCAGAAACAGGCTGTTGCCGTGGATTTTCTTGGCCTGTTTCTTCGCTTCGGCCGCCTGCGTGGCGATCTGATGGTGCGTGTAGTACTGGTGCGCCTCGACCTTGATGACGCCCAGCGAGAGGCTGATCAAGGAGTAAAACACTTTCTTGCCTTGCCGGTCTTCGCTGATGTAGCCGCCCCGTTCGCAGTCGCCCGTGCTGTAATAGGCGAGGATGGCGGCCGCGAAGTCGTCCAGCATGGCCTGGCAGCGCGTTTCCCAGTCTTCGCTCTGGAACAGGATCATGAAATCGTCGCCGCCGATGTGGCCGATGAAGTCGCGGTTCGGGTCACAATGGCCGCTGAGAATTTCTCCCGTCAGCTGGATCACGTCGTCGCCCTTGCGGTAGCCGTACACATCGTTGAAGGGCTTGAAGTGGTCGAGGTCGCAATAGCAGACCCAGAAGCGGCTGCCGCTGTGCAATAAGCGGTCGATATGTTCGTTGATGGGCACGTTGCCGGGCAGTTGCGTCAGCGGGTTGGCGTAGCGGGCCGCATTGATCTGCATCTGCGTGATTTCGCGCATCAGGTCGTGTCCCGTGCCCATGCCCAGGTAACGGCCGTGCTCGGTGATGATGAAACCGTTGAACAGGTGGTGGGCGTCCGACTGCACCATGGTGTAGCTAAGTTCCTGCAAGCTCGTTTCGTGGTCGGCGATCAGGGGTGTGGCATCCATGAACAGGCTGCATGATTTCTTGCCATACAGTTCGCGCTGATAGGGGCGGGCGAAGTGGTCGATCATTTCGAAGCGGCTGATCAGTCCCAGCGGCACGCCGTCGTCGACGACGGGGATGATCATCAGCTTCGGGTCTTTCAGGAAAATATCGTACACCTCGTTATTGTTTTTCTCGGGCGAGACGGCCGCCACCCGGTGCAGCAACTTGCGGATGCTGGCGCCGTTCTTTTCCAGGCTGCTGCGCTGCGGATACACGGCCACGCCATTGCGTCCCAGCGCCTGCACCACTTCGGCCGGCAGCGCGCGCGCCGGCACCGCGTTGGGCCGGCCCAGGTGATAGCCTTGCCCGAAGGCCACGCCCAGGTCGCGCAAGACCAGCAATTCCGTTTGCGCCTCGATGCCTTCGGCGATCACCAGGGTGCCCGATTTTTCCGCGATTTCCTGGATCGAGCGCACGAATTGCAGTTTCACGGGGTCATTATTGATGCCCTGGATGAAATGCATGTCGATTTTCACGTATTCCGGGCGCAGCTCCGACCACAGGCGCAGGCTGGAAAAGCCTTCACCGAGGTCGTCGATGGCGATCTGGAAACCCATGTTGCGATAGTGCAGCACCGCTTCGCGCATCAGCTCGTAGTCATACGTGGGCTGGTTTTCCGTCAGTTCGATGATGACGCGGTCCGGATTGATGCCGATATGCTCGATGTATTCCAGGGTTTCGCCATGGCGGGCATTGCGCAGCAACAGGCATTCGGGACTGACGTTGAGGAACAATTTGCCGGGTAGTTGCAGTTCGGCAAAGCGTTCGAGCACCACTTGCCGGCACAGGTGCTCCACTTCCAGGGTCAGGTCATGCGCGCGCGCCACCTTGAACAGATTCATCGGCGCGTGCAGGGGGCTGTCGGACGGCCCCCGTATCAAGCCTTCGTAGCCGATGATGTCGCCGCTGTGCATGTGGATGATGGGCTGGAACAGCGCACTGAGCTTGCGGCCCGCGAGGATCTCGTGCAAGGCATCCGTCCCTTCGATGCTCATGGATATCGATGGCGGCGTCAGGTAAGCCACATTCGATGGCATCGCGCCGGGCGGCGCGGCGGTGGGGAGGGCGAGAGTGTGCATAGGCGGACGTGGCGGCACGGCCTCTGGACGGGCCATGAACATGTTGCCGATAGTAAAGAAGATTTATGACGGCTTGATGAAACGACTTTGCTTTTGATAATGTTTCTTGCATGAACGTCAGTTTGCCGATTCCGTCGAAAGCGAGATTTATCATGGTGATCCACGTAAATTTGCCAAACAAAAGACGGCAAATCCACCGGATAACTGTGCTTTAAAAGTGGCAATCCGCGCTATGATTTCTCTTGGCGAAAGTCAACATAGGCAGCCGCAGAGTTTGCTTGAGCGGCATGCTTTCCCCGACATCCAACAATGAGACGACAACCCATGCAATTACGTAGTGCAACCCTCATATTCAGCTTGATGACCGCTTTCGGCGGCAATGCCCTGGCGCAAAGCGCCGCGATGCCATCGTGCCCGGCTGGCGACGGCGCTGCCGTGACGTATCCTGTCAGCAAAAAAGTCGACCAGCAAGACAGCTATTTCGGCACCACCATCGCCGATCCGTACCGCTGGCTGGAGGACGCCAACAGCGCGGAAACGGGCGAATGGGTCACGGCGCAAAACAAGCTGACGCAGTCGTACCTGGGCACCATCCCCGAGCGCGCCGCGATCAAGCAGCGCCTGACCAAGCTGTGGAACTATGAGCGTTTCTCTACGCCAACGAAGCAGGGCGGTCGTTACTTCTACAGCCGCAATGATGGCTTGCAGAACCAGGCCGTGCTGTACACGGTGAAAAAACTGACGGACGAGCCGCGCCTGCTGCTGGACCCGAACACCCTGTCGACGGATGGCACGGTGGCGCTGGCCGGCACCTCGATCAGCCCGAACGGCAAGTACCTGGCCTATGCCACGTCCGCCTCCGGTTCCGACTGGAACGAGTGGAAAGTACGCGATATCGAATCGGGCAAGGATTTGACGGATCACATCCAGTGGGCCAAGTTCTCCGGCGCTTCGTGGACCAAGGACAACACCGGTTTCTTCTACAGCCGCTATGACGCGCCGAATGAAGCCACCAAGCTGGCCGATATCAATTACTTCCAGAAATTGTATTTCCACAAGATCGGCACGCCGCAAAGCGACGACGTGCTGGTCTTCGACCGTCCCGACCAGAAGGAATGGGCGTTCGGCGGCAGCACCGTCAGCGACGACGGCAATTATTTGATCATCACGGCCACGCAGGGCACGGAACGCAAGAACCGCGTTTTCTACAAGGACTTGCGCCAGAAGAACGCCAAGGTCGTCGGCTTGCTGGAAGAATTCGACGCGTCGTACTCCTTCATCGACAATGACGGTCCCGTGTTCTTCTTCAAGACGGACAACAAGGCGCCAAAATCGCGCGTGATCGCCATTGATACGCGTAAACCGCTGCCCTCCGACTGGAAAGAGATCGTGCCGCAAAGCGCGGAAACCCTGGTCGCCGTCAACCTGATCAACAACCAACTGGTGCTCGACTACTTGAAAGATGCGCAAACGCAAATCAAGATCGTCGACCTGAAAGGCAAGCTGGTGCGCGAAGTGGCCTTGCCGGGCATCGGTTCGGCAGGCGGTTTTGCGGGCAAGCGTGGCGACACGGAAACGTTCTACTCGTTTACCAGCTTCACGACGCCAGCGACCATTTACCGCTACGACATGAAATCGGGCAAGAGCACGGTGTACCGCCAGCCGAAGGTCGATTTCGACCCGAACGCCTTTGAAACGCGCCAGCAATTCTTCACCAGCCGCGACGGCACGAAGGTGCCGATGTTCATCGTCTCGAAAAAAGGCATGAAGCTCGACGGCACGAACCCGACCTATCTGTACGGCTATGGCGGCTTCAATATTTCGCTCACGCCGAGCTTCTCCGTGGCGAATCTTGCCTGGGTGGAAATGGGCGGCGTCTACGTGATGGCCAACCTGCGCGGCGGCGGAGAATATGGTGAAGCCTGGCATCAGGCTGGTACCAAGCTGAACAAGCAAAACGTGTTCGACGACTTTATTGGCGCGGCACAGTGGCTGGTGGACAACAAGGTCACCTCGCCATCGAAACTGGCGATCGGCGGCGGCAGCAATGGCGGCCTGCTGGTCGGTGCGGCCATGACGCAGCGTCCGGACCTGTTTGCCGCAGCGATTCCGCAAGTGGGCGTGCTCGACATGTTGCGCTTCCACAAGTTCACCGTGGGCTGGGGCTGGGTGCCTGACTATGGTTCGTCGGACGACGCCGAGCAATTCAAGGCGCTGGTGAAATACTCGCCACTGCACAACCTGAAGGCGGGCGGCTGCTATCCAGCCACCATGATCACGACGGCCGACCACGACGACCGCGTCGTGCCAGCGCACAGCTTCAAGTTCGCCGCCGCCGCCCAGGCAGCGCAAGGTGGCGCGGCGCCCGTGCTGATCCGTATTGACAGCAAGGCGGGCCATGGCGCCGGCAAGCCGACGACCAAGCAGATCGAAGAAGTGGCTGATCGCTGGGGCTTCCTCAGCCGTTCGCTGAAGATGACGCCGGTAGTGGCGGAGCCGGCCAAGGTGGCGGCGCAGTAAAACACGGTAGGTCGGATTAGCGCGGCATCGCCGTGCGTAATCCGACACCACCGGAGCCAACAATGTGTCGGATTACGCGGCGTGCCGCCGCTAATCCGACCTACGTTGCTCTGCGTGCACGATCCTAGCCAGCACCCCCTCCCCAAACACCGCCTGAAACGGCAAATCCTTGCGCTGCGCGTAGCCGATATAGCAATCGCACTTGAAGCGCGGGCAGCGGCGTTCTTGCAGCATGTCGGCCAGGTCATCCTCATACAGATTCCCCAGCCGCTCCGGCACGAAATGGCAACGCGCCAGTTCGCCATCGCCATCGACGGACAGCGACGCTTCGCCCGCCAGGCACGGTTTATTGCGTGAAGGCGACGGGCGGCGGCTTTGCGCGAACCACGGGTCGATGGCGTCAAGCCAGGCCAGGTCTTCCACACTGTAATAGCCGGGGCCGCGCCGGTCATACGCGTTCAGCCACAGGTAGACGTGTTCCGGCAGGGCCGCGCGCAGGGCGCGGATGGCGTCCAGGTGCTCGTTCATGGCGACGGCGCCGACGGAATAGCGCACGCCCATGGCGTCCAGGCGCGCGCAGCGTGCGAGAAAGCGGGCCAGTGTCGTCTGATCCGGGTGGTAGGTGCACCACAGGCCGATTTTTTCCAGGCCAGGCATGTCATGCAGCCAGTTCAAGGGGCCGGACAGATTCGTTTGCAGCGCCACCTGGCGCACATGGGGCAAAGCTGCCAGGGTTTGCATGGTCGTACGGTAGTGGCGCCGCACCAGCGCTTCGCCCCAGGGCGTAAACAGGACGCTGATGTCCCGCTTTTGTGCCGCCACCCAGCTGGTAAAACGCGCCACTTCGCGCGCATCGCGGGCCAGGGTGGCGCGGCTGTCGCGCTTCTTGGCGAACGGGCAGTAGCCGCAGGCGTAATTGCAGCTTGCCAAGGTGCCCCGGTACAGCAGGGACAGCGTTTCTTTTGGTGCTTTCAGCACGCCTGGCCGCCTTCGGCCATCAGCGTGCGCACTGTGTCTGAGGCCAGCCACGGGCCGATGGTGTCGGCGTAGCTGTAGCCACGGTCATTCAGGCGCAGCAGCGGGCCGTTTTCTTCCACCAGTTCCAAGGCGTGCAGTTCGGCCAGCTGCGGAAGATCAAGCTCGCAGCGCGTGCCGAAGCGCGCCGTGTAGGCGTCGCGGTCCAGGCCCGGCTCCGTCAGCAGCGACTGGATCACGTAGCGGCGGCGCTGTTCCGCATCATCGAGCACATAGCCGTGTTCGGCCTGCGCGAAGTGTTCCTCATCCAGCGCCAGGTAGTTGTCGATGATGCCGATGGTCTCCGTTCTCGCCACCGCGTACTCGCTCGAATAATGCAGGCGCGAAGTGTAAGAGCGGGCGCCCGCGCCCAGGCCCACCATGCCGTCATTCTGGCAGCAGTACGAGGGACCGTTCTGCTCCGGCGCATGCGGTGCGCGGAACATGCGCATGGAGACCTGTTTATAGCCCAGGGCGCGCAGATGATCGCGCGCGGCCGCATACAGGGCCAGGCGGCTGTCGCCGTCGCGTGCCAGCATGATGGGGTTGAGCGACTCCGCACCCTGGCGGCGCGCCACCTTGCCGAGACCTGTCTGTTCGCGCACGTACAGCGGATACAGATAGATTTCCTCGGGCGCAAACGCCAGCGCGCTGTCGATGGAAGCGAGCAGGCTGGCCACGGTTTGCCCGGCGATGCCGTAGATCAGGTCCAGGTTCAGGGTGGGGAAGCCGGCCGCGCGTATCAGGCCGATGGCGTGATGGACGGTGGCGTTTTGCTGGGGGCGCGCCAGCGCGCGCATCTCGCCGGCGGCAAAGCTCTGGATGCCCAGGCTGACCCTGTCGATGCCATGCGCGCGGCAGACGGCAAGACGCTCGGCCGTGATGGTTTCGGGCGAGGCTTCGATGCCAGCCGGCGTGGCTTGCAGGTCGATGCCGAGGATGTCGCGCGCGCCGCACAGCAGGGTGTCCAGTTGCGCCGGCGACAGATAGGTGGGCGTGCCGCCGCCCAGCGCGAAGCGGGCAAAGCGCCGTTCGCCCAGCGCGCCGTTGAGCGCGCGCATCTGCACCAGCACTTGCTGGACGTAGCGCTCGACCATGTCGGCGCTGGGGCGGGCCATGGCGAACAGGTTGCAAAAGCCGCAGCGCATTTCGCAGAACGGGATGTGGATGTAGGCGAAGAGGGCGGAGCGGTCCTGCCGCGCCCACAGGGGCGCCAGCGGCGCCGCCTGCGGCAAGGCGCGGTAGGCTGCCTTGTGCGGATACGAGTATGAATACGCCTGGTAGGGCGTGTGGCGCATGCGCTGCGCCAGGGTGCCCGGTTGTTCGGATGGGTTCACGATGGGGACTCCTGGGAAATGGTATCTGGCGTGAGGAAGAAGTGCGCGTACGGCACCTGCCACACGCTGTCATGGGCGATGCGGTGGCCACGGTAGCCGTCTTCGCCATAGGCGCTGCCGTGGTCCGAGCAGACGATGGCAAACGTGGGCGCGCGCGCGGCGCAGGCGGCAAACAGGGGTGCCAGCGCGCCATCCACATAGCGCAGGGCCGCCGCATGGCTGTCCAGGTTATCGGCGCGGCAGCCGGGCAGGTAGGCGCGGTTCGGCGTGTGCAGGGCGGCCACGTTGATGAACAAAAAGGTGCGTTGATCGTTTTGCGCCAGCAGCTGGGTCGCCAGCGCCACCTGCTTTTGCGTCGAATGGCGGCTGGCCACGCCCATGCCGGCGCTCCAGTGGCTTTCCTGGAACAGCGACGGCAGCACCGTGCCCAGCGCCGTCTGCTTATTGAAGAAGCCCACGCCGCCGATGCAGATGGTGCGGTAGCCGCGCGCGGCCAAGGCGGCGGGAAGGTCCGCTTCTTCGAAGGTGTACGTGTGCGGCGAGGTGGTTTCGCTGCCCGCAAAAGCGCTGGCGAACAGGCGCGGATGGCGGCCCGGCGCGGCCGGCGTGGGCAAAAAACCGGCAAAGAAGGCCTGGTGCGCCGCATACGTGAACGTGGCGGGTGAGTGGCGCCTTTCCCAGCCGTCCGGTGCCAAAAAACGTCCCAGCACGGGCAATTCGCCCGCCGCATACAAGGCTTGCGCCACGTCATGGCGCAGGGTGTCGAGCGTGATGAAGACGATGTCGTGGCTGCCGACGATGGCGTGCATGTCGGGGATGGCAGGTGTGTCTTTAAACATGCGTCAGTTGCGCTGCGTAAGTGTCCGTACCTTGCCACAGCAGGCCTGGCAGCAAGTCGCCGAAGGCGTTCGCTTCCAGCACGTGGGCACTGCCGTGGCGCACCACGAGGTCGTAGCCCGTCACGTGACTGTGTGGGAAGGCGCGCGCGGCCTGGGCGCACGCCGCTTCCAGCGCCGCCAGGTCGGCTGCGTTCAAGAGGCTGGCCGCATCGCCGCGCCGGTTGTCGAGGTGCAGATTCGTCATCATCTGGTCGCCAATACGCGCCACCCGGTGCGCGGGCTGGCCGGCCACAGTCACGATACGCAGGTCGTAATGGCCATCGCCGCAGCGCGGCTTGTTCAGCCATGCCTCCGCATACAGTTCCTGGGCGGCCAGCGCGTCGACGAGGGCGGCGATGTCATGCTGCGTCTCGTAGCGGGCCATGCGCTTGACGTTGAACAGACGTGCCGCGCCATCGCCCTGCTGCAAGGCGGCCGAGGTGGTGGCTTGCTGGCGCCCGGCCTTGTTCCTGCGGTAGGCGACGACGCCGGACGCGGACGAGCCGTAGCGCGGTTTCAGGTAAACGCGGTCAAGCTGGTGTTCGTGCAGCAGCGACTGCAGATGCTCGTAGCCGTGCACGGGGCCGAGCAGGCTGGGAATGGCGATGCCGTGCGCGGCCAGGTGGCGCTGGCACGCCAGCTTGTCCGTCATGAGGCAGATTTCGGCTGGCGCATTGACGACGCGTATTTGCGGCATGGCCGCCAGTTGCCTCGCCATGCCTTGCATGGCATTGGAAAAGCCGGCAAACCACGCATCCATGGCCAGCAGCTCGCCATGCGCGGGAGCGTCAAGCAGCGGACGGTTCTGCAGCCCGCAGCCCGCGTGCAGCAACATTCGGTGGGCGGCAGGATCATCGCCAGGCGGCTCGATCTTGAACAGGCAGGGCCGGCGCAAGGCGTCCTCGAGCAGGGCAGGCTGCGCCAGCCAGTCGCGCCATTCCAGCACCTGCGCGGGCGGCAGGCGCAGTTGCGCGCGCGCCGCCTGCATCAGGCGCACGCGCTTGCTGCCGCTGGTGGCCAGCAAAAGCATCAGGTTTTATTCGCCGACGGCGACATAGCGATAGACTTCGTCGTCGTCCTCGTCGTCTTCCTGCGGATCATCGAGCCTGACCGGGAAGGGCAGGGCGTTGAGTTTTTCCTGGTTCGCTTCCGAGATATAGTGATGCGACAGGTCCATGCGCTTCAGATTGCCCAGTTGCGTGCCTTGCAGCAGTGCTTCTGCGCCCACGTCGCCCAGGGTACCCAGCGACAGATCCAGGGTCTCGACGGTGGCCAGCAGCGGCTCGTTGGCCAGCCAGACGGCCAGCTCGTCAGCGATCTGCGCATCGCGCAGGCCCAGGTAGCGCAGGGTCGGCGTGGCCAGCTGCGCCAGCACTTTCTGGTACAGCGCCACGTCGCCCGAAAAGCCGTAGTCGTCCGTGCCCAGCCACAGTTCCAGGTATTCCAGCTTGGGCATGCTCGACTGGGCCAGCGCCTGCGCGATCTTTTGATCGAGGCCGCCGGACTCGATGGTGAACTTGCGCAGGTTCTGGTGCGCAAACGGTTCGATGACGAGTTCATTGCCGCCACGGATGCGCAGCTCTTCCAGCTGCGGGAAAGCATCGAGCAGGGGCTTGTAGCTGCCTTGCACGATCCACGAAATTTCGCATTCCTCGTACGTCATGTCGCCGATGAACAGGGCGCGCAAGTTCGGCAACTGCGGCGCGTGACTGGCCAGCGCGGCGATCACCTCGTCGGCGCCCGCTTCGTACGGGTCGCCCCACATGCCGATGATCAGCGCTTCAAGCGCATTCTTGTCGGTTATTTCCAGGAAACCGGCGATCAGGTCCGGCATCTTGCGCTTGTCGTCATACTCGAGAGAGAGGCGGTAGACGATATCCTGCCCGGATTGCAGCGCAATATCAGGATCGTACTGGACGACCTTTTTTTTGTGGAAGAGGGTGGTGCTTTCGGAAATCGTCATTGCTAAGGCTCCATGAAAGACAGTGAAAATCTTGTCTAATCCAAAATCTTAGCATGGGCGAAAGAGCTTATTGCACACCGCTGAAAAGCAACTATCTATGGATGACCACCAATAAGGCCTTGCCTTCCGTCTTGCCCAGGTTGCGTATCGTATGCGGCTGGTCGGCCGGATAGCGTGCCGTGCCGCCATTCTTGACCTTTTTCTTCGCCGTTCCCACTTCCAGCTCCAGGTTGCCGTGGATCACCGTCAAATGCTCGGTGGTACCCGGATCGTGCGGCTGCGACGCCAGTTCGCCGCCCGGCGCCAGGGTCACTTCATACCATTCATATTTGCCGGCCAGTTCCATCGGCCCGAGGATGCGCAGCACGTAGCCCGCGTGGTCGCCGGGCAGGGTGGGGGTTTCGTGGGCGTCCGTGATGCGGATGGTTTCCACGGCTTTTTCCGCGCTGGACAGCAATTCGCCGATCTGCACGCCCAGGGCGTTGGCCAGGCGCCACGTGATGGCGATGGTGGGATTGGCTTTTTCGCGTTCGATTTGCGACAGCATGGACTTCGAAACGCCGGCGATGCGCGACAAATCCTCCAGTGTCAGGCCGCGCGCCAGGCGCAGCCGTTGCAGGGTGGCGCCCACTTCGGGCGGAGAATTGGTCGAAACGCTGGTTTTCATCGGCAGGTGGCTTGCAAAGTTCAAAAGGCTTGGGTAATATCCACTATATTGAATTTGAGTTCGAAATAGTGGATTTTGAGGAAAAACACGGAAACGTGTAGACTTCAAACAGCGCTTCACGGTACAGCATATGGCGCGCGCCGGTCAAGCGGCGGCCCATACAGCCAACAGGCATACAACAGGGACACACAAGGATCATCATGAGCGAGCAAGCGAAGAACACCTTTTTCAGCGGTCTGCAACAGAATCTCGATCAACTGCGCCAGCAGGGCTTGTACAAGCCCGAGCGCGTGATCGCCTCGCGCCAGGGCGCCGAAGTGGTGTGCGACGATGGCCGTACCCTGATCAATATGTGTGCGAACAACTACCTGGGCCTGTCCGGCGACCTGCAGACGCAGGAAGCATCCATTGCCGCCACGCAAAAGTATGGCTATGGCCTGTCGTCCGTGCGTTTCATCTGCGGCACGCAAACCGTGCATAAAGAACTGGAACAGGCTATTTCCGCGTTCCTGGGTACGGAAGACACGATTTTGTACGCGGCCGCCTTTGACGCCAACGGCGGCGTATTCGAGCCCCTGTTCGATGAAAACGACGCCATCATCTCGGACGCGCTGAACCACGCTTCCATTATCGACGGCATCCGTTTGTGCAAGGCTGGCCGCTACCGCTACGCCCACAACGACATGGCCGACCTCGAAGTGCAGCTGAAAGCGGCCATTGCCGCGGGCAAGCGCCATAAAGTCATCGTCACGGACGGCGTGTTCTCGATGGACGGCACGATTGCGCAACTCGACAAGATCTGCGACCTGGCCGACCAGTACGGCGCGCTGGTGATGATCGACGAATGCCACGCGTCCGGCTTCATGGGCGCGACGGGCCGCGGCACGCACGAACACCACAATGTGATGGGCCGCATCGACATCATCACGGGCACCCTGGGCAAGGCCCTGGGCGGCGCCATGGGCGGTTTTACCTCCGCGCGCAAGGAAGTCATCGACACCCTGCGCCAGAAATCGCGTCCTTATCTGTTCTCGAACACCCTGGCGCCATCGATTGCCGGCGCCTCGCTGTCGGTACTGGAACGGCTGGCCAAGTCGACGGAACTGCGCGACCGCCTGCATGAAAACACGGCTTTCTTCCGCAGCGAGATCGAACGCATTGGCTTCACCATCAAGCCGGGCACGCATCCGGTGGTTCCCGTGATGCTGTTCGACGCGCCCGTGGCGCAGAAATTCGCCGCCCGCCTGTATGAACTGGGCGTGCTGGTGACGGGCTTCTTCTACCCGGTCGTGCCGATGGGCCAGGCCCGTGTCCGCGTGCAGCTGTCCGCCGCCCACACCCGCGAACAGCTGGTGCAAGTGCTGGCCGCCTTCGAGCAGGCGGGCAAGGAACTCGGTTTGCTGACCACCACTACCACTACTAATTAATACGAATTCAGGAAAATAGCATGGAACGCATCTTAGTCATTGGCGCAAACGGCCAAATCGGTAGTGAGTTGGTGGGCGCGCTGGCGCAGCAGCACGGCGCGGACAACGTCATCGCCAGCGACATCGGCACGAACAATCTGTACCAGGCCAAGCGCTACGCGCAATTGAATGTGCTGGACAAGGACGGCCTGGCGAAAATCATCGCCGACGAGAACATCACCCAGGTGTACCAGCTGGCGGCCATGCTGTCGGCCACGGGCGAGGCGGCGCCGCTGAAGGCGTGGAGCCTGAACATGGATGGCTTGCTCAATATCCTGGAACTGGCGCGCGAGCGCGGCGAAGCGGGCAAACCGCTGCGCATCTTCTGGCCATCGTCGATCGCCGCCTTCGGCCCGAACACGCCGCAAGTAAACACGCCGCAAATGACGGTGATGGACCCGACCTCGATGTACGGCATCAGCAAGCTGGCCGGCGAGCGCCTGTGCGAGTATTACTTCAACAAGTATGGCGTGGACGTGCGCAGCATCCGCTACCCGGGCATCATCAGCTACAAATCGCCTCCGGGCGGCGGCACCACCGATTACGCCATCGCCATCTTCCACGCGGCCTTGCGCGGCGAGCGCTATGATTGCTTCCTCGATGCGAACACCACTCTGCCGATGATTTACATGCCCGACGCCATCCGCGCCACCATCGAACTGATGGACGCGCCAGCGGCATCGATCAAGATCCGTTCCTCGTACAACGTGGCCGGCGTGTCGTTCAACCCGGAGCAGCTGGCCAAGGCCATCGTGCGCATGGTGCCGGACTTCAAGATCAGCTACAAGCCGGACAGCCGCCAGGCCATCGCCGACAGCTGGCCGCAAAGCCTGGACGACGGCAAGGCCAGCGCCGACTGGGGCTGGAAGGCGCAGATCGGCGTCGAGCAGATGGTCACCGACATGCTGGCCAATGTCGACGTCGGCCATGCCGCCAAGGCAGCCTGAGTTTTGCAGCAGTACTAAAAAAACATACTAAATAAAGAGACACTACATGGACATGAGCGTATTTGACCTTTTTAAAATCGGCATCGGGCCGTCGAGTTCCCATACTGTGGGGCCGATGGTGGCGGCGCGGCGTTTTCTGGTCGAATACGGTCCGCTGGACCAGGTGGTGGGCGTTGAGGCGGCCTTGTATGGCTCGCTGGCGCTGACGGGCGTGGGCCATGCCACGGACAAGGCCGTCATTCTTGGCATGATGGGCGAAACGCCGCAGGACGTGGCGCCCGATGAAGTTGACAGCAAGCTGGCCGCCATCGAGGCGGCCGGCGAAATAGCCTTGCTGGGCACGCACGTGGTGCCATTCACGGCCGCCACGGGCCTGGTCTGGCACAAGAGCGAATCCTTGCCAGAACACCCGAACGGCATGCGCTTTACCCTGAACCTGGCGGACGGCAGCCGGGTTGACAAGGTGTATTACTCGATCGGCGGCGGTTTTATCCGCGAAGCGGGCGAGGCGCAGGCCGAAGCAGCCGTGGAGTCGGCCGCCAGCGCGCGAGTCGTCTTCCCCTTCGACACCATGGAGCAGCTGCTGGCGCACGGCGTGGAAAGCGGCCTGTCGATCCCGGAAATGCTGCGCGCGAACGAATGCGTCAAGCGCAGCGACGAGGAATTGAACGCTGGCCTGGACCGCATCTGGCACGTCATGCGCGACTGCATCGCGCACGGCCTGGAAACGACGGGCAACCTGCCGGGCGGCTTGAACGTGAAGCGCCGCGCCGCGAAATTGTGGCGATTGGCGCAGGAGGCGAAGGCGTCCGATAACCGCGCCAACGATTTGCCGCACGACGCCGTGCACCTGGTCAGCCTGTATGCGATGGCCGTCAACGAGGAAAACGCGGCCGGCGGGCGCGTCGTCACGGCGCCGACCAACGGCGCCGCCGGCATCATCCCGGCCGTGCTGCGCTACTACGCGCAGGATTGCCGCCCCAGCGACCCGGTGGGCGGCGTGCGCCGCTTCATGCTGACGGCGGCTGCCATCGGCATGCTATGCAAGCGCAATGCCTCGATCTCGGGCGCCGAAGTGGGTTGCCAGGGCGAAGTGGGCGTGGCCTGCGCCATGGCGGCGGCCGGCCTGGTCGCGGCCCTGGGCGGCACGAACGAGCAGATCGAAAACGCGGCCGAAATCGGCATCGAACACCACCTGGGCATGACGTGCGACCCGATCGGCGGCCTGGTGCAGATCCCGTGCATCGAGCGCAATGGCATGGGCGCCGTGAAAGCGATTACGGCCGCCTCGCTGGCGCTGAAGGGCGACGGCACGCACTTCGTCAGCCTCGACGAAGTCATCGAAACCATGCGCCAGACGGGCGCGGACATGCAGGACAAGTACAAGGAAACGTCGCTGGGTGGGCTGGCCGTGCACGTTATCACGGTCAATCACGCTGCCTGTTGATGCGCCGGTGGTGTTGTCGGATTACGCGCTCACGCGCTAATCCGACCTACGGTGAGTGGCAATGTCGCAGGTGGGCGTGGGTCGGCGTAGGTCGGCTTAGCGCAAAGCGCGTAAGCCGACAAGCACCATGCAATAGCTCACTCCTCCTCAAACAACTGCTCCAGCCTCCTGGGGTAGTTATTCAAAAAATCGCGCGTCACGGCGAAGTGTTCCGTGTCTTCATACGCCACTTCGTGGATGCCGCCGCCTGTAAACATCAAAATCTTTGCGTTCGGGTAGGCCAGTAAAATCGGCGAATGGGTGGCGATGATCAGCTGCGAGTCGTCCTGCACCAGCTGGTGGATGACGGACAATGCCGCCATCTGGCGGCTCGGCGACAGGGCCGCCTCGGGCTCGTCCAGCAGGTACAGGCCCTTGCCACGCAGCTTGTTGATCAGGGTCGCCATGAACGCTTCGCCGTGCGATTGCGCGTGCAGCGACTTGCCGCCATAGCTGGCCAGGTATTCGGGCATGTCGTCCATATAGGTGGCGACGTTGAAAAAGCTTTCGGCGCGCAGGAAATAGCTGTTCTCGGGCTTCTTGTAGCTCTTGCTCAGGCGCAGATGCGCGTGCAAGCCCGATTCCTCGTCCGAGGGCAGCGCGATGCGCACGTTGCGCGTGCCGCCATCCTTGCCAAAACCCAGCGCCACGGCCAGCGCTTCGAGCATGGTCGACTTGCCGCTGCCATTCTCGCCCACGAAAAACGTCACATCGCGGTGGAAGTCCATGTGCACGAAGTCGCGGATGGCGGGAATGGTGAACGGATAGTGCTCCAGGTCGACGACGGCGTCGGGGCGCAGCGCGGCGCTTTGCAAATACGGTTTTTTACTCAGCGACATGGCCGATTCCATGAATGACCCGCAGGCGGGACGACAAGCACCAGTGTGGCGCAAATCCGGCGCACGCGCCAGCACGGGCGCCGGATTTTTTGACTTAAGGCTCGCGCATGCAATCGCCAAAGTACTCGTGGTAAAAGGCGGTCGGGCGATTTTTCTTGTCGAGCAGGCCGAAATGACGGCCGACCTGGCGTCCGACTGTCATCAGGGTGTTGGCCGCACTTTTCGTTCCAGCATAGCCTTTTTGTAGCAGCCAGGCGGTGCGCACAGGGGACAGCATGTCCGCTGTGCGTCCGGCCAGCAAAGCGTCGACCAAGCAGATTCGCTCGCGCTCGGCGCCTTCCGCATATGGTTCCGTGCTCTCCACTGCCGCATACAGTCCTTCTTTTCCACCCTTGACTATGGTGTCCAGCCGTTCTTCACTGCTGTCAAACAGATCGAATTCGCTTTTCGTATACGGGAAGCAGTAGGCCATGGCTGTTCCCAAGGGTTTGTTCTGCGTTGTGGCGTACCACTTGGCGAAGGTGGCAAGATCATTTTTTTCGTGTCTCCGCCGGAATTGCGCGTACACAGGAAGGACGTTCTTGAATGAGCAGCCAGTCGGCACCCAGCCGCTTTGTGGCACGTCGTCTTTTGCAACTCTTTCTTTTGCCATAGTGGCTTCCGCAGTCGCCTCTCCAAAACACCGCAAGTCATACCCCAGCATGAACAAACACGCCTCGAAGGCATGGCAGCGGGCGGCCATGTCGGCGCCGTCCGCCTTGAACCAGTCGCACTGTTCCAGCACGGCGCGCAGGATCCAGCCCAGCTTGACTTGCCATTGCGCCCAGTCCTGGCACGATACGGCCTTGCGGAAGAATTGCGGTGCGCCGGCAAAGCCGCCGTCGATCCCCTTGGGATTGCGGATTTGCTTGCCGCGCGCGGCGCCAGAGGGGAATGCCAGCCAGTGTTTCTTTGCCAGTTTGCTGCCTGCCTGGCTGCGGTACTGCGCATACAGCATGGCCATGGCCGCGCCCACGCGGCTGTCGTAGATGGGCGAGCCGCTGTCGTCAAACAGGGCGTGGATCTTGGTCAGGCCTGCGTCGAAGCGCTCCACGGTATCCGTGTCGAGGGCGTCCAGCGAGGCGTCCGAGTCAAGCGTCATCAAGGGCGCCAGGCGCGTGAAGTAGGCGACCAGGCGGCCTTGCGCGTGCAGACGCTTGAGGAAGACGATGGCGCCGCGCACGCCGCCCCATTCGAGGATGGCCAGGCAGGCGGCCAGCGTCTGGTCTTCATCCTGCCGCGCGATGGCGTCCTTCAGCCAGCCGCGCAACTGGCCCAGCGAAGCGCGCGTCTCATGCCAGTTGCCCGAGATGACCGCCTTGCCTTGCGCATCGGTCCAGCGCGTGCTCCACACATAGTGGCGCAGCACCGCTTCCAGGCCCGTCGCCTTTACGTCCAGGCCGCCCGGCACGAAGCGGCTGCGCGCCATCTTCAGGTGAAAGGACCTGGCTGGCAGTTCGGCCGCCAGCCAGTCGATAAAACCGCGTACATCGTCCTGTTTGAGAAAATCGTCTCGTTTCATGTGGCTTGGCTGTGGCATGGTCGTCGTGGGCTGGCTGGGGTGCCCGCGTAGTCAGGAAAGCGGCCATGATACAGTTGCCATGCGACAAGGTGTGTCGTTTGACAACAGAGGTTGCCCGGGCGGGGCTGGCGGCGCGCGGGCAAACGCGACGGATTCGCCTTGGGCGGCGGCTGGCACTATAATATCCGCTGCCATTCATGATCAACCGCACTCAGCTCAACTGGACTCTTCAAATTTATGCATTACGTGTCTACCCGCGCTGATAAAGCGCCATCGAATCTGCAGCAATTCTCCGACATCCTCCTGGGCGGCCTGGCCCCCGATGGCGGACTGTATCTCCCAGAACACTACCCGCAAGTCACTGGTGCCGAGCTTAACGCCTGGCGCACATTGTCGTATGCCGACCTGGCATTCGAAATCCTGAAGAAGTTCGCCACCGATATCCCGGCCGCGGACCTGAAGGCACTGACGGCGAAAACCTATACCAAGGCAGTCTACAAGAACGCCCGCGCCGGCGAAAACGCGGCCGACATCACGCCGCTGCGCGTGCTCGAAGAAAACGTCGTCAAGGGCGGATCGACCACCCTGATGCTGCAGGCGCTGTCGAACGGCCCGACCCTGGCCTTCAAGGACATGGCCATGCAGCTACTGGGCAATCTGTTTGAATACACCCTGGCCAAGACGGGCGCCGAACTCAATATCTTTGGCGCCACCTCGGGCGACACGGGCAGCGCGGCCGAATACGCGATGCGCGGCAAAAAGGGCATCCGCGTCTTCATGCTGTCGCCGCACAAGAAAATGAGCGCCTTCCAGACGGCGCAGATGTTCAGCCTGCAAGACCCGAACATTGTCAACATCGCCGTCGAAGGCGTGTTCGACGACTGCCAGGATATGGTCAAGGCCGTGTCGAACGACTTGCCGTTCAAGGCGAAACAGAAGATCGGCACCGTCAATTCCATCAACTGGGCGCGTGTCGTGGCGCAAGTCGTGTACTACTTCCGCGGCTACCTGGCGGCCACCACCAGCAACGAGCAGAAAGTGTCGTTCACGGTGCCGTCGGGCAACTTCGGCAATATCTGCGCCGGCCATATCGCCCGCATGATGGGCCTGCCCATCTCGAAACTGGTGGCCGCGACGAATGAAAACGACGTGCTCGACGAATTTTTCCGCACGGGCGTCTACCGCGTGCGCAAGTCGGCCGAAACGTATCACACGAGCAGCCCGTCGATGGATATCTCGAAAGCGTCGAACTTCGAGCGCTTCGTCTACGACCTCGTGGGCCGCGACAGCGACCGCGTTCGCGCACTGTTCACGAAAGTGGAAACGCATGGCGGCTTCGACTTGTCCGGTAAACCTGGCAGCGATGGCGACGAATTCAAGCTGGTGGCCAAATACGGCTTCAAGTCGGGCAAGTCCACGCACCAGGATCGCCTCGACACCATCCGCGACGTGGCCGACGACTACGGCATCACCATCGACACGCACACGGCCGACGGCATCAAGGTGGCGCGCGAGCACCTGGAACCGAACGTGCCGATGATCGTGCTGGAAACGGCGCTGGCGGCCAAGTTCAACGAAACCATCCTCGAAGCGCTGGGCGTGGACGCGGAACGGCCAGCAGGCTTCGAGAACATCGAAGACCTGCCGCAAAAGTTCGTCGTGATGGATGCCGATGTCGAGAAAATGAAGGCGTATATCGCCGCCAACACGGGCTTGTGATGACAGACGCCAGCACTGTACGCAAACCGATGCTGTCGGTGGCCGACGCGCAAGCCTTCATGCTGGGCGCGGCGCGCCCGGTGGCCGAGGTGGAACTGGTCGACACCATGCGCGCCAACGGCCGCGTGCTGGCCACGGCGCAAACGTCGACCCTGAACGTGCCCGAGCGCGACAACACGCAGATGGATGGCTATGCCGTGCGCGCACAGGATTGCGCCAGTGGCGCGGCCAGCTTGCCCGTGTCGCAGCGCATCGCGGCCGGCCACGTGGGTCAGCCCTTGCAACCTGGGACGGCGGCGCGCATCTTCACGGGTGCGCTGATCCCGGACGGCGCCGATTGCGTCGTCATGCAGGAGCAGTGCACTGTGCTTGATGGCGTGGTGACGGTCAATCACGTGCCGCACGCGGGCGAATGGGTGCGCCGCCAGGGCGAGGACATCCGCGCCGGCGGCGAAATCCTTGGCGCGGGCCGGCGCCTGCGCAGCCAGGAAATGGGCCTGGCCGCCTCGGTGGGTCTGGCGCAAGTGCCCGTGCTGCGCAAGCTGCGCGTGGCCGTGTTTTTCACCGGCGACGAGCTGGCCATGCCGGGCGAGCCTCTGGCACCGGGCGCCGTCTACAACTCGAACCGTTTTACCTTGCGCGGCCTGCTGGAAAACCTGGGTTGCGAGATCACGGACCTGGGCATCGTGCCCGACAGCCTGGAAGCGACAAAAGCCGTACTGCGCCAGGCGGCCCAGGGCAATGACCTGATCATCACTTCGGGCGGCGTGTCCGTCGGCGAGGAAGACCATATCAAGCCGGCCGTGGAAGCGGAAGGGCGGCTGAACATGTGGCAGATCGCCGTCAAGCCGGGCAAACCCCTGGCGTTTGGCGAAGTGCGGGACGCGTTCTTTGTCGGCTTGCCCGGCAATCCCGTCTCTAGCTTTGTCACGTTTTTGCTGTTCGTGCGCCCGTTCATCCTGCGCCTGCAGGGCGTGGCGGGGAGCCTGGCGCCGCGCAGCTACAAGCTGCCGGCCGCGTTCGAGCGCCTGAAGGCGGACAAGCGCAACGAGTTCTTGCGCGCCAAGGTCAATGACGAGGGCGAGCTGGAACTGTTCGCCAACCAGAGTTCGGGCGTGCTGACCTCCACCGTGTGGGGCGACGGCTTGATCGATTGTCCGCCGGGGTTGTCGATTGCGCGCGGCGACATGCTGCGTTTTATCCCGTTTAACGAATTGCTGTACTGAGGAAGTATCGATGAAGATCAATCTGCGATTTTTTGCCAGCGTGCGCGAGCTGGTGGGCACGGGCCAGGAAGTGCTGGAAGTGGACGCGGGGGCCGTGTCACGGCTGACGGTGGGCGAGGTGAGAAAGCTCCTGATCGCCCGTGGCGGCAACTGGGAATATGCGCTGGCGCAGGGCCGCGCCCTGCGCATGGCCCACAATCAGGTGATGTGCGATGCCGATACCGTGATCGGCGAAGGCGACGAGGTGGCGTTCTTCCCACCCGTGACGGGCGGCTGATCGCGCTTGCCAGTGAGACGGCCACTTCATCGAAGTGGCCGTTTTTTTATGACGACTTGGCTTTCGGTTTATCACCGCTGCACGTGGCGCAAGCGATGGCTTTCTTGTAGCGCCAGTATTTCGAGCCGATGAAGATGGCCGACGCCACCAGCGACCAGGCCAGCGCGCTGAGGATGTCGGCCTGGCTGGTGGTGCCCTTGCTGTACTCGACCACGGTCAGGATGATGAATAAGATCGAACTGGCCAGCAAATAGCGGGAAATCCAGAATCCTGCGCCCATGTGTTTCTCCTCTTGTCGTCTCGTTGTCTCGTGAAGTCCAGCCGCTGATCACTGCGGCATCTCCGCGCAGTATGCATCATTTTTCGGCATTCTTGCCATCCCCGCGCCTTATCTCGACTAAAATGCCGGGGTTTTCACCGTCTTTCCAGCTTGCCATGACCCATTCCAGCCTTCCTCCCTTTCACATCGCCGTCATCGGCGGCGGCCCCGCCGGCCTGATGGCCGCCCAGGAAGCGTCCAGCCAGGGCGCCAGGGTGGAACTGTTCGACGCCATGCCGTCCGTCGGCCGCAAATTCCTGCTGGCGGGGCGGGGCGGCATGAACATCACCCATGCGGAAGACTACTGTTCCTTCATCTCGCGCTACGGCAGGCCGGCACGCTGGATCAAGCCGGCGCTGGACCAGTTCGGTCCGCAAAAAGTGCGCGACTGGGTACACGGCCTGGGCGTGGATACCTTCGTCGGTTCCTCGAACCGCGTCTTCCCGACGGATATGAAAGCGGCGCCGCTGCTGCGCGCCTGGCTGCACCGCCTGCGCGAAGCGGGCGTGCAATTTCATATGCGTCACCGCTGGACGGGCTGGCGCGACGGCCAGCTGGTATTCGCCACGCCGGACGGTGAGCGTTTGCGCGCCTTCGACGCCGTGATCCTGGCGCTCGGTGGCGGCAGCTGGGCGCGGCTCGGTTCCGATGGCGCCTGGGTGCCGCTGCTGCAAGAGCAGGGCGTGGCCGTGACGCCTTTGGTGCCGGCCAATTGCGGCTTCGACGTGGACTGGAGCGAGCATTTCAGCAGCCGTCATGCGGGCGAACCGCTGACGACGGTGGCTATCTCGGCGCGCAACATCCATGACTGCATGATCAAGCGCCAGGGGCAGTTCGTCATCACGGCGGGCGGCGTGGAAGGCAGCCTGATTTATGCCTTATCGGCTGCCCTGCGCGAGCAGATCGCCGCCGAGGGCAGCACCACCATCTGGCTCGACCTGGCGCCCGACCACACGCATGAACGCGTGTTCGAAGAAGTGACGCGCCCGCGCGGTTCCCGTTCCATGTCCAGCCACCTGAATAGCCGTTTGGGCATCAAGGGCGTGAAATCGGGCTTGCTGCGCGAATGCCTGAGCGCGGCCGACTTTGCCGATGAAGCCAAACTGGCGGACGCCATCAAGCTGCTGCCCGTGACACTCGTACGCCCGCGTCCCATCGATGAAGCCATCAGCAGCGCCGGCGGCGTGGAATTCGACGGCATCGACGGCAGCATGTTGCGCGCCATGCCGGGCGTGTTCCTGGCGGGAGAAATGCTGGACTGGGAAGCGCCGACGGGCGGCTACCTGCTGACGGCCTGCCTGGCGCAAGGCAAGGCGGCTGGCGAGCAGGCGGTCAGCTGGCTTGAGGCGCGGTCCGCCTGATCCCATCACCGTGCGCCCGCGCGCTGCCGTGGGCGCATGCGCTGTCCTCTCTCCCGATAATTTTGTTGACAATAAAGAATGCCTTGCGCTAGTATCGTGTTTCGCTATATCGACTACCGGTATAGCGAAACACGATATGGAGGGCAGCATGGACGCTATCAACTTTTCGCACTACCTGCCGCTTTCCGAGGCCACGTTTTATGTGCTCGCTTGCCTGCATGAACCCCTGCATGGCTATGCCATCATGCAAAAGGTGGACATGCTCAGCGAAGGCAGTGTCAGCATTGGTCCCGGCACCTTGTATGGCGCTTTTGCTACCTTGGAAAAGCAGGGCTTGATCGTCAAGCTCAGGGAAGAGGAGCGGCGCAAGATTTATGGCATGACAGAACTGGGGCGTGCAGTGCTGAGCGAGCAGGTGCGGCGCCTGGACATCATGGCAGCCACAGGAAAAAGAACATTGTCACTTCTACAGGGGAATGCGGCATGAGCAAGCAACTGGTCAAGAAATTCAAATGGTGGTGGGTGTGGCAAGACGGGATGCATGAGCGCTGGCTGCAAGAGCAGGCGCGCCAGGGATTGCACTTGCATGCCAGCGATCCGCTCGGCATTCGCATGACGTTCGAGCGCGGCGCACCGGCGGACATGGCATATCGCTGGGACTTTCCGGGCGTAAAGGCGGATCCTGTCTATACGCAATTATTTGTCGATGGAGGCTGGGAACGCGTGGTGGATGTGGGGGGATGGCGTTGCTGGCGCAAACCTGTGGTGGATGGAAAAATTCCCGAAATTTTCACGGATGTACCATCGAAGGTGCGGAAATACCAGCGTAGCCTGGTCCTCTTGCTGGTAAGCGGATTGCCATTCTTTCTGGTGGTCGTTGCGCCAGCATCACGCCATGTCTTGTTGGCGGAGCCCCGGGCGAGCGCGGTCACTGGTGCTGGCCTGCTGATGCTCGCCTACGCCATTGTCAAACTCGTGCAGCGTATGCGACAGTTGCGCCAGGGCAGGGCGCAGTAGCAGGCCATTGTGTGGTGGCCGGTTAATGCCAGGTAATCTCGCCTGAGCCGCTTTTCTGGGTTTCGCGCTGGCGCGGGTTGCCGTGGACGTGGATGTCGCCGCTGCCGCGCAGGGTCAGGTTGCTGGCGTCGCGCACGAAGACGGTGCTCGTGCCCGAGCCTTGCAGGCTGACGCTGGCCTTGTCGGCGGCCAGGTGCTCGGCATCGATGTCGCCTGAACCGCTGAGGTCGGCGCGCAGGAATTTCGTGTTGCCGCTGGCGGCGATGCGCCCGGAGCCCACCATTTCCAGTACCACGCTGTCGCTATTGCCTGCATTGATGTCGAGGTCGCCACTGCCGTTGACCGTCGCTTGCACCTGCTTGTAGCGTCCGGTAAAACTGACGTCGCCCGAACCCGTCAGTTCCAGAATAAAACTGTCACCGGAAAACCCCGTGATCTTGCTGTCGCCATTGCCGTGTACTTCCACGCGCACGAGGGCCGGCAGCACCAGTTCCACCTGCAAAGGCTGGCGATGGTGGAACAGCATGCCTTTCGGGCCGATATGCAGGGTGGTGCCATCGGCCGTTGTGTCGACGTTCGACAGCAAGCGCTGCTCGCCGCTGACCTTCAGCGAGGGCGTGGCGCCGCGGCGAAGCACCAGGTCGATGGGGCCGGCCAGGTCGATGCTGGTGATATTGGCGGCAACCGGGCGCGTTTCGCTGCGCACGGCGCGGCCGGCGGCGCTGCTGGGATTGCTGATTCCCTTGGCGCGCAGCGCCGCGTATGACATGGCGATCAGGACCATGGCCAGCAAGAGCATGGACAGGCCAACTTTGAGCAAGCGTTTCATGGCAGCCTTTCTAGTGACCTTTGAGCAGGGAGACATTCATGGCGACATAGCGCTTGATGCCGATCAAGGTATAGCGCGTGACAACCAGACTGAGCAGGAAGATGGCGATGCCGCCGAGCAGCATGCCCACGCCAAAGACGGTTTGCGTGGTGCGCGCATCGCGGTCCATGTCGGTGGAGATGCGGATGCCGCCGCCGGCCAGCGCTTCGGCCCGCTCCATCACGCGCGACGAGGCGCCTGGCGCCTTGGCTTCGGACTCGGCCGGTTCAGGCTGCAAGGGGCCGGGCAGGTGATCGACTTCGATGCCCTTGTCGCCGATGGTGATACGCGTTTCGCGCCGTTCGCCGCCTTCGCCGCCGTCATCGTCATGGATGAAGACGTGGCGCAGCGGACCATCGAGCACCAGTTCGTTGGCGCCCGACAAGCCGCTGGCCGTAATGGCGATGCCGGCCAGGTAAAAGCTCAGGCTGACGGCGTACAGGGTGGCCAGCAGGGCCGCGTAGACGGCGGCCGGCACGACCATGAACAGGTTGAAGATGGCCAGGCCCACGAGCGAGACGAGCAGGCGCAGCAGGTTGACGGGGGTTTTCTTTTGCTCGAAGGCCTGGCGGTGCGTGCTGCTGCGCAAGGTGAGGGCAATTTTTTTCGGGTCGCCCAGGTCCTCGGCGATTTCGTGCTCGCTGCGGCCGGCCGCCGCGCCTTCGATGAAGGTCTGCTCGTAATAGTCGAGGGTCTTGGCCACCAAGTCCGGTGGCAAGCCTGCCAGCGCGCGCCGCAGTGCGTCGAGATAATCTTGCTTGTTCATCATATTCTTCCTGTCATTCCGCTTCGCCGCTTCAGCCCATGGCCGGCAGCAGCATGCTTGCCTGGCTCAGCAGCAATGGCGTTTGTGGCGCTTGCTGTACCTGAATGACGATCAAGGTGGCCAGCACCACGCCAGCCAGCAGCGCCAGGGCTTTCAAGCTGTTTTTCAAGTGCAAGGTGGTGTGCATGGTATTCCCCGTGGCATGGCCGTTGTCGATGATCAGACTGTACCCAAGCGTACGCGAGCGCACCAGTGCGGTGCGACAGAATGCAATTTCGCGGGGGCGAGCGACACCAGGGGAGGATGCACCGTCAAGGCTGTTTTGCCGCCTTGCTCGTGTTCATCATCCTGGCCGCCGCCACGCCGCTGCGCACGGCCGCCTCGATGGTGGCCGGATAGTCCTGCGTCCGGTCCTCATTGGCCGTGTAGTCGCCGGCCAGCAGCAAGCCCGGCATGCCGCTGGCGTTGCCGGGGCGGGCCAGGTCCGGCGTGCAGGCAAAGGTGGCGCGCTTTTCCGTAATCAGCTGGGTCCACACGGGCTGCGCCAGTTCCGGGCGTTGCAACACCTGCGCCAGCTGCGCCGCGATGGCGTGCGCCAATGGTCCGTGGCCTTGCTCTGCGGCATTGCCGGAGGCGCTGATGACGACGGCCAGCAAGCCGGCCTGGCTGGCGTCGAGCTGGCCCCGGTCGAAGACGAACTGGCCCCAGTGCTGCAGCTGCGGCGTATCGACGAGAGCGTAAAACGGCAAGTCCAGGCGCACCGAGGCATCGTATTGCAGGTAGCAGGTGCTGATGGCTTCCGGCGTGAAGGCTTGCATGCGGTTAATTGCGTCATCGAGGCGTGCGTCCTGCAATCCTTGCAGCAGGCTGGCTGCTTGCACGGACGAGGTGGCGACGATGACGCCATCATAATGCTCGCCATCATCGCCGCCATCATCGAGTCGCCAGCGGCCATCGGCCAAGGCGTGCAAGGCGGCGACCTTGGCGCCCGTGCGCACCGCGCCGCCGTGCCGTGCCACATAGCGGGCGGCCGCGTCGGGCAACAGGGTAGAGAGGTCCGCTTTCGGGACCAGCATGTCGGAAGCGCGGCGGCGCCTTGCGCCCAGGCTGTCGCGCAGCACGTTGATGAAGACGCGGGCCGAGGCCCGCTCGGGCGGGGTATTCAGCGCGGCCAGGCACAGCGGGTGCCACATCAGCCGGTTCAGGCGCTCCGTCTGGTCGAAGCGCTGCAGCAATTCGCTGACCGTGCAATCGTTATACAGCTGCCAACCCATCGTCCGCATGGCGGTGGAAAAGCGCATCAGGGCCAGCTTGTCGGCGCGCTGCAAACCTTTGGCGCGCAGCAGGGCCCAGGCCAGGTGCAGCGGCGCGGGCAGGCGCGGCGCGATGAAGTCCATGCCACCGGAGTTCGCCGGATAGCGCATCTGCAGGGGCAGCGTGAGGATCAGCTCGGCAGGGTCTTGCCCCGCCAGCTTGATCAGGCGCAAGGTTTCCGTGTACGCGCCCAGCAGGATGTGCTGGCCGTTGTCGAGCAACGTATTTTCTCTTTCGACGCGGCGCGCGCGGCCGCCCAGGGTGCGCGCCGCCTCGAACACGCTCACCGCGTGACCGGCGCGCGCCAGTTCCATGGCCGCCGCGCAGCCGGCCCAGCCGGCGCCGATGATGGCGTAGCGTTGCTTCACGCTACGCTTAGCCACGAACCCAGGTCTTCCAGGCCAGCCACAGTTTGCGGATCGGCGTGAGCGAAATGCGCTGTTTCAGCACATGGTAGCCGTCGCGCTCGACTTCATTGAGCAGGGTCCGGTAGATGGCGGCCATGATCAGGCCCGGGCGCTGGGCGCGGCGGTCCTCGGCTGGCAAGAGCGCGAATGCTTCGTCGTAGGCCTTTTGCGCGCGCGCCACCTGGAAACGCATGAGGTTTTCAAAGTTTTCGCTGTGGCGCGCGTTCAGCAGGTCGGCCGCCGTCACATTGAATTGCTGCAATTCGCTGATCGGCAAATAGATGCGCCCCTTGCGCGCATCTTCGCCCACGTCGCGGATGATGTTGGTCAGCTGGAAGGCATGGCCCAGTTTTTCCGCGTACAGCAGAGTTTCCGGTCGGGTCGCGCCGAAGATGCTGGCCGACAAGATGCCCACCACGCTGGCCACATGCCAGCAATAGCGGCTCATGGCCTGGTAGTCGAGGTAGCGGGTCTGGTTCAAGTCCATTTCCATGCCGTCGATGATGGCCTGCAAATGCTTTTCTTCCAGTTTATAGATGTCCAGGTGCGGCTGCAGCGCGCGCATCACGGGATGCGTGGGGTTGCCCTCGTACATGGCCTTGACTTCCTTGCGCCACCAGACCAGCTTGGTGCGTGCCACGGCTTCATCCGTGCAGTCGTCGACCGTGTCATCGACTTCGCGGCAGAACGCGTACAGGGCCGTGATGGCCTTGCGGCGCTCGGCGGGCAGGAACAGGAAGCTGTAGTAGAAGCTGGAGCCGCTCTGGGCGGCCTTTTGTTGGCAGTATTCGTCGGGAGACATAGTCAAAAGAGCAAGGGTTGCAGATCGAAGCCGCTATTCTATCGTCTTACAGAGTGGGCGACGGGGGAAAAGCCGTTTTTACTTGTGTCTCTTGATGCAAGCTTTTGCGCGACATGCGCAGCGCGCGCCAGAAAATGATCAGCCAGTCGCGTTTCTCCAGCTTGGGCCGGCGCCGGAACACGTCGTAATTGACGGCTTCGATGCATTCGAGGATGCGCAAACCCCCTTGCACCACCAGACGCAGCTCCCAGCCGATGCGCCCGCGCAGGCGCAGGGCCAGCGGCGCGCCGGACAGCATCAGGGCGCGCGTGCGGGCCACTTCGAAGCGCATCAGGGCGCTCCACTTGCCGTGCGCCTCGGGCCGCTCGAAGGCGGCGGCGGAGACGGCAAAGCGGGTCAAGTCTTCCATCGGCAGGTAGATGCGCTCTTTTTGCTGGTCGATGGCGACGTCTTGCAGGAAATTAATTAGTTGCAAAGCTGAACATATCGCATCGGAATCGCGTACATTCTGTTCATCGGCCGCGCCATACAGGTGCAGCATCAGCAGCCCCACGGGGTTGGCGGAACGGGCGCAGTAATCGAGCACGTCGTCGTAGCTGGCGTAGCGCGTCGTTTCCACATCCTGCTTGAAGGCGGACAATAAATCGTGGAATGGCTTCAGCGGCAGCTGGTGCTTGGCGATGACGGCGGCCAGGCGTTCGAACATGGCGGCGTTCTCGCCCCCATGGCCTTCGTGGCGGGCGATGCGGCCCAGCGCCGCTTCATAGGCGTGCAGGGCGGCCAGGCGCTCGGCCGGCCTGGCGTCGCCCTCATCGGCCAGGTCGTCGGCGCTGCGGGCGAAGGCATAGATGGCTTCGACGGCGGGCACCAGGCGGCGCGGCAGTAAAAATGATGCAACAGGAAAATTTTCGTAATGGTCTACAGGCATGAACACACTTCTCTAGTCTTGCGTTTGTCCGGCCCCCACAAACGCTGGATTGCGGCCGGGCGTTGTACGTCTCAAGATTAATGACGCATAAGTCACTAAAAACTTTTACGCACGATTATAATTAATAACCAGAAAGTCATTAGGCGAAGAGCAGTCCCCGCCATGACCAAGCTGATATTGTCACAAATTTAAGGATATCGCGTGCGAAAAAGTTTGGCTTGGCCCAAAGGACAAGCAAAAAGTTTCTCCGCATAAAAATATTGCAGCCCGCATAGTAAAGGAAAATACCTTGTTTGCCCTGAAAACCCTGCGCCGCGAGACCGGCGCTTCCGCACTTCCTGCCCTGCGGCTGATCGCCGCCGCCGCTCTGGCGCTGACCCTGGCGGCCTGTTCCAAGCCTGCCGTCAAAGTGGAAGACGTGCGCCCCGTGCGCGCCATCGTGTTGTCTAGCAGTAATGTTGACGTCAGTGCCGAGCTGTCGGGCGAGGTTGTGCCCCGCGTCGTGTCGCAGCTGGGTTTCCGCGTGGGCGGCAAGATCGTCGCGCGCAAGGTCGACGTGGGCGCCAGCGTGAAGAAGGGGCAAGTGCTGATGCAGCTCGATCCCGTCGACTTGCAACTGTCGCAGGCGCAAGCCAAGGCCTCGCTGGTGAGTTCGGAAACGAGCCGCGATCTGGCGCGCGCGGAACTCAAGCGCTACCAGGATTTGCGCGAGAAGAACTTCGTCAGCCAGGCCGTGCTCGACGGCAAGAATGCCACCTACAAGGCGGCGCAGGCAAATGTGGAAGCGGCCCAGGCCCTGTACCGTGGTCAGGCGAACCAGTCCGGCTATGCCAGCTTGCTGGCGGACGTCGATGGCGTCGTCACGCGCATCGAGGCTGAAGTGGGGCAGGTGGTGGCGCCCGGCGCGCCCGTCGTGCAAGTGGCGAAGAGCGGCGAGAAGGAAGTCGTGATCGGCATTCCTGAAGACAAGGTGGAAACCTTGCGTGGCGTCAAGGATGTGGTCGTGCGCCTGTGGGCCGATCCGAAGCAGGGCTTGCCGGGCAAGATACGCGAAGTGTCGCCCGTGGCCGATGCCGCCACGCGCACCTACACAGCCAAGGTCAGCATTCCGGACGCGTCGCAAGTGCGTCTGGGCATGACGGCCGTGGTGCAGTTCGCCTCGCAAACGGCCACGCCGCAAATCAAGGTGCCGTTGACGGCCCTGTTCAATGAAAAATCGCAAAGCTCCGTGTGGGTGGTGGAAAACGGCGCCGTGAAGCTCGTGCCGGTGACGGTGGGCGGCGTGGCGGGCAATGAGTTGCTGCTGACCTCGGGCGTGAAAGCGGGCCAGACGGTGGTCACGGCCGGCGTCAACCTGCTCAAGCCGGGCCAGAAAGTCACCATCCTAGGCGCCGAGCTGGCCAGCAAGCCTGCCGTCGTTGCTGCCGAGGCCATCAAATGAAGGGCGGCTTCAATCTGTCGCGCTGGGCGCTCGAACACATCCCGCTGACGCGCTACCTGATGGCCGTGCTGCTGATCGGCGGCATGCTCAGCTATGCCAGCCTGGGCCAGGATGAAGATCCCCCGTTCACCTTCCGCGCCATGGTCTTGCAAGCGTACTGGCCCGGCGCCACGGCCTTGCAGATGGCCGAGCAGGTGACGGACAAGCTGGAAAAGAAACTGCAGGAAACGCCGTACATCGACGAAATCACCAGTTATTCGAAGCCGGGCGAAACCTTGATTTTGCTGGAGCTGCGCGAATCGGCGCCGCCCAAGGAAACGGCGGCCGCCTGGTACCAGGTGCGCAAGAAGATCGGCGACATTCAGGGCACCTTGCCGGCCGGCGTCGTGGGTCCGTTCTTCAATGACGAGTTCGGCGACACCTACGGCTCCATCTTTGCCCTGTCCGGCGACGGTTTTACCTACGCGGAAATGAAGGATTACGCGGACAAGGTACGCCAGGAACTGCTGGCCGTGGGGCTGGTATCGAAGGTGGAACTGTTCGGCGTGCAGGATGAAAAGATCAATATCATCTTTTCGCACAAGAAATTTGCCCAGCTGGGCATTCCTTTCGACGCCATCGTGCAGCAATTGTCGGCGCAAAACAGCATCAACGCCACCGGCGTGCTGGTGACGCCGACGGACAATCTGCAAGTGCGCGTGACGGGCGCCATGGTGACCGTCAAGGACCTGGAAAACCTGGAACTGCGCGCCAACGGCACCACCTTCCGCCTCGGTGATTTTGCCACCGTAAAACGTGAACTCGTCGATCCGCCCAAGGACAAGATGCGTTTCAACGGCAAGGAAGTGATCGGCCTGGGCGTGTCGATGGAAAAGGGCGGCAACATCATCGACATGGGCAAGGCCTTGCAGGCAACGGTCACGCGCATGAAGAGCGAATTGCCAGTCGGCATAGAGTTGCAGCGCGTGTCGAACCAGCCGGAAGCCGTGTCCGCCTCCGTGGGCGAGTTCGTGCACACCCTGATCGAAGCCATCCTGATCGTGCTGGCCGTCAGCTTCGTGGCGCTGGGCTTGCACACCAAGCCGCTGCGCATCGACGTGCGGCCGGGCCTGGTAGTGGCGCTGACCATTCCCCTGGTGCTGGCCGTCACCTTCCTGTTCATGCGCCTGCTCGACATCGACTTGCACAAGATTTCCCTGGGCGCCCTGATCATCGCGCTGGGCTTGCTGGTCGATGACGCCATCATTGCCGTCGAGATGATGGTGCGCAAGATGGAGGAGGGCATGTCGCGTTTCGACGCGGCCACGTTTGCCTACACGTCGACGGCCATGCCCATGCTGACGGGCACCCTGATCACGGTGGCGGGCTTCTTGCCCATCGGCCTGGCCAAGTCGGCCGCTGGCGAATACACGTTCTCCTTGTTCTCCGTCAATGCACTGGCTCTGATCATTTCGTGGGTGGTGGCCGTCGTCTTCACGCCGTATATCGGCTACGTCTTGCTGAAAGTGAAACCGCACGCGCATAACGACCATGAATTGTTCGATACGCCGAACTTCCGCCGCTTCCGCCGCGCCGTCACCTGGTGCGTGGAATGGCGCAAGACCACCATTGCCGCCACCCTGGCCATCTTTGCGCTGGGCATCTATGGTTTCAATTTTATCGAAAAGCAATTCTTCCCCGATTCCAGCCGTCCCGAACTGATGGTGGAACTGTGGTCGCCCGAAGGCACAACTTTCGCCGCGAATGAAAAGCAGGTCAAGAAGTTCGAAGCGTTTGTGGGCAAGCTCGACGGCGTGGAAAGCGTGACTAGCTATGTCGGCACGGGCAGCCCCCGTTTCTACTTGCCGCTGGACCAGATATTCCCGCAGACCAACGTGTCGCAAGTGGTGGTCTTGCCGAAGAGCCTGGCTGACCGCGAACGCTTGCGCCAGAAAATCGTCGATGTCTTCAAGAAGGATTTCCCGGAAGTGCGGGGCCGCGTCAAGCTGTTGCCGAATGGGCCGCCGGTGCCGTATCCGGTGCAGTTCCGCGTCTTGGGGCCGGAAGTGGCCGGTGTGCGGGCCATCGCCGACCAGGTCAAGGACATCATGCGCGCCAATCCGAACACCCTGGGCGTCAATGACAACTGGAATGAATCGGTGAAGGTATTGCGCCTGGACCTGGACCAGGACAAGATGCGCGCGCTGGGCGTCACCTCGAAAACGGTGATGCAGGCGGCCAATACGATCCTGTCGGGTACGGTCATCGGCCAGTTCCGCGAGGACAACAAGCTGATCGACATTCAGGTGCGCCAGCCTCTGGAAGAGCGGGCCACGATTTCCGTGTTGAATGACACAAATATCCCGACGGCGACGGGCAAGTCCGTGCCGATCTCGCAGCTGGCCCGCGCGCATTTTGTGTGGGAACCGGGTGTCGTCTGGCGCGACAAGCGCGCATGGGCCATCACCGTGCAGTCGGACGTGATCGACGGCATCCAGGGCGCCACCGTGTCGACGCAACTGGCGCCGCAGCTGGACGCCTTGCGGGCCAAGTTGCCGTCCGGCTACCGCATCGTGGTGAAAGGCGTGGCGGCCGACAGCGGCGAGGCGGAAGCGTCGATCTCGGCGAACCTGCCGCTGGCCATCTTCATCATCTTCACTTTGCTGATGTTGCAGCTGCACAGTTTCTCGCGTTCCCTGCTGGTTTTCCTGACGGGGCCGCTGGGTGTGGCGGGCGCCGCCTTTGCCTTGCTGGCGCTGGGCCGGCCACTTGGTTTCGTGGCCAACCTGGGCATCATCGCGCTGTTCGGCATGATCATCCGCAACTCGGTGATCCTCGTCGACCAGATCGAGCAAGACATCAAGGATGGCTCGGCCCCGTGGGATGCCATCATCGACTCGGCCGTGCGCCGCTGCCGCCCCATCGTGCTGACGGCCGCCGCCGCGGCGCTGGCCATGATCCCCTTGTCGCGCTCCGTGTTCTGGGGCCCGATGGCGGTAGCCATCATGGGCGGCCTGATCCTGGCGACGGCCTTGACTTTACTGTTCCTGCCGGCCCTGTATGCGGCCTGGTTCCGGGTCAGGAAGCCGGAGCCGGTGAGCGCAAAAGAAGGCTAGCAGCCAGCGCCAGGGCGCAGGCATAAAAAAGGCGGCATTCCTCTGGGAAATCCAGTAGAATGCCGCCTTTGCTTTACCGAGCGCTTGCTCCGGGCTTGCTCATAAGTCCACGGTAGCCAGATCGCTCCCGAGTTGTTAAAATCAGGGAAGCAGTTTGTAGCAAGTAGCACACAGTAGTACAAATGCGGATGTGGTGGAATTGGTAGACACGCTGGTCTTAGAAGCCAGTGCTTCGGCTTGGGAGTTCGAGTCTCCCCATCCGCACCAATCTGGGTTGTTCCAGCCCGGAGGTGCAGCACCATCAAGTTGTTCTTCAGCCTCCTTGCAGGCGTCTTTCCCGTTTTCCTGTTGTCTTACCTGTTTTTCCCTCATGCGGGATGCCTTTGTTTGCGCCATTTTTCGCCAGCGATCGGGCGGCGGGGCGGGACCTTGGCGGAGATTTGCCTGAAAAATGGCCAAATTGAGGTAAATCAAAGGTTTTTTGCCCGAAATCTTCGTCGTGAGCGCATTTCTTTGTTTCGGACGGGGCGCCAGTTCGCATATACTAATGAACGAAGCAGGCTGGAAAGCCTGTCTCTGGCGAAACAAAGAATGCCGGGGCAAGAGTAAAGGCAGGGCACCCCCAGGCTGTGGCGACTCGTTCGCCGCCGCTGGTATCCTCTGTGGCCGGGCTGCAAAGCCAGCCACTTTCCCGAAGTCCTTTGTTATAATGCCACGCTTTACCGAATGATGGCCGGCCCTGCATTTACTTAGAAGCAAGGCTGGACGCTCGGAGCCCTGTCGCAGTACTGGAAGCGGCGGATTGTTTGGTGCCTGGTGCGGGTTTTTCCCTCAGCCGGGTAGACCAGGTCCATCGTCCTGTTTTCAGTACTTTTACAGATGAATATGCGAGCGAGTGAAGCTGGACCCATGTCTTGCCGCCAGTGATGGCGCAAGGGGTCGGGTCTTCTTTTCTCGCACCAACAGTGTTTATTTTTTGGACGATTTTTTACATGGCAACTGCAGTCGAAACCTTGGGCAAACTCGAACGTCGTATCACGATCTCCTTCCCGCTGACGGACGTCCGCACGGAAGTTGAGAAGCGCCTGAAAGTGCAAGCCCGTACGGCTAAGGCACCGGGCTTCCGTCCGGGCAAAGTGCCGTTGAAAATGGTCGCAGCACAATACGGCTACCAAATTGAATCCGAAGTGCTGAATGACAAAGTCGGCCGCGCGTTCAACGACGCCGCCAACGAAAACAATCTGCGCGTGGCCGGTTTCCCGAACATCGTGCCGAAAGAAGAAGCAGCCGAAGGCCAGCTGGCTTTCGACGCAACGTTCGAAGTGTATCCGGAAGTCGCCATCGGTGACCTGACGGCCGTTGAAATCGAAACCGTGCAAGCCGACGTGTCGGAAGCCGAAATCGACAAGACCATCGACATCCTGCGCAAGCAACGCGTGCACTTCCACACCAAGGGCGAAGCTGGCGAACACGGCGACGGCGGTGAGGCTATCGCTGCCAATGGCGACCGCGTGACCGTTGACTTCGTCGGCTCGATCGACGGCGTTGAATTCCCAGGCGGCAAAGCTGAAGGCTACGCTTTCGTGCTGGGCGAAGGCCGCATGCTGCCAGAATTCGAAGCAGCAACCCTGGGCCTGAAAGTGGGCGAAGCCAAGACGTTCCCATTGTCGTTCCCAGAGGACTACCACGGTAAAGACGTTGCCGGCAAAACCGCATCGTTTACCATCACCTTGCAAAAGCTGGAATGGGCGCACCTGCCGGAAGTCGATGCCGAATTCGCCAAGTCCTTGGGCGTTGCCGATGGCGACCTGGCCAAAATGCGCGAAGACATCAAAGTCAACCTGCAGCGCGAAGTCGCTGGCCGCGTAAAAGCGCGCAACAAGGAAGCCGTCATGGACGCGCTGATCAAAGTTGCTGAGCTGGAAGTGCCAAAAACCCTGATCGCTCAGGATTCCGAGCGTCTGGCCGAAATGACCCGCCAGGACATGGCGCAGCGCGGCATGAACGTCAAGGACGTGCCTTTCCCAGCAGAACTGTTCGCGGAAAAAGCCGAGCGTCGCGTACGCCTGGGCCTGATCCTGTCGCAACTGGTAGGCGACAACAAGTTGCAGGCGACGCCTGAGCAAGTCAAGGCGCAGATCGAAGATTTCGCCCAAAGCTACGAAGACCCACGCGAAGTGCTGAAGTACTACTACAGCGACCGTCGTCGTCTGGGTGAGATCGAAGCCCTTGTATTGGAAGAAAACGTCGTCACCTACGTGTTGGGCCTGTCGAAAGTCACGTCGAAAGCAGTTGCTTTTGACGAACTGATGGGAAGCAACGCACAAGCGTAAACCAGTTGGCATTGGGATGTCTGCTCTTGCCGAAAGGTGAGGGCGGCTTCCCCTAACTGCTTCACAAGGAAATGAAATGACAGGTATGAACCGTAATCCGGCGCTGGACACACAGATGCTCGGCCTGGTGCCGATGGTGGTGGAACAAAGCGGTCGCGGCGAGCGCTCGTATGATATTTACTCGCGCCTGCTGAAGGAACGTTTGATTTTCATGGTCGGCCCGGTCAATGACCAGATGGCCAACCTGGTTGTCGCCCAGCTGCTGTTCCTGGAAAGCGAAAATCCGGAAAAGGAAATCTCGCTCTACATCAACTCGCCAGGTGGTTCGGTCTCGGCCGGCATGGCCATCTACGACACCATGCAGTTCATCAAGCCGGACGTCTCGACCCTGTGCACGGGCATGGCTGCTTCGATGGGCGCTTTCCTGCTGGCCGCTGGCGCCAAGGGCAAGCGTTTCTCGCTGCCGAACTCGCGCATCATGATTCACCAGCCGTCCGGTGGTTCGCAAGGCATGGCGTCCGATATCGAGATCCAGGCGAAGGAAATCCTTTACCTGCGCACCCGCTTGAACGGCATCATGGCCGAGCGCACGGGCCAGTCGATCGAACAGATCGCCAAGGACACCGACCGCGACCGTTTCATGTCCGCCGACGAGGCCGTTGAGTATGGTTTGATCGACAAAGTGTTGACCAGCCGCGCTTGATGAGCCCCTACCGGTATTGCTAAGTACGTAAGTAAACGCCCGGGCGATCAAACGTTCGGGCGTTTCGCTTTTATTTCGGGTAGCATGGAGCTTGTGCGCGTTGTTGACTTGCGCCATGGCTAGCGGCCTTTACGGGCGGCAACCATCATCCGGCTTGCGATTTTGCAATATTGTTAATGCAGTTCCAACCAAAATGCCTTATGTCAGACAAAAAATCCTCTAGCGGCGAAAAATTACTGTATTGCTCGTTCTGCGGCAAAAGCCAGCACGAGGTGAAGAAACTCATCGCCGGCCCGTCCGTGTTCATTTGCGACGAGTGCATCGACCTGTGCAACGACATCATCCGTGATGAAACGTCGAGCATCGAGACGGTGACCGGTACCAAATCCGACCTGCCGACGCCGCAAGAAATTGCCGCCTTGCTCGATCAGTACGTGATCGGCCAGCAGACTGCCAAGCGCATCCTGTCGGTGGCGGTGTACAACCATTACAAGCGTCTCAAGCACCTGGGCAAGAAAGACGACATCGAACTGGCCAAGAGCAATATCTTGCTGGTCGGTCCTACCGGCTCGGGCAAGACCCTGCTGGCACAGACCCTGGCGCGCATGCTCAACGTGCCGTTCGTGATCGCCGACGCCACCACCCTGACCGAAGCCGGTTACGTGGGTGAAGACGTGGAAAACATCATCCAGAAGCTGCTGCAAAGCTGCAACTATGACGTCGAGAAAGCCCAGCGCGGCATCGTCTACATCGATGAGATCGACAAGATTTCGCGCAAGTCCGACAATCCGTCCATCACGCGCGACGTGTCGGGCGAGGGCGTGCAGCAAGCCTTGTTGAAATTGATCGAAGGCACGATGGCTTCCGTGCCGCCACAAGGCGGCCGCAAGCATCCGAACCAGGATTTCGTGCAGATCGACACGACCAACATCATGTTCATCTGCGGCGGCGCCTTTGACGGCCTGTCGAAAGTGATCGCCAACCGTTCCGAAAAGAGCGGCATCGGCTTCTCGGCCACGGTGCGCAGCAAGTCGCAAAGCTCGGCCAGCGAACTGATGTTGCAAGCGGAACCGGAAGACCTGGTCAAGTTTGGCCTGATCCCGGAACTGGTCGGCCGTCTGCCCGTCATCGCCACCCTGGCGGAATTGACGGAAGAGGCGCTGATCCAGATCCTGGTCGAGCCGAAGAATGCGCTGATCAAGCAGTATTCGAAGCTGCTCGAGATGGAAGGCGCGGAACTGGAGATTCGTCCGGCCGCCCTGCATGCGATCGCCAAGAAGGCGCTGGCGCGCAAGACCGGCGCCCGTGGCCTGCGTTCCATCCTGGAACATGCTTTGCTGGACGTCATGTACGAACTGCCGAGCGAACAAAATGTGGTGAAGGTCGTCATCGACGAAAATACCATCACCAGCGGCGCCAAACCTTTGTTGATTTATCAAGAGACTGCCAAGGCCTCCGGAGAAAATTGATTACTGCTGAGACAAATGCATAAAAAGGATTTTGATTCCTTAATGCATGGCAGTACAATTTAAATCAATGAGTGCAGGCTTCAATCGGAAAGCCACTCGCGGCGCTTAGCTGCGCGTGGCTTTTTTACTGTGAAAACTGCATTTATTAACGTCATGCGGGTGTGTTTTGCGAAATAAACAGAAAAATGTTTGTTTCACAGAATTATTTATTCTCGCCGGTCTTGTGTTTTGGCAGCGAGCGCCAACATCGTAAACACGCTTTCTATAAGGTACGCCATGACAACTTCCAAATTAACTGAGCAAACTCAACTGCCGTTATTGCCGCTGCGGGATGTCGTCGTTTTCCCGCATATGGTGATACCGCTGTTCGTTGGCCGTCCAAAGTCGATCAAGGCGCTGGAAGCTGCGATGGAGCAGGGCAAGAGCATCATGCTTGCCGCTCAAAAAGCAGCCGCGAAGGACGAGCCGTCTCCTTCGGATATCTATGAAATTGGCTGCGTCGCCAATATTCTGCAAATGCTGAAGCTGCCCGATGGCACCGTCAAGGTGCTGGTCGAAGGCGCGCAGCGTGCCCGTATCAACCACATCAGCGATGCGCCGACGCACTTCATCGCCGACCTGACGCCGCTCGAGTCCGAGCCGGGCGACGAGTCGGAAGTCGAAGCCATGCGCCGCGCGATCGTGCAGCAGTTCGACCAGTACGTCAAACTGAACAAAAAGATTCCACCGGAAATCCTCGCTTCCCTGTCGGGCATCGACGATGCCGGCCGCCTGGCCGACACGGTGGCCGCGCACCTGCCGCTGAAGCTTGAGCAAAAACAAGTCATCCTGGAAATTTTCAGCGTGGCCAAGCGCCTCGAGCACCTGCTGGGCCAGCTCGAAGGCGAGCTCGACATTCTGCAGGTGGAAAAGCGCATCCGCGGCCGCGTGAAGCGCCAGATGGAAAAGTCGCAGCGCGAGTACTACCTGAACGAGCAAGTCAAGGCGATCCAGAAAGAACTGGGCGAGGGCGAAGATGGTGCCGACCTCGACGAGCTGGAGAAAAAAGTCGCTTCGGCAAAAATGCCGAAGGAAGCGCTCGACAAGGCCACCAACGAGCTGAAAAAGCTGAAACTGATGTCGCCGATGTCGGCCGAAGCCACCGTCGTGCGCAACTACATCGATACGCTGGTCAATTTGCCTTGGAAAAAGAAATCGAAGGTCAATAACGACCTGGCGAATGCGGAAAAAGTGCTCGAAGGCGACCACTACGGCCTCGACAAGGTCAAGGAACGCATCCTGGAATACCTCGCGGTGCAACAGCGCGTCGACAAGCTCAAAGCCCCTATCCTGTGCTTCGTCGGTCCTCCGGGCGTGGGTAAAACCTCGTTGGGCCAGTCCATCGCCCGCGCGACGAACCGCAAGTTCGTGCGCATGGCCCTGGGCGGCGTGCGTGACGAAGCCGAGATCCGCGGCCATCGCCGCACCTACATCGGCTCGATGCCGGGCAAGATTTTGCAATCGCTGTCGAAAGTCGGCGTGCGCAATCCTCTGTTCCTGCTCGATGAAGTCGACAAGATGGGCGCCGATTTCCGTGGCGATCCTTCGTCGGCCCTGCTGGAAGTGTTGGACCCGGAACAGAACCACACGTTCTCCGACCATTACATCGAAGTCGATTTCGACTTGTCTGACGTGATGTTCGTGGCCACGTCGAACTCGTACAACATTCCGCCAGCCTTGCTTGACCGCATGGAAGTGATTCGTCTGTCCGGTTACACGGAAGATGAAAAGACCAGCATCGCGCAGCGTTATCTGCTGCCGAAGCAGATCAAGAACAATGGCTTGAAGGAAGAGGAAATCTCGGTGGCCGAGTCGGCCTTGCGCGACATCATCCGCTACTACACGCGGGAAGCCGGTGTGCGTTCGCTCGAGCGTGAAGTGTCGAAGATCTGCCGCAAGGTGGTCAAGATGCTGCTGCTGAAGAAATCCGACAAGAAAGTCATCGTCAACTCGAAGAACCTGGATAAATTCCTCGGCGTGCGCCGTTACGATTTCGGTGTCGCTGAGAAAGAAAACCAGGTCGGCCAGGTGGTCGGTCTGGCATGGACGGAAGTGGGCGGCGATCTGCTGACCATCGAAGCCGTGTCGATGCCGGGCAAGGGCGGCATCATCCGCACGGGTACCCTGGGCGACGTCATGAAAGAGTCGATCGAGGCAGCCCGCACGGTGGTGCGCAGCCGGGCACAGCGCCTGGGCATCAAGGCGGACGTGTTCGAGAAGAGCGATATCCACATCCACGTGCCGGAAGGCGCGACACCGAAGGATGGTCCTTCGGCTGGCGCGGCCATGACGGTGGCGATGGTGTCGGTCTTCACGGGCATTCCCGTGCGCGCCGACGTGGCGATGACGGGCGAGATCACCTTGCGCGGCGAAGTATTGCCGATTGGCGGCCTGAAAGAAAAGCTGCTGGCGGCCCATCGCGGCGGCATCAAGACGGTCCTGATTCCAGAGCAGAATGTGAAAGACCTGGCCGACATTCCGGACAACGTCAAGAACAAACTGGAGATCGTACCCGTGCGCTGGATCGACAAAGTGCTGGAAATCGCCCTCGAACGCATGCCTGAAGCGTTGGCGGACGTCGCTGCGGTGGAGGCTGTTACGGCCGCCGCGGCCAAGCCTGACGCGGCCGGCGAGGTAGTAAAACACTAACGTTTTACCCCTGTTTTCCCCAAACAAGCGCTTTTAGAGCGCTTGTTTTATATTGAAACGTGAATTGCGCCCCCAAAGCGCTTGACACATATACAGTGTGGCTTGTTTAATACGCCTGCACATTTTTTTCGCCGGACAGCTGTGGTGCCAAAAGTGCCGCAACGATACGGTAAACGTTTTATACCTTTGTAATTGGGGATGCTAGTGAACAAGACTGAATTGATCGACCACATTGCTGAAAAAGCTGACATTTCCAAAGCCGCCGCTGCGCGCGCACTCGACGCTGTTATCGGCGGCGTGACGGAAACTTTGAAAAACAACGACAGCGTGACGCTGGTTGGTTTTGGCACTTTCTCGGTCAGCGAACGCGCTGAGCGTACCGGCCGCAATCCGCGTACGAAAGAAGCGATCACGATCGAAGCTGCAAAAGTTCCAAAATTTAAAGCTGGTAAAGCTTTGAAGGATGCTGTAAACTAACGGACTTCGGTGAGGTGACAATCACCGGAAACATTTGGCGGCGCCTCCGGGTGCCGCGATTTCAGGGTTGAAGTTCTTCGAATAACAACCCTGGATGCAAGTGCAAGTAGTACTGTGTATTTTTCGGAGTGGTAGTTCAGTTGGTTAGAATGCCGGCCTGTCACGTCGGAGGTCGCGGGTTCGAGTCCCGTCCGCTCCGCCAAAAAAATACGCTCTTAAGGAGTGGTAGTTCAGTTGGTTAGAATACCGGCCTGTCACGTCGGGGGTCGCGGGTTCGAGTCCCGTCCGCTCCGCCAGAATATAGAAGCCCGCGCTGCTGAATAAGTAGCGCGGGTTTTTCTTTTTCAGCGCCAGATTATCTCGGTGCGCCGGCTTTTAAAATCCCCTCCTGCCGTTTTGAATAAAAACACCCGCATTTAAATCCCCTTTAAGCTGCGTCCGGTTAAATGCGCGAGTCCGGCGCCTTGCCGTCCAGGCGGCGCCAGGGCAGGGCGCGCGCCCTGATTTACTCTTGCTATAGCGCTATGGGCATTGTAGAATCAGGAGATAATGGCTTGGGCGTCAGAATCCTGCTTTAGTTCCAGCGCCAAGTTGTTGAATCTAAAGGGGAAGTGGACATCTGTCCCGTCCATTCCGCCGAAGAAATCAAGGCGAACGCATGTTCGCCTTTTTTTATAGTGATCCACTCATCCCGAATTGGCTGACCATGTTTGAATTTATTCGTACCCATCGACGCTTGATGCAGTTTCTCCTGATGCTGGTCATCGTCCCGTCTTTTGCACTGGTCGGTATCAGCGGCTACCAAAGCTTCGGCGACGGCGCGAACACCATCGCCAAGGTCGGCGACCAGGTCGTTACGCAGCAGCAATATGAAGAAGCGCAACGCCAGCAGATCGACCGCTACCGCCAGATGATGGGCGAGCAGTTCGACCAGAAAATGTTTGACACGCCGGAAGCGCGCCAGAGCATCCTCGACAACCTGATCGCCGAGCGCGCCGTGGCGGCCGAAGTGGGCCGTAGCCACCTGGTCATCAGCGATGCCGTGCTGCAAAAGGAAGTGCTGGAAATCCCAGGCTTGACCTTGCCGGACGGTAAATTCGACCTGGAACGCTACAAGGCCATGCTGGCCGCCCAAGGCATGACGCCGCAGATGTACGATGCGCGCCGCCGCAGCGACATGGCCCTGCAGCAACTGGCCGGCGCCGTGCAAGGCACGGCCTTTGCGCCGAACACCGTCTCCAAGCGCCTGTCCGACATCACCTCGGAAGAGCGTGAAGTGCAGGAACTGCTGCTGCCGATCGCCCAGTACGTGCCGGAAGTCAAAGTGACGGACGCCATGATCAAGGCTTTCTATGACAAGAACAGCAAGTTCTTCGAGATCCCGGAACAAGCCAAGATCGAATACGTTGTGCTCGACGACAGCGCCGCCGGCGAGCAAGTCGACGTCACCGACGCCGACGTGACCGGCTACTACGCGAAAAACCAGAAAGCCTACACGACGGAAGAAGCGCGCCAGGCCAGCCATATCCTCGTCGCCGTCAAGAAAGACGCATCGGCCGCCGACAAGGCAGCCGCCAAGGCCAAGGCCGAAGCCATCCTGGCGGAAGTGCGCAAAACGCCAGCCAGCTTTGCCGCCGTGGCGAAAGCCAAGTCGGAAGATCCGGCGTCCGCGGAACAGGGCGGCGACCTGGGCGTGATTGGCAAGGATGGTTTGCCGGCACCGCTGCTGAGCGCGGTTTCGAAACTGAAGCAAGGCGAAATCAGCGACGTCGTCGCTTCCGATTTCGGCTTCCACATCCTGACCGTGACCTCGCTCAAGCCACAGCACGTGCGTGCGCTCGATGAAGTACGCGGCGAGATCACGGCCGACTTGCGCAAGCAATTCGCTGCCAAGAAATACTCGGAAATGGCGGAAACGTTCACCAACACGGTCTACGAGCAATCGGACAGCCTGAAGCCGGTGGCCGACAAGCTGAAACTGAAAGTGGAAAGCGTCGCCAACCTGTCGCGCACGCCGTCGCCAGCACTGGGCAAGGCGCCGTTCAACAACGCCAAGTTCCTGACTGCCATCTTCTCGAACGATTCGCTCAAAGACAAGCGCAACACGGAAGCCGTGACCGTCGCTCCTAACGTGCTGATCGCCGGCCGCGTGGTGGAATTCAAGCCAGCCAGCAAGCGTCCGCTGGCCGAAGTCGAAGCGATGATCCGTCAGCGCGTGACCCTGGAAGAAGCGGAAAAGCTGGCCAAGAAAGCGGGCGAGACCAAGCTGGCCGCCTTGAAGGCTTCGGGCGACGCGACCGGTTTCGGCGCGGCGCAATGGGTATCGCGCAGCAAGCTGGACGGCATCAACCGTGCCGCCATCGCGCAAGTGATGAAAGCGGACACGAGCAAGCTGCCTGCCTATGTGGGCGTGGACCTGCCAGCCCTGGGCTACGGCATCTACCGCATCGCCAAGGTGCAGCAGCCGGCACAAGTGGACGCAGCGCGCCGCCAGCAAGAGAAAGACCAGATCAGCGGCATCCTGGCACAACAGGAAATGTTCGATTATGTCGAATACCTGAAAGCCAAGGCCAAGGTGAAGATCGTCAAGCCGGTCACCGCGCCGGTTGCCGCAGCGCCGGAAGCACCGTAAGATTTAGTTTCCACGCATAAAAATAGCCGCTTTCGAGCGGCTATTTTTTTGTCAGTGAGTCGGAACTTTATTTAACCCAACTGCGTAAGACTGGGGTCGGCCTTCGGGGTGAAAACGGGGTGAACATTAAGTGAGCTTATGAACTGGCTTACTTCGCGTTCAGCAACGGCGCCAGCCGCGGCCAGATATTTTTCAGAATCGTCGGATGCGCCTGCGCATTCGGGTGCATGCGGTCGGCCTGGAACAGCTGCGGCTGGTCGGCGATGCCTTCGAACATGAAGGGGACCAGTGGCGCCTTCCATTCCCTGGCCAGCTTGCCGTACACGCCGTAAAACTGTTCGCCATAGGCGCGGCCATAGTTGGGCGGCATGCGCATGCCCACCAGCACCACTTGCGCGCCCGATTTTTTGGCCGCTTCGCCCATGGCGCGCAGATTCGCTTCGGCGGCCGCCACGGGCAAGCCGCGCAAGCCGTCGTTGGCGCCCAGTTCGATCAGCACGACGTCGGGCTGGTGCTTGGCCAGCAGCGCAGGCAGGCGCGCGCGGCCGCCGCTGGTGGTCTCGCCGCTGATGCTGGCGTTGACGATGCGCGTATCGTTCTTTTGCGCTTGCAGCCGCTGTTCCAGCAGCGCGACCCAGCCCGTACCCCGCGCCAGCCCATACTCGGCCGAGAGACTGTCGCCGAGCACCAGCAGCGTTTTTGGTGCAGAATAGGCGTTCGTCATGCCTGACACCAGCAGCAGGGCTGCCGCAGGAAGCAGGGACAGCGCGCGCCGCCGCATGCGGCTGCTGCCCTCGACACTTATTTGTTCACGAAATTTTTTAAGATAGATCAGCATGCCCGAATTCCCTAAAGCGACTTCCACCAGTTTTCTCCCATCAGGCGCAGCGGCCCAGCGGCCCGCCGCACCCAACAGCCAAAATGCCCGGCCGGCCATCGAAGTGGTCCAGCTGGCCAAGCGCGTACCCGATGCCGATGGTGAGCTGACCATCCTGCATCAAGTCGATTTTACCGTGCAAACGGCGGAGACGCTGGCCATCGTCGGCGCCTCCGGTTCCGGCAAGTCCACGTTGCTGGGTTTGCTGGCGGGACTGGACACGCCCAGCGAAGGCAAAGTCATCCTCGACGGCACCGATATCTTCGCCCTCGACGAAGACGGCCGCGCCGGTTTCCGCAAGGAAAAGCTCGGTTTCGTGTTCCAGTCCTTCCAGCTGCTGGCCCACCTGACGGCGCTGGAAAACGTCATGCTGCCGCTGGAATTGCGTGGCGACCCGGAGGCGAAGGAAAAGGCGCAAGCCATGCTGGGCAGGGTCAACCTGGGCAGCCGTTTGAAGCACTATCCGAAGTACCTGTCCGGCGGCGAACAGCAGCGCGTGGCCCTGGCCCGCGCGTTCGTCACGGAACCGCCGCTGCTGTTCGCCGATGAACCGACGGGTAGCCTCGATGCGGCCACCGGCGAAGCCGTGATCCAGCTGATGTTCGAGCTGAACCGCGAACGTGGTTCGACCCTGGTGCTCGTCACGCACGATAGTTCGATCGCGGCCCGTTGCGGGCGGACGATCACGATTGCTGCTGGTCGATTGGTGTGATTGTTGCGCGAGTTTGTCGGATTACGCGCTTGCGCGCTAATCCGACCTACCCGGCCTACCCGCCCTCCGAGGTGTAGCTTGGATTAGCGCAGCGTAATCCAACACACCCGCGCCAAAGCTTATGCCGACAAGGCATTGATCAACCTGCGTATCGCCGGTATCAATTCCCCGGCAGTCAAGCCAATGGGGCCGCTGCCTGCCGCCACCAGTGCATCGGCCGCCGCGCCGTGCAGCCACACGGCGCCAATTGCCGCTTCCCATTCCGGCCAGCCTTGCGCCAGCAGGCTGCCGCACAGGCCGGACAAGACGTCGCCCGTGCCGGCCGTCGCCAGCGCGGGGCCGCCCGTGTTGTTGACGACGACCTGGCCGTCGGGTGCGGCGATCACCGTGCCCGAACCCTTTAATACCACGATGGCGCCCAGCTGCGTGGCCAGCTGGCGCGCGGCGCCCAGGCGGTCGGCCTGGACCTCGGCCACCGTCATGTCGAGCAGGCGTGCCGCTTCCAGCGGGTGCGGGGTCAGTATCGTCGCCCCCGCGCCCGTGCGCACGGCCAGCGCCGATTGCAGCTCCGGCTCGGCCGCCATCAGGTTCAGCGCGTCCGCGTCCAGCAGCAGCGGACTGTCGCTGTCAATGGCACGCTGCAGCAGTTCCACCGTGCCGGCCTTGTCGCCGAGGCCGGGACCGGCCACCAGCGCGGCGAAGTGCAGGCCCGAGAAGTCCACGTCCCTGGCGTGCCGGCACATCAGCTCCGGCTGGCCGCTGTCGAAGGCGGGCGGAGCGTCCGGAAACGCGATGTAGACTCTTCCCGCGCCCGCATGCAGAGCCGTGCGGGCCGCCAGGATGGGCGCGCCGGCCATGCCTTGCGCGCCGCCGATGATGGCCACGCTGCCGTAGCTGCCCTTGTGCGTGTTTTGCCGGCGCGGCTGCAGCTGGCGCGCGAACAGGTGCAGGCCGCCCAGCTGCGCCTTCGCCGCGGGCAGCAGGGAGGGAGCTATGGCCAGCGCGGCCACTTCCACTTCCCCCGCATGGTCGCGGCCATTCGCCGTGTGCAGGCCGGGCTTGTCGCCGATGAAGGTGAGCGTATGCGTGGCGCGGATGGCGACGCCGTCGATGGCGCCCGTGTCCGCGTGCAGGCCGCTGGGCACATCGAGGGCCAGCACGGGGCAATCGAGATTGTTGACCAGTTGCGCCATGTCGCGGCATTCGCCATCGAGGGGGCGCGACGCGCCGATGCCGAACAGGCCGTCGATGACGAGGTGCCATGGCGCCGCGCCCACCGCGGCCGAGGCCATCGACGTTGCCGCTTCCATCAAGCGCGCGGCGCTGTTGCGCGCGCGGCTCAGCGCCTGTTCGCGCTCGGGCGACGTGGCTTGCGCCTCGGGCGCCAGCCAGACGAGCACCTCGGTGCCGCTGCCGGCCAGGTGCGCGGCCGCTTCCAGCGCGTCACCGCCGTTGTCGCCGGGGCCGGCCAGCACCAGGACGCGCCGGTGGCCGTCGTCGTCGCCATCTTCCCGGGCGTGCAGCAGCTTCAGGGCGGCACTGGCGGCAGCCTGGCCCGCACGCTGCATCAGCAGCCCTTGCGGCAGGTCTTGCATGGCCGCTTGTTCGATGGCGCGCAGTTCGGCGATGGAGTACAGCGGTGTTGCAGAGTCGATCAGGGGCATGGAGCGTGTTCCGTTAGTCAGCATGTCTTCAACATAAGGCCGAAGCGGGCGAAAGGCAAGGCGCGCACGCCTGCAGTGCGCCGTAAATTGTGCGGCTACAATAGCCATCTCACATAAGCGCGGGGGCAGGACGATGGACTGGCAATTCTGGATCGACCGGGGCGGCACCTTTACGGACATCGTGGCGCGCCGTCCTGACGGCAGCCTGGCCACGCATAAACTGCTGTCTGAGAACCCGGGCCAGTACCGCGACGCGGCGCTGGCCGGCATGCGCCAGCTGATGGACCTGGCGCCTGACGCGCCGCTGCCCGTGGAACGGGTGGGCGCCATCAAGATGGGCACGACGGTGGCCACCAATGCGCTGCTCGAACGCAAGGGCGAGCCCACCGTGCTGGCCATCACGCGCGGTTTTCGCGACGCCTTGCGCATCGCCTATCAGAACCGCCCGCAGCTGTTCGCGCGTCAGATCATTGTGCCGGAACTGTTGTACGGCGACGTGATCGAGATCGATGAGCGCGTGGGCGCCCATGGCGACGTCGTGACACCGCTCGACGAGGCGGCCGCGCGCACGGCGCTGGCAAATGCGCATGCGCGTGGCGTGCGCGCCATCGCGGTCGTGCTGATGCACGGCTACCGCTATCACGCGCACGAGGCGCGGGTGGCGCAGCTGGCGCGCGAAGCCGGTTTTACGCAGGTGTCCGTGTCGCACGAGGTCAGCCCCATGATGAAACTGGTGGCGCGCGGCGACACCACCGTGGTCGACGCCTATCTGTCGCCGATTTTGCGCCGCTATGTCGACCAACTGGCGATGGAGCTGCCCGGCGTGCATCTGCAATTCATGCAGTCGAACGGCGGCTTGACGGATGCGCGCGCCTTCCAGGGCAAGGACAGCATTCTGTCCGGCCCGGCCGGCGGCATCGTCGGCATGGTGCGCGCCAGCGCGCTGGCCGGCTTCGATAAAGTCATCGGCTTCGACATGGGCGGCACCTCCACGGACGTGTCGCATTACGCGGGCGAATTCGAACGAGTGTTCGAGACGCAGATCGCCGGCGTGCGCATGCGCGCTCCCATGATGAGCATCCACACGGTGGCTGCCGGCGGCGGCTCCATCCTGCATTTCGACGGCGCCCGCTACAAGGTGGGGCCGGACAGCGCGGGCGCCAATCCCGGCCCCGCCAGCTACCGGCGCGGCGGCCCGCTGGCCGTCACCGACTGCAACGTCATGCTGGGCAAGCTGCAGCCCGCCTTCTTCCCCCGCGTCTTCGGCCCCGACGCGAATGAAGCGCTGGATGCGGCCACCGTGCGGGCCCAGTTCGAGGCGCTGGCGCGCACGGTGAACTCGACGCCGGAGCAGGTAGCCGAAGGCTATATCGCCATCGCGGTCGGCAACATGGCCAACGCCATCAAGCAGATTTCCGTGCAGCGCGGCCACGACGTCACCGAATACACGCTCACCAGCTTTGGCGGCGCGGGCGGCCAGCATGCCTGCCTGGTGGCCGACGCGCTGGGCATGCGCACGGTCTTCATCCACAGCCTGGCCGGCGTGATGTCGGCCTACGGCATGGGTCTGGCCGACCAGAGCGCCATGCGCGAGCGCGCCATCGAGGCGGTCCTGGGCGCGGATATGGCTGGCGAATTTGCGCAACTGGGCGAACTGGCGCGCGGCGACTTGCTGCGTCAGGGTGTGGAAGGGGAGCGCGTCGCGCTGGTGTCGCGCGTGCACCTGCGCTATGAGGGCACGGATTCGCCCCTCGTCGTGCTGTTCGATACGGTAACGAGCATGCAGGCGCAGTTTGAGGCAGCATATAAAAAACGCTTTTCCTTTTTGATGCCGGCGCGCGCCCTGATCGTCGAGGCCATTTCCGTGGAAGCCATCGGCGCGTCCGATGCGCCGCAAGTGGCCGTGCCGGCCTATGCGGCGCGCGCGGGTGGGTTGGCGCCCGTGCAGACGGTGGACATGTATTGCGCCGGCGCGTGGCGGCCAAGCGGCCTGTATGCGGCGGACAGCTTGCGCCCTGGTGATACTATCGATGGCCCGGCCATCGTCAGCGACGCCAATGCCACCACGGTCATCGAGCCGGGCTGGCGCGCGGACGTCACGGCGCACGGCCATCTGGTCTTGCGCAGGGTCGCTGCCTTGCCCGAGCGGCGTGCCAAGGGTTTGACAACAGCGACCAATGCCGACCCCGTGATGCTGGAAATTTTCAATAATCTGTTCATGTCGATCGCCGAGCAGATGGGGCTGCGCCTGCAAAATACGGCGCACTCCGTCAACATCAAGGAACGGCTCGATTTCAGCTGCGCCATCTTCGATGCGCAAGGCCATTTGATCGCCAACGCGCCGCACATGCCCGTGCACCTGGGCTCCATGGGCGAGAGCATCCGCACCGTCATGACGCGCAATGCGGGAACCATGCGGCCGGGCGACGTCTTCATGCTGAACGATCCTTATCACGGCGGCACGCATCTGCCCGACGTGACGGTGATCTCGCCCGTGTTCGATGAAGCGGGCGGCGCCATCCTGTTCTATGTCGGCTCGCGCGGCCACCATGCGGATATTGGCGGCACCACGCCGGGCTCCATGCCGCCCGACTCCACACGCATCGAGGAAGAGGGCGTGTTGATCGACAATTTCAAGCTGGTCGACGGCGCCACGGGTTTGTTGCGGGAAGACGAAACCCTGGCCCTGCTGGCGGGCGCCAGCTGGCCGGCCCGCAATCCGCAGCAGAATGTGGCTGACCTGCGCGCCCAGGTGGCGGCCAACCAGAAGGGCGCCGAAGAACTGCACAAGATGGTCGCGCATTTCGGCTTGGCTGTCGTGCAGGCCTACATGGGCCACGTGCAGGACAATGCCGAGGAAGCCGTGCGCAGGGTCATCACGACCTTGAAAGATGGCAGCTATGCGCTGGACCTGGACAACGGCGCGCGCATTCAGGTGGCGATCAGGGTCGACGTGGCGCGGCGCAGCGCCGTCATCGACTTCACGGGAACGTCCAGCCAGTTGCCGAACAACTTCAACGCGCCGTCCGCCGTCTGCATGGCGGCCGTGCTGTACGTGTTCCGCACCCTGGTCGACGACGAGATTCCCCTGAATGCCGGCTGCCTGAAGCCGCTCACGGTGATCATCCCGTCCGGCTCCATGCTCAACCCGCAGTATCCGGCCTCCGTCGTGTCGGGCAATGTGGAAACTTCGACCTGCATCACCAACGCCCTGTATGGCGCGCTGGGGGCCATGGCCGCGTCGCAGGGGACGATGAACAATTTCACCTTCGGCAGTGAAAAGTACCAGTATTACGAGACGATATCGGGCGGCTCGGGCGCCGGCCCAGGGTTTGACGGCACGGACGTGGTGCAGACGAACATGACCAATTCGCGCCTGACGGACCCTGAAATCCTCGAGTGGCGCTTTCCCGTGCGGCTGGACAGCTACAGCATCCGCGCAGGGTCGGGCGGGGCGGGACGCTGGCACGGCGGCAATGGCGGCGTGCGCCGGGTGCGCTTCCTGGAACCGATGACGGCGGCGATCCTGTCGAACAATCGCATCTATCCGCCTTTCGGCATGGACGGCGGCGCGGCGGGCGCGCTGGGGCGCAATTACGTGGAGCGGGCGGACGGTACGGTGGAACACCTGCCCCATATCGGCAAGACGGATATGCAGGCGGGCGACGTGTTCGTGATCGAGACGCCGGGCGGCGGCGCTTACGGCAAGACGGAGTAGGCTGTGGCTCCGCTCAGCTGCGCACGCACCTGGCCCACGTCGCGCATGGGCGCGCGGCCAAACTGGCGGCTGTATTCGCGGCTGAACTGCGATTCGCTGGCGTAGCCGACCCGGTAGCCGGCCGTGCCCGCGTCGATCTGCTCGACCAGCATCAGGCGCCGCGCTTCCTGCAGCCGCAGCAGCTTCTGGTACTGCATCGGCGTCATGGCCGTAATCGCCTTGAAGTGGTGGTGCAGCGACGACATGCTCATGTTCGCCATGCCGGCCAGGTGCTCGATGCGCAGCGGCTCGCAATAATTGTGCTTGATCCAGTCGATGGCTTGCCCCACCTGGTGCGACTGGCTGCTGGCCAGCGCCATGTGGCGCAGACGCGCGCCGACGGGGCCATTGAGCAGGCGGTACGTCAGCTCGCGGCGGATCAACGGCGCCAGCGCGGCGATCTCGCCCGGTTTGTCGAGCAGGCGCACGAGGCGCAGCATGGCGTCGAGCAGCTCGGCCGACACGTCGCTGACGGAAATGCCGCGCGTGGCGGGCAGGATTTTCTGCTGCGCCGCGCTGTCGCTGCTGCTTTCGCTATCGAGCAGCGCGGCCACGTCGGCGATGTCGATGCCGAGCACCACGCACAGGTGCGGCTTGTCTTCGCTCGCTTCCACCACGCGCACTTGCACCGGCAGGTCGACGGACGTCAGCAGATACTGCATGCGGCTGTAATGGAAGGTTTCGCTGCCCAGGGTGACGTCTTTCGCCCCCTGCGCGATGATGGCCACGCTGGGGCGCGCCGCATGGAACAGCGATTCCGTCACCGAGGACTGGCGGTGGAAACTGAGGTTGCCGATGGCCGTCGCGTAGTCGCCCGTGCGCGGCGCGTGGCGGCTGATCAGGGCGGCGATTTCATCTTGTGGAGTAAGTGGCGTGGACATGGTGTTCAGTATGCGTGAGGCGAAGTAGGGCAGGGGCTGATCTTACGCAGATTTGGAGGATCGTGCAAAGGTCTTGCAGGATCGCGGTAACGGCGGGCCGGCTTCTCGGGCACACTTGTGCAATCGCCTGCATGGCACGCGTCCCCCTCGTCAAACACATCTAGATACAGGAGTTTTCATGACCACCATCGCCAAAGGCTACGCCGCACTGGGCCCGACTTCCGCACTGCAACCGTTCACGTTCGAGCGCCGCGCCCCGCGCGAAGACGACGTGGCCATCTCGATCAAATACTGCGGCGTGTGCCACTCCGACATCCACCAGGCGCGCGACGAATGGGGTGGCGCCGCCTTCCCGATGGTGCCCGGCCATGAAATCGCCGGCGTCGTCACGGCCGTCGGCGCCAACGTCAGCAAGTTCAAGGTGGGCGACCACGTGGGCGTGGGCTGCTTCGTTGATTCCTGCACCACCTGCAAGACGCGCAACGTGGACCTGGAACAGTACATGCCAGGCCTGATCCAGACCTACAACGGCCTGGAAGCGGACGGCAAGACGGCCACGCAGGGCGGCTACTCGGACAGCATCGTCGTCAAGGAAGGCTATGTGCTGTCGATTCCCGACAACCTGCCGCTGGACGCGGCCGCGCCGCTGCTGTGCGCCGGCATCACCTTGTACTCGCCGCTGAACCACTGGAAAGCCGGCCCTGGCAAGCAGGTCGCCATCCTGGGCATGGGCGGCCTGGGCCACATGGGCGTCAAGATCGCCCACGCCATGGGCGCCGAAGTGACGGTGCTGAGCCAGACTTTGTCGAAGCGCGAAGACGGCCTGCGCCTGGGCGCCGACCATTACTACGCCACCAACGACGCGGAAACGTTCAGCAAACTGGCCGGCACGTTTGATTTGATCATCTGCACCGTGGGCGCGTCGATCGACTGGAACCAGTACATCAACCTGCTGAAAGTCGACGGCAACATGGTCATCGTCGGCATCCCGGACGGCGCCGTACCGCCCGTGAACGCCTTCGGCCTGGTGGGCGCGCGCCGCAGCCTGTCCGGCTCCATGATCGGCTCGATCAAGGAAACCCAGGAAATGCTGGATTTCTGCGGCAAGCACAATATTGTGTCGGACATCGAGATCATCCGCATTCAGGATATCAATGAGGCGTTTGAGCGCGTGGTCAAAAGCGATGTACGCTATCGCTTCGTGATCGATATGGCCTCTTTGTAACGCTCGAGAAAAAGCCCAGGGCGTTGTTGCCGCGTCTCGCCGTACTATTCGTACTGTCTTCGACGCGGCGCCTAGCCCTGGGCGTTTTTCGAGCGTTCCAACGGCGTTTGTTTAAACGTCAAAACCGGCAGCACCTCCTCCCATCCCCGCCAAAAATCAAGCTCCTGCGTCAAATTTTCTTTCCTTGCATCAAAAATCGGCATAAAATGAAACCGTACAGTACAGTTTCACTACGTAGATTTGAAAAAACCAGCCATCCCCGGCGTATTTGCCTGGGCAGGGGAGGCGTCATGGATAAAAAATGGACACTTCAGTAAATAAAGGGGCGCCGGTGATCCCGGCGGTCTTCAGGGGCAAGCGGCTTGCCTTGACGGTTTTTGGCGCTTTTCTTGGCTTTTCCGGCCTGGCCCTGGCGGCGGGCGGCATCGAACTCATTACCCTCGGCGGTTCCTGGTATTACCTGCTGGCCGGTCTCGGCTTGCTCTTCGCCGGCGTGCTGTATCTGCGCCGCAAACCCATCGCCAGCGGCGTTGTCGCCGTGCTGGTCATCGCCACCCTGGCCTGGGCCGTGTGGGAAATCGGTTTTGCCTTCTGGCCCATGGTGCCGCGCCTGGCGCCGTTCCTCGTCATCGGTCTGGTGGCCGCCTTGCTGCATCCGTGGCTGGCGGGGCGCAAGCACACTGGCCAGTCGCGCGGCTTCGCGGCCTTGTTCGCCGTTGTGCTGGTGGCCGGTTTCGCCGCCATGTTCCAGCCGCACGGCGTGCTCGATGCCACCGTGCAGCCGCAGCAGGATGCGCTGGCGCCGGTGAACGGCGGCAGCGCCAACTGGGCGCATTACGGCTATGGGCCGAAGGGCACGCGCTTCGCGCCGTACACGCAGATCGACAGGCAGAATGTCGACCAGCTGCAAGTGGCGTGGACCTACCGCTCGGGCGAGCTGGCCGAAGGCGCGTCCGAATCGCAAAACACGCCGCTGCAGATCGGCGACACCATCTACACGTGTACGCCGACGAGCAAGGTCATCGCGCTGGACGCGGACACGGGCAAGGAACGCTGGACCTTCGACCCGAAGCCGGCCAACATCAAAACGTGGAACCGCTGCCGCGGCGTGGCTTACTACGAGCCGGCCAAAGTGACAAAGCCATTTCACTTTGACGGCATGCCAGCGGACAGCGCGCCGGTGGCGGGCGTGTGCGCCAAACGCATCGTGCAAGTGACCATGGATGCGCGCCTGATTCAGATCGACGCGCAGACGGGCAAGCAGTGCGAGGGCTTCGGCGACAAGGGTTCCGTCGACCTGACCGTCGGCCTGGGCAAGGTCAAGATGAACGTGCCGTACTACGCCTACACGTCCGCGCCCACGGTGGCGCGCAACCTGATCATCCTCGGCGGCTGGGTCTTTGACGGTCGCTCCACCGATGAACCGTCGGGCGTCGTGCGTGCCTACAGCGCCGACACGGGGGAACTGGTGTGGGCCTGGGACCTGGGCAATCCGGCCATCACCAAGCTGCCGCCGGAAGGGCAGACCTACACGCGCAGCACGCCGAACATGTGGTCGGCGCCCGCGTTCGACGATGCGCTGGGCCTGGTCTACCTGCCGACGGGGAACGAGCAGCCGGACTTCTGGGGCGGCAAGCGTCCGCCGCTGACGGAAAAATACGCGTCGGCCATCGTTGCCCTCGACATGGCCACGGGCCGCGAGCGCTGGACGTATCAGACCGTCCACCATGATATCTGGGATTACGACGTGGCCGCGCAGCCAGCCCTGTACGACGTCCCGGACGGCAAGGGCGGCAAAATTCCCGCGCTGGTGCAGCTGACCAAGCGTGGCCAGATCTTCATGCTGGACCGCCGCACGGGCAAACCGATTGCGGACGTGGTGGAAAAACCCGTGCCGCAAGAGCACGCGGCCGGCGACTGGGTATCCAAAACGCAGCCATACTCCACCGGCATGCCGGCCCTCGGTGCGGACACGCTGACGGAGCGCGACATGTGGGGCGCCACCTTCTTCGACCAGCTGGCCTGCCGCATCAGCTTCCGCAAGCTCAATTACCAGGGCGAGTTCACGGCGCCGAGCACCCGCGAAACCTTGATCTATCCGGGCTATTACGGCGGCTTCAACTGGGGCGGCGCGGCCGTCGATGAAAGCAATGGCTATATGTTCGTCAACGATATCCGCATGCCGCAAGTGGTCAGGCTGGTGCCGCGCGAAACGGTGGACGTGGCCAAGCTGACGGCTGGCCACGGCGTGGGCAGCACCTATCCGATGGATGGCACGCCGTTCGTCATCGACCACAAGGCCTTCAATTCGCCGCTGGGCATACCGTGCCAAAGCCCGCCGTGGGGCGTGTTCGCCGCCATCGACCTCAAGACGAAGAAAAAAGTGTGGGAGCGTCCGGCCGGCACGGTGCAGGATGCCGTCATCAACGGCGTGCGCGCCAGGCTGCCCATCCCGCTGGGCATGCCGACCCTGGGCGGCGGCATGAGCACGGCGTCCGGCCTGGTGTTTTATGCGGGCACGCAGGATTATTATTTGCGCGCCATGGATATCGCCACCGGCCGTGAAGTGTGGAAGGCGCGCATGCCGGTCGGTTCGCAAGGCACGCCGATGACGTATGTGTCGCCAGCCTCGGGCCGCCAGTACGTCGTGGTGGTCGCGGGCGGCGCCCGCCAGAGCCCGGACCGGGGGGATTACGTGATAGCATACGCGCTTCCCAAGACACAGTAAGAGTTTGCTTCATGCCCCAGTTGCGCACCGTTCCAGCTTCCCCGAGTACCCGAAGCGAGGAGCGGCGGCGCAAGCTGCTGGTGGCGGCATCCAGACTCTTTCTTGACTCCGGCTACGACGGCGTCAGCATGGACGCCATCGTGGCCGAGGCGGGCGGCTCGAAAGCCACCGCCTACCGCTATTTCGGCAGCAAGCAGGAGCTGCTGGTGGCCGTGGTCGAATACCTGTGCGCCGATTTCATCATCGCGCTACGCCAGCTCGATACCTCGCAAGTCGGCCTGGAGCAGGGCTTGCAGCTGATTCTCGATGAACTGGTGGCCGTCGTCACCAGCCGCCGCCACGTGGATTTCTACCGCCTCGTCGTCACGGGTGCCGCCGCCGTGCCGGCCGTGGGCCTCACCTGGTACGAACACGGCCCGCAAGTGTGGCATGCATTGATCCTGCGCCTGCTGGAACAGCAGCGCACCCAGGGCCGCATCGCGCCCGATACCTCGTTTTCCAACCTGCCGCAGATCCTCTTCGATGCTGTTTTTTCGCACCTGACCACGCGCACCGTCATGCTGGGGCAGGGCGGCGATGCGGCCACGTTCCGGCCCTTGATCGCGGAGCTGATCGAGCTGGTGCTGGCGCGGGTGGGATGTGGCCGTCTGCCGCCGCGTTAAGCTGCACTGAAAATTACCCCCCCCTTTTTTTTTCACGGATTTGCAAGGGCATCTGAGCCACGTTGCCGGCTAAATTCCGCCTGTCTTATCGGCCGGAGACTAGCCTCCGGCGCCGCGTCTGGATGATTTAAAAATAAATTTGTAATTGTGACAATGCGAGTGTTTTTAGCATTTTTTTATGATTATATTATTCACTGGCATGACGGAAATGAGCAATGTGCTTGATTTACGGCCATTCGACAGTTTCACGCACTTCCAGCATGGCTTTTCCCAGTTCATTTCCCGATTCATTCTTGAAGGGTGCGATGATGACAATACTGTTTAATGACTTGTCCTGGAATCAACAAGAGCAATTCAAGTCCACATGCCGGCGCCATGGCATCGATCCAACCGCCGTTCGGGCGACATTATCAACCGAAAATATGGGCAAGGGCGTCTTGTGCGGCCATCCGGCGGCCAGTTCCGCTTTCCCGCCCGATAATATCGTCCAGGTCGACAGCATAAAACAGCTGAAAGCCCTGGGCCGTGGTGAAGGCGTGGACGATGTTCTCGGCGCCACCGGTGCGGCCGAGGTCAGCTACCCCACGCCGCTGGCCGAGATGGCGATGCCGGACCTGGCCGCATTTGGCGGGAAGTCCGTCAAGCTGCGCAACAGCCTCTCGCGCCCGCAATTCCAAGCCGTTTCCGACGCCATGAACGCCTACCTGCTCGGTGATTCAAGCCGCGTCGCGGAGTACGAAGACTACATCAACACGCTGCACTTTCCGCTACAAATGGCCGTCTACGCGGTGACCGACCTGGAAATCACGGCTGCCAATCCATTGCTGGTCGACAATTCGAGCGCGCCCACCAGCCTGATATTCGGCACGGTCACGGTGCAGCCGGGCGGCTATATCGAGGCGCGGTCCACATTGCAGATGAATGTGCAAACCATGACCATCGTTTCCTGATCTCGTCACCGAGAATGTCGTAATTGTCACGTTTTATTTTCAATATCACAGGCAGTTGATGTTTCGTGTCGAGATCGCGAATATTAATGAATGGCTTCATTCCCATAATATGGCTGATGACTTGACGGATTTTTATCCAATCTGAAGGAGCGAGATGATGGTTAAACACTTTAAAGATCTGAGCGACGAGCAAGTAGCGAAATTCAATGCGCGCTGCGCCCAGCTCGGCGTGGATCCGAGCAAGATTCAGACCAGCGTGACGACCTCCGGCGCCGAGGACGGCCTGCACTGCGGGCATCCTGCCGCCAATTCGACTTTTCCTCCCGCGAACATTCTCAAGGTCGCCAATGTGGCGCAATTGAAGGCCCTGTGCGCCTGCAAGGACGAAGATTATGTGCGCGGGCTGGAAAGCGATGCCCAGGTCAGGTATCCGCAACCGCTCTCGGAGCTGGCGCTGCCGCCGCTGTCGTCCCACGGGCGCGACGTGGCTTTGATCGAGAACTTCATGACCGAGACCCAGAAGGCGGCGGTGGTGCAGGCCTTGCACGCTTTCCTGGTGGGCAACTCGAACAAGGTCAAGGATTACGAGGCGATCATCAACGCGATCCATTTTCCGATGTCGCTGGCGGTCTACGCAGCCCAGGACATCACGATCACCGCCGCCAATCCGCTGGTGCTCGATTCCGACCAGATCGGTTTGTACAATTTCGGCGTCGTGACGGTGGAGCCGGGCGGCAGTATCCAGGTCGTCACCGCCGCCCAGATGGATTCGCAGGTATTCAACGGCCAGACAGCGTTGGGCGGTACCGGCGGCACCGTTCCGACCATTAACTTCCGGGGTGCCAACGGCAGCGACGGCACCGACGGCACGGCCGGCACCAACGGCAGCAACGGCGGCAATGCCGTGCAAGGCTCGCCGAGCGGCAATAACTGCGATTGCAACAATCCTTCGCCGGTGGCCGCCACGGCCAGCGGCAACGGCACTGCGGGCAGTGCCGGCACCCGGGGCGCGGACGGTTCCATTTCCGGCACCTCGGTGTTTTCGCTGGGCGCGATCTCCGGTCCGATCCAGGTGACCTACATCGGCGGCGTGGGTGGCAAAGGCGGCGCCGGCAAGGCTGGCGGGAATGGCGGCAATGGCGGCAACGCGGCCGGGGCGGCGGCTGCGCCCTGCAATAACTCATACGCCGGCACCCCGTCCGGTAATGGCGCCAATGGCGGCAACGGCGGCAATGGCGGCAATGGCGCCAACGGGCCGAACGTGACGATCTATTACACCTCGATCACATCCGACACCACGTTTTCGATCGACACCTCATCGATCGCCGCCGGCTCGGGCGGCGCGTCGGGCGCCGGCGGCGCGGCCGGCAGCGGTGGCACCGGCGGCGGCACGGCCGGGAACCCCGGCACGGCAGGCGTGCCCGGCATCACCGGTTCTCCAGGTACCCTCTCGGCGCGTCTGCAACCGGCGTAAGGGCAGCTTCACGACTGTGGGTGACCTCCCCGCGCAAGCCAGCGCGGGGTCTTGAAAGGGAGAAGAGATGACTACTTTTGATGGCAGCACTGCAGTGATACGTCTGCTTGGCCAGGATGCGATTCCGGTCCCGGACGCCGCCGCCGGCGCCGCTGGCACGGCGGGGGCCGCCGGTACGGCGGGCAGCTTGACGTCTGGAAAGTGCTGCAACTGTTCCAGCAACGGGAGCGCCGGCGGACCTGGCGGCTTTGGCAATAATGGTTCGCCCGGCGGGCCGGGCTGGCCGGCACCCACCTTCACGATGGTCGTCGGCAGCGTCGAGGGCTTGCTGACGATCTCCTCGACCGGTGGCGCGGGCGCCGCAGGCGGCGCGGGCGGCGTGGGCGGACTCGGCGGGCTCGGCGGCGCGGCCGGGCAAATGCCGGCTTCGGTCGAAACGAGTTGCCTGGAGGCGTCCGGCGGCAAATCGCCCGAGTGCAGCACGGCGGTCGGCGGCATCGGCGGCAATGGCGGCAATGGCGGCATCGGCGGCAATGCCGGGTCTGGCGGCAGCGGTGGCGGCGTCACCATCACCTACACCACCATGAGCCAACCGATTGTGGCGATCTCGACCGGCGGGCTGGCCGGTCCCGGCGGACTGGGCGGCCTGGGCGGCGCCGGCGGCCTGGGCGGCGCCAACGAAGTCGCCTCGAGCACCAGCGATCCGAGCAACGCGGCCAGCGGCAACGCCGGAGTGGCCGGCGCGAGCGGCAACCCCGGCGTGGCCGGCGCCGTCGGCGCGGTGCTGATCCTGCAGAGTCAAACAGCGGTGGCGGCATGATGGCCGACGCCGCCCTCGAGTCCTACGACGCCGCGCTGGCAGCCGAACTGGTGCCGCTGGCCGCCTTGGCCAACGCGTCGCTGGCAAACCTGTACCTGCCGTCCGACTGGGGTCTGGCATACAGCTACACCGGCGCCGCTTCGATGGGCGGCTGCCAGTACTTCCTGGCGGTCAGCCCAGCTTCCTCGCCGACCATGTGCGTGCTGGTGCTCGGCGCGCTGTGGAGCGATTTCATCGCCTTCTACACGCCCGACAACCATTCCTTGTTCCTGGTGCCGAGCAGCGTCGTCGGCACCGCTGCGGCGATCTCGGCCGACGGTGGCTTCGAAACCATGTACCAGTCCATCCGCAGGTCGCTGTGGGTAGACCTGGCCAAGATCCAGCGGACCATTCCTGCCTTCGCCACCACGTTGCCGCTGGTGGTGGTCGGCCTCGGACCGGGCGCGCCGGTGGCGCAATTGGCGTCGCTCGACCTGCGGCCAAACAAGACCCTGTCGCCATCGCCGGTGACCAGTTTGCAGTCCTACGTGTATTCCTGCCCGCCCTTCGCCGACGCCGCCTTCGCCGCCTCGTTCGCCAGCATGGTGCCGGCGGCCTACCGGGTGCAGGCGCCGGCCGACCTGTTTCCGTCGCAGCCGCTGCCGGCCAGCGGCTACGTCCAGGCCGGCGCGCAGCAAAATCTGGCCATGGCGATCCCGACCTACGATTCGCCCTGGGTCGAGCGCGACGGTCCGTACTACCAGCAATTGCTGACCGGGGTGGCCCCCATCAATGACGGCGCGGGCACAACGGCCGTGGTGCCCGGATTCGATCCGCTGCTGGCCTTTGCGATGGCCAAGCTGTCGGCCATCCCCTACCAGATGGCCCAGCATCCGGGCAGCACCCTGGCTTTCACTTACAGCCCCTACGTGCTGCAGCAAAACCTGAGCGTGGGCGCGACGGTCTGGGCCAGCCTGTTCGAGGGCCCCGACACGCTCGTCATTGCGCTGCGCGGCACGTTCACGTGGATCGAACTGATCACCCTCGTGAGCAATGCCGCCCCGTCCTCGCCAGCCTGGCTCGGCGGCAATTACGGGAAATATGCCCAGCCCCTGGTCGACCTGTATGCCAGCGGCCGCGACAGCCTGCGCGCCGCGCTCAACGTGCTGGGCAACAAGCCGGTGATCCTGACCGGGCACGACTGCGGCGGCGCGCTGGCCAACCTGATGGCGGTCGACATCCTGACCAATCCGCTGGTCGGCAATCGCACGGTCGCTTCGGTCTACACCTTCGGCACCGGACCGGCGGCCGATCTCACGTTCTCGCGCAACTATGGCTTGAGCCGTCTGGGCAGTTGCAATTTTCAGGTGGCCAGGACGCTCGACATCATGCCCGCCTTGCAACTGCTGGGCGCGCCGCAAACCCTGGGCACGCCCGTGCCGTTGTCGGGAGGTGATTTCGACAGCTACAACGGCAGCACTTTCCACGGCTTGTACAACTATATCGACCTTCTCAATCCAGGGAGCTGAACGATGGACGCTGTGACGCGACGCGCGATGTCGCCGTATTTTCTGCGCCAGCTGGAGTACTACGGGGTCGATCCGGCCGCGCTGGCCGGGCCGGTGCATGCCGGCCTGGCCCTGAGCGGGGATCCCGCGCAGTCCGACCTGGCGCCCCAGTCGGTCGGACCGAGGCAGGCGGCCGTGTTCGCGTTGAGCGCACTGACCCTCGGGCCGGGGCAACGCTTGCTGGTGAGTGGCAGGGCCGGGCAGCGCGTGGTCCTGGTGCTCGCATCGCTGTCGATGGCGGACGACGCGCGCCTCGTCCTGACGGCCAACACCGATCTTGTGGTCGATCAATGGTGCCCCGGCGCGGCGCCGGGCGGAACCAGGGTGGTCTTGCTGACCGCCCCCGACGGCCAGGCCGGCCCGGCCGGATCGCGGGGCGCAACGGGCGTGAACGGCGTTGACAGCCATACCCCGGGCGGCCCCGGCACCTTTGGCGGCGCCGGCGGGAACGGCAGTCGCGGCCTCGACAGTCCCGACGCGCTCATCACCATCGCGCGCCTGGGCGGCAACACGCTGTTCGAAGTCAGCGCGGGCAAGGGCGGCGATGGCGGCGCCGGCGGCAAGGGCGGCCAGGGCGGACAGGGGGGCATCGATCCGGCCACCAGGAAGATGGCGGCGGGCGGCGCCGGCGCGGCCGGCGGACCCGGCGGCCATGGCGGTTCCGGCGGCAACGGCGGGCGCCTGCGGGTGTGGATCGAGGCGATCGATCCGGGCGCCAGCTTCACCACCCGGGCCGACCAGATACCGGGCGGCACGGCCGGCGCCGGCGGCGCGCCCGGCATTCCCGGGATGGGCCATCCGGATGGCGCATTCGGCCAGCCCGGTCTGCCGGGCAATCCCGGTTCGGCCGGCACGCCCGGAGTGGTCGAAGTAAAGTTGGTTTGACGGAAACAGTCCTTGAAGCTCATGCAACGGGAGTAAATGATGTTCATCAACACGTTCTCTTGTGAGGCCCATCGTGGGTAGCGCGGCCACCTTCGACGCGTCGCAACTGGCGCCCACGCTGCTCAAGCTGGGCATCGCGATCGGCATTCTGCGCGCGGTCCAGGGCCAGGCCAACAGCTACGAGCTCAATCCGGACTGGTTCCAGAACCCCATGAATCTGACCGGGGACAATCTGTCGACCAACGGCGCGACGATCGCCGAACTGTTCGCCGAGCTGCTCGGCGAAGTGTCGGCCAGCGCGCTCGGCTTGCCGGCCCAGGACCTGGGCAGCATGGGCGTGTGGAATCCGATCCCGTATCCGGGCAGCCTGACGGCGACCGGTTTTTACCTCGTCAATTACGCCGTCAATCCGGACCTCGTCAACAGCGACCAGGTATTCGGCATCGGCGTGCTGCACCAGTGGGATTTCGCGGCCCAGGGCGTGGCCGACGGCGTCAGCGACATCGAGGTCAGCGCCTGGGGCTTGCTGCCGGTCTTGAAAATCGGGCAGGGCGGCATGCACATGGTGCTGGGGAACAGCGACTTCCCGCTCAACATGGGCGTGCAGTTCGCCGCCGCGGGTGGGCAAAATATCATCAATAGCAACGGCCTGTCGTTCAACGGCGTCAAGTTCAGCGCCCAGCTCGACCTGGGTGCGCCGTCGGTCGACCTGTCGGTGGTGGTGATGCAACTGCAATTGCCGACCGAACTGGTCCCGGCCGACCGCAACCTGAGCCAGATCGCCCAGATCACGCCGCAGGAATGGCTGAGCACGGTGTCGACCTTGTTCGTCTCGGCCTTGCAGCAAGTGCTGAGCCAGGACAATCGCGCCAGCAACCTGTTGCCGATCCTGGGCCTGTCGCCCATCGTCCCCGATTCGGCGGTACGCCTGCCGCTGCTGCGCTGGGACACGCTGCTGTCGCAAGCGAAGGCGGGCGCCTCGCTGGGCGCGCCCTTCGTCGCCTGGTTCAACAGCCTGCTGGCCGACGAGGCCGCATTCCCGGCCTGGATGGGCGCGATCGGCGCCTTGCTCGGCGTGGCCGCGCCCGAGGTGGCTGGCGACGGCAGCGTGGCCGCGCCGTTCATGGTGCCGCTGCTGAGTGAGCCGGCCTACGGCGCGCTGGCGCTGACCATGGTCACCCAGGTCGACGCGCTCGGCACCCGCTACCTGCTGCCGGGCCTCAATTTCCGCGGCAAGGGCCAGCAACTGGGCACGGCGCCGGCGCACATCCTGATCCAGGCCCAGCTCGACCTGGCCCAGTTTTCGCTGGCCACCACCGGCCAGCTTGGCGTGAGCACCAGTTTCCTCAACCTCAATGTCGGCATCGCGCTGACCAGCACCGACGCCGGCAAGCCGCTGTTCGCCGGCAGCGTGGGCGGCGAACAGTACAGCTTTGGCAGCCTGACTGGCGGAGTTTCGGTCTTGCAAAGCAGTACCGCGGCGATGAAGGTGGTGCCCGCGTTCCAGCTGGTCGATGTATCGACGCCAAATGGGCAATACGCGCAGATCGACCTGACCCAGCCTGGCACCCTGGTCGAGCAGGCGATCACGGAGTTGTACACCCTGGTCGACGCTGCCCTGCAGGGCGTGTTCGGCCTGGCCGGCGGCTCCTCCTATGGGCGCCAGGCCGCCATCCTTCTCGGCGTGATCGCGCCGGACCTGGAGGCGGGCGTGAGCTGGCCGGCCACGCTGGCGCCGCCGTTCAGCGCCGCGCAAATGGTCACCTCGTTCCAGAACCCGGTGGCCGCGTTCAGCACGTATTACAGCGCGCTGCTGCAAGGCGGCACCCTGGTCGACGGGCAATTGCCCGTGTACTGGCTGCTGCGGGCGGCCGGCGCCTTGTTCGACCAGACCGGCGTCACGAGCAGCGTGAGCGGCAAGGGGCAGGCGGCCGACCCGTGGCTGTTTACGCTCACGGAAGCCAGCCTGCCGGCATCCCTGCTGGCGTATGTGGAAAGCCAGGCCGGCGGCGCCAACCGTCTCACCTTGGGCCTGCAACTGAGCCCGGACATCAGTTACGCCAGCCTGCAAACGCTGGACATCGGCATCGACGTGTACGCGCTGAGCATGCAGTTCGGTAACGGCGCGCCGGTGCAGGCGTGCATATTTCCGGGCATCGCCGCGCACATCGCGCTGCCGCAAACCCTCGTCACGCCGGCCGTCGCCGGCGCCGCCGTCAGCGTCGACGGCGCCTCCTTCAGCGGCAGCTGGTCGCCCTACGACAGTTGGCACTGGAACGTCGCCGTCGGCCAGCCGGCCATCATCGTCGACGGCACCTCGATGCCGGTCGGGCAGGACATGGTGTTCTCGGACGCCGATTCGCTCGATGAACTCGTCACGAAGCAGGGACAGATATTCGCGCCCATCGTCACCGCCCTGTCCGGCGTGGCCGTGTACCGCACCAGCAACCGTCCCGGCCTCGCGCTCAACGCCTTGCTCGGTCTGCTGCCGAACCTGGGCGCCTTCGTGCCCGCCGGCCTGAGCTGGCCGGCCACGATGCCGGTGATGAAGCCGGACGGCTTCACCGACCCGGTCGGTGACGTCAAGCGCCAGATCTCGGCGCTGCTGGCGCAGGCGGACTACACGGAAGCGGCCATGTCCTTGCTGGGCTGGGCCGTCAGCGACGGCGCGCCAATCCCGTCGGTGTCGGGCAGCGGCAGCTACGCCGCGCCGTTCGCGGTGGCGGTCGACCTGCCGGGCGACCTGGACCTGGCCGTGTGGACGTCGGCCCTTGGCCAGACCCTCGGCCTGGGCTTGCAGCGCAGCTTCAGCTTCAGCGCCCTCGGTGTCGACACCAGCACCGACCTGCTGCTGCGCTTCGTCGAAGTGCCCCTGACGGGCGCCGCGCCGCAGAGCAACTACCTGCCAGGCTTGCGCCTGCAGACCCTGCTCACGCCGCAAACGCCCGTCGTGGTGCCGAGCACCGACGGCACCGTCAAGACGCTCGTGTCGATGCGGCTCGGGATCGACATGGCGCTCGACCAGGGCAGCCTCGTGCTGCAGCCGCAGGTGCTGCTGACCATGCATAGCGGGGACGACACGCTGGTCTACGACCTGGACCAGTTGACGCACGAGAGCAGCGAATGGGTGGCCGTGTTCTATGGCCTGCTGAACGTGGGCGTGGGCCAGTTCGTCACGCCGTTGCTGGGCAACGCCGCCATCAGCAACGCCTACCAGGTGCTGGGCCTGATGAACCTGGTCGTCCCGCTGTCCAGGGCCGATGCACTGGCCGGCGTCGATTCGGCCGGCTGGACCGCGATGCTGGCCGATCCGCTCAATTACTTCATCGAACGCGGCATCGCGCTGTTCCAGGATGCCGATAGCCGGGCCCAGGCGGTGGCGCTGCTCGAATCCATCATCGGCATCACGATTCCGGCGCTGCCGCTGCCGATGCTGCAACTGTTACACGCGCTGCAACTGGTACAGGACCAGGACAGCGGCTTCGCCCCCTGCCTGTACGACTGGGTGGCGCTGGCCGCCAATCCGGCGGCGCAACTGGAAAGCCGTTTTACCGCGCTGATGGATGACCCGGCGCGCGTGGCCCAGCTGAGCGCCGAACTGTGCTCGCAGATCGAGCCGGTGATCGTGGGGCCGGTGCAACTGTCGGTGTCGGAGGGCGCGCTGATCCAGGTCAGCCTGCTGGCCGACGCGCTGCCGATGTGGGGCAACTTCCTGCAGATCAGCGGGGCAATGGGGTTCGACCTGCGCAGCAGCGAATTGAGCGCCGAACTGGGCCTGTATTGCGCGCAAGTGCAGCTCGAAGTGCGCTCCAAGCTGGCCGTCACGGTCGCCGCGGCGCCCAGGGCCGCGTTCGCGGTTGAACTGTGCTGGGGCGACGGCACCCAGCCAATGCCGCTGCCGCTGACCCTGTATCCCTTCGACGCCGCGCTGTTCCTCGAGCAAACCATCGCGCTGGCGCCCAATTTCGCGCTCTCGACCTTTTTCGGGCAAGTGGTCGACGCCCAGCTGCTCAACGCCTATCCGGTCGCGCGCACCGCCATGTCGGCGCTCGGGCTGGCATTCCAGGACAGCGCCACCGGCCTGTGGTTCACCAAGTCGCCGCTCGGCCTGTTCGGCGATCCGCTCGGCTGGCTGCTGGGCGACGCCGTGCTCGGCGCTAATGGCCAGCTCAACATCGCCGCCCTGGCGCGCGTGTTCTCCACCATCACGGTCGCCTCGCAGGCCTCCAGCGGCGTCGGCATCAAGCCGATCACGGGCGGCCTGTGCATTTTCGGTTTGCCGTACAGCCAGCAAATCGAGCTGGTGGCTGACGTTGCCGCGCAGACATTCATCATCACGCCCGGCCTCGCAGCCGGCAAGACGCTGGCGCTGGCCGACGGCGTCGAGTTGCTGACGCTGGCGTTCTCGCTGTCGCTGGGGCCGAACTTCCAGCCCGGCCTGGCTGGCACGGTCTCGCTCAGCGGCAAGGTCGCGGGCGACACCACGCTGGTGCTCCAGGCCGCCTACGACAAGGTGTTCCACCTGTCGGCCAGGCAGCTCGAGAGCGGGCAGAATTTCCAGATACTGCCGTTCCCCGGATGGCAAACGCTGGTGGTCGAGGCCGCGCAGCAAGCCGCGCAAGCCTTGCTCAAGCAACTGACCGCCGTGCTGCTGGACGAACTGGCCGCCGGCGGCGCGGCCGCCTTCGTGGCCAGCCTGCGCAGCGCCTCGGACGAACTGCAGGTGCCGCAGCTGGTCCAGCAGCTGATCGCGGTCAGCGAGGAGGGCGCGGACGCGGTCGGCAGCGCGGCGCTCGCGTGGCTGTCCGCACGCCTGTCGAGCGCCAATGCGCCGGCCACCGTGCAAGCCGTGGCCGGCCTGCTCAAGCCGTATTTCGCCAGCATCGAGACCGATGCCGGCCTGTTGCGCTACAAGCCATCGGCCAGCCTGCCGGTCACCCTGGTGACGGGGGTGCAAACCCTGTCGGGCACTTTGCAGGTCGGCCTGTGGGTCGAACTGAACCTGCCCACCGGCGACAGCATTGTGCTCGAGATCGCGCCCACCGGGATCGGCATTCCGGTGCTGGCCGACGGCACGCCGGTCAGCCCGGTCAAGCCGCAGCTGAACTTCCAGCTGGCCATCCTGGCGCCGCTGCAGGACGGCTGCGGACCGAAACTGTCGATGCAGTTCGACATGCTCAGCAGCAAGTTCCTGCTCGGCGTCGACCCGGCCGGCACGGCGCTGGCCGCCAGCAGCTACTACCGCGAATTGCTGCCGACCTTCTTCGGTCAACCCGATACGACCCAATGGAGCCAGGATGTCGTTGACTGGCTCGAATCGATCCTGCTCAACATCGTGCCGCGCTACCTGTCGATCCTGGTGCTGAACCAGGCCGCCGTCAGCAAGTGGATGGAGCAACCGCTGTTCTCGTCGGACAAGGGGCCGAGCGCCGCCACCATTTTGCTGGCCTCGCAACTGATGATCCAGGAAGACAAGCTGTACATGCTCAACAGCCTGTCCGCGCTGGAAAGCCTGACCATTGAGCAATTCCTGGCCCGTTTCCTGCGCGCCATGTTGGCCCAGCAGTTCCAGCTGGTCAGCATCGGCAAGACCGGCGGCATCTGGCTCGGTCCGCGCAGCGACGGCAGCGACTATTTCGGCCTGCGCGTGATGGTGCCCGGCCTGGAACTGGCCGCCGTGCCCTACGTGACCTTGCAGCTGGGCGACGAAGACACCGAATGGATCGCCAAGGCCGGCGGCGACCCAGACCTGAAGGGCGGCGTCTCGCTGTACGTGCCGATCAGCACGGACTCGCCGGAATTCAGGAAATTGCTGCTTGAACTGGTCAACATCGGCATGGATTTCCATGGCAAGGAAGGCCAGAACCTGGTCCAGATGAGCCGCTTCAGCCTGGGCGCGGTCGCGCCGCGCGGCCTGATCACCTTCGACTTCGCCAAACCCAGCCAGGTCACGTCGTTCGGCGGGGGCGTGATGCTCAGCGATATAGGCATTTCGCTCGCGCCCAACGTGGCCGTGCCGGGCGGGAAGGCCAATCCGGTGGCGGAAAACCTGCTCGGCTCCGGCAGCGATGCCTCGCCGCAGTCGGCCAACCCGGTCGCCAATCCCGGCTTCTCGGTGCGCACCTCCTATGTCAACGATTTGTACGTCGAGCTGTTCAGCGGCGACGGCAGCGAGGGCACCCAGGTGTGGTTCCCGGTGCAGCGCAGCTTCGGCCCCCTGTACGCCAGCCAGATCGGGGTCGGCTGGGAGCAGGACAAGTATCTGCTCGACATGCTGTTCGACGGCAACGTCACCATGGCGGGCCTGTTCATCGGCCTCGATTCGCTGTCCGTCGGCGTGCCTGTCAAGACCCCGCTCGACCCGAGCGCCTACAGCATGGACCTGGCCGGCATCGACATCCAGTTCAGCGGCGGTGGCGTGGAAATCGCCGGCGGCTTCCTCAAGCAGGACAACCCGCTCAGCTACGACGGCTACGCCACCGTCAAGGCCGGCTCCTTCGGCCTGCTGGCGCTCGGCTCGTACGCGCTGGTGCCGCTCGACCCGGCCAGGCCGGACGGCCCGACGGCCGCCTCGCTGTTCATCTTCGTCAATCTGAACATCCCGCTCGGGCCCACCCCGGCCTTCTTCATCAACGGCCTGGCCGCCGGTTTCGGCTACAACCGCAACCTGCGCATCCCGGACGTGGGCGACATCGCCGAATTCCCGCTGGTGCAGGGCGCCATCGACAGCAGCGTGTTCGGCTCGGGCGCGACGCCGGATTCGGCCCTGAGCGTGCTTTCCAAGGTGGTCTATCCTGAAATCGGGCAATACTGGGCCGCAGGCGGCATCCAGTTCACCAGCTTCCAGATGCTCAACTCGTTCGCGCTGCTGATCGTCAAGTTCGGGCGCGAGTTCTCGATCGACCTGATCGGCATCAGCTCTGCCTCGTTCCCGCCCAAGGCCAAGCCGGCCAATGCGCTCGCCTACGTGGAACTGGGCTTGCTGGTCTCGTTCCGTCCCAGCGACGGCGTGGTGTCGGTGCGCGCGCAACTGACGCCGAACTCCTTCGTGTTGTCCAAGGATTGCCAGTTGACGGGCGGCTTCGCGGCCATCGTCTGGTATGACGGCCTCTACGCGGGCGACTTCGTCATCACCCTGGGCGGCTACAACCCGGCCTTCAGCGTGCCCGAGAACTATCCGGTCGTGCCGCGCCTGGGTTTCAACTGGCCGATGGCCATGCCGATCGGTTCGCTCAACATCAACGGCGGCGCCTATTTCGCGCTGACCCCGTCGGCCATCATGGCTGGCGGCTACCTGAAAGTGTTGTTCGAAAGCGGCCCACTGCGCGCCTGGTTCGCCGCCGGCGTCGATTTCCTGATCCAGTGGCAGCCTTTCTATTTCAAGCTCGAGGCCTACATCACCGTCGGCGCCGGATTCGAGACCGAAGTGGCCGGCGTCAAGCTGTCGCTGACGGCCCAGATCGGCGCCCGCCTGGTTCTGTGGGGCCCGCCGATCGCCGGCGAGGTCGGGGTCGACTGGTACGTGATTTCGTTTACGATCCCGTTCGGCGACAGCAAGCAGGCCCAGCCCGGCACCAATCCGCTCGACTGGGACGCCTTCCAGCTCAGCTTCCTGCCCGCGCTGAGCATCGACACGGCGCCGGTGGCCGCCAGAACAGCCCCGGCCGCGCTGATGGCGCTGGCGCAGCAGGCGCCGACCCCGGCGCTGACCCAGGCCTACGCCGTGCTCAAGCCGCAAGTGACGCGCGGCCTGATCGGCGACTACCCGGATGTCGGCTGGGTGATCCAGAGTCCGTTCGCGCTCACCGTCGGCACCGTCGTTCCGGCGACCACCTTGCGCTTCGCCGGCGCCGCCGCCAGCTTCAGCGGTCCGGCCATCGGCATCCAGCCGATGGCGCAAGTCACCGTGACGACGCCGTTGACCTTGACCGTGCTGGGCTGGTCCGTCAAGGACAATACCTGGGAAGCGATCGACCTGGATGCGCGCCTGATCGACGTGGGCATGCAGCAAAGCAGCTCGCCCGATGCGCTGTGGTCGAAGAACTCCTTCGATCCGAATGGCATCCCGCAGGCGAAGTCGATTCCCGGCACCATCCTGGGCGCCACCCTGCAGGCCTCCCAGGTGTTGCTGTATGCGCCGGTCGGCCCGATGGACATGGCCACGCTGGCCTTCGTCACGTTGGGTCCGCTGCCGCTGCCGTTCGCCTGGACGCCGAACTACCCGGCCCAGGCGGAGCCGCTCCAAACCGACCGCGCCGAGGTGATCGCTTCGACCATCATGGACCCGCTGGTCGTGCTGCTGCGCAACGACATCCTGGCCGCGCTGCGCCTGTTTGGCCAGCCGGCGCTGGAGGCGCCCAACCTGTCGGTGCTGCAACACAACGTCGGCAACATTTTCCAGTCGCCGCCCAGCATCGCGCCGCTCGGCATGGATCTCGCGCCGGTGATCACTGCCTCGACCACGATGGCGCAGGCGGCGCCGCGGGTCGCCGCGGAAGCGCCCGCCGCCGTGAGCGCCAGCCGGGTGATCGGCCACAGCCGGCGCTACCGGGCCGGCGCCACCCGGCACGCGCTGGGCAAGGGCGACACCGCCTTGCCACTGATGCGCTACCGCAGCCGCGCCAAATGGGTGGCCGGCCTCGGCCAGTTCGCTGCCAAGGTGGCCGGCAAGCTGCACCTGACCCTGGCGCCGGGCGCGACCAGCATCGTGCGCCTCGGCGACGACGCCGCGCGCAGCGTGGAGCTGCGCGGCAACCTGGCGCTGCGCCTGCTCGCCTTCAACCGCTACGAGGAGCCGCTGCAGCTGCGCCTCGCCGATCCGGCGTGCGGCGCATACCACGAGCTGCCAGCCGCCACCAGCGAGCTGGTGGTGATCGCCGGCGACGCCAGCCCGGACGGCGTTGCCGGCTGGTACCACGACAGCGACTGGACGCGCCTGAACCATTATTACTTCCAGGCCGACGGCTGCCTGCTGCGTCCGGAAGCGGCGCCGGTGCTGAAAAAACCGCAGCGCGGCCAGATCCTGGCCAGCGACGTCCTCAAGGGCAACCAGGTGCGCCAGGCCGACGGCAGCCTGGGGCAGGGCTGGCTCGAAACCCTGTTCTTCGAGCAGGTGTCGACGGTGGCGGTGCTGGTCGGCGGCTCGGTCCGGCCACGCGTGCAGGCGCGCTGGACCGACGATCCCGCCGACCCGGCGTATGCCGGGGAGGACGACCTCGATCCGCAATTCGTGCTCCAGGCCGGCGCGCTGCAGGTGTATGTGTACCAGGTGCCCGATTGCCTCGACGGCAAGCTTGGCCTGGCGCTGCTGGTGCACGGGCGCGACACCGCCTGTTACCGCTCGCCGGCGTCGGCCAGCGTGCAGGGCGTGTTCGGCTTTTGCGCCGACGCGGCGACCCTGAAATCGGGCGGCTTGAGCGGCCTCATGCAGTGCGCCGCGGGGGCGCCGGCCGATACCGCGCCGCCGTCTTGCCAACTTCAAATAGCATAAGGACAAGTCCATGAACGATATCGCCATCGCCATCGCCGACGAGGATGTGCCGCTCGCAGCGGGACAGATCCGCTTCTATTGCGCCGCCGAGCCCCCGCTCCAGGCAGGTTCCTACTGGTTGCAGGCGCAGCAGACGGTCGACGGGCTCAAGGCCGATGTGAAGGGCAACAGCTTCGGCGTGCAAACCCCGTTCCTGGTGAGCGGCCCGCGCTTCCAGCTGCCGTCCCAGGACTTGCAGCTGGTCTATCCGCCGGCCAATATGGTCGGCAACTACGAGGAATCGCTGCCGCACGTGGTGTTGCGCACCCGCACCTTGCCGTGGGTCAGGTCGATCGACGGCAACACCAACAACGCGGGCGACAACGACGGCACCACGCCGCCCTGGATCGGCCTGCTGACGCTGTATCCGGACGAGCTCAAAGGCGCCACCCCGCAGGTGATCACGGTGGCGCAGCTGATCGACCCGGGCGACCCGTCCATCCTGGGGCCGACCCTGATCGACGCGGACACCCTCAGTGCCGATGAACTGGCCTCGCAACTGCTGGCCATCGACCTCGACCTGGCCGCCTTCCTCGCGCTCGCGCCGTCGCTGGCCGAACTGCCGCTGCTGGCCCACGTGCGCGAAGTCAACACGGACCAGAAAGAGGTGCTGGGCATGGTCGAGGACGGCTGGTTTTCGGTCGCCGTCGGCAACCGGCTGCCCAGGAGCGGCTGCGACAACAGCTGTTTCCTGGTCTCGCTCGAAGGCCAGCAGGCGCATCTGCACGGCGGCCCCGCCATCGCGGCCCAATACAAGACGATCCGCCTGGTTTGCCTGGCGACCTGGAAGTTCACCGCCGCCGGCCCGCGCGGCAGCTTCCTCGACTACATGCAGAACCTGTGCGGGCAGGGCGGGGTCGACCTGATGCAGCCGACCCACCGACCATTCCCCGCCGTCTTGAGCGGAGCCGAGAAAACGGCCGTGGAGGCACTCCAGATCGGCTACATTCCCCTGCAAAACGTGACCCGCAGCGGCGAAGTGACGACGTCCTGGTACCGCGGCCCCCTGTCGCCGGTGCCCACCAAGGCCGACCCGCTGGGCCCGTATTTCTTCAGCGACCGCGCGATCCGCTACGACCCGGCCAACGGCTTGTTCAACATGTCTTACGCCAGCGCCTGGCAAATAGGCCAGTTGCTCGGCTTGTCTGACGCGGCCTTCGCCAGTTCGCTGTTCCAGTGGCGCATCAACAGTTACCAGGCGGCCCTGTCGGCCGTCGCCTCGGACCACCTGCACGGCCTGGCCGACCAGTTCCAGCAGCCGCGCGCCGGCGTCACGCCGGTACTGCTGGCGGTGCTCTCGAGGGTGGCCGGGCAGGCCGTCTCGATTGCCCCGCTCAAGGCGCATGAGCGGCGCGACGAGGACCTGTTGCCCGGCGTGGTGCCGGACTGGGAGGAGCGCATCGCCGCCGGCGAGGACGCGCTGCACCTGTTGCACCAGCACGTGCGCAAGCCAAACTAAACGAGGAAGTTCACATGACCACAAGCAGCCATAGCGGCGCGACCGAGTTGCTCAAGATGTACCAGCAGGCGCTGACCAGGACCGATGGCGATAAGGAAAATGGCCTGCTCGACATTCCCGACGACATCGTCGCCTGGCTGGCCGAGCTGTGCCTGCTGTACGGCGTGCCGTTCGAATATCTGGTACCGGACGCGGCCATGCTGCCGCCTGAATCGATCCGCTTCTTTTACATGGACCAGAACTGGGCCGATTGCGCCGTCAACGGCGCCGTCAACATCGCGCTCGGCTCGTCGCAGGATTACGCGCAAGTGCTGCGCACCTTCGAGCGCCTGGCCCAGCAGGCCGCGCTCGCCGTCGGCAACGTGCGCCCCAAGCTGCGCCGCAAGGCGCTGCCGCCCACGCTGGAGGTGGGCGGCACGGTGACCGGCGTGCTGCTGCGGTCGGCCGCCGTCACGGGCTGGCCGGGTATGGAGGTAAACGCCTTCTTCGACGTCCTGGGCACCAGGCCGGTTCCCCTGCTGCGCCTGGACCGGCTGTCCGACAACGTGCTGCTGGCCCTGTTCAACGGCGTGCCGCAGCTGGTCAACTTCTCGGAACCGCCGGAAGGCTTGCATTTCGGCGTCATCGGCGTGCCGGCCGAGCCGGGCGCATACCAGATCGCCCTGCGCGGCCTGGGCGGCGCCTTCCCGGCCGGCAAGCAGATCAACGATAGTCACGGCGATGCCTTCACCTCGCCGATCGCGTTTCGCAACGGCGACCGCGCCAGCGGCGTGCTCGACATCGTCAAATGCAAGGACGCCATGGTGGACAAGCTGGTCGGCCTGGGCGCCTGGCAGGCCGGCGCTGCTTTTACTTCCTCGCAATTCGCGGTCGAGATGGTCAAGGGGGCGGGCTTGCAGCAATTCGAACCCGCGACTGGAAAAATTTGCAACGGAAATCTGGTGAAAGCATGAGCACGCCTATCGTCAATCCAACCTGGGCCGGCCCGGTCCTGCTGACCCCGATCTACCTCGACGCGCTGATGGTGGGCGCTCCGAACCAGACGGGCGACTGGGCCGCCGTCGCGGTGCAGTACGACCAGCTCGGCCTGCGCCTCGGGCAGCCGCAGCCGAGCGCGTTTGAAATTGCGTCGAACCCGCCCGCGCTCGGTATCCACCTGATCTGGACCGTGCCCAGCGCGCTGCGCCATGGCCAGGTGGACGCGCTCGGCGGCGTCAGCTTCCCCTCGCTGCCGAACCGCTGGATCGTCACGCGCAGCTTCATCGCCCAGCCCGGCGACGTGCCGCAATTGACGGCCTGGGTGCTCGAGAGCGATTACCTCGGCCCCGCGCCCGAAGGCACGCACGTGTTTCCCGATCCCGACGGCGGCAGCACCTTGCGCTACATCGGCCGGCGCTTCGACCTGAGCGCCTGGGACGGCACCACCTCGACCTACGGCAAGGCCTTCCTGCAGGCGATGGGGCCGGGCGACCCGACCTATGTCGCGGTGTACGACAACATGACCAACGTGCTTGCCTTCCACGACGACATGGCGGGCGCGGCCGCCGGCGTGTACAGCTACAGCAGCTGCGGCTGGTATGCCACGCCGGACGACGATCCGCTCTATGGCAAGACGGTCGACCTGCCGTCCGGCTTCACTACCGAAGAGCAGTGGCGGGCCATCATGGATACCATGCAGTGGAGCGTCGGCAATGACGCCGACCTGGCCGACGCCGAGCTGGACTGGCAGGCCTGGCTGGCGGCCAACCCGGTCAGCGGCGGCCCGCCCCTGACCGCCGCCCAGAATCAGTGGCCGGCGCAGAACCTGTGCCACGGCTTCGTGTATGGCTTGCAATGGAAGGGGAGCGACGAGTTTTACCCGATCAACAAGATCCTGGACGGCACCAATCCGCCCACGGTGGCGATCGGCGCCAACGCCGAGGAGGCGCTGTCGGCCTGGCTGGCCAAGGAAGTCGGCAGCGTCGAGGCCGAGGCTTTGCTGCTCGCGTTCCAGCAGGACATGGTGTACGACTACGTCGACAACCGCAGCGTGTTCCTGGTCCAGTCGCAGGCGGCGCGTTTCGCCACCCAGGGCGGCGGCAAGCAATGGGTCGTTTTCCAGGACGGGCAAACCTCGTCGCCGACCGACATCCCGACGGGCGCCTATTCGGTGCCGCTCGATCCGGCCGCAACCGCGGCCTTGATCAAGCTCAACAGCGACCAGTACCGGCTCGACGCCGACACCGCCTTGCTGGCCACCTTGAAGTGGCAGTTGTACGCGGCTTACTGGAAACTGGAAAACTATCCGCGCACCAATCCCGGCTATGGCGCCAAGGCGCAGGCGCAGATCGATGCACTGAGCCCGCAGGTCGGCGCGCTGCAAGACCAGATCGCCGCGCTCACGCTGACCCTGGAGCAGGACAGGGCGGCGCTGCAGACCCTAGTCGCGCCGCTGAACCTGACGATGAACACGATCAACCAGGCGCGCTTCAACTACCGCCAGGACCCGGTGATTCTGCTCGCTGGCGCCAGCCAGGACACCAAGTTCGGCGCCCTGGGCTCCAGCGCCGGCGACGGCCAGCTGTTCACCCGCTTCACCGGCCAGACCATTTACGCGATCGACGTCGTCTACACACCGGTGCCGTTTGACGTGACGCTGGCGGTGGGCGATTTCCCGGCCATCGTGTGGCCGGCCGGCGTCATGATCCCGAAGGAAATGCATGACTATTGGTTCGAGACCTTCCTGCTCGACACCAACAACGCCCAATTGATCGCCGCGCGCGCGTTCGAAAAGGCGAACATTGTCCCGAGCGCGGCCCAGCTGGCCGACCTGAGCGCGCAAATCGCGCGCCAGCAAACGCTGGCCTGGAACGGGCCGGCCGCCGAGGTGGTCGACGTGCGCACGATCGCCGGGACCGCCGGCCTGTATGGCGTGCCGCCGGCCAAGCTGTCGGTTGCCGCCTGGACCCCGCCGTGGGCGCCGATTTACCTCGACTGGGAAATCGAATGGCATCCGAGCGCCGCCACCCCGCAAGCGATGCTGGCGGACTGGCAGCTCGACGAACTCGATTTCGAATGGACCGGCACCACCGTGACAGCCGCCGCCGCCACCTACACCGGACGCAGCATCCTGAACGGGCAAAGCGCGCTCGGCCTGCAGGACAAGCTCAACGACTTCCTCAACAGCGATCCGAACACGGCCCTGTTGCCGCAATACCAGATCGACGAATTGCGCGACATGGCCGCCACTATCGGCCAGTTCGACGTGCTGGCCCAATCGATGTCCGGCATCATCCAGCAACTGATCATGCAACAGCTGAAAATGAGCAAGCTCAGCTCCGTCCAGAAGACCGAGATCGCCGAACTGCTCGCCGACGTGGCCAGCTACCTGCCCGATGCGGGCGCCGACCTGTTCTTTCCTATCCACGCCGGCCATTTCCGCATCCCGAAGCTGCAAGTGGTCGATGCCTACGGCCAGATCCTGCGCGGCTCGCAACTGAGCGACAACCTCCAACCGATCCGCAGCGCCAGCCTGGTGACCTTGGGCGAGGGCAACAGCAAATACATGCAGCTGACGCCGCGCGTGACGCAGCCGCTGCGGCTGGACTTCCGCATGGTGAAAGCGGACGATGACAGCGTGCGCAGCAATTCGTCGGACCTCACCAGCGCCATCTGCGGTTGGGTGATCCCGAACCATATCGACCATAGCCTGGTGGTGTTCGACCCGGCCGGCAACAACCTGGGCGAGGTGATGCTCATCGACTACGGCAACGACGCGGTCGATGTCGGCTCCGGCTTGCGCTGGGACGCCGTGCCCGGCAGCAATGCGGTGCTGGGCAGCCCGCCCGAATTCGGCCCAGCCATGCGGCACCTGAACGATTTCGTCGACGGCATCCTGCTGCGCGGCTCGGAGGGATGTCCGGCCCTGCAGGAGTTGCTCGACGTGATAGATTCGAGCCTGTGGAAAGTCGACCCCCTGGGCCAGCCGATCCAGGGCAATCTGGCGATCCTGCTGGGCCGCCCGATCGCGATGGTGCGCGCCCTCGTCACGCTCGGCGTGAGCGGCTCGGACGCCAACGACCAGTCATGGGCCGACACCGGCATGAACGTCACCGGGGACTTCACGTCGGTGGCGCTGCCGCTGCGCATCGGCGACATCAGCTTGAGCAACAACGGCGTGATGGGTTACTTCCTCGACGACGACTACAGTTGCTTTTATCCCTATTACGGCTATGACGACCGGCTCGCCATCCCGCGCCGGGTGATGGCCGACCGCACTCTGGCGCCGCGCGACAAACTCGCGCGCATGGCCAGCGACCTGGCCGCCAGCGGCGCGCCCGGCGCGCCTGGCCCGAACTCCTACCTGGTGGGCGACCCCGGCTTCACCACCGTGGCCGACGGCGTGACCACCCACAGCGTGACGATGCTGGTCGACCCGCGCGGCTGGATGCCGGCCATCTCCGGCTACCTGCCGGTGCAATGGCTGTCGTTGCCGGCCGGTCCGGTTAACAGCGCGCTCAACAATATGTCCACGACCTTCCGCACCGGTCCGGTATTGCTTGAAACGCCGCAGATCCAGTTGCCGCTGCCGGCCAGCGTGAAAGGCGTATGGACCTGGGTCGAGCGCTCCGGCGTGACCACCTGGAGCGAGAGCGACGCGCTCACCAGCGCCGCCGCCGTGGCGGCGCTGCCGGCCACGCGGCCGATCCTGAGCGAAGGCTGGCTCAAGCTGAGCGGCGCCCTGGGCGGCGACCAGGCTTGATTTTTCATTTACCCTGATAGAAGAAAGATGCGATGAGCGCGACAGTCCTCACTTATGTACTCTCCCCGGCCACGGCCGTGGCCAACAGCCGCGTCAATTTCACCCTCGTGGCCAGCAACGGCGGCGCCAAGCCCTTGCAGCTGACGCCGAACGATGAAATCTACATCTGCCTGCCGGTGGGCAGCGGCGCTACCGACTTGACGGCGGACTTGAGCACGGTCAACACCGGGGCGCCTGCCAGCTGGCGCTGCAGCAAGAACGCCTCGGCCGCCCCGTACAATTTCCTGATTTCGCCGAGCCAGAACGTCACGCTCGCCGCGGGCGCCTTCCTGGCCTTCGAATTCAATGCGGTGGTCATCAATCTGGAGCAGGGCAACGTGTCCGTGCTGCTCGATGAGTTCATCGGCGCCGGCCAGGCCAAGACCAGCTTCCCGGTATCAAAAAGCGTCGCCGTGCTCAGCATCGTGGCGCAGGCGATCCCGCAGATTGTCGGCCTGGGCCAGAGTACGACCCTGAAATGGACGGCGGCCAAGGCCGCCTACGTGACGATTTCGCCGCTGCCGAACCAGTACAAGACCATCGACCAGCTGGTCACGACACCGTCGAAGGACGTGGCCCCCGGCGCGGTGCAGGTCGCCTACACTTTCTACGCGTGGACGCCTTCGCAAGAATTCGCGCGCGACATCGTGGTGGTGACGATCAGCGTGCCGGTGGTCGAGAGTTTCGAACCCAAAAACAGCCCGGCCATCAATTATTTCGATACCGTCACCTTGAGCTGGAATGTCGACTACGCCCAAACGGTGCAACTGACCACGGACAAGGGCGTGGTACAGGTGGGCAGTTCCGGCAGCATGCCCGTGCAGCCCTACAACAGGTTGCAAGGCAATTCGGCCACCTACACGTTGCGCGCGACCGGGCTTGGCCAGCCGGTGCTGGCGCAGATCGACATCCCGTTCAAGCCGGTGACGGTCGATTACTTCCGCTATCCGGCCTTCGGCGTGACCAACACCTGCCAGGTCGGCGTGAGCAACGGCGTTTGGCAGGTTGACCAGTTCACCGGCTATTTCCGGCTCACGGCCAGCGGCGCCTACGGGCCTGTGGTTCAATACCTGGGCGATTATCCTTCGCTGCAGGTGCAGGTGTTCCTCGCCAGCGCCTATAGCGTGGCCGCCGGCACGGCGGTGACGCTGCAATGGCAAACCAGCCTGGCGCTGTCGGCCAATCTTGGCGCGAACGGCGTGAGCCGTGCCATCGCCAGCGACCAGGTGGCCAAGGGCAGCGTCGTCGTCAACCCGGCCGTCACGACCGACTATGTGCTCAGCGTCAGCGACGCCAACGGCAACGTCGTGACCAGTTCCCTCAGTGTCGTCGTCAGCCCGTCGTAATCAATCAACCCTGCCAAATGGAGCAATCTTATGCGAGAATCTGAACGTGTCATTTACGAAGCCATCCGCAAGGTCAAGCCCTCGCTGATCGAAACCGAGCTCACCCCCGCGACCCGCTTCGACAAGTTCGACATTGCGTCGCTGGAAATGGCGATGATCGTGTTCGAGATCAACGACGCCTTCGACATCGAGATCGAACTCTACACCTTGATGACCCTGGATACCATCGAGGACGCCTGCGTCCACGTCGACCAGGAGCGCCGCAAGAGCGGAGCGGTCGGGACGGTGGTCGCCGATGCATGAGCTGAGCGACGAGCAAAGGGTGGTCATCACCGGCATGGGCTGCGTGTCGGCGAGCGGGATCGGGGTGGCGCCGTTCTGGGATGCGCTGGTCCATGCCAAATCGGCGATCCGTCCCGTCACCCGGACCCAGGTGGGGCATACGATCACGGCGCCGGCCGCCGTAGTCGAAGGCTTCCAGTTGCAGCAGCACATACGCACCAGCCAGCAACCGCTGCTCGACCCGTTCTCGCAGTACGCGCTGGTGGCGGCCCAGGAGGCGATCGCCGACGCCGGCTGGAACCGCGAACAGGTTCCGGGCGACCAGGTGGCCGTGATCCTGGGCACCACCAGCGGCGGCGAGGCCTCGCGCGAGGCCGAGGCGATCCGCCTGTTCCACCTCGGCAAAAAGAGCTGCAATCCTGCGCTGGTGGTGCGTACCAACCATCAGGCGTCGGTCAGCTGCATCTCGATGGAATTTGGCTTCACGGGCCCGGCCTTCGTGGTCCATAGCGGCTGCGCCTCGGGCACGCACGCGATCGCGCAGGCCTTTTTGATGCTGCGCCACGGCCACGCCGGCTACGCCATCAGCGGCGGCAGCGAGGCCAGCGTCATCTATTCGACCCTGCTCGCCTTCCAGGCCATGGGCGTGCTGGCCAGCGACACCTGCCGCCCGTTTTCGAGCGGCCGCAGCGGCCTGGCGCTGGGCGAGGGCGCCGGCGTGGTGGCGCTCGAAACGCTGGCCTCGGCGCGCGCGCGCGGCGCCGTCGTGTACGCCGAACTGGCGGGCGTCGGCATCACCTCGGACGCGGGCGACCCGGTCAACCCGCTCGCGCAGGGCTCGGCTGCGGCCATGAACAAGGCGATGCGCTCGGCCGGCCTGCGCCCCGATCAGATCGGCTACATCAACGCCCACGGCAGCGGCACCGAATCGAACGACCTGGTCGAAAGCGCGGCGATCCGCAGCGTGTTCGGTGCGCGCGACGCGGTGGCCGTGTCGTCGACCAAGGCGGTGCACGGGCACGCGCTGGGCGCGACCGGCGGCTTCGAGTTGATCGCCGCCACCCTCGCGCTCAAGCACGGCCTGATCCCGCCGACCGCCAATTTCCTCGAACGCGATCCGCTGTGCGACATCGACATGGTGCCCAATGAACTGCGCGAAAAGCGGATCGATGCCGCCTTGTCCAATTCCTTCGGCCTGGGCGGCATGAATTCGGTGCTCGCCATCAAGCGTTGCCCGGCATGACGAGCTTGCACATGGCCGCCCAACGGCGCGTGGTGGTCACGGGAATGGGCGTGGTCTCGGCCGCCGGCAACGACCTGGCCAGTTATTGGGACAATTTGCGCAACGGGCGCAGCGGCGTGGCCGCGCTCAGCCGCGAGGGCGAGCAGTGGTGCGCGACGGCGCAGGAACCGGTACGCCTGATCGGCGCCCAGGTCAGCCTGCCGGCCGCGCGCACGGTGGCGGCCAATATATCGCCCGAAAGCATCGACGATTTCGCACGCTTCGCCCTGCACGCGGCCGAACAGGCGATGCGCCAGGCCGGCTTCGACTACCTGATGGAGAACAGGGAAGAGGTCGGCGTGGTGCTGGGCACGGCGATGGGCGGCGAGGATGCGCGCAACCTGGCCGGCTTCCGGGTGTATGTCAAGCGGCGTCCGCCGGCGCCACAAACCCTGATCCGCGCCATGGCCAACGCCGGCGCGAGCACTGTCTCGATGGCCTTCGGCCTGCAAGGGCCGAGCCACTCGGTGGTGAGCGCCTGCGCCTCGGCCACGCACGCCATCGGACAGGCTTACCAAATGATACGCGCCGGCCTGGCCGACGTGATGCTGGCCGGCGGCAGCGAACAGTTGCCGTCGTACAGCCTGTACAGCGCGTGGCGCCAGATGCGCGTGCTTTCGCCGGATGCCTGCCGGCCCTTCGGGGCCGACCGCAATGGCATGGTGCTGGGCGAGGGCGCCGGCGTGCTGGTGCTCGAAACGCTGGCCTCGGCGCGCGCGCGCGGCGCCACCATCCTTGGCGAAATCTGCGGCTTTGCGATGAACGCCTCGGCCGCCGACTGGACCCGTCCCGACAGCGCCAGTATGGCGCGCTGCATCGCGCGGGCCGTCAAGAGTGCCGGGCTCGACGTCGAGCAGGTCGGCTTCGTGATCGCGCACGGCACCGGCACCTTGCTCAACGACGCGGCCGAGAGCGAGGCCATCCACGCAGTGTTCGGCCGCCACGGCGCCAGCGTGCCTGTCTCGGGCGGCAAGGCGATCCACGGGCACGCTTTGGGCGCCACCGGCGCGCTGGAATGCATCAGCGCGCTGCTGGCGCTCGAACACGGGGTGGTTCCGCCGATCGGCGCGCCGCACATTCCCGACCCCGCCAGCAGGCTCAACATCGTCCATGGGACGGCCATCGGGCATGGCAAGCGCCATGCACTGTGCAATTCGTTCGCCTTTGGCGGACTCAACGGCGTGCTGGCAGTCGGGCGCCACGACGGGGAACCATGATGCTGCTGAAAAAACTCTACTTCATCGCCAGGACGCGCCTGCTCAACTACAAGATCGTCAGCGTGTTCAACCCCATCTTCAACCGGGTGATCGGGGGCGACAAGCGGCCGCTGTACTTCGACATCGACGAGACCTGTCCCGCCTTGCGCCTGTTCGAGCAGAACTACGACGCGATCCGGGCCGAGCTTGACGCCGTGCTGCCGCACCAGCACGAAATGCCGCGCTACCACGACATCGATATCGACCTGTTGTATGCCTCGGGCCGCTACAACCGCGAGAAGCGCTGGAACGTGTTCATGCTGTACTGCTACGGCGAGAAGCCGGAATTCAACCGCAAGCAGTGCCCGAAGACCTGCGAACTGCTCGACGCGATTCCGCACCTGTGCCAGGGATTCTTCTCGATCCTCGATCCCGGCAAGTCGATCCCGCGCCACACCAGCCCCTCGCGCTACTACCTGCGCTATCACCTCGGCCTGAAAGTGCCGAAGCACAATCCGCCGTCGCTGCTGCTGCACGACACCAAGTACACCTGGAAGGAAGGCGAGGCAGTGCTGTTCGACGACAGCTGGGACCACGAAATCATCAACGACGCCAAGGAAGTGCGGGTCGTGCTGATCGTGGACGTGCTGCGCCCGATGCCGCAGCCGGCGCACATGCTGGGCCGCCTGATCATGCTGATGGCGCGCCGCGTCTACGCCATCGGCACCCACCGGCGTGCCAGCAACTACACCTGGAAAACCGATTAAGGAGTTCTCATGCGAAAAAATGGTGCGATCATCATCACCGGCGGCAGCCGCGGCCTGGGCCAGGCCTTCGTGCGCGACGCGCTGGCATGCGGCCACATCGTAGCTACCTGCAGCCGCAACGAGACGGCCTTCATCCGCGAACTGCGCGCGGCCGATCCGGACGAGAACCGCTTCTGCTGGCGCGCGCTCGACATCACCAACGGCGCCGAGACCAAGAAATTCGTCAAGGAAGTGGCACGCCGCTACGGCGCCATTTCGGGGCTGGTCAACAATGCCGGCTATAGCGACGGCCAGTTGCTGACGATGATGAACGAGGAACTGTTGCAAAAGCTGCTGAGCACCAACCTCGAGGCCTTGATCCGCATCACGCATTTCGTGGCGCCTTATTTGCTCAGGGAAGGGGCCGGCAGCATCATTAACATCGGTTCGATTTCCGGCAAGCGCGGCTTTTCCGGCATGTCGATCTACGGCGCGACCAAGAGCGCGCTCGACGGCTTCAGCCGCTGCCTCGCGCGCGAGCTGGGCGAACGCATGGTGCGCGTAAACGTGGTCGCGCCAGGCTTGATCGCCACCGAGATGGCGGATGCGACCTCGGAAGTGGAGAAACAGAAGATCATCGGTCTCACGCCGATGGGCCGTTTCGGCACCGTCGCCGACGTGGTCGGCGTCGTGCGTTTCCTGCTGTCCGACGATTCTGCCTTCATCACAGGACAAAGCATTACCGTCGACGGCGGCTTTACCTGTTAAGTGCCAGCGCGGCAGGGAGGTCTACGGCTGCGCTGTCTGGCAGGCCACCGTCGGCGTGGCCTGGCCCTTGCGGCGCATGCGCATGAACTCGACGCCCGCGAGCACATTACCGGAGCCTGAACCGGCTGGTCGCAGGGCATGCACGGGTCGGCGCATTTGACTGGACCGCCGTCCGGCTATCGCTTAAGGTGGTGGCTTTCGTAGCTCGGGACTTTCCATGCGCGTTTTACCTTCCATTCGATGGCTGACTGACACAACAGAATTGCGGAGTTGCATTTTTGGAAGCCCGGCGTGAAGGTCGAAACGCCCTTGCTCGTTCCCGTGCTGGCCGCGCTGCCGGTGTGCGCCTGCATGGCCATCCTCGGTCTGCCGGCCTACAGTAATGGCTATATAGTTGCCTTTCGTACGCTTTTCTTCGTCGCCTGCCTGGTGTGGCTGATTCCGCTGACGCTGCTGCAGCGGGCCATGTGGCGCCGCGAATGGTCGTGGCTGCGGATGGGGATGATACTGTTGGCGGTCACCTACGCAATGGCCATTGTGAACGCCTTGCTGGGGCAGCGCCTTGGAATTTCGCTCGGAATGGAGAAGGGCTACCACTGGGCCTCTCTCGCACGGGGTCTGGATAGCTGCTGGCTGGCGCTGATCGCGTTCTGCGCGGTGCATGCGGTGGGGGTGTATTACCTGTCGCTGCAACAGGTCCGCCTGCATCTCGTCCAGGCGCAAAGCGCGGCGCGCGACGCCGAGCTGCGCGCGCTGCGCCTGCAGGTCAATCCGCATTTCCTGTTCAACTCCCTGAACGCGATTTCCGCGCTGGTGTCGGCGCAGTCCAACCGTGAAGCCAACCGCATGCTCGCGTGCGTGTCCGACTTCCTGCGCGCCACCCTCGCACACGACGGCCGCCACGAGCATACGCTTGCCGATGAATTGGCCCTGCTCGACGCCTACCTCGCCATCGAAAAGGCGCGGCTCGGCGAGCGCCTGCGCCTGACGATGAAGGCCGGCCCTGACCTGCTCGACAGCGTCGTGCCCTATCTGATGCTGCAGCCGCTGGTGGAGAATGCGATCCGCCACGGCATCGCGCCGCTGGCCGCTCCCGGCCGGCTCGATATTCTGGTCGAGCGCGCCGGGGCGCGCCTGCTCATCGACGTGCGGAACGACGGCCAGCAGCGGGCGCACGCGGAAAGCGGGATCGGCCTGAGCAACGTCAGGGAACGGCTGCGCCACCTGTACGGCGAGGCTCAAGAGGTGGACGCAGGCTGGCGTACGGACGGTCGCTTCCACGTGCGCATCGCCATGCCGCTGCGCAGTATGGGGGCGGCGGCATGAGCATCCGGGTCGTTATCATCGACGACGAGCCGCTGGCCAGGCTGGCGGTCGAAGTCAGGCTGGCCCGGCGCGATGCCTTCACGCTGGTTGGCCAATTCGGTGACGGCGCCAGCGCTGGCGAAGGTATTCTGGCGCTGAAGCCCGACCTGGTGTTCGTCGACGTCGAAATGCCGGGCAAGTCCGGCCTCGACATGCTGGCCGCACTGCCGCCGGCGCAGCGGCCGATGGCGATCCTGCTCACCGCCTACGATGGCTTCGCCCTGCAAGCCTTCGAACTGGCCGCCCTCGATTACCTGCTCAAGCCCGTCGATGACGAACGCTTCGACGAAGCCCTTGACCGTGCTGAGCAGGCTTTTCCCTATCGCGGCCATGGTCGTGCCGCAGCGTCGGCGACGCCGGCAGCGCGCACTTTCAGCGTGCGTGTCGGATCGCGTACGGTGCTGGTGCCGGTTGCGGAGGTCGAACGCATCGAGGCCGACGGCGATTACGCCTCCCTGCATGCGAACGGCAAGACCTGGCTGGTACGTGAGCGCCTGCACAACCTGGCCATGCAGCTCGATCCGCGCCAGTTTCATCGCGTGCACCGCTCGTCCATCGTGCGGCTGGACATGATCGCCGAGCTGCGCTCGCTCACCAACCGGGATGCCATGCTGCGCCTGCGCGACGGCAGTGTGCTGCGCGCCAGCCGCTCCTATATGCCCGCTCTGACGGAAGCACTGCAACGCCGCGACAAGAAAGCCGAATGAGGCAGGGCGCATCACGCGCATTTTTTCACGCAACAATCAAACGCTTCGTAGTCCAACTTGGAGGAATGTATGGCAGGTAGAAAGAAGTTTGTCGCAGCAGTCGTATTGGGTGCGTTGTTGTCGTTTTCCGCCTACGCGGCGGAGGACACTGTCCTGAGCGCGTCCGCCCGCGCCGCGATCGTGCAGACACTGGTCACGAAAATGAATGCGAATTACATCGAACCAGCGGTGGCCGAACGGGTCGGCAGTGCGATCACCAGGAAAAATGCGGCAGGAGGTTATGCGAGCGCCGCCAGCGTGAAGGCGTTCAGCGAGGCGCTGGCGAAGGACTTGCGGGAGTTGAGCGGTGACTTGCATTTCAGCGCCGCGTTTTACGAAGGTCTTCGTGAGCGCAGCGGTGCCGACGAACTGCCTAGCCGCGCCAAGATTGACGAATGGCGCGACCAGACCGTGCGGCGCGGCTATGACATCGAGAAGATCGAACGCCTTCCCGGCAACGTCGGCTATATCGAGCTGCGCGGCTTCGGCGGTCCGGAATTCGTCGGCGCGGCGTACACGGCGGCGATGTCGCTCATGGCGGGGACGGATGCGCTGATCCTCGACCTGCGCCGCAACGGCGGCGGCAGCCCGGCCAGCGTGGCCTACCTGATGAGTCATTTCTTCCCGTTCGGCGACGAGCGTCACCTGATCGACATGTACGATCGTCCGACCGGCACGACGCGGCAGTTCTGGACCGTGAAGACGGTCACACAGCGTTACGACAAGCCCGTGTACGTGCTGACCTCGGCCCGCACGTTTTCCGGCGGCGAGGATTTCTCCTATGGCATCCAGGCGCAGAAGCGCGGCACGGTGGTCGGAGAGACCACCGGCGGCGGCTCCAATCCCGTGAGCTGGTACAACCTGGGGCAGGACATCATAGTCGCGATCCCGACCGCACGCACGATCAATGTCGTCACCAAAACCAACTGGGAGCACGTCGGCGTGAAACCGGACATCGCCGTGCCGGCGGCACAGGCGCTGCAGACGGCGCACGTCGCCATCCTGCGCAAGCTGGTGTCATCGGCCAAGGAGGGCAACGAGCGCAAGGAACTGCAGCGCGTGCTGGCGATGGCGGAGAAAGGGGAGTCCGAGAAGCCGGTCTACACGCTCAGGGGCGAGCGTTAATATCGCGGCGTTGATTGTGCTGGTGTTGGCACGTGTGGCGCGTAGGTCGGATTAGCGGCGGCACGCCGCGTAATCCGACATTGCGGAGCCAGCAATGGTGTCGGATTACGCTACGCTAATCCGACCTACGCCGTGAAGAATGGGCTGTGTGTTTTTGACGTCAACGCACGTCACGACGCTTCTGCAAACCGTAACGAGCAAGTCCAATGTCGGGTTGAGTAGCGCAGCCGTACTTTAGTACGGCGAGCAACGCCGACCCGAGAGTGGGCTGCGCAGCAGGTTTGCAGTGCGTCCCTCACATCAGGTGGCAATACCGTACTTGTGCTGCGTGGCCGCATACTGCTGCTTGAGCGACTCCAGCTTCGGATGCTTGGGGTCGATCTTGCTGATCACCTGCATCTGGTGCTGCGCCTGTTCGGCCAGCGGGGCTTCCCAGCCCAGCATGTTGAGCTGGCGCAGGATGGCGTCGACGGAGGCGAACAGCACGGGCAGGTTGCCTGGGGTTTTGCGCAGGGCCTGGCGCAGCACGAATACCGCCCCCTTGAGCTCTCCGCTTTCCGACTTGCTGGCCGCATCCTGCATCAGTTCCTGCACCTGGTGCGTGATCTGCTGGCCCATGCCTTGCGCCAGGTCGTGGCGGCCCGCCTTCTCAAATACGTCGACGGCCGCTTCCATCGTCACGTCGCTGTCGGCTTCGTTGACGAGTTTCATCATGACGTCGGACGCGGCTTGCTCCAGGTTGTTTTTCAGGCAGCTTTGCACGAGGCCCACCTTCAGCTGCGTCGACAGGCCCCGCGCCGTGTCCAGGGCGGCGGCGGCCAGCTGCAGTTCGCTGGCGGCGGCGATGTCGTTGCCCGACAGTTCATGCAGCATGGCGGCCGAAATGGCGCGGCACGCTTCCACGTTGGCGCCGCCGCGCAAGGAGCGCTCCATGTCGCGCAGCACGCCGCTCGCCTGCGGCGCGTCGCCTTTCTTGACCAGCGTCTTGACCAGGTTGACGTGGTCTTCCGGGTCGCGAAATTCCGAGTACTTCGCTTTCGTCACGACCTGTTTATACGCCCGTTCGGCCGCGCCGATGTCGCCCGTGTCATAGGCGATGCCGCCCAGGTGGCGCAGGCGGCGCACCATGTGCGGCGAGATGGCCACCGCGTCCTCGAGGATTTTCTTTGCCTGCAGCTGCTGGCCCATGGCTTCATGGTTCTTCGCAAGAAGGTCATAGGCGGCCATGAAGCGGGGATAGACCTCCACCAGTTCCAGCAGCGCGTCCTGCGCCTCTTCGTGGCGCTGCTGCTCGAACAGGGTGCGCGCCAGTCCCAGGTGGGCCCAGGCCATGGGGCGCGTGGCCAGCATGTCGGCGTACAGCTGTTCCGCTTCCTTCCATTCGTCGAGGGCGATGTGCAGCTCGGCGCGCAGGCGGGTGAAATCGGCCGCCAGGCGCGGGTGTTGCAGTTCGGCCGCGCGGCAGCTTTTCACGGCTTCGCGCAAGTCGCCCTTGTCGATCAGCTGATACGTGGGCAGGAAAATGGCGCGCCGCTCGATGGCGCGCGCGATGCGTCCGCTCAGCACGTCGACGGTGAACGGTTTTAATATGTAGTCGGAAGGGGTCAGTTCTGCCGCGCTGATGACCTTGCTGTGGATGGCTTCGGAGGTCAGCATGATGAAGATCGTCCACAGGCCGATCAGCTTGTGGTGGCGCAAGTCTTCCAGCAATTGCTGGCCATCCTGGCCGTCCGTGCCGCTACCAAGATCGTATTCGCACAGGATGATGTCGAACGGTTTCTTCGTCAGCAAGCGGATGGCCGTGCCGGCATTGACGGCATATTCCACCTTGGTGATGGCCGCCTGGTTCAGCATATTGTGCAGATTGCCCCGCATGCTGGGGTTCGGGTCGACGATCAGGACAGATAAGTCGCTAGTTTCTGGCATGGTTCAGCTCTCGTTCATCTGTTCGGTCATTTGCGGGAACTCTTCTTATATATGTATCTGCCTGGCAGTATTACTTTTTATCAGCATACTGCAAAGCCGGCCGACACTGCCAGCAAAATGCATGCAATCGGGCGCGGGGCAGGGCGCCGGGCGCTCCCGGTGGCGCGCGGCGTTGTATTTCATGGCGCCGCCGCCCTGCGCGCCAGTGCCGGCGCCGCAAATTCCAGCAGATAGTTGACTTGCATGATAGTATCCTAATTACAACTAGTGTTGGATGCCGCACAATCTTGCGGCCAGGCATGCGCAAGGCTGTACCGGGCGCTCTTCTTCTCTCTGGTGTCGATACCCGTATGCGTGTTCCTGACCTTTCTTCCCTGCGGCGCATTGCCGTTCCCCTTGCGTTTGGCGGCAACAGCGAACAGCAGCATACGTATTTTGCGGAGCTGCACCGGGTCGGCCTGGTCACGCAAGTGCTGGGCATCGTCGCCTTCAGCCTGACGTGGCTGATGATGCCGCCTGCCTACCATCCGAACCTCACGCATGCCGCGCTGGCGCTGCTGGGCATGCTGATTAGCCTCATCGTGCGCTACCGCTGCACCACCTTGTCCGTGCTGACCATTACGGGCGCCTGCGCCGTGCTGGCCCTGACTTTTGGCTTGCGCACCATGGCCGACGCCGTGCAGCACGCCAGCTTCTGGGTCTTGCCCGTGGGCGTCTTCATGACCCTGGCCATCGCCTCCATCTTCAATGGCGGCCTCAGCTACCTGGCCGTGGTGGCCGGCGTGTGGTGGAATGTGGGCCACGGCCTGTATCCCGTCAACGCGGGCTTGCCCGACCAGTCCTGGGCGCCGTTGATGATCGCCGTCAGCGTGCTGTTCGGGCTGGCACTGAACGTCAGTTTCAGTTTATTGCGCTTGCGCAACTATCACTCCAAGGTGGAATTGACGCGGCTGGCCTTCCAGGACAGCCTGACGGGCCTGAACAACCGCCGCATGTTCACGCAGCGCGCCCAGCAGATGCACGGCGCGGCCCATGGCGGCATGCTGCATTTCCTGATGATCGATATCGACGATTTCAAGATCATCAACGACCAGCAGGGACACGATGCGGGCGACGAAGTGCTCGTGCGCACGGCCGCCGTCATCGCTGACAAGGCGCAGGGCCATCTGTGCGGGCGCTTGGGCGGCGAGGAATTCGGCATCGTCTACGCGGGCGGCCGGGAAGACGCGCGCGCCTTTGCCGGCGCCCTGGTCGACGCCGTCAGCCAGGCTTTTCTGGCCGCCCAGTTCGTGTCGATCAGCGTGGGCGTGGCCGAGCTGGACCGGAGCAAGGACCTGGGCCACAGCTACCGGCGGGCCGACGAGGCCCTGTACCTGGCCAAGCGGCAAGGCAAGAACCGCTATGTGATCGCCTGATGACCGGCTGACGGTGTTGTTGCCGTGTCAAAAACTGCCGCCGTGTGGGGCAAAAGCGGGGCAAAAGGGTGGCAAAAGGGGGGTGAAACCCCAAGTTCCGGTCATAAGGCAGGGGTAAAACGGGTATAATGCGCGCAAAGGAAATTTGCCGTACGAAAGATATTGTCATACCTACCTTTAACCCGCAGCCACGCTGCATCAACCACCTTCCAATCATGTTGATACTGCCGGGTTCCAATGCCCTGTCCCATTTCCGTAGCCACCGTCTGTTAAGCCAACTGCAAGCCGTCTCGCCTGCGATTGTTGCCGTACAAGCACGCTATGTCCATTTCATCGATGCCAGCGCGCCTCTCACCAGCGATGACAGCACGCGCCTTGGCGCCTTGCTGACGTACGGCGAGCCGGCCCACGCTGACAATACGGAAGGCGCTGCCGAAGAATTCTTCGTTATCCCCCGTTTCGGCACGATTTCGCCGTGGGCCTCGAAAGCCACCGACATCGCGCACAACTGCGGCATGGCGCACATCAAGCGCGTCGAACGCGGCATCGCTTTCCGCATCAACCTGAAATCGGGCATTCTGGGCAGCGCCATTGGCGCCGGCAAGCTGACGGACGAGCAGGTGCAAGCCGTGGCCGACCTGCTGCACGACCGCATGACGGAATCCGTGCTGCGCAGCGCGGACGACGCCAAGGACCTGTTCCGCACCCTGGAAGCGCGCCCGCTCGAATCGATCGACTTGCTGGGGCAGGGCAAGCTTGCTTTGGAAACGGCGAACACGGAACTGGGCCTGGCGATGTCGGAAGACGAAATCGACTACCTGGACGCCGCCTTCACCAAGGCTGGCCGCAACCCGACGGACGTGGAACTGATGATGTTCGCGCAGGCGAACAGCGAGCATTGCCGCCACAAGATATTCAACGCCGACTGGACCATCGACGGTGTGGCGCAGCCCAAGTCCCTGTTCGGCATGATCAAGAATACGCACGAACTGCAGCCGAAGGGCACCGTTGTCGCCTACAGCGACAATTCCTCGATCATGGAAGGCGCGACCGTGTCGCGCTTCTACCCGCGCGGCGCAAACCATGAATATGCGGCATCGACCGAGCTGACGCACACCCTGATGAAGGTGGAAACGCATAACCACCCGACGGCCATTTCTCCATTCCCCGGCGCCTCCACGGGCGCGGGCGGCGAGATCCGCGACGAAGGCGCGACGGGCCGCGGCGCCAAGCCAAAAGCTGGCCTGACCGGTTTCACCGTATCGAATCTGTCGCTGCCGGACGCCGTGCGCAGCTGGGAAACGGCCGCTTCCGTGACGGCGCCACTGGCAGGCCGCGCGGATGCGGACCAATACGGCAAACCGGAACGCATCGCGTCGCCGCTGCAAATCATGATCGAAGGCCCGCTGGGCGGCGCCGCGTTCTCGAACGAATTCGGCCGTCCCGTATTGGGCGGCTACTTCCGTACGTATGAGCAGAACGTCGGCGTCGACAAAGACGCCGTGTTCGGCTACCACAAGCCGATCATGATCGCTGGCGGCATCGGCAATATCTCGGCGCAGCACACGCACAAGAACGACATCCCCGTCGGCAGCCTGCTGGTGCAGCTCGGTGGCCCGGGCATGCGCATCGGCATGGGCGGCAGCGCCGCTTCGTCGATGACCACCGGCAGCAACACGGCCGACCTGGACTTCGATTCCGTCCAGCGCGGTAATCCGGAAATGGAACGCCGCGCCCAGGAAGTCATCAACGCCTGCTGGCAAATGGGCGCGGACAATCCGATCATCTCGATCCACGACGTGGGTGCGGGCGGCTTGTCGAACGCGTTCCCTGAAATCACCAACGACGCCAAGCGCGGCGCGATTTTCGACCTGCGCAAGGTGCCGCTGGAAGAATCGGGCATGGCGCCGAAGGAAATCTGGAGCAATGAATCGCAGGAACGCTATGTGCTGGCCATCGCGCCGGAAAGCCTGCCACTGTTCAAAGCCATGTGCGAACGCGAACGCTGTCTGTTCGCCGCCGTGGGCGTGGCCACCGAAGAGCGTCAGCTGAAACTGATCGACCCGGAACTCGGTAACGAGCCGGTCGACATGCCGATGGACGTCTTGCTGGGCAAGCCGCCGAAGATGCAGCGCGACGTGGTCCACGTGGCCAACGATTTCCCTGCCATTGATCTCACCGGCATGGACTTGAAGGACGTGGCGCAAAAAGTGCTGCTGCTGCCGACCGTGGCCGACAAATCCTTCCTCATCACCATCGGCGACCGCAGCGTGGGCGGCATGACCGTGCGCGACCAGATGGTGGGACCATGGCAAGTGCCGGTGGCCGATTGCGCCGTCACCACCATGAGCTTCGAGGGTTACCTGGGCGAAGCGATGGCCATGGGCGAACGCACGCCGCTGGCCGTCATCGACGCAGCAGCTTCCGGCCGCATGGCCGTGGGCGAAGCCGTCACCAACATCGCCGCCGCAGCAATCAGCGACATCTCCGACATCAAATTGTCCGCCAACTGGATGGCCGCCTGCGGCCAGCCTGGCCAGGACGCGGCTCTGTACGACACGGTCAAAGCCGTCGGCATGGACCTGTGCCCGGCGCTGGGCATCAGCATCCCCGTCGGCAAGGATTCGCTGTCGATGCGCACGACGTGGAAAGACGACAGCACGGGCGCGGCGAAATCCGTCACGTCGCCGGTGTCGCTGATCGTCTCCTCGTTCGCGCCAGTGGCGGACGTGCGCAAGTCGCTCACGCCGCAGCTGAAAACGGACAAGGGCGACACGTCATTGATCTTGATCGACCTGGGTCGCGGCAAAAACCGTCTGGGCGCTTCCGCCCTGGCGCAAGTCATGGGGCAGTTGGGCAATGAAACGCCGGACGTCGACAGCGCGGAAGACCTGAAAGGCTTCTTCGCCGCCATCCAGAAATTGAACAGCGACGACAAGCTGCTGGCCTACCATGACCGTTCGGACGGCGGCCTGTACGCCACCCTGACGGAAATGGCCTTCGCCGGCCACACGGGCATGTCCGTCAACCTGGACATGCTGACCATGGAAGGCGAGCACTCGAGCGACTGGGGCGACGCCAAGAACTGGACGGGCCAGGTCGCGGAACGCCGCAACGAACTGACCCTGCGCGCCTTGTTCAGCGAAGAGCTGGGCGCCGTGATCCAGGTGCGCGCGGAAGAAAAGTCGCTCGTCATGGACGTGCTGCGCACGTTTAATTTGGGCGCCTGCAGCCATATCATCGGCAAATTGAACGACCGCGACGTGATCGAATTCACGCGCGACGCCAAGCTGATTTACACCCAGCCACGCGCTGAACTGCACCGCCTGTGGAGCGAAACAAGCTGGCGCATCGCCCGCCTGCGCGACAATCCAGCTTGCGCCGACGCCGAATACGACCGCCTGCTGGACGTGCAAGATCCGGGCATGTCGCCCATCGTCACGTTCGACCAGAACGAGAACATCGCCGCGCCATTCATCGCCACCGGCGTGCGTCCGCGTGTCGCCATCCTGCGCGAGCAGGGCGTCAACTCGCACATCGAGACGGCTTACGTCATGCACCAGGCAGGTTTCACGGCTGTCGACGTGCACATGAGTGACCTGATCGCCGGCCGCGTCAAACTGGACGACTTCCAGGGCGTCATCGCCGTGGGCGGCTTCTCGTACGGCGACGTGCTGGGCGCGGGCGAAGGCTGGGCGAAAACGATCCTGTTCAACGCCAGCCTGGCGGAACAGTTCGCGCGCTTCTTCAACCGCACGGACAGCTTCGGTTTGGGTATCTGCAACGGCTGCCAGATGATGAGCAACCTGAAATCCATCATCCCCGGCGCCCACGCCTGGCCTAAATTCACGCGCAACAAGTCGGAGAAATTCGAAGGCCGCTTTGCCATGGTCGAAGTGATGGATTCCCCATCGATCTTCTTCAACGGCATGGCCGGCACCCAAGCCGGCATCGCCATCGCCCACGGCGAAGGCTACGCCGACTTCTCGCAAACGGGCGACATCACCCAGGTCAGCAAAGCCATGCGCTTCGTCGACAACAAGGGTGCCGCCACCGAAGCGTATCCATACAACCCGAACGGCTCGCCGGAAGGCATCACCTCCGTGACTACGCCAGATGGCCGCTTCACCGTGCTGATGCCGCACGCGGAGCGCGTGTTCCGCAGCGTTCAACAGTCCTACCACCCTGAAGCGTGGGGCGAGGATTCGCCGTGGATGCGCATGTTCAGGAATGCGCGGAAGTTTGTGGGGTAATTTACTTAGCTATTTACGGAGCAGCGTCTTGGTTCAAGACGCTGTGGCTGGGTAGGAATGAGAAAGCCGCTGTCAGGAGACAGCGGCTTTTTTATTTTTAGTTTAGTAATTGCACGAAACTTATTTTGAATGTAGCTATAAGATATAGCATCAAAATTTTCACGTGACTGAGCGTTGCGATAGCGTGCTCTGCAGATGGTTGAGCAATAAACGTATGATCATTAAGTGTGCATTGCCATATGGAAATTTTTTTGTAATTATGCTAGTATTCTTACTTATTCGCCATATTATTTTTCTGGGTCGAATTTTTAGATAGTTGTTTTTAAAAAATTCTGATTTTTCGTAAGATTTGCAAAGATATAGCTCCGGTTTATGTGGCTGGTTATCGTGCTAGACATGTCGGGTTTTTATGGGATGGAATGCCTATCTCGAGAGTTTATTGAAATTCGTTGCTAATTAAATTTTTAATATAAATAGGAGAAGTAGAATGGGAATATGGGATTCAATTAAAAAAACCGCAATGAAGGCAAAGTGTGGACTGGGAATTCATAGCGGAACAGGAAAAAATGTTGAAGGAAAGCCGTTGTGCTACTTTGAAAACGTTTGTCCAGATTGTAACGAAACAATTAAAGCCAGCAAGCATAAGTATCCATTGAGCTGGGAGAATGCTGATCGTGATTACGACAGCGACAATAAGTGTACAAAAGTGCAGAAATGTGATCATTGCGATCACCAGATGAGAAAAGTTGTACACGCTGAGTATGAGCGTGTCGGTAAAAATGGCCGCTGTCAAATTATCGAAAAATGTGTTCAGTGTGGCGATGAAAAAACTGGATCTGAAAGCCATAGCTGGTATCGGCAGACATCCCAAGGGGATACTTCGAATGTCACTGTCCAATGCCATGACTGCAAAAAAACGGAAACAAGATCCCATTTTTGAGCATCAACTAAATGGAAATAGCCTATTGGGGATTTTCCCGGAGAAACATCGACGGGTTCATCCTCAAATAGATCAGGAAATTAAGGTTTTTTTTTCTTGATTCAGCAAATCACTCCTTCAGTTTTCGGTGAAAATCACAACCCCTTCGCCACCCCCACAATCACCACCGCCGACGGCACCAGCAAAAACTGCGCAATCAGCGTTCCCGCCAATCGGCTCCCCACCAGCCACACCACCGCCCGCCGGAACTGGGATTCTTCGATCTTGCCTTCGATGACGTCATCCGTCATGCCCGACATGTGCGGGTCGATGAAGACGGCCATCATGATGGTGGCGCCGCCGTTGATGATCGATGAAAGCGTGCTGGAGGTGACTCTCACGCTGGGGTCCAGCACGCCTGCGTACAGCGCCGCGAAGACACCGACCGTCCACAGTGCCGTGGCGATGACGTTCATGGCTGTCATGGAAATCGATACGCCGGATTGTTGGCGCAGGCCCGTGACGTTGGCGGGCTTGGACAGACTGGCGGAAGTCTTGAGGTAGGACAGGCCGCCCTTGAAGACGGCGTGCAGCAGCAGTTTCGGTACCGACCTGTGTACCTGGAAGTGCTCGACGGCGCGGCAGAAGGCGCGCTGGAAGGTGGGGATCAGGATCGCGCCGAGGATGGTTGCCAGGCTGGCGGAGAATAGCAGCCAGCGGAAGTCGACTAATAAGGTGCTGGCGGCAACATGCTGGTCGATGCCCGTTTCCACGCGCTTGGCGAGGAAGGGGCCCAGGAATGAGTTCGAAGTGCGCGACAGCAGCATCAGGATGCTGAACAGGGCCAGCGACACGGCGATGCGCCGCGTGCGGATGCCGGCGATGCGCACGGAGTAGGCGAGGGTGCCGATAATGTGGATGATGAACGTCAGTGCGCAAATCAACAGCAATTGCTTGTCCATCACAACCTTGCAGTAAAGAAAAAGTAATTCCATGCTGCCATGGAGTTACTTATTTTTCAACTGCAAATAAGATAATTTTCTTATTAATTGGGTTTCGTGGTGTTTTGGGCGTTTGTATGCAGTTGGCGGTTTTTCACCCCAAAGGCAGAAACTGGGGTCAGACCCTAAGGGTCTGACCCCGGCCCTTGCTCTGGGTTTGGCTATGCTTTCATTGGAGGCAAGATTTGTTCCCGCCGCTTGCATTCCATCCACGCGCCCTCATCTGGGTGGTAATGGTAGCCTGTAGCGCTGCCTCATTCGAACCAACCAGGAGAAGCCCCATGAGTTTCGATTCCTTTCTGTCCAAACTAAAGACCAAAGCCAGCGAACTGAAAACCGAGGCACTGAAGTACAAGAACAAGGATTTCCTGAACGCAGCGATGGCTGGCTCGGCCCTGATCGCCATGGCGGACGGCAGCGTCAGTGCGGAAGAGAAGCAGAAGATGGTCAAATTCATTGAAAGCAATGATGCGCTGTCCGTGTTTACCACCACGGACGTGATCAAGGCGTTCCAGGAATATGTCGGTCAGCTGGAGTTCGACAAGGATATCGGCGAAGCCAAGGCGTATCAGGCGCTGGGCAAGATGAAGTCGAATGTGGAGGCGTCGCGCTTGCTGGTGCGCATGATTATCGCCGTCGCTTCGTCGGACGGCAATTTCGACGCCAACGAGCAGCGCGTGGCCAGCAAGATCGCGCGCGAGCTGGGCTTGACTCCTGCGGAGTTCGAGCTGCAGTAACTGTTAAGCCAGCCGGCCCCGGCTGGCTAATTTAGTTTTTGTCCCACCACGGCGGCGTGCCCGACGACCAGGGGCACGTCATTTGCACTTCGCTGATCCTGTAGCGGATCTCGATCACCTGGCCATGGTGAAACGGACCGCGTCTCCAGTCGCCGGAATCAAAGACGTAGCCTTTGCCCTTGATGCACAGACTGGTCGGATTGTTGCCGATGGGGCCGGTCGAGTGCAGGGTGACGCGCACTTCGCCGTTGGCGTCCAGCGGGGCGTCGCCGCCCATGAAGAGTGGATCCGAGCCGACGTCGCAGACAGTGGTGCTGCCTATCTTGCTGCAGTGCTTGATATACGTTTGCTGGCGCGCCTGGGCCAGGTAATTGTCATGCCGCATCGGCTTGCCGTCATCATAGGTAAAGCGCAGGATGACTTGCGTGGGCTCGCTGGCAGGATGGCGCGTGGTGCTGGTGCAGGCGGCGCTGACGAGGGCCAGCAAGGGCCAGGCCAGCAGGCGCAGGATGCCGCGCAGCAGCGTCGAGATCGGGTTGTTGCCGGGTGATTGCCGCATGTGCCGTTGCCATTTGTCTCATGAACTGGACGGCGATCATAGCATGCGAATGCAGCCGTTCCGCCAGGACGCGCCGCGATTCAATTCCTGCAGCACTTTCTTGCACAACCCCATAGCCGACGCCCGTGCCGCGCTTGTGTGCGGCCGGTCGTAGCCGGTGCTGATGTCGTCCCAGGCCGCCGTCTGCTTGATGGCGGCCTGGGTCAGCGCGTTTTGCTGCTGGACAGAATACTGTTTGCTCATGGCTGCCACCCCATGTGGAATGCGCTGCCGCCTTAGCGCGATGCCAGGCTCATGCTTTGCACGTGGGCCGGCACGATGGCGCCGCTGGCCAGTTTTTCGGCCGGTACCTGCATCAGCACTTCGCCGCCCACGCTGCCGTCGTCGCGCAAGTCGATGCGCATGGCCAGTTGCTGGTCGAGCGCCACAAAGCTGTTGCTGCCGCTGGCGATGATGCGGTGTTCTTCCTGGTCGTCGATGCGCGCATACATCATGGCGCCGATGTTGCCCGCATTGCGCAGGTACAGCACTTGCCCGTTCGACAGCTCATAGCCGCCGCGGAACGGAGCAAACCTTTCCGCACTCATGAAATGCTTGTGTACCGGCAATTCGATCGTCTGCAGGCGCCCGCCTGGAATGACGACGGTCTGGCTGTCGGGGAGCGTTTGCGCATTTGCCAGCAGGGCGCAGACGCCCAGGGTGCCGGCCAAGATCCATGTTTTCATTTTTTTACCCATCCTTGAACTTTGGTGCCGGCCGCTGCCGGCGCGGCGATGTTGTTATAGGTGACAGGGAACCACACCGGCTGGTCCGCGTGCCTTGCTGTCACTCTGGCAAGGCGCGGGCGACCGGTGTTGCCAGTGTAGGCAGGCAAGATGCACCGCGCATCATCCGATCGGATGACACGGCCTCATGCATCGACGATGGCCAGGTGCGCCGTCGCGCCGTGGATCAGGGCGATCAGCTCGCCCTGGCGCCGCGTATCCGTCTTCAAATAGGTGTGGTGCAGATGCGTCTTGACGGTGTTGACGCTGATGCCGCCCTGCGCGGCGATTTCCTCGATGGTGGCCCCTTGCGCCAGCGCCTTGCCCACTTGCGCCTCGGCTTGCGTCAAGTCAAACAGCTGGCGCAAGGCAGGAACGGACGTGCACGTTTTTGTGGGGTCGCGCGCGATCAGCAGTGCGCAGGTGGGCTGGCAATCGGCAAGCGGGCTGATGGTCACGGCCAGCGGCGCTTGCTGCTTGCGCGCCAGACGCAGCGACTGGCATTGCGCCGCGCCACCGGCGCTGGCGATCACCAGTCGCACGGCGCGCACCAGGGCGGGCGGCGCGGCGTGTTCCAGTTGCGCCGCATGCAGCGCGTGTCCGGCGGGGGTGGCGAAGCGCAGCGCGAGGCTGGCGTCGAGCACCAGCACGGCGGCGCCCATGGCGTCGAGCGCCGCCTGCGCGCAGTGGCTGGCCAGCCGCGCCTCGCGCAGGCGCTGCTGCAGGCACAGAGCGCGTTGCAGATGCGGCAGGAGTTCCTGCCATTGCTGGCCGTTCAGGCCGGCGCTGTCGAGCTGCGGCCAGTCGCCTGTGCCGCAGGCCGATTCGTACATGGCGCCGATCAGCTTGCCCACATCCGCCGTGACTGTCCCTGTGATCATGCTAGTCCCCAATCCTGATGACATCAGTGTGCCGCAGGCGTGCAGGTGCGGAACTGGGTAAGGGCGGTCTTGCGCGGCGATCCGCCCCGCCTTCGTGAGGAGGGGCTGGTCGCTGCCATCTGTCCTGGGCAACTATCAAGATAGTACAAACGCTGCACCACCGCAATGCGGCGCTGCCGATGCAATCGTGCTCCCGGATTAAAAATTCCCCGATACAATAAAAAATTGTTAAAAATATAAACCCTGGGGCATGGGCGGGAGTCGCATGCCATTCACTTAGCGAAAGTTTGTATGCAACCAAGCAAGCATTACCTGACGGCGTTCCCGGCGCTGGCACTGTGCCTGACGCTGGCGTTTATGGGCGGCAGCGCCGTGGCGCAGGCTGCCGACAAAGTGCCGTCAGCGTCCAGCGGAGCGCGGCAGGGCAAGGTCAAGCCTGCCGATACGGCCAACCTGGTCAGTCATCTGCGGCGCGTGATCACCGATGAAACGAATGACACGCCGCCGCGCATACTCAATGCCTTCGTCGCCAAATACCAGCAGCGCGCGCTCGATGCGGGAATCGACGACCTCGACCGGCAGTCGCAATACGTGGTGCTGGCGCTGTACACGTCGGGCAAGGCGATGGAGCAGCCGCAGTTCGTGGCCCTGATGAAAAATCCGCCCGCCTCGGTGGACGCCTTTTACGATGCCTTGCACGCCTTGCCGAATACCGTCTGGGAGGCGGGGCCGCCGTTGTGGGAGGCGTATGCGGCAAAATAATAATTCGTCGAGCCGTAACAACATTGCAGAATTGACGGTGTCATCATTTGTGATTGCTGAGGGTATCTTATGCTAAAAAATCTTAGGTCGATGAAGCCGGCGCTGATCGGTTTCCTGTGGCTTTGCATGGCGGTTTCACATGCGGCAACCGGCAAGGAAAGCAAGGAGTTGATCGTAAATATAAGCGCCTACAACCATACCGATCACGGGGTGGGAAGTTATGAGGTGACCTTGCAGAATGGCGCCAGCGCGGGGGCGGGCTATCTGGATGCTGGCCAGGGTGGCGGCGGACATACTTGCTGCCTTTCCCTTCCCCGCGTGTGGCAAGTGGGAATGACGGCGACTATCGTCATGCACACCATCAAGAATGGCAAGGACATCCGCGTGGAACAAACCGTGCCAGTGCCCAAGTACACGGCTGACGATGCGGGAATGTTCATCGTGCATTTTCTGAGCAATGGCAAATACAAGGTGTTCGTCACCCGCTACCTGCTCGGCCATCGAAAATACCCGCTGTCAGGGAAAGAGGCGCAACTGGAGCGGGGCGTTCCGATTGAAATTATCTGGGGCTGAAGACGCTGCACGGCAGAAGGGTCATGCACATGCGGTTCCCTGTGAGGACCAAATGATATTTTTCTCGAAAAATAGCTATGCCGCCTGTTTCGTGTGCATGGTCTTGTCGCTTATGAATACCGGCTGTGCGAGGAGTGAACGACAAATCACCGTGAGCCTGACGGCCTACAACCATGGCGAGTACGGCGTCGGCAGTTATACCGTGACACTGGCCGATGGCTCGTCGGCGGAGGCCGGGTATCTTGCTCCCGGCGAGGGCGGAGGGGGAGAGACTTGCTGTCTTTCGATACCGGCGCGATGGAAGCCTGGGATGACGGCGGCCGTCGCCATGCATACGGTAAAAAACGGCGAGGATGTCCGCGTGGAGCAAACGGTGGCGGTTCCTCCGTATGCTCCCGCCGATGCTGGCCGCTTCGTCGTGCATTTTCTTCACGATGGCGGCTACAAGGTCTTCGTGACCAAATACTCGCTGGGGCATCGAAAATATCCGCTTTCCGGCAAGGAAGCGGAGATGGAGCCGGGCGTGCCCCTGGAAATCATCTGGGAATAGTGCCGCTAGCTTGCGGCTGTCCGCCGCGCTCCGTCGGCCATCAGGCTTTGCAGGAGCATGCGCGATTTCGCATCCGTGGCCCGCACGTTATCGAGCCGGGCGAGCAGCTCGGCAGGGTCAAATTTTTTGATTAACTTGCAATAATCTTCTGTTTCTCGCGGACAGAATTCGAGTTCCAGCAACGCAACGGTTTTCGCTGTCAAGCCACGCCGTTGCACCTCGGACAGGAGATCGGCACTTTGCCTTAGCGCCCTGGCGAAAGCACTCTTGATCAGCTTCCCGAAGGGCATGCCAGGGTCTTCTGTGATTACCCGACAGGCGACGCGCACGGCAGTGGCGTTGCCGTTGCGGATATCCAGCACCACCTGCTTGCACACCTGCGACAGGCGCAGCCCTGGATGCGCGATTGGCGGCCCAGAAGCGAACTGGTCCAGCTTTTCTCCAAGGAATTCTTCAAGTTCTTCCAGGCTGGCGATCGGTATCATCATCCAGATTGCTTATTGCAGGGCGGCCGGCACTGCCGTGGTCTTGCGCCGTATCACAGCCGTACCAGCGATCTTGTCGTGCCATCCCTGCTTGCGCGGGTCCCTGGCGACCCAAAGAAATCCCAGGTAAAACGGTAGCGCCGACAGGTAAGCACTGAGGCAGCGTTTGACACACTGGCTGGCAGACGGTTTACCGCCCGTCTCCGCATCGACGATGATCGCGCCGATGGCCATCTTGCCAGGCGTTGTAGACAGGGCAATCCAAAACGCCAGTTGAATCAGTGGCGGCATGACACATGAAATCATGAAGTGGGCCGGGCCACGGAAAAAGGAATCGGTCAAAAAGTAGCTTTCGCCATAGATGGCTATCAACATCGGTATGATGAAAATCAGCAAGAGCAAGGTGTCGATCAACGTCGCGCCAACGCGCGGCCAAAAGCCGACATAGTCCATTTCAGGGTGCTGTTGCATTACTTTCTTTCCAAAACGTCAGTAAATGGATGGCCGCCAGAGTCGGGGCAGAATGGCGCAGTGTACGAGCTTGTTATTTTCATTGCAAGCTAGAGGTTTTATCAGGTGTTTGATACCGCATGGTGAAAGCCGATGCAATCGGACGCATGGAAAACATATCCATAGGGTAAGCTTCGGCCCTAAGCTATTTCGCAACTCTATCAAAATTACATGACTTCCATAATGATCCCCGACGTCGCCCTGGTCGACAATACCGAACAACGCACACCGCTGGTGCTCGTGCTGGACTGCTCCGGCAGCATGGCCGGCGAACCCGTCTCGCTGCTCAACGAAGGCCTGGCCTTGCTGGAACAGGAACTCAAGTCCGACGTGATCGCCGCCAAGCGCGTGCGCATCCTCGTGATTCAATATGGCGCGCACGATGAAGCCGTGATGGCCAGCAACTGGTGCGACGCCATGGATTTCACGGCGCCCCAGTTGGAAGCGAACGGCACCACGCCGACCGGCGCGGCCGTCGAACTGGCGCTGGCCGAGATCGAGCAGGAAAAACAGCGTTTCCGCCAGGCAGGCGTGGCGTACACGCGGCCGTGGCTGTTTTTGATGTCGGACGGTGAGCCGACGGACCGCTGGCAGCACGGCGCCGAGCAGGCGCGCGCGGCCGAGCAAGCCAATAAAGTGGCGATCTTCCCCATCGCCGTGGGCGACAACGCGAATATCGATACCCTGGGGCAGTTTTCCAGCCGTGGCGAGCGGGGCGTGAAGCAGCTGAAGGGCTTGCAGTTCCGCGAACTGTTCCTGTGGCTGAGCGCCAGCATGCAGGTGGTGTCGCAATCTCGTCCCGGCGCGCAGGCGCAGCTGGCCTCGACGGACGGCTGGTCCGTCGTAAGCACCTGATCCATGGCCGCGGTACAGAATACCTGGCGCGTGTTTGGCGCCTCCGTCACGGGCAAGGCCCACCTGGATAAAGCCATCCCTTGCCAGGATGCGCACGCGCACGCCGTCGTGGGCGACGTGCTGGTGGCCATCGTCTGCGATGGCGCCGGTTCGGCCAGGCTCAGCGAGCAGGGCGCGCAGTTTGTTGCCGCGCACACCGTGCAGGCGCTGGCCGGCCGGCTGGAGCAGGGCGCCACCGTGCAGGATTTGCATGACGGCGCGCTGGCCGGCACCCTGGCGCAGATCCGCGCCGCGCTCGACGACATTGCCCGCGCCGCCGACGCTACCCTGGACGACTACGCCGCCACGGTGGTCGGTGTGGTCATGGGGCAAGATACCGGCTTCTTCTTCCACCTGGGCGATGGCCTGGGCGTGGCGCAGCTGGGCGATGGGGGCGAACTGATCTCGCTGCCCGCCAACGGCGAATACGCCAACGAAACCTACTTTATCAGCGGCGAGCGCTGGCGCGAGCAGCTGCGCCTGTTGCCGATTCCCCAGTCCGTGCGCGGCGTGGTGCTGATGTCCGATGGCTGCATGCCCTTTGCCATGAGCAAGAACAATGCGGCGCTGTACGCACCCTTCATGGATGCCGTGCAAGGCTATCTGCGCACGGTCGACAGCGTCGAGTTGGGCAACGAAGCACTGGCATCCACCCTGGCCGACCCGCGCACGCACCAGATCACGGGCGACGACAAGACCCTGCTGCTGGCCTTGCGCGCATGAGCCGGAAGCAGGGTGTGACACCGGGGCTGAGTCCGGGTGGAAAAATCTGGCTCGACAAAGTCCGTACGCTGGTGCTGGGCAAACTGATTAAAAGCGGCGGCGCGGGCAGCGTGTATCTGCTGCCGGGCGCGCCGGCGCAAGTCGCCAAGCTGTACCACCCGCACCTTGACCGGGCCGCCAACCGGCGCAAGCTCGAAGCGATGCTGGAATTGTCGCCCGAGCTGCCGGACCAGTTGGAAAACGGCAAGCGCTACGTGCAGATCGCCTGGCCGCAAGCGGCCGTGTTCGACGGCCAGGGCGGCTTCGCCGGTTTCGTCATGCCCTTGCTGGACATGGCGCAGACGGCCGAGCTGGAGCAGATCATGCAGGAGCGGCAAGCGCGTGCGGCAGGCTTGCCCACGGGACTCGGTCCCAAGCTGACCCTGGCCGCCAACCTGGCCGCCGTCATCGATGCGCTGCACCAGCAGCAGCATTATGTAGTCGATCTGAAACCCGTGAATCTGCGTTTCTACCGCGATTCGCTGTACATCGCCATGCTCGATTGCGACGGCTTCAGCATCCAGGGCCATGCCGAGCGGTTTCCTGCCGAGCAATTCACGGCCGACTATCTGGCGCCGGAATTCCAGCGCAAGGGCATGCCGGCGGGCACGGAAATGGCGCAAGACCGTTTTGCGCTGGCCGTCGTCATCTTCCAGTTGCTCAACTTCGGCATCCACCCGTACAGCGGGCGGCCCGGCAATGCGCAAGTGGCGACCGATATTCCCGGGCGCATCCGCGACGGCTGCTATGCGTATGGGATAAAACGCCACAAGCAGCTGGCGCCGAACGCCACCAGCGGCCACGCGCTGATGCCACCCGAGCTGCGCGCCATGTTCGACCGCGCATTTTCGCCATCCCCCAAACCGCAGCGGCCATCGGCGGCCGACTGGGCGCAGCTGCTGCGCGGCTATGCGCAGCGCAGCGGCGGCAAGTTGGTCATTTGCGCCGTGAATCCCGAACACCAGCATTTCGCGGGCCAGGGTTGCGCGGCGTGCGCGCGCGACAAGGTCATCGGTGCGGCCGCGCAAGCCTCGGTGCAGGCGCAGCAGATGCAGTTGCAACAGCAATCGTTGCCGCAGCAGCGCAGTACGCGCGGCGCGCATCATACGGCGCCGGGGCAGATGCCCGTCCGGCTGCCTGCAGGCGGTGGGCAGGCCAATGCGGTCGGCATTTCCGGCAAGGGCTGGGCCGTGGTGGTGCTGCTGATCGTGCTGTTCCTGATCGGCTTTACGGCCTGGACCTCGTCGCCCGATGAAGCCAAGGCCAAGGCCAGCCTGCAGGCGCAAGCGGACCAGGCGGCTGGCCTGGAAGTGTTTCGCTGGCGCACGCGCAAGGCGGCCGGTTTCCAGCCGTCCGATGCGCGCAAGGCCTTGCGCAGCCTGTCGCAAGCGATCAGCAAGGGCGACGATGACGCCGTCACAAGAGGCTTGCAGCTGTTGTACCGTTCCGGCCAGGAAAAGGCGTCCGGCTACGGCGTTGACCGCACGCAGGCGCAGCTGCGCGCCTCGTTGCTGGAGGGCCTGGGCTGGGTGCCCGGCTATCAGCCGGGGCTGGTCGCGACCTATCTTGACCTGCTGCAAGCGAACCCGCGCGACCATCTGGTGGCGGCGGCCATGGGCCGCATGCATCTGAGCCTGAACGAACCGCAGGCGGCGCGCCAGTACTTCGAGCAAGCCGTGTGGGCGCACCCGACCGATGGCACGGCCTGGCTCGGCATCGCGGCCGCGGCGCAGCTGCGCGGTGGCGACGAGGCCGATGCGGTGAACCTGGTGGCGCTGGCGCAACTGACGGCTTACCGCTACGCCGTGGAGCATGCCTTGCCGGCCGAGCCGGGTCAGCCGTCCGACAATGGCGTGGCGCGCATGACGCAGCGCATGGATCTGAACGCCAAGGTGCTGCGTCTGGCGCAGCCGGGCACTTACCAGAAACGCTGGGACAAGGTGCTGGCCGAGGGCGCGCTGCTGGCAGCCAGGCTGAAGGCCTTGCCGCCCTTGCGGGACCAGGTCGGCAGTGTACAGCGCGAGACGATGACGACGGTTGCGTATGGCGTGCTGGACGAAAAGCACGCAAGGGGTGAAAACCGCCTGACCCTGACCATCGCGGCCGACGGCACCCTGACCTATGCGGCGGCCGAGTTGCCGATGGAGCCGATGCTCAACAAGGTGCTGCTCAATAGCCTCAAGCGCTGGACCTACTTGCCGGCCGTGCAGCACGGTCAATTGCAGGATGCCAAGGTGGTGGTGCTGGTGCGCTACCGCGATGGCCGGGTCAGCTTTGTGCCGGGTGGCGTGGCCGTCACGGCGGAAAATTAAAGGGATACCATGAAAATCAAGACAATATGCGCCTTACTGGGCGCCTCCTTGCTGACCTCCGGCATGGCGCAGGCGGAAATCGTGCAGCGCCTGGTGGTGACAGCCATGGCGGCCCAACCAGATCGCGACGGCGGCGATGAGTTCACTGTTGCGGGCACGACTGCTTGCGGCGGCCGGCAAGTGCGCATGGATGCGTACTCGGTCAGGCTGGACGAGGCGAAGTACGAAGCGCTGAAAGTCGAGCTGGCCCGGCGTATCCGCGACAAGACGCCCATGCTCATCACCCTGAAAAAATGCCCGGAAAGTGGGGGCGCACCCATCGTGCGCGATATCGCCGCCTGCACTCCCAGCACTTGCGCCGATGACAAGGCACGGCTGTACCTGCACGAACGTTTCTACCCCACCGAGCAGGAAAACGCACCGAATGTGCTGCTGTTTCCCTTGCCGAAAGGCAAACTGCCTGGCACGTGGAAGGTGGACATTTATAGTGTGGCCGGGCACAAACTGCGCCTGTCGGGCCATGTCAACAAGGCCGATTATGCCTCCGGCGATATGGTGGGCGGCTTTGTTACATATTACCCGAACGGCAAGATCGAGAAACAGGTGGCGCAGGACGGGCAGGGCCGGCAGGAGGGCGTCACCAGTCTTTATTACCCCGATGGCACCCTGGATGCGCGTGGCAGCTGGCGCCATGGCTTGCCGGAAGGCACGCACCAGCAATATCACCCCACGGGCAAGTTGCGCGAGGCCAGCGTGTACCGCGACGGCAAGCGTGTCGACGGTCCCGTGCAGAAGTTTGATGAAAATGGCAAGCTGAGCACCAGCTATGTGCTGCGCGGTGGAAAGATGGAAGGCGAGATGCTCACGTACTTCCCTGATGGAAAAATCTCCAGCCGCGCGGAAATGCAGAACGGTAAGTTCAATGGCGTGAGCACGAATTACTATCCGGATGGCGCCGTGAGAGCCAGGATGACGCAGGTCAACGATTTACCGACGGGCGAGGCGCTGGAATTCTATCCGGATGGCAAGGTGCAGAGCCGCCAGCAGTACGGCGACAAGGGCGGACTGCTGAGCGTCCAGCGCTACAGTCCGCAAGGCGTGCTGGTGCTGGAACGGAAATGGGATGCGCAATTGCGCGAGCAGGGCACGTCGCGCTCGTGGTACGAGAACGGCAAGCCCGAGCATGAGATCGAGTACGTGAACGACCGGCGCGACGGCTGGAGCCGCAGCTGGCGCGAGGATGGCAGCTTGACAAGCGAATGCCAGTATGTGGCCGGCAAGGCCCAGGGCGGCTGCGGCGAGGCGCCGCCAGCGCCGGAACTGCAGCGCAAGGAGCAGGCATGGCGCGCCTTGTGAAGCATATGCTGCTTGCAACGCTGCTGTGGCCGGCGCTGGCGCACGCCGAGATCGAACAGCGGCAAGTAGTCAACGCGATCAAGGCGACGCCCGACGGCGATGTGCTGACCCTGGCCAGCGACAGCGGCTGCGGCGGCAGGCAGGTGCTGATGGATGCCGTGTCCGTGGGCCTGGACGCGCAGCAATACGCCGCCATGAAGCAGCAATTGGCCAAGCTGATACGTGACAAAACGCCCTTGTTGATGCGTATCAAATTCTGTCCTGCACCAGGCAATGTGGGTGCTCTCGGCATGCCCGATGTCGGCAAGCTGGGCGGCTGCGAGCCGCAAGCCTGTGCCGATGGCAAGGCGCGCCTGTACCTGAATCACAATCTGACGCGCGGCGAAGTCAAGGAGCATGCGCGCTATGCGCTGGTCGTCCCGCTGCCGCCAGGCAAGACGCCCGGCACCTGGCAAGTCGAGGTGGTGCACGCGCGCGAAGGCGAGCCGAAGCGGCTGATTGGCGAGGTCAACGATCCCGATTACCTGCGCGGCAAGCTGGTGGGCAACTACAGCATGTACTACCCGCATGGCCAGGTCGAGATGCAGGTGGAGCAGGATGGCCGCGGCGTGCAGGAAGGTGTGCAGACCCTGTATCGTCCTGAGGGCCAGATTTCCATGCGCAACACGTGGCGCAATGGCGTGCAGGAAGGCGAACAGCGGACCTATCACGATACGGGCAAGCTGAACGAGGCCAGCCAGTACGTGAACGGCGCCCGCGCCGATGGCGTGGTGGAGTCTTTTGATATAGACGGCAAGCTGCGCACGCGCATGAATCAGATCAAGGGCCAGACGGAGGGCGAGCTGCTGCTATTTTATCCCGATGGCACGGTGGAAAGCCGCAGCCAGTATGACAACGGCATCCAGTCAGGACCGAGCACCGGCTACTTCCCGGACGGCAAGGTGCAGCGTACAACGCAGTACGTGGACGACAAGCCGGCCGGCGACAGCGTCGAATATTACCCGGATGGCACAGTGGCCAGCAAGCGCAGCCACAGCGGCCACTTCGTCTTGCGCAGCGAACAGCGCTTCAGCCGTGCCGGGGTATTGCTCGTGCACAAACAGTGGAACGCGGGCGGGCGCGAGGAGGGCGCGTTGCGTTCCTGGCATGCGAATGGCAAGCCGCGTCAATTGATCGAGTATGTCGATGGCGAACGCCACGGCTGGACCCGGTACTGGCGCGAGGATGGCGGGCTGGAAAGCGAATGCCGCTATGTGGCGGACGAGGCGCAGGGTAGTTGTACGGGCGCGTCCGCCAAGATGTCGTACACGGACGATGGGATTGAGTTTGAGATGCCGGAATCGTGAGCCGGGGAGGTCGTTATGGACCATGGCGCATGGCTGCTTGTGCCGAACAGAACCTTTTGTGGGAGGCAGCTTTCGCCCTATTGTGCTGAAAAACGCCCGGGTTTACAAGCGCCCGTCGTTAGCACCATGGATCGAAGTACTCGGAAGCAGAAGCCTTGCCTCCCTCATTGGCGCAGCAAACCGTAACACGGCGCCTGACGTTGACAGCACCAAAACCAAGCCGCCCTTGATTGTTATTTGATCAAATGGATTGGATTGATCCGAAACAAACGTCCAGACAGGTTCATGATTTTGCAGCGATTCCAAAACGACTACGCCGATTGAGCCGTGTTCCGCAGCCTCGCCGCACTTTACCATGTACTGTCCACCATACAGCTCTTCTTGCGCCAGAATCGCGACATTGAGCCAACCGCCAAGTTCCTGTTTTTCACGTACTCTGGCCATTCTGGTTTCGTGCACGTCGTAAAGATCACCATTGCTGCACAGGAGGCCATTGTGACTTCGCACCTCCTGGTTCTTCCACTTTGTTGCCATCCCTGTCATTGATTCCATACGCAGCTAGCTCTTTCTTTTGGCTTTTTCGTGTTGCAAAATCGACTTGCACTCGTCTGCGGTTGGCACGTTTCTGTCAGTCAGTATGGTATGCCAGCCACCGCAATCAGGGTCAGTGCAACCACACACCGTGGTTCGCACCGGGTGCTGGGTTAATCCATCGCGTTTTTGAATAGCGTTAGTTCGTTCCTGACTCTTGATAAGGTGGACTAGCGCGCCTCGACTCAAAAATTTTCCTGCCATGACTTTCCTCCAGGTGCATTGAACCGCACAAAACGTTAACGTTTTCAATGTCTGTTGTCAAAAGTGACGGGCGTGCGATTCGCCAGAACGTTCGATAGACGGCGGGGTCAGCCGATACGAACTTGAGATGCGCCGGCATCCAATATGCGGAACAAGAAATCTTCAACTGCGCTCGCCGGCGACGAGCCAAGATCAACCAGTGGCGTCCGGTCCCAAACGAACGGTGAAAGAAGCACTTCGGCCGGCGGTGAGGAATTCGGAACTCGTCATGCTGGAATGAGAAGGCCGTTGGTTATTTACCTATGCGGCGGCGTCAGTACGCTGGCGATCGCTTTCGGCAAGGTTTCCGGATAATCGCGGCTGAAGTGCAGGCCACGGCTTTCGCGGCGCGACAGGGCGCTGTTGACGATCATCGAGGCCACGTCGACGAGATTGCGCAGTTCCAATAAGTCGTGCGTGATGCGGAAGTTGCGGTAGTACTCGTCGATTTCTTCCTTCAAGAGGGCGATGCGGTGCTGGGCCCGCTCCAGGCGCTTGGTCGTGCGCACGATGCCGACGTAATTCCACATGAAGCGGCGCAGTTCGTCCCAGTTGTGGGAAATCACCACTTCTTCATCCGCATCCGTGACCCGGCTTTCATCCCAGTCGGGCAGATATGGCGTGCCCAGCTTTTCCTTGCTTTCGATATCTTGCGCGCAAGCGCGGCCGATGACGATGCATTCCAGCAAAGAGTTCGACGCCAGGCGGTTCGCGCCATGCAGACCCGTGCAGGCCGTCTCTCCCACTGCATACAGGCCCGGCAAGTCGGCCCGGCCCGCCAGGTCCGTGACGACGCCGCCGCAGGTGTAATGGGCGGCGGGCACGATGGGGATAGGCTGCTTGGTGATGTCGATGCCCAGCTCCAGGCAGCGCGCGTAGATGGTCGGGAAGTGTTCGATGAGGAATTCGGCCGGCTTGTGGCTGATGTCCAGGTGCACGTAGTCGAGGCCGCGTTTCTTGATCTCGAAGTCGATGGCGCGCGCCACCACGTCGCGCGGCGCCAGTTCGGCCCGCTCGTCGTGCGCCAGCATGAAGCGCTGACCGGCCGCCGCGCCCGCTTCGGGCGGCAGTTTCAGCAAGCCGCCTTCGCCACGGATGGCTTCGGTGATCAAAAACGATTTCGCGTACGGGTGGTACAAACACGTGGGGTGGAACTGGATGAATTCCATGTTCGACACGCGGCAGCCGGCGCGCCAGGCCATGGCGATGCCGTCGCCGCTGGCCGTGTCCGGGTTGGTGGTATATAAATACACCTTGCCGGCGCCGCCCGTGGCCAGCACGGTGTGCTCGGCGGCAAACGTGAGTACCTTGCCGGTTTGCTCATCCTGCACGTACAGGCCGTGGCAATGCGGCTGCGCATTGCGCTGGGTCGGCTTCATGCCCAGCTTGTCGGAAGTGATCAGGTCGATCGCGCAATGGTGTTCGAACAGGCTGATGTTCGGGTGGGCGCGCACCTTTTCTTCCAGGGTCACTTGCACGGCGTGCCCGGTGGCGTCGGCCGCGTGGATGATGCGGCGCTGGCTGTGTCCGCCTTCGCGGGTCAGGTGGAAGCCCAGCTCGGCCGAGGCGTCGCGCGTAAACGGCACGCCTTGCTCGATCAGCCATTCGATGGCTTCGCGGCCGTGCTCGACGATGTAGCGCGTGGCGCTCTCGTCACACAGGCCGCCGCCGGCGATCAGGGTGTCTTCGATGTGCTGCTGGTGGCTGTCGCCCGAGTCCAGCACGGCCGCGATCCCGCCTTGCGCCCAGTTGCTGGCGCCATCGAGCAGCGCGCGTTTGGAAATGATCGCGACGGTGCGCGTCTCAGCTAAATGCAGTGCAACCGATAAACCCGCCAGGCCACTGCCGACAATCGCTACATCAAATTTCATGACATTTATCTTTTTTCAGGGGAAGCATACTATAGTCCATTTCACATCAATCGGTAATGTGTTGAGATAAATTCTGCCAGTGAAAGATAGCTGGGGCCGTAGCTTGTGGCGTATCAATGTCTTGCTGGAACAGTTCGCCATGATGGCAAGACCGGCAGCAAGCCGCCTTGTGCGCGGCGTGCCGCCTTTGCCGCAGGAGGCCCCCATGATCCGCATCTTCAGCCATTACGTCTCGAAAACAGCGTTTATTTTGCTGTTGCTGGAAATTATGATCCTGCTGCTGTCGGCCACCCTGACATCCCTGGTGTGGCTGGCGGACGGCAGTCGCGTGCTGCGGGTGAGCGAGGTCTACTTGTCGTCCTCGATCTTTGCCCTGGTCATCGTTTTCAGCATGAGCGCGCTGGGCATGTACCAGCACCGTTCGCGCGAAGACATCCGCAATACGCTATTACGCATCCTGCCGTCGTTCGCGCTGGGTTTTGCCGTGCTCAGCGTCCTGATCCGTTTTATCCCTTCCTTGCATTTCGGGCGCGGCAGCGTGCTGATCTTCGGCTTGGGCGCCATCGGCGTGCTGCTGGCGCGCCTGGTGGTGTTCAAATCCTCGCAATCGGCGCTGATGGAAGGCCGGCTGATCCTCGTGGGCGGCGGGGCGCTGGCGCGCGAATGCATGGAGCTGGCGGCGAGCAAGATCGGTTTTCATCAGTTCACGGTGGTGGGCTGCATCGATGTGGCTGGCGAACAACGCTGTGTGCCGGCCTCGGCCTTGCTGCCGGCCGAAGCATCGCTGCTGGCCATGGCCCAGCGCCATGCCGCGCATGAGATCGTCGTTTCCCTCAGCGACCGGCGCAATGGCGCGTTTCCCGTCAAGCAATTGCTGGAATGCGCGCTGGGCGGCGTCAAGGTGATCGATGCGGCCACGTTTTTCGAGCGCGAAGCGTGCCAGATCCGCATCGATTCCTTGCAACCGAGCTATCTGATCTATGGCGGCGGTTTTGACCAGAGTTTTTTCCGCGCCACATCGAAGCGTTTGTTCGACCTTGCCGCCAGCGGCGTCATCTGTCTGGCCGCGCTGCCCGTGATGCTCGTGACGGCCCTGTGCATCCGCCTGGAAGACGGCGGCCCCGTGTTTTACCAGCAAGAGCGGGTGGGGCGCGACGGCTTGCCCTTCAACGTGCTGAAATTTCGCAGCATGCGCTGCGATGCGGAGGGCGATGGCAAGCCCATCTGGGCGTTGGACAACGATGCGCGCATCACGCGCGTGGGCAAGCTGATCCGCAAGCTGCGCATCGATGAATTGCCGCAGATGCTCAATGTGTTTCGCGGCGAGATGAGTTTTGTCGGTCCCCGTCCCGAGCGCGCCTATTTTGTCGAGCAACTGAAGGAGCAGGTGCCGTACTACAACATTCGTCACAACATCAAGCCGGGCATCACAGGCCTGGCCCAAGTGCGCTACCAGTATGGCGCTTCCGTCGATGATGCCGTCAAGAAACTGCAATACGATTTGTATTACGTGAAAAACAATAGCCTGTTCCTCGACTTGCTGATCCTGCTCGATACGGTGCAGGTGGTGCTGTTTGGCAAGGGCAGCCGGTGATGCGGCAGCAGTCGGACTGGCTGGCGGCGGCCGACGCGGCGGCCCTCAGCCATGGCCTGGCGTCGCTGGCTTTCTTTGTGCTGGCGCTGCTGCTCATCAGCAACTGGCGCGCGCGGCAAAACGTGCGCGCCTTGCTGGTCGCCTGCCTGGCGACGGGCGGCTGGGCGACGGGCACGGTGGTGCTGGTGCTGCTGGGACAGCGCACCGCGCTGGCCGGCGATGCGCTCGAATTGCTGCGCACCCTGGCCTGGCTGGTGTTTTTGCTGCTGCTGATCGAACCGTCGCGGCCCCGTTTGCGCCTCGTACTGGTGGGCATCGTCCTCACGGCGCTGGCGCCGTGGCTGCTCTCGATGGCCTCATCCTGGCTGGCGCTGCCTTTGCCAGCGCGCATCATCGCCAGTGTCTGCCGGCTGCTGCTGGCCGTGCTGGGCATGTTGCTGGTGGAACAGTGGTACCGCAACACGCCCCCGTTGAAACGCTGGGGCATCAAGTTTGCGTGCCTGGGCGTGGGCGGCCTGTTCGCCTACGATTTTTATCTGTACAGCGACGCTTTGCTGTTTCGTACGGTCAATGACGATATCTGGGCCGCGCGCGGCATCGTCGACGCCCTGTGCGCGCCGCTGCTGGCCGTCTCGGCCGCGCGCAATCCGGGCTGGGCGCTGGGCTTGTCCGTCTCGCGCCAGATGCTGTACCGCTCGGCCGCCTTGCTGGGCTCGGCCATCTATTTGCTGGCCATGGCGGCCAGCGCCTATTATTTGCGCTATTTCGGCGGCACCTGGGGTTCCTTCATGCAGATGGCTTACCTGGGCGGTGCGGTCCTGCTGCTGGCCGGGGTGCTGTTTTCCGGCAGCCTGCGCGCCAAGCTCAAGGTGTACATCAATAAACATTTTTACAATGCCATCTTCGATTACCGCGAGGAATGGCTGAGATTTACGCGCGCGCTGTCCGAAGATGGCCCGGCGCTGGGCGAACGCACGATACAGGCCATGGCGCAGCTGGTGGAAAGCCGCGCCGGCGCGCTGTGGATATTGCGCGAACAGGGGCAGTTCGCCCCGGCCGCCAGCTGGAACTGGCCGCCTGGCACGTGGAGCGAACCGGCGCTTGGCCCACTGTGCCAGTTCCTCGAGGCACGGCAGTGGGTGATCGACGTGCCCGATTGCCAGCAAAACCCGCGCCAGTACGGCGGCTTGCGCTTGCCGCCCGCGCTGCTGGCGCTGCCCGACGTGTGGCTGCTGGTGCCCTTGATGCTGCATGGCCAGCTGTTCGCCTTCGTCGCGCTGGCGCGGCCCCGCACGCGCATCGGCCTGAACTGGGAAATCCGCGACGTGCTGAAAATTGCCGGCAGCCAGGCCGCCAGCTACCTGGCGCACCGCGAATCTCTCGATACCCTGACGGTGGCGCGCCAGTTCGACTCGTTCAACCGCATGTCCACTTTCATCGTGCACGACCTCAAAAACCTCGTATTTCAGCTGTCATTGTTGTTAAGCAATGCGGAAAAACACCGCGCCAATCCCGCTTTCCAGGAAGACATGCTGGGTACCCTGGACCATTCCGTGCAAAAAATGAAGACCCTGCTGCAGAAATTGGCGCGTGGCGAAGCGCCGGAAGCGCCCGCGCCGTTGCAGCTCGACGGCTTGCTGCGCCAGGCCGTTGCCGCCAAGGCCAGCCTGGCGCCGGCGCCCCGGCTGGAAATTGTCGATGGCGAGCTGACGGTGCTGGCCAACCGCGCACGCCTGGAACGGGTGCTGGGGCACTTGATCCAGAACGCCATCGAAGCGACGGCCAGCGACGGCAAGGTGGCCGTGCGCTTGCGGCGCGTACAGCACACGGCTGTCGTCGAGCTCGACGATACGGGGCAGGGCATGAGCGAGCAATTCATCCGCGAACGTCTATTTACACCGTTTGACACAACCAAGACGGCGGGCATGGGCATCGGCGTGTTCGAAAGCCGCGAATACCTGCGCGAAGTGGGCGGCAGCCTGGAAGTGCGCAGCGAGCCGCAAGTGGGCACGACGTTTCGCGTGATCTTGCCGCTGCATGCGGCCATGGGGTCTGACCCGCCGGGTCATACCCCAGATTTCCGCTGTTCTACCCGTTGACTGGAGTGCATACGTATGGCGAAACAAAAACTGCTGGTCATCGAAGACGATCCCGGCCTGCAAAAGCAGTTGCACTGGAGCTTTGACGGTTACGAGGTGCTGCTGGCGGGCGAGCGCGAGGCGGCGCTGGCGCTGGTACGGCGCCACCAGCCGGCCGTCGTGACGATGGACCTGGGCTTGCCGCCCGACCCGGACGGTGCCACGGAAGGCCTGGCCACCCTGCAGCAAATCCTCGCGCTGGCGCCGGACACGAAAGTCATCATCCTCTCGGGCAACCAGGAGCGCGCGCATGCCTTGAAAGCCATCGCGCTGGGCGCCTACGATTTCCACCAGAAGCCGTTCGAGGCCGACATGCTGGGCCTCGTCATCGCCCGCGCGTTTTATCTGCACGCGATGCAGCAGGAAAACCGCCGCATGCTGCAAACGCAGGCCGATTCCCCTTTGGCCGGCATCGTCAGCCGCGATCCGGGCATGCTGAAACTGTGCCGCAACGCGGAAAAAGTGGCGCCCTCGTCGGCCAGCGTGATGCTGCTCGGTGATTCGGGCAGCGGCAAGGAACTGATTGCGCGTGGCCTGCACGCGCTGTCGAGCCGCCATGCGCAACGCTTTGTTGCCATCAATTGCGCGGCGATTCCCGAGAACCTGCTGGAAAGCGAGCTGTTCGGCTACGAGCGGGGGGCCTTTACGGGCGCGGCGCGGCAAACCCTGGGCAAGATCGAACTGGCCCATGGCGGCACCTTCTTTCTCGACGAGATAGGCGACATGCCGATGGGACTGCAGGCGAAACTGCTGCGCTTCCTGCAGGAACGGGTCATCGAGCGCGTGGGCGGGCGTGCCGAGATCGCCGTCGACGTGCGCATCGTTTGCGCCACGCACCAGGATTTAAAGGTGCTGGCGGAGCAGGGGCGTTTCCGCGAAGACCTGTTTTACCGCCTCAGCGAAATCGTCCTGCGCATTCCGCCGCTGCGCGAGCGGGCTGGCGATGCGGCCTTGCTGGCCCACCATTTCAAGAACAAGTTCTGCGCCAGCGAAGGGCGCAGCAACCTGCATTTCAGCGCCGGCGCGCTGCAGCTGATCGAAAGCTATGGCTGGCCCGGCAATGTGCGTGAAGTGGAAAACTGCATCAAGCGGGCCGTCATCATGAGTGACGGGCCGCAGATCGCCGCAGACGACCTGGGTTTGCCCGCCAGCGCCCAGGCGGCGGCCCCGGATGAGCCGCTGAACCTGCGCCAGGCCCGCGAAGGGGCGGAATACAAGGTGATGGTGCGCGCGCTGGCGCGGGCCGACGGCAATATCGCCAGGGCGGCCGAGCTGCTGGGCGTGAGCCGGCCCACCCTGTACGACCTGATGGGCCATCACGGCATCAAGTCGCAGCTTAATAGCTGAGTGTATTAAAAATCAAGATTGTGTAAGGCGTCGCACATACGCTGGCGCCGCCATGGCGCATCCTTGCCTCATCCACAACAAGGAGGCGCCATGAACGCGATCACATTATTGATGCAGGACCATAAAGCCGTGAAGGCTTTGTTTGCCCAATATGAAGGCTTGAGCGACCGCTCATTTGCCACCAAGAAAAAGCTGGCCGACCAGATCTGCCAGGAACTCACCGTGCACACGCAACTGGAAGAAGAAATCTTCTATCCGGCCGTGCGCCGTCCCATCCACGATGGCGACCTGATGGATGAAGCCATCGTCGAGCACGCCAGCGCCAAGGAGCTCATCGCGCAGATTGCCGCGATGGACCCGGCCGACGACCTGTACGACGCCAAGGTCAAGGTGCTGTCCGAGCAGATCGAGCACCACGTCAAGGAAGAAGAGGGCGACATGTTTCCCAAGGTGCGCGAGACGGCCGTCGACCTCGACGCGCTGGGCCAGGAAATGGCCGCGCGCAAGGAGCAATTGACGGGCGTGGCCGCCTGAACGGCTTAAAAAAATCAACAACCAAGGGAGTATTCCATGCAAGCTACACCATTGTCCGTGTCGGACCTGAACAATCCGGGCGTGTCCTGGGGCGCCGTGCTGGCGGGCGCTGCCGCTGCGGCCGCCTTGTCCTTCATCCTGCTGATCCTCGGCGTGGGCCTGGGCCTGTCGTCCGTGTCGCCATGGTCGTTCAACGCGACGGCCATCGGCGTGTCGACCATCGCCTGGCTGGCTTTCATGCAACTGGCCGCCTCCGGCATCGGCGGCTACATGGCGGGCCGCCTGCGCGTGAAATGGAGCTCGATTCACACGGATGAGGTGCATTTCCGCGATACGGCCCATGGCTTGCTGGCCTGGGCCGTGGCCACCCTGATCACCGTGGCCGTGCTGGCCGGCGGCACGCGCGCCGTACTGAGCGGCGCCATCGATGCGGGCAGCGGCGTGGCGGCGGCGGTGTCCCCGGCTGTGGCGGCCGGTGCCGGGGCGGCAGGCGCCAAGGCGGGCGAGGGCGGCGACGTCAATCCGCTCGACTATTTCTCCGACATGCTGCTGCGTGCCGCACCGGCGGCTGGTGCGGGCGAGGCGGGCGGCACGGTCGCCGAGCAGCGCTTGGAAACCGGCAGGATCTTCGCCACCAGCTTGTCCACGGGCAGCCTGGCCGCCGATGACCGCGCCTATCTGGGCCAGGTCGTGGCCAGCCGTACGGGCCTGACGCAGGCGGAAGCGGAAGCGCGGGTCGACGCCGTCTACGCCCGCGCCGCCAAGGCCGCCGCCGATGCCAAGGCGCGTGCCCAGCAAGCGGCTGACACGGCCCGCAAGGCTGGCGCGCATACGGCATTGTGGATGTTCGTCGCCTTGCTGCTGGGCGCTTTCGTGGCCAGCCTGGCGGCAACGTTTGGCGGCCGCCAGCGCGACCATGAAAGAGTGCTGCGCCACGTGACCATTTAAGCCACCCATACAATCAAGGAGTCTGCCATGCGTTCCATCCTCTTGCTGCTGCTGGGTATTCCATTGCCCATCGTCATACTGATCGCCTTGTTCGTACGCTGACAAGGCCAACACCAGAACCGGCGCCCGCTGCAAGGTGGGCGCCGGTTTTTGCGTGAAAGCGGGCGCATGTGTAAGATGGCGCCATCTTTCCACCGAGACTATCCATGACCTTGACCGCCATCCGTCCTTTGCTGAAAACCGCCGCGATCGCCGCCTTCGCTTGTACCGTGCTGGCCGCGTGTTCCACCCTGATCGGCCCGCGCGACGTGAATGTGTCGCTGAGCAAGATGCAGCAGGGCCTGGAGCGCCGCTTTCCCATCGACAAGCGCGTGCTGTCCGTGCTGGACGTCAAGCTGACCCGCCCGCAACTATCCTTGCAGCCCGAGCGCGAAAGAGTCGCCCTCAGCGTGGACGCCAGCGTCTTGCCGCCATTCATACGCCAGAGCTGGCGCGGCAGTCTGGCCATGTCGGGCCGCCTCGTGCTCGACGCTCAGCGCAATGCCGTGTACCTGAGCGAGGCGAGCGTGGACAAGGTCACCATCGACGGCATGGACGAGTCGCAGCAGCGCCAGTTCGCCAAGGTGGCCAGCCTGGTGGCGGACCAGCTCATGCATGAAACGCCGATCTACACCTTCAAACCCGACGAGTTGCGTTACGCAGGCGTGCAATTCGTGCCGACGCAGATCAGGACCACGGGCAATGGCTTGACGGTGACGTTCGAGCCGGTGAAGTAAAGCCGGAGCCGAACCGCCCCCGTGCATGCGCCTGGCCCGGCGTACACATATATTGTGCTATAGTAACATTTACTTAAATAGTAACTTTTACTGATCTCGGGGCGAGCAATGATGCATATCAGCACGGCAGGAATTCAACGCGGGGCGCTGTCTGCCGCGGAAGGCAGCAAGGTGTCATCTGACAAGCCATCCTCGGACAAGGCCCAGGCCACACAGGCGCCGGCCGGCGCTGGCGCCGTGGCGGACGATGTCGTCATTTCGACCCTGGCCGGGCGCCTGGCGAAAGCTTCGGAGGCCACCAGCGCCACCATCCGGAACTTCGATCATGCGGCGCTGGGTGCGTGGGTGAATCGCAATACCGACGACATCCTGTATCCGCTGGATGCGGAACACAAGGCGGCCGCCGCCAAACAGCTGCCGCAACCGAATGACGCGGCATCGGCAAAGTCGGCCGCCGCTGCCACCGCTTATGTCGACCGGAAGGGCCCCAATCCGTTTGCCGGCTTGTCGCGCGAGCAATTGTCCGCCATTTCGAACGATGACAGCGGGACCTTTACCATCAACGAGCGGCGCGCCGCCTTTATGCAGGCGTATCAGGAAGAAGAGGCATGGCGCACCCAAGTCGTGGCGCAAGCCATGCATGAATACAATACCACCGGCAAGACGACCAATTTCTTCAAGTCGGTGCTGGCGCATTTCAATACATTGCCGCGTCTGGAGCAATCGCAGTATCCTGCCAATTATGCGAGCGACCTGGAAGACAAGATCAAGCTCGATTTTAATTATTTCAATCATGCGGCCGGCAATGGCAGGCCAACGCCGGGTTCGCTTGCGGATCTGCTGAAAAATCAGGGTAAAAAGACGGTGGACCTGCTCGATCTGCTGAGCCGCTGATTCCCGTAGTTATTCAACTGTCATTGTTGCGCGGCAAGCACGCGGACTATAATCCAGCCTCTCATGCCTGGACAAGCATGTTCCCCAACATGAAGTGAAAACAATTAAAGGAATCTTCGTGAAACGTTCACTGATCAGCGCCGCCTGCTGCGCCTTGCTCGCCTTATCTTCGCCGTCGCTGTACGCCCAAGCCACCAATGCCGGCGCGCCCGTCTCCGGCATCGACCTGAAAACCCTGGACCCCGCAGTGAGCCCCCGGGATGATTTCTACGGCTACGTCAACGGCGTCTGGACCCGCAATACGGACATCCCGGCCGACAAATCCGTCTGGGGCACCTACATCGAATTGCGCGAAATCGCCCAGGGCCAGTTGCGCGGCCTGATCGACGCGACCCTGAAAAACCCCGGCAAGCCAGGCAGCGAGGCGCACAAGATCGCCGACCTGTACACGAGCTTCATGAACGACAAGGCGCGCAACGCGGCCGGTTTCAAGCCGCTGCGCGCCGAGCTGGCCCGCGTCGCCGCCGTGAAAGACAAGAAAGACTTGCCGGCGCTGCTCGCCTATCTGCAAGGCAATGGCATTGCCACGCCGTTTTCCGCCTATGTGGCGCCCGATGCGCAAGACCCCGAGCGCTACACGGTCAACATCAGCCAGTCCGGCCTGGGCTTGCCCGACCGCGATTACTACCTGAAGGATGACGACGCCAAGCTGCAAGCCGTGCGCGCCAAATACCTCAAGCATATCGAGACCATGCTGGCCATGAGCGGCGACAAGGCCGCTGCCGCCCACGCGGCGCAGATACTCGACATTGAAACGCGCCTGGCGGCGGTGCAATGGACGCGCGTGCAGATGCGCGACCCCGTCAAATCGTACAACCGCCTCGACTTCGACAAATTTACGGCACTGGCGCCGGCCTTCGACTGGAACGCGTATTTCACGGCCGCCGGCCTCGCGCCAAAGGCTACTTCTGCCGTCGTGCGCCAGCCCAGCTTCATGACGGGCTTTGCCGAGACCGTGGCCGCCGTGCCGCTGGCATCGTGGAAGAGCTATCTGAACTGGCGCATCATCGAAAGCTATGCCTCGTTCCTGGACAGCGCCACCGTCAAGGAACGCTTCGCCTTCGACGGCACGGTGCTGCGCGGCGTGCCGCAAAGCGAACCGCAGTGGCAGCTGGCGCTGCGCTTCACGGATGGCGCCATCAGCGACGCCGTCGGCAAGCGCTACGTGGAAATGTATTTGCCGCCGGAAACCCGGCCCCGCGTGATGGCCATGTTCGACAATTTCGTCGCCTCGTTCAAGGATGGCATCGAGCAGCTTGACTGGATGGGCCCGGAAACCAAGAAGGAGGCCCAGCTCAAGCTGGCCGCCCTGAAGCCGAAGATCGCCTATCCCGATACCTGGCGCGACTACAGCAGCATGCAGACGCAGCCAAACGACCTGATCGCCAACGTGCGCGCCGCGCGCGCGTGGAGCCGCCAGCAAAACCTGGCCAAGCTGGGCAAGCCTGTCGACCGCGATGAATGGTCGATGACGCCGCAAACCGTCAACGCCAGCTACAGCCCGTCGCTCAACGCCATCACGATCCCGGCCGCCATTTTGCAGCCGCCATTTTTCAACGTGAAGGCGGAAGATGCCGTCAATTACGGCTTGCTGGGCATCACCTTCGGCCATGAAATCAGCCATGCCTTCGATGATTCGGGCAGTCAATATGATGCCAAGGGCCGCTTGCGCAACTGGTGGACGGCAGAAGACCTCGCGGCCTTCAAGGCGCTGGCCGCCGGCCTCGTCAAGCAATACGGCGCCTACAGCCCAGTGCCGGGCTACCACATCAATGGCGAGCTGACCCTGGGTGAAAACATCGGCGACAATTCCGGCCTGTCGATCACCTACAAGGCCTACCAGCGCTCGTTGAACGGCAAGCCGTCGCCGGTCATCGATGGCTTGACGGGCGAACAGCGCCTGTACATCGGCTTTGCGCAGAAATGGCGCGCGAAACTGCGTCCCGAAGCGGCCATTGCGCAGATCAAGAGCGACCCGCATTCGCCGGGCGAATTCCGCGCCAAGGGCACGGTGAAGAACCAGCCCGGCTTCTACGAAGCGTTCGGCATCAAGCCGGGCGACCCGATGTACCTGCCGCCCGAGCAGCGCGTGATCATGTGGTAAATCACGTGGTAAACCCGTAGGGCAGTTGGGCAATCGTGCCGGGGACTATTCCTTGGCGTGGTTCAGCGTGTACCGGGGCAGTTCGACCGTCAGGTCTTCCAGCGCCACTCGCGCCTGGCAGGACAGGCGCGAGTGGGGCTGCAAGCCCCAGGCCTGGTCGAGCATGTCTTCTTCATTGTCACCCAGTTCGTTGAGTGTATCGAAACCCTGCACCACGATCACGTGGCAGGTGGAACAGGCACCGACCTGGCCGCAAGCGTGTTCGATGTCTATTTTGTTGAGCAGCAATGCGTCGCAAATACTCGTCTTCTGCGGCGCGTCGATGACGGCGCCGTCGGGGGCCAGCTCGGGATGGGGCAGGACGGTGATCTTTGGCATGCGGGATTCTCCTTGATGTCGCTTGAATACCGCTACCTTGAACCTTCCCGCCTTGACAAGGTCAAGCGCAACTTGCGCCTGAATTCTGCGTGGCGATGGCCAACGTGCCGGCCCCAACTGCGCTCATGCCAGGATTCTGAAGCGCGATGTGGGGTAGAGGGAAAATGGAAAAAATCGGACGCTAAGCCAAGCTGTTCTGAAGCCCAGACGTAATCTCTTTTCAGATTGATGCATTTCCAGTCGGCCCAAGTGCTCAGGCGACTATAACGGGATGGCCCGTAATTCGCCCGTGCGCCCCATTTCAATGATACGTTTGAGTGTCACGCGCTTGAACACTGGCCTGCATGGACCGCAGTAGAAATCTTTGATGCCCACTTTCCCCGAGATCGACTGCGGACGCACGACGCCGCTGAAGATGAGCACTTGCAAAGCTTCGCGGTCGGGCGCTCCTTTCACAGGATTGGTGGCCAGGCCGCTGGAGTACTCGGCGGTGAAGGTCAGCACTTTTTTCTTCGAATCGTATGTCATCTCTTTGATGGTGGCTCTGACTGGTTCGGAGGTGCCGATGGCGACAGCGACATGGCCTATCGTTTCCGCTACGCGTTGGTAAAGCACGATGTCGTATCCGGAGACAAAATGTGGATCGTCAGCGCCTTCGGTCCGCATATTCGAGTAGTAGCCAATCAAGTGCGCCGGCACGGACACTACAGCGTGCGCCGTCGGCAGGAGACATGCGGCGATCAGAAAGGCGGCGAAAAATTTCATATTAATGTCCTGTAGTTGACCAGTGCGGTTTATCGGCATTTCCGCCAACGTATTTTTTAACGCCATAAGTCAACCCAACTGCTTTGAGCTGCAAGTTCATGCCCGTGCGCGGCGTGGTGTTGATCTCCGTGATCGAGCCGTCCTTGTTGGCGATATTCAGAGTGCCGGTCCAGGTAATTGACATGTCGATCGCCTCACGACTTGTATGCAATGTGTTTAGGGCTGGCGGTGTGTTCGCGGCCAACCCTCCGATACCGTACCCTGCCGACATCTGGCGCGCCGCGCTCACGGAAGCCTCCAGTGTGGGGTGGTCCCATTTGATGTTGACGCCGGCCATGGACGGTACCATTGTCGGATCGAAACCGTTCTTTACAATCCTATGCGCCCAGTGCATGAGATATGCGCGCTCGGGCGGCCTGTAGGTTGCGGCGATGTTTTTGACGCCACCGGCCGCCTCGATTGCCGCAATAAAGGCATTACAGTTACTCCGGAAGTCGGGCTTGAGAGCTGATGTTTCGCGGCTACCTGGGAAGCGGTTGCACCACACAGCACCGCTAAGCTCAGGCGTTACGCTAACAGTCGCAGGCGTAGTGTTCGTGGTCGGTGTGAGGGGGGCTGTCGTGGTCATAATATGGTACTTCTATCGTCGCGTTTTGTGGATGGTCCGAGCATGCTTTTTCGGTCATGCCCCCAGCGTCAGTGGTACCGATAAGCTCAGTACCGTCGTCCAGGGTGATGCGATAGCGTGTATTCGTAAGCGCCTGTCCAGTCGATTCATCCTGTACGTGGAAGGCGAGGTCATATTTGTGGTCATCGTGATCGTCGCTCGTCGGCGGAGTGGCTAATGTTCCATCGAGGGCTGCGGCAAAGGCTGTGCGCATGGCTGCGGTCGAAGGGCTGATTGCTCGCGGCGCAGCGCCACTGCCATATTCCACAGTGTCGGAAAACTGGGTGGCGATCAGGATTGCGCCACAAGAGGTCTTCATGCCTGCCAAGGCTACGCCTTTCCCGTAAAAGGTCGTTGTTGGCACGCCCTCCACAATAGGGAAAACACCTTTGCACTTGGGGCAGTGGACTTTGTGTCCAAAAAAAGCAATGGGCTGGCCCATGCATATGTCCGTCATGGACCCTTCTAGAACAACGCCACCATGGCTTGTGGGGTCGCCCTTCCTTATGATTTCACCGGCCATAGAATTCCAACATTTTATTTGTCTAAGCAATATAGCTTATTTATGAATGTTATCGGCGAAATAAGAGGAAATGTTTCTGGTTGGTGGTGGGGCCAACAGTGACACGTCGACTACAGGGGTACGGTCTGAATCGGCTTAGCGCCCATTTTTTTCCGTACAGCTTGGCTGTGCCGATCAGCGAGTACATCGCAGCGGCGCGCTCGCCGCCGGTGTTGGCACCGGTAAACAGGTAATTGCGGCGGCCGATGGCGATGCCGCGCAGCGCCCATTCGGCCGCCGAGTTGTTGGATATTCGGCGAGCGCCTTCTGCGCCTTCGCCGCCAGACCGTTCATGCCGGCGCGCATGTCGGTACGCTGGCGGCCAGCCATATCTTCGTGCCTGCTGACAAACCGATCATGGCAGCCGCCGTGCCAGCAACAGCGTCAGCGTGGCCGCGTCGATCTGGTCTTCCAAACGCAGCTGGGCCTGGCCCAAGTTGACCACGATCATGCCGGACGAGACGCTGGCGGCCGATGAGGCCGCCACCGGTGTGTTTAGCACTGTGACTGCCACCAGTTGACTTGGCGCAGTGCTAGCACTAGCAGCAAGCGTCTCGTCGCCGAAGCGCTTGCGCCAACTGAACAGCTGATTGGTGTTGATCTTCAGATCGCGGGCAAGCAGCGAAACGGATGCCCTATCAACCTGAGTACGCGCCACAGCGGCACGCTTGAATTCATCGCTGTGCTGGCGATACGGGCCGCGTTTCGCGCTGGTTGGGACTGGTTGAATTATTGTGTCCATAAATAAATTTGTGGACACAATCAATTTGCGTCCCAAATTCAATCATGGAGCGACGCGGTGCTCAAGGGAAGACGGTGGTGTGCCGACGTTTACCTTACATCTTCGACGCCGGATGTTCCGCCAGCGGGACAAACTGGCCGGTAGCCTCGTCGAGCGCGTCCAGCGAGCCATTTTCGATGTCATACACCCAGCCATGCAGGGTCAGGCGTTTTTGCGTGATGCCCAGCGCCACCGAAGGGTGGGTGCGGATGTTGTTGAGTTGCGCCACCACGTTGGCCCGCACCATGCCGTCGATGCGCTCCTGTTCCGTGGCATGTTCGATCGATTCATTGATCATGCGCGCCGCATCCGCGTGCCGCAGCCAGTTCTTGACGGCAGGCATGTGTTCGAGGCAGGTGCAGGTGGCGATGGCTTTCATCGCGCCACAATCGGAATGGCCGCAAATGACGATGTCCGTCACATTCAGGGCGGCAACGGCAAATTCGACGGACGCGCTCACGCCGCCCGGTTCCGGGCCAAACGAGGGCACGATGTTGCCCGCGTTGCGGATGACGAACAGTTCGCCAGGTTCGCGCTGCGTCACCAGTTCCGGCACCATCCTGCTGTCGGAGCAGGAAATGAACAAGGCCTTGGGCGTCTGTCCCGTGGCCAGGCTCTTGAACAGCTCTCGGCGTTCAGGAAAGACTTCCTTCTGGAAACGTAGAAATCCGGCAATGATGTCGCGCATAAATAAAAGAAAAGAGTGGTGTGAGCCCGTATTATCGCCGATGTCAGCGCGGCTGGCTTGCCGGCGGGCCGTTTTGAGGGCCCGCAAAGCAGCGCTCGAGATGCCCGAGCAACTGCAGGAACACGCGTTTATCCGCAATATGATTCATCGTGTTGCTCGTCAATACGTCGCTGGCGGCCGCTGCCACGGCAGCGCGGGCTTGCAAGCAGGCCGCGTGGAGTTGCGCGCGGTCAAGCTCAAGCAGCGCCGTATCGATACTTTCGCACGTGAAATCGAAGGCGTCGATGCCGCAACAACCGGCGTCGCAATGCGTTTCCAGGCGGCAGATCAGCGGCCATAATCCGGCCAGCAGGGCATCGATGTCGAGCGCCTGCTCGTAGCGGCCGTCAAGGCTGATGAACTCGATCCATGTCTCATCGCCGATCTGGATATCGTGCTTGCGGTCGCGTTCGGCCATTTTGTAAATTCTCCTGGTAGGGGCATCGCATTATAAAAAAACCGCCCGAAGGCGGTTTTGTCAAAGAGGCAATGTAACGCCTAGATAAAGTAGATCAGCGCGATGATGCCCACCACCAGCGCCACGCGGGTGATCTGGTAGGCCGTCTTGTTCCACGCCTTGAAGCGGCGGCGGTACTGGCCCATGGTCCAGGAAATCTGGAACAGCTTGCTCACGCCGCCGACCTGGTCGCCCAGTTCGTTTGGCGAGGCGGCGGCCGTCATCAGGGTGCGGCCCAGCCAGCGGTTCAAGCCTTGCGCCCAGCGGTAGCGCATCGGGCGTTCGATGTCGCAGAACAGGATGATACGGTCGCTGTCGGCATCGTTGCGGGCCCAGTGGATATACGTTTCATCGAACATCACGGCCTGGCCGTCGCGCCAGCTGTGGCGCTCGCCATCGACGTCGATGAAGCAGCGGTCGTCGTTCGGCGTCTGCAAGCCCAGGTGGTAGCGCAGGGAGCCGGCGAACGGATCGCGGTGCGGGTTGAGCTTGCCACCTTGCGGCAGCTCCGCGAACATGGCGGCCTTGATCGAGGGAATCGATTGCAGCAGCGCATAGGTCTGCGGGCACATCTGCTGTGCCGACGGGTGGTTCGCGTCATACCATTTCAGGTAGAAACGCTTCCAGCCATATTTAAAGAAGGAATTGAAACCCACGTCATTGTTCTTTTCAGCGGCCTTGATCTTTTTCATTTCCTGCATGCGCAGCGCTTCATCGCGGATGATTTGCCAGTTCTGCTGCAGCGGCGCCAGTTCCGGGAATTGATCGACAGAAAGGTATGGCGTGGCCGGCACCTTGGAAAAGGTGTGCATGAACAGGTTCAGCGGCGCCATGAACGAGGAATGATCGAAGATCTGGCGGCGGAACGGCAGGCGCACCTTGCCCCGAAAATGAATATGTAAAACAGAAAACACAAAAATGCCCAGCAAGGCCCACTTCATACACAACCTCGTTTTTTAAGAATGGGGCAATTATAACCAGTTAATGCCATCGCCACCCCGGGCCACGGTGAAGGAAAGATGAAGCGGCGCATATGGGCGCGCTGTCCTACAATGGCTTTTTCTCCCTACTTATCCGAGGCAACAATGGAAATCTGGCACGCACCGCTCGACCTGGCCACCCTCAACGCCGCCAGCGAGGGCACGGCCATGCGCCATCTGGGCATCGTATTCACGGCTTTCGGCCCCGACTGGATCGAGGCGACCATGCCCGTCGACCACCGCACCATGCAGCCTTTTAAACTGCTGCACGGCGGCGCTTCCGTCTTGCTGGCAGAAACCCTGGGCAGCATGGCCGCGAATGCCTGCCTGGATAATCGCCGCCATGTCAGCGTGGGGCAGGAAATCAACGCCAACCACGTGCGCGGCGTGCGCGGCGGCCACGTGACGGGGCGCGCCACGCCGATCCACCGGGGCCGCAGCAGCCAGGTCTGGGAAATCCGCATCGTCGACGAGGCCGGCAAACTGTGCTGCATCTCGCGCATCACCATGGCCGTCATCGACGCCCCGGGCGCAGGCTGATACGCCCCAGCTTGACTTGCATCAAGGCATTAAAAGCGACCGCGTGAAATCATAAATAACGCTGTTCGCTTATAATTCAGTGTGCTGTTGTTTGGCGCAGGGGGATTACCCTACGCGCCGACATTGCCCGAAATTAGAAGCTGACTGCCCAAAAAACGCCAGTTAGAGACCCATCCCGCGCCATGCGGGAAAGGCAAGACGACGGCCAGCAGATCGCCGGTTCTAGCGGAACCGGCAAAAATCAACTTTATTACAGGGCAATAACAACAATGATGTCATTCAATCGTTTGACGATAGGCGCGCGCCTGAGCGCAGGCTTCGGGCTGCTGGTACTACTGATGCTGGTGCTGGCGGCCTTCGCGCTGCTGCGCATCGGCGCCATCTCCGGCGCCATGGACGCGCAAGAAAAAGTCCAACTGGAAAAACTCGAACCGCTGTACGTGGCGCGCGAAGCGCTCGATCAGACGGGCCTGGCCGCCCGCAACGCGTATATCTTCCATGACCAGGCTGCCGCCGAAAAAGAGCTGGCCATCCTCGACAGCCAGAAAGCGCTGTACCTGGAAGCGCTGTCGCGCCTGGCGCCGCAGTTCGCCGGCGATGCGCAATTCGAGAAAGTCAGCACGGGCCTGAAGACCATGGCGCAGGAATTGCAGCGCCCGCGCCAGTTCCGCGCGGCGGGACAGATGGAACAGTACGGCACTTTCCTTGTCGAGGAGTGCAGCCCGCTGCGGCGCCAGATCGTCGCCGACATCGACACGGTGCTGAAATCCGTGCAGCGCGAATCGGAGCAGGCCAGCGTGGCCGCGCGCGCCATCTACGGCCAGTCGCTGCGCTGGATCGGTGTGCTGGCCGCGCTCAGTGTGCTCATTTGCATTGCGGTCGCCACCGTCATCACGCGCGGCCTGCTGCGCCAGCTGGGCGGCGAACCGGCGTATGCGGCCACGATCGCCGGGCGCATCGCGCTGGGGGAGTTGGCCATCGACGTGCACACGCGCCACGGCGACGACAGCAGTTTATTGTTTGCGATCAAGACCATGCGCGACAACCTGGCCGCCATCGTCGGCAAGGTGCGTCACGGCACGGAAAGCATCGCCACGGCCTCGACCGAGATCGCCACGGGCAACCGCGACCTGTCGCAGCGCACGGAGCAGCAGGCCGGCTCGCTGGAAGAAGTGGCCTCATCGATGGAAGAGCTGATTTCCACCGTGCGCCAGAATGCGGACAACGCGCAGCAGGCGAACCACCTGGCGCGCGAAGCGTCCAAGGTGTCGGAGCAGGGCGGCAAGGCCGTGGCCGAAGTGGTGCACACCATGGGCCTGATCAATGCTTCGTCGAACAAGATCGTCGACATCATCGGCGTGATCGACAGCATCGCCTTTCAGACGAATATCCTGGCCTTGAACGCGGCCGTGGAAGCGGCGCGCGCCGGTGAACAGGGACGCGGTTTTGCCGTCGTCGCCACGGAAGTGCGCAACCTGGCGCAACGTTCAAGCGCTGCCGCGCGCGAAATCAAGCTGCTGATCGACGATTCCGTCAGCAAGGTGGGCACGGGAACATTGCTCGTCGAGCAAGCTGGCGTCACCATGCACGACGTGGTGGCCGGCATCGGCAGGGTAACGGGCATCATGGCCGAGATCAGCGACGCCACGCAGGAGCAGGGTGCCGGCATCGAGCAAGTCAACCGCGCCATCGTCGACATGGACAGGGTAACCCAGCAAAACGCGGCCCTGGTCGAACAGGCTGCGGCCGCCGCGCACGAATTGCAGCAGCAGGCGGCGCAGCTGGAACAGGAAGTGGGCATTTTCAAACTGGCCAAGCCGGCCAACGGACCGCTGCGCCTGGCTGCTTGAGGCGGATGGCGCTTTAGCGCGGCGTGCGCCACCAGGCATATTCCGCGCTACAATGAGCGCTGGATCACCGCCAGGACTTCTCATGCAAGTGCGCAGCAGCCATGATCTATCCAGCCCGGACGACGACAAACCGGCGCCGCCCGTGCTGCAGCTGGCCCTTGCCGGTCTCGGCTGGGGTCTGCTCACCTGCATGCTGTGCTTTGCCATCCTGTTTATCACCAAATGGCTGTTGCCGCCCGAATACTGGGGCGCGCACACGGGCTTGTCCAAGTTCAAGCGCGAAATGTCGCTGCCGCTGCTGGTGTTCTGGGTCGTCATCTATTCTCCCATCCTGGAAACCTTCCTCGGCCAGCTGCTGCCGCTGGAAATCCTCCGGCGCCTGGGCGCCAGCCGGCAACTGAGCGTTTTTATCGGCGCCATCCTGTGGGCCGTCGTGCATTTCATCAGCGGCGGCTTGTTGCACGCCATCGTCGCGCTGGGGTCGGGCGCCATGTTCAGCTTTGTCTACCTGCGCTACCGCGGCCCCAGCGTGGCCGTTGCCTATGCGACAACGGCGTTCGCACGCGCCTGCAACAATATCGCCATCCTGGTTGCGGTGTTCTACGGCCTGGACGCCTAAAGCACCGTCCAAAACCTACTGCGCGTCGGTATAGGCGGCCTGCGATGCTCACCGTACGCTAGTACGGTTGCGCTTCTCGACCACCTCTACCTTCCGCTCGCTACGGTTTTGTCAGGCGCTTTTCTTTCTTCCTGAGCAGATACGGCACCAGCGCCGCCAGCGCCACGGCCAGCACCGCCAGGCCGAGCAGCAACTGGCGGAAGGCGGCGTCATAGCTGGCGCGCAGCAGCGCTTCCTGGCCGCCCAGCAGTTGTGTCGCCTGCTCGATATCGCCGAGCGCGGCGCGGCTGGCCGCGGCCAGCACGGGTAGCTCGGCTGGTAGTTGCTGCGCCAGGCCCGCGCCGATCAGGCCGGCCAACAAGGAGCCAGCCAGCGCCAGCGCCACCCCGTCAGCGCTGACGCGCACGGTATTGAAGATGCCCGTCGCCATGCCGGCCCGCTCCGTTTCCACCACGCTCAAGGCCATGCCATCCATCAAGCCCCACGGCAAGCCTATGCCCACGCCGATCAGCAGCAGGGGGCCGGCCAGCGCCGCGGTGCCTCCATGGCCCAGCACCTGCGCCAGCCAGGCCAGGCCCGCCGCGGCCAGCAGCAGTCCCGCCGCGCACAGGGCGCCCGTGTTGACCCAGCGCGACAGCAGCGCCGCCAGCATGGGCACGAGCAGCAGCGGCGCGGCCAGGGCGATCATCAAACGGCCCGCCGCCAGCGCGGACATGTGGTCGATGCCGATGAAGCGCCCCGGCAGCATGACGATGAGCACGATGAACAGGAAGGCGGGCGAAGCGGCCAGCACTTGCACGGCGATAAAGCGGCGCTGGCGGAACAGCGACAAATCCAGCATGGGCCGCGCCGTCCTGCGCTCGATGGCGACAAAGGCGAGGAACAGCAGCACGGATGCGGCGACGGACAGCAGCACGGCGCCGTTGCGCCAGCCGTGTTCGGGCGCCAGCAGCATGCCCAGGGTCAGCAGGCCCAGCGCGGCGCTGAAGCTGATGGCGCCGGGCCAGTCCAGCCGGCCCTGGCCGCGCGCCGGATCGGCCGGCACGCTGACCCATACCAGCAGCATGCCGATGGCGCCCAGCACGGCCGTGGCATAAAAGATGGCGGGCCAGCGGGCCAGTGCCAGCATGGCGCCGGCCGCCAGCGGACCGAAGGCCAGGCCCAGGCCGAACGTCGTGCCCAGCACGCTCATCACGCGGCTGCGCGCCGCGCCGTGGAACAAGGGCGCCAGCGAGGACATGGCGGCGGCGAACGCGGCCGCGCCGCCCAGGCCCTGCACGAAGCGCAGCACGGCGATCCAAGCCACCGATGGCGCGTGGGCGATGGCCAGTGTCGCCACGCAAAACAACGCCAGCCCCGCCAGCCAGACGCGGCGCCGTCCCAGCACGTCCGTCAGGCTGCCGGCCACCATCATGGCGCTGCCATAGCTGAGGATATACGCATTGATGACCCAGTTCAGGGCGGCGGCGCTGCCGTGCAATTCGGCGCCGAGGGCGGGCAGGGCCACGGCCGGGCCCGTGAAGCACAGGGGAATCAGCAAGCCCGTCAGGCAAGCGGCCAGCACTTGCAGGGGGAGTGAAAGACGTGAGGAAGAGGACATGGGTGTCGGATATGAAAGAAAGAGGCGAGTATGGCGCGCCCATCATTGAAGAAAAATGGGCTAAACTGATCAACATATCGGACAAAAATGTCGTGAATGGAGCGCAAATGGATAGCTTGGGTGGCATCGCCATGTTCGTGCAGGTGGCCGACAGCGGCAGTTTTTCGGCCACGGGCCGGCTGCTGGGTCTGTCATCGTCGGCCGTCGGCAAGAGCGTGGCGCGCATGGAGGCGCGGCTCGGTGCGCGCCTGTTCCAGCGCAGCACGCGGCACCTGGCATTGACGGCGGAAGGGGAGAAATTCCTGCAGCGCTGCAAGCGCATCCTGGCGGAAGTGGAAGCGGCAGAGCGCGAGCTGGGCGAATCGAGCGGCGCGCCCAGCGGCCGCCTGCGCATCAGCCTGCCACGCTACAGCGGCCTGTTCGAGCCGGCCATCGGCGCGTTCATGCAAGCCTATCCCGCCATCGAACTCGACCTTGATTTCTCCGACGCCATGGTCAACATCGTCAGCGACGGCTTTGACGCGGCCGTGCGCACGGGCGAGCTGGCCGACTCAAGCTTGATGCGGCGCAAACTGTGCACCTTCCGGCGCCTGCTGCTGGCGTCGCCCGCCTACCTGGCGCGCCATGGCCGGCCCGTTGATGGCGCCGAACTGCTGGAACACGCGCGCCTCGACTACCGCTTTCCCGCCACGGGCCGCCTGGAACAGTGGCCGCTGATGGACGAGGCAACCCACCCGGTGCCCGGCATGGTCTGCAACAGCGTGGAAATGCGCGTCTTCCTGGCCGTGCAGGGGCAGGGCATCGCCTATCTGCCTGCATTTGCCGTGCAGCGCGAGCTGGCGGCGGGGCAACTGGTCTCGCTGCTGGACGAGCATACGCAGGCGCGCACTGCCTTCTGGCTGCTGTGGCCAGCCAGCCGCCACCTGCCGCCGCGCCTGCGCGTCTTCATCGATTTCCTGGTGCAGCAGTTGCAGGATCAGACTTTTGGCGCTGTGCCATGACGGCGGATGCTTCCCTGACGGCCTTGCAGTTGCATGTGGCCAGCGCTAACGTGCGCGCCGCGCCGGGCAAATAAGCGCCATCTCGCCAAACTCTGGCGCTATTTGTATTGTTGACGGCCTACTCCACGCTTTCCAGGGATTCCACCGTGTCGAAAATATGCGCCAGCGCGCTTTCCATGGCGCCGGCGGTCGCGTCGCCGCTCTGGTTGGTGATGATGAAGACCCCCAGCTGGTATTTGGGAACGACCCAGGCGTAGCTTTGCGCACGCGGCACGCCGCCATGGTGTACATAATGCGTGCCCAACTGGCTATTGCTGCCGATGTTCCAGAAGTAACCAATACTGAAGTCGTCCTGAAAGCGCACCAGCGGCTGGTGCGATTCGATGACCGCGGGATGGGCGCTCAATTGCAGGCGCAGGTACTTCGCCATGTCCGGCATGGTGGACTTCAGGTTGCCGGCTGCCCCCCAGGGCAGTTGCGGCATCGGTGTTGTCGCGACGGGATTGTCGCTGTGGTAGCCGGGTGCCAGCCGGTCGGCATCCGTGGCGGCGATTCTCAGCCTGGTATCGCGCATGCCCGCTTCGCGCGCGACGAATTGCGTGAGCAGGACTGCATAGGGCATGCCGTAGATTTTTTCCAGCGTGTGCGCAATGAGTTCGGTGCCGGCGCTGGAATAGGCGTAGTCCTTGCCTAGCGGACCTGAGATGCTGACTGTGTGCAAGTCTTGCCAGAATTGCTGTTGTCCGTAGCTGGCGTAGGCCGCATTGAGCTTTGCCGGCGTGGCGTGTGCGGTGAAATCCTTCAATATGGTGTTCACCTGCAATGGCAGCATGCCCGGCATGGTGCTGGTGTGCGTGATCAAATGGCGCAAGCGCACTGGCTGCCCCTGCGACTGCAGGTTCGGGTAGGCGGCCGGCAGGTATTTTTGAATGGGATCGTCGAGCGCCGCCTTCCCATCGAGCACAGCGTTCGCCAGCAGCAGGCCGGCAAAAGTCTTGCTGATCGAGCCGATTTCATACAGCGTTGTATCGTTCGGCGGATTGGCTTTGCCGGTCTCCAGCTCGCCTTGATGCAGCATGAATTCCTTGCCGCGATACACGACGGCAATCGAGGTCGCGTGCAGCAATGTTGACTGCAGCAAGGTGGTCGCCGTCTGGCGCATGGCCGCGGGAATGTCATGCGCAGGTGCCGTGGCTGCGGGCTTGCAAGCTGCCAGCGCGAGTGTCATTACAGTGATGCTTGCGGCGAGTTTGGTCATCATGCGCACCATCCAGGAGGGAGGGGCATTCTCGCACAATGGATGCAGCGGCGACAGAAAAAACCGGGCAAGGTTCCTCCTCTTTCCTTCATTCAGTGTGACATTTGCATGACAAATAACAGTGGCTGTCCCGTTTGACCGTCATTAAGGCGTGCATGCGAGGCGACGCTCAACCGCGCGCCGTCCATGCGCCGAAAGTGCCGGACCGTTGAATGTGCACGCTGAACGGCAGGTGGATGCGGCCGGGACTTTTGCCTTGCATGCCGGCTTGCGCCGACATATTCACTCTTGGTTTTGACGTTTAACGACAGGAAACTGCAACATGACTGAAAAATTTGCATCGCACACTTCCGCCTCCGCAGGCGATGGCATTGCCGCCATCGAGGCCTACCTGAACAGTGCCGCCGCCGCGGCCCTGCAGCGCTTCACCGGCACGCCGAACGCCGATGTGCTCAGCGGCACCACGGGCGCCGACGTGCTCGAAGGCCTGGCCGGCGACGATACGTATTACGTCAACGACAGCGGCGACGTGATCGTCGAGCTGGCCAATGGCGGCAACGACAAGGTGTATACCAGCGTCAATTACCAGGTGGCCGAGAACGTGGAGAGCGTGTACCTGACCGCCGCCGGGCTGACCGTGACGGGCAGCGCCAATACCAATAATGTGTTTCACGTCGACACGGCCGGTGGCAACAGGATAGATGGCGGCGGCACGGGCAATTCGGTCGCTTATATCGGTTCCAGCACAGGCGTGACGGCGACGCTGCTGGGCGCGAATGACCCACTGGCGGCGCCAGCGGGCAGCGACATCCTGGTCAACCTGATGAGCATCGGCGGCAGCAAGTTCGACGATGTCTTCACCGGCAACGAACTCAAGAACGCCCTCGTGGGCGGCTTCGGCAACGATACCTTACGCGGTGGCAAGGGCGATGATCTGCTGGCCGGCATGCAGGGGGACGATACCTATATCTTTGCCCGCGGCGACGGCGCCGACGTCATCACCGATGTGCTCGAGGGGGGCAGCCAGAATGTCGTCTCCTTCCTGGCCGGCGTCAGCGCCGACCAGCTGTGGTTCCGCCAGGTAGGCATGAACCTGGAAGTGAGCACCATCGGCACGAGCGACAAGATCACCATCAATGGCTGGTACAGCGCAGGCAGCGCGCCCCGCATCCAGGAATTCCGCACGGCCGATGGCCGCGTGCTGCTGGGCAGCGACGTGAAAAACCTGGTGCAGGCGATGGCCGCACTGCAGCCGCCACCGGCTGGCCAGCTGACTTTGCCAATCTACGCAGCCACCGTCCTGGCTCCCGTGCTGGCGCAGAACTGGCGCACGGAAGGACCGAATCAGCCCGGCAACGGCGTCTTCACTGGCACGGCGAATCCGGACATCATCAAGGGCACGGCGGGCGCCGATGTGATGGCGGGCCTGGCCGGCGATGACATTTATTACGTCAACCATGGCTACGACGTGGTGACCGAACAGCCTGGCGGCGGCCGCGACACTGTCTACACGACGGTCAGCTACACCATGGGCGCCAACATCGAAGAGGTGCACCTGGCCGCCGCGGGCGTGGGTGTGACAGGTAACGGCAGCGGCAACGTCTTTCACGTCGACGTTGCTGGCGGCAACTTGTTGTATGGCATCGGCAGCAATAATTCGGCCACTTATGCGGGTGCCAAGGCGGGCGCCACGGCGACCATCGTTCCCGTCGTCGGCGGTAGCGCGCTCTTGCCTGGCAGCGATGTGCTGGTCAATATTTCCAGCGTGACAGGCAGTGCCTATGACGATGTGCTGATCGGCAACGAACTGGCCAACACCCTGTCTGGCGGGCTCGGCAACGATACCTTGCAAGGCGGCAAGGGCGACGATGTGCTGACCGGCGGCCTGGGCGACGATACCTATGTCTTTGCGCGCGGCGACGGCGCCGACGTCATCATCGAAGCGTCCGCCGACGCCAATTACGACGCCATCGCTTTCCTGGCCGGCGTCAACATCGACCAGCTGTGGTTTCGCCAGGTGGGCGCGGACCTGGAAGTGAGCACCATCGGCACGACGGACAAGATCACCATCCGCGCCTGGAACAAGGCTGCGCCGAACATCGAGGAATTCCGCACGGCCGCCGGCCACGTCATGCGCGGCGCCGATGTGCAACTGCTGGTGCAGGCGATGGCGACCCTGGCGCCACCGCCGCTGGGCCAGCTGACCCTGCCGGCAGGCACCGCCGCCGCCCTGGCGCCCGTGCTGTCCCAGGCCTGGCACTTCAACGGTCCCACGCAGTTGACGGAGCAAACCTTTGTCGGCACGGAAAATGCCGACCTCATCAAGGGCACGGCCGGCGCCGACCTGATGGAAGGCCTGGGCGGTGACGACACCTATCACGTCAATCACAGTGGCGACTTCATCGTCGAACGGGGCAATGGCGGCAGCGACACCGTGTTTACCACGGTCAACTATACGGTGGCCGGCAACGTCGAGAATGTGCGCCTCGGCGTCCCTGGCCTGACGGTGACGGGCAGCGCCTTCACCAACAACGTCTTTTTCGTCACTACCCCCGGCGGCAATGTGCTCGACGGCGGCGGTGCGGGCAACACGCTCAATTACGTCAATGCAAGCGCTGGCGCGACGGTTGCCTTCGCCCCCGCAGGCACGGCACTGGCGGCGCGTCCGGGCGTGGATGTAGTGGCCAATTTCATCGCGGTTGTCGGCAGCAAGTTCGACGACGTGTTGATCGGCAATGAACTGAAGAACACCCTGCTGGGCGTCCTGGGCAACGATATCTTGCAAGGCGGCAAGGGCGACGACATCCTGGCCGGTGTGCTGGGCAACGACACCTATATCTTCGCCCGCGGCGACGGCGCCGACTTGATCAACGAGGCCAACGAGGCAGGCAGCCGCGACGTGGTCTCCTTTTTGGCCGGCGTCAGCGCCGAGCAGCTGTGGTTCCGCCAGGTGGGCACGGCTCTGGAAGTGAGCACCATCGGCACCAGCGACAAGATCACCGTCACCGGCTGGTACGAGAGCGCGGAGCGGCGCATCGAGGAATTCCGCATGGCCGATGGCCGGGTCTTGCTGGGCAGCCAGGTGCAAAACCTGGTGCAGGCGATGGCCAGTCTGACGCCGCCGCCAGCCGGCCAGCTCACTCTGCCTGCCGGCACAGCCGCCATCCTGGCGCCGGTGCTGGCGCAGAACTGGCGCGCCGCTCAGCCATTGGGTGCCGCCAGCCAGGGCGGTTTCAGCGGCTGGCAAGCGGATGCCGCGCAGCTGGTGCAAGCGATGGCCGGCTTTGCCGTGCCGGCGGCCGCATCGGCGCCGTGGTCGGCGCAAGGCGGCCCGTCGACGCAGCTCCAGCTGGCGGCGGCGCATTAAACCGTTGAGCAACTAGATCCACCATCACGCAGCCGGGCCGGGGTCACCCGCCACGGCCTGGCTGCGCCATTGAATTTCTGATATTGCCCGATGACAGTCCTCTCCTACCGCAACGATACGCCACCGATTGAAAAAACCACGCCCGACACGGGCTTGCTGTCACTGCTGCTGATGGCCAGCCTGCACGGCGTCGCCGCCGATGGCGCCCAGCTCAAGCACGCCTTCGGCCAGGCCGTGTTCACGCGGCAAACCGTGCTGCTGGCCGCGCGGCAACTTGGCTTGACGGCCAAACTGGTGCGCCAGGCGCCCGAACGGCTGGCGCAAGCGCCGCTGCCCGCCATCGCCATCGATACGGATGGCCGTTTCTTTATCCTTGGCAAGGTGGACACAGGTGCTGACGGCGTGAGCAAGGTGCTGGTCCAGCATCCGGGCCAGCCGCCGCAAATCCTCGGCCGGGCAGCCTTCCTTGCCGCCTGGAGTGGGGAACTGATCTTTTTCACCAGCAAGGCCAGCTATGCGGGCGAGACGGCCCGTTTCGACTTCAGCTGGTTCATCCCCGCCATCGTCAAATACCGCAGGCTGCTGGGCGAAGTGTTGCTCATTTCCTTCGTGCTGCAACTGATCGGCCTGGCCACGCCCCTGTTTTTCCAGGTGGTGATGGACAAGGTGCTGGTCAACCACGCCATGAAAACCCTGCACGTGGTGGCCATCGGCCTGATCTGCGCCATCGTCTTCGAAGCCGTGCTGGGCCTCATCCGCACCTATGTTTTCGCACGCACCAGCAGCAAGATCGACGTGGAACTGGGCGCGCGCCTGTTCCGCCATTTGCTGGCCTTGCCGATCGCCTATTTCCAGGCGCGCCGCGTGGGCGATTCCGTGGCGCGCATCCATGAACTGGAAAACATCCGCTCTTTTCTCACCGGCAACGCCATGACCCTGGTGCTCGATTTGCTGTTTTCCTTCATCTTCATTGCCGCCATGCTGTGGTATAGCGCGGCGCTCAGCGTCGTCGTGCTGGCCTCGATTCCCGTATACGCGGCCCTGTCGATGCTGCTCACGCCCGTGCTGCGGGGCCGCCTGAACGATAAATTCAACCGCAGCGCGGAAAACCAGTCTTTCCTGGTCGAAACCATCAGCGGCGTCGACACGCTCAAGGCCATGGCCGTGGAACCGCGCTGGCAGCAACAATGGGAAAAGCAGCTGGCCGGCTATGTCTCGGCGGGCTTGTCGGCGAATAACATCGGCATGCTGGCCAGCGGCGGCGTCACGCTCGTCAGCAAGCTGGTGACGGCGGCCATCATGTGGTGGGGCGCGACCCTCGTCATCGACGGCAAGATGACGGTGGGCGAACTGGTCGCGTTCAACATGCTGGCCGGGCAGGTAGCCTCGCCCATCCTGCGCCTGGCGCAGCTGTGGAACGATTTCCAGCAGGTGGGCATCTCGATGAGCCGGCTCGGCGACATCCTCAACGCGCGTGTGGAAGCGGGCAGCCAGAAGGCGCGCCTGCCGCGCATCGCGGGCGCCATCGAGTTCCAGCAAGTGGGTTTCCGCTACCGCCCCGATGCGGCCGAAGTGCTGCGCAATGTATCGATTGTCATCGCGCCAGGCGAGGTGATCGGCATCGTCGGGCGTTCCGGCTCCGGCAAGAGCACCCTGACGCGGCTGGCGCAGCGCCTGTACATTCCCGAACGGGGCAAGGTGCTGATCGACGGGCAGGATATCGCCGTCATCGACACGGCCTCGCTGCGGCGCCAGATCGGCGTGGTGCTGCAGGAAAATATCCTCTTCAACCGCTCCGTGCGCGACAACATCGCGCTGAGCGACCCGGCGCTGCCCATTGACGCCGTCATCGCCGTGGCGAAACTGGCAGGTGCCCACGATTTCATTTGCGAATTGCCAGAGGGCTACGACACCATGGTGGGCGAGCACGGCACGGGCTTGTCCGGCGGCCAGCGCCAGCGCATCGCGATTGCCCGCGCCCTGATCGGCGATCCGCGCATCCTGATTTTCGACGAAGCGACGAGCGCGCTCGACTACGAATCGGAAAAAATCATCCAGGACAATATGCGCGGCATTTGCGCGGGACGCACCGTGCTGATCATCGCCCACCGCCTGTCGGCCGTGCGCGAAGCACACCGCATCGTCGTCATGGAGCGGGGGCAGGTGGCCGAACTGGGCACGCACGACGCGCTGCTGGCGAACCCGGGCGGCATCTACGCCCATCTGTACAGCCTGCAGCAGGGCACGAGCGGGAGCGCAACAGGGGACGCAACATGAGCGCCGGCCACCGCCTGGCCGCGTATGGCGAGCTGTTCAAACGCTACGGCCAGGTGCTGCGGCACAGCTGGCGTAACCGCGCGGCCTTGAGCGGCCCCGTGCTGAGCGAAGACGAGGCGGCCTTTTTACCGGCCGCGCTGGCGCTGCAGGAGCGGCCCGTGTCGCCGTCCTTGCGCCTGACGGCCCAGGTGCTGATGCTGCTCGTTGCCTGCGTGGTGCTGTGGGCGGTCTTTGGCCAGGTCGACATCATCGTCAACGCGGCCGGCAAGATCATTCCGTCCGGTAACACCAAGACCATCGCCTCCGTCGACGTGGCGGCCGTCAGCGCCCTGCATGTAAAGGAAGGGCAAGCCGTCAAGGCGGGCCAGCTGCTGGTGGAACTCGACAGCCGCGGCCCGGATGCCGAGCGCGACAAGGCCGCCGGCGACGCCGTGGCGGCCGCGCTGCAAATGGCCCGTTCGCGCGCGCTGATCGCCGCCATCGACAGCTTGACGTTGCCGAAGCTGGCGGCGCCCGATGGCGCCTCCGCCTCCCAGCGCGAGGAAGCGCAGGGCCACCTCGATGGCCAGTATGCGAGTTTCCGCGCCAGGCTCGCGCATCTCGATGGGGAAATCGCCCGCTATGCCCAGGCGCTGCCATTGGCCGCGCAGCGCGCCGGCGACTACCACGCGCTACTGGCCACGCGCGACGTGGCTGAACACGCGTGGCTGGAAAAGGAGCAGGCGCGCATCGACCTGGCCGGCCAGCTGGCGTCGGCCCGCAGCGAGCGGGCGGCCCTGGTGGCGCAGACGCGCAAGGACGCCTACGACGCGCTGACGGAAGGGGCCAGGGTGGCGGCAGCCAGCGGCCAGGATGCGCGCCGCGCCGGCGCCCGCGGCAGTCTGCTGCGTTTGACGGCCCCCGTCGACGGCACGGTGCAGCAGCTGAAGCTGCATACGGTGGGCGGCGTCGTGCCGGCCGCGCAGGCGCTGATGCAGATCGTGCCGCGCCAGGGCAAACTGGAAATCGACGCCGTGCTGGAAAACCGCGACGTCGGCTTCGTGCAGGAAGGGCAGATGGTCGCCATCAAGGTCGACGCCTTCGATTACACCAAGTATGGCACCGTGCCCGCCGTCGTCAGCAGCGTCTCGCGCGACGCCGTCGAGGATGAAAAGAAGGGCCTCGTGTATGCCGTCAGGATCACGCTGCGGCAGCCGTCCATCGTCATCGATGGCAAGACGGTGCCCTTGACGGCCGGCATGGCCGTGCGCGCGGAAATCCGCACGGGGACGAGGAGGGTGATCGAATACGTGCTCTCGCCGCTGGTACAGCACCAGAAGGAGGCGCTGCATGAACGCTAGACGCCGCGCCATGACCATCATCGCCATCGCCGTCGGCTTGCTGCTGGCCAGTGCTGCAGCGCAGGCGCAATCGCCGGGCAGGCTCGATGCCGCGCCATGCCCGTCCGCGTATGAGGCTGGTGTGCTGCTGACCGTGCCATTGACCCTGCCGGCGGCCGTCGACCTGGCCCTGTGCCACAACGCGCAAGTGCACGGCGCCTGGGCCGGCATCCGCTTGCAGGCGGCCGGCCTGGGCGAGGCAAAGGCCGCCTTTCTGCCAACCCTGAATGCGGGCCTGAGCCGGGTGCACGACCGCACGGCTTATCCGGGTGCCAGCACGCCGTCCGGCAGCTTGAACAGCAATACGGGCTCGCTCAATCTGTCCTGGCGTTTGTTCGACTTCGGCGGGCGCGCGGCGGGCCAGCGTTCGGCGCAAGCCTTGCTGGACGCGGCGCTGGCCAACCGCGACGCCGTGCTGCAAAAAACCCTGGCGGCCACCGTCAGCGCGTATTTCGACGCCCAGACGGCGCGGGCAAATGTGCGCATGCGCCAGGACTACGCGGCCCTGGCGAACGAAACGGTGCTCGCCACGCAGCGCCGCGCCCAGCGGGGCCTCGGCTCGCACAGCGATACCCTGCAGGCGACCAGCGCGCTGGCCAAGGCGGCCCTGGGCGCCAGCCGCGCCGATGGCGAGTTCCAGAAGGCGCGCGCCGTACTCGTCTATACGCTGGGCTTGCCGGCGGAGGCGGGCGTGGTCCTGGACGACGATGCGGATGCCCCGGTGGCGGGCTTGAGCGAAGATTTGCACACCTGGCTGGCGCTGGCCCAGGCGCGGCACCCGGCCATTGTGGCCGCGCAGGCGCAGCTGGCGGCCGCGCGCGAACGGGTGGCGGTGACCGAGTCGGAAGGCCGCCCCAGCATCGACCTGACGGCGAATATCTACCAGAACGGCCGTCCCAACCAGGGCTTGTCCGCCGCCTCCACGCGCGAAACCCTGGTGGGCATCGCATTGAACATTCCCCTGTTCGACGGCTTTGCGCGCCATTACAAGGTGCGCGGCGCGCTGGCGCAAGCCGGGCAAAGGGAAGCGGAAGCCGAGGAAGTGCAGCAGCAGACCTTGATGGAGCTGGTGAAAACGCATGCGGAGGCGAGCACGGCCTTGGCCAACCTGGCCGCCTCGCAAACGTGGCTGGACGCGGCGCGCGATGCCCAGGCCAGCGTGCAGCGCAAGTTCGGCCTGGGCGCGGCCGATATCCTGGAAATGCTGAACACGCAGTCGGCGCTGCTCGAGGCGCAGCAGGAGCGCATTCGTTGCCAGGCGGAATGGCGCTCGGCCCGGCTGCGCCTGCTTGCCAGCGCCGGCGTGCTGGGGCGCGAGGCTATTCCTGGACGGTAATGCACTCAAAACAGGCGCGATCCGCGCGCCATGCGGGCGCGATTGCGACTATATTAGAGACGCTAATCCACACACCGGACCAGGGAGACATCATGCACAGCGTACAAAAGATTACCCCATGTTTATGGTTCAACGGCAACGCCGAGGCGGCGGCCCGGTTTTATACGGAAATATTTCCCAATTCGAAGATCGGCCAGATCCTGCGCTACGGCGAGGAGGGCAAGGAAATCCACGGCCAGGAGCCGGGCAGCGTGCTGACGGTGGCCTTCGAACTCGATGGCCAGACGTTTACGGGGCTGAACGGCGGCCCCCTGTTCCAGTTTTCCGAAGCGATCTCGTTCCAGGTCAATTGCGACACCCAGGACGAGGTCGATCATTACTGGAACCTGCTGTCCGAAGGCGGGCCGCCGGAAGCGCAGCAATGCAGCTGGCTCAAGGACAAGTTCGGCGTGTCCTGGCAAATCGTGCCCACCCTCATGATCAAGCTGCTGGGCGATCCCGACCCCGCCAAGGCCCAGCGCGTGATGAAAGCCATGATGGGCATGAAAAAAATCAACATTGACGAGATCAAGCGGGCGTACGCGGGTTAGCGGGGCGGGTGGTCGCCGCACGCCAGCGGCGCGCCCTGTCCAAGATGGCCGGCATTTGCTATAGTCCCAGCCATCTTTCCATCCGCTTACAGATCCTGCCATGACCACTCGCACCAGCAGCACCATCGCGCCCCGCACCTTCGGCACGCCCCTGTCTTCCACCGCCATCAAGGTCATGCTGCTGGGTTCCGGCGAACTGGGCAAGGAAGTGATCATCTCGCTGCAGCGCCTGGGCGTGGAAGTGATTGCCGTCGACCGCTATCCGAACGCGCCCGGCCACCCGGTGGCGCACCGCTCGCACGTGATCGACATGAGCGACGGCGTGGCGCTGGCCGCCCTGATAGCCCTGGAAAAGCCGGACCTGATCGTGCCGGAAATCGAAGCCATCGCCACCGATACCCTGGCGGCGCTGGAAGCGGCCGGGCAAATCACGTGCATCCCGAACGCGCGCGCGGCCGTGCTGACGATGAACCGCGAAGGCATCCGCACCCTGGCGGCGGAAACCCTGGGCGTGGCCACGTCGCCATACCGCTTCGCCAGCAGCCTGCAGGAGTTGCAGCTGGCATGCCAGGAGATCGGTTTTCCGTGCGTGGTGAAACCCGTGATGTCCTCGTCGGGCAAGGGCCAGTCCAAGCTCGATGGCGCGCAAGACGTCGACGCGGCGTGGGCATATGCGGCCAGCGGCAGCCGGGTCGATACGGGCCGGGTCATCGTCGAAGGTTTCATCGACTTCGATTACGAAATTACCTTGCTGACGGTGCGTTTTGTTGCCGCCTCGGGCCAGATCGAGACGCAGTTCTGCGAGCCGATCGGCCACTTGCAGGTGCATGGCGACTACGTGGAATCGTGGCAGCCGGCGCGCATGGCGCCGCTGGCTCTGGAGCGTTCGCGCGACATCGCCCGCAAGGTGACGGACAACCTGGGCGGCCTGGGCCTGTTCGGCGTGGAGCTGTTCGTCAAGGACGACATGGTGTGGTTCTCGGAAGTGAGCCCCCGTCCGCACGACACGGGCATGGTCACCATGGCCAGCCAGGTGCAGAGCGAATTCGAGCTGCACGCGAAAGCCATCCTCGGCTTGCCCGTCAACGTGGCCCTGCGTTCGCCCGGCGCCTCGGCCGTCATCTACGGCCAGCTGGAAGCGAAAGGCATCGCCTTCGAAGGCGTGGCCGACGCCTTGAGCGTGCCGGGCGCGGACTTGCGCCTGTTTGGCAAGCCGGAATCGTTCGCCCGCCGCCGCATGGGCGTGGCGCTGGCCACGGCCGACGATATCGACACGGCCCGCCAACGCGCCGTGCTGGCCGCGTCCAAGGTCAAACCGGTGGTGCGCTGATGGCAGAGGCCAGCCTGCCGCAGGCCGACGCCGGCGGCGAGGACATCAAGCGCAAGCTGCGCGGCCACATCGCGCGGCGCAACCTGGCCGGCGCCGCCAACGACTGCAAGTGGAACGAACTGCTGGCCTTCATGCGCGGACGCACCGACTGGGCGCCGTCATACCGCTACGGCTCCGTCACCGGCTATGTCTCGCGCTGGGATACGGAATGGGATTACCACCCGCCGTTCCCCTTCCTGGGCGTGGAATGGTTCGATATCAGCCTGTACTCGGAAGAACACGTGGCCATGCTGCTGCCCAAGAAAATCATCGACCACGGCGTGTGGATCGTGCCGGAACTCGAACGCATCGGCTTTGATTTCGAAGTGCGCGACCGGGTGGCGCGCATCTGGGGCTATTTGCCCCGTTCCTACGACGACTTTCCTCCCACCGACTAATTCAAAGACTCTCTCATGCCTGAAAACCTTATCCCCCAAGTACCGCAACCGGATGACGCCGTCGTCGGCAAGGAAGCGGGCGCGCACATGCTGGCCACGGCCTGCGCCGCGCGCGACGCCTTTTATGCCACCCTGGGCGCCATGGACGCCGACGTGCTGGCGCCGCTGGTCAACCCCGCCTTCATGGGAGGCCCGCGCTGGCCGTCGTTGCGCCAGGCGTGGCGGGTGGTCCGCCGGCCTGACTCGATCCTCATCGCCAGCGATGGCTTGAGCGATCCGTTCGAGGATGACGACGACGTGTTTGTGCCGCGCGGCCATTTGCTGGAAGTGTGCATCGAGGCGCCGCTGTCCGCCCTTGACGGCGATCCCGTGCAGGCATCGTGGCTCTTCGATCTCATTTACCAGGTCAGCCAGAACGTGGCCGACCATGGCTCCATCGATTTGCTTGTGCAGCGCCACGGCAGCGTGTCGATGGCGCTCGACCTGCAAGATGCACCAAAGGGACTGGAAGACGAAAACGAACAGGTGGGCGTGCTGCTGGCCCAGGGTACGGCCACGATTCCTCCATCGTTCGACACGCCGTATGGCGAAGTGATGCTGCTGACTCTTACTGTGCTGCAGCCGGCCGAACTGGCGTACATCAGCGAAGCGGAAGACAAGGCGCAGTCGCGGCGAGACCTGGCCGCCGCGCTGGCCGCGTCGCCAACGGGCCACTTGAGCGTGGCCCAGCGGCCAGCCGTCATTCCCCGCTAGGTTCTTCGACCGGCGGCACGGCCGGTTCTGTCGGTGCTTCCTTCGCTTGCATGACGGTGGGTGGCGGTTCTCTCCACTTGCCCGCCGCCTTCAGCTTGTTCTTCAGCCCTGGCAGAGGAAAACCCAGCGCATAGGCTTTTTGCGCGTGCGCGCTGGCCTTGTCGTATTCCTTCTTTTTCACATACATCAGGCCCAGGTTGTACTGGATGGTGGCCTGCTCGGGCGCCAGGCGGCTGGCTGCATCCAGCTGTTCCAGCGCCATCGCGTCCTGGCCCGTGGATAGCAAATAGCTGCCATACACCATGCGCGCCGTCACGTCGTGCGGCGCGAAGGCGATCGCCCGTTCGAAGTAGCAGCTGACCGTGTAGCGGGCGCCGGGCGGCTGCGCGCTTTTCAGACGCAGTCCCAGTTTGGCCATCGACGCCAGCGCCCGGTGGTGGTTCGGGAAGTGTTCGAGCGTGTAGCTGATGTCGGCGCCCAGGCTGCCCGTCATGCCTTGCGTGAGCGTTTCCACGGCCCGTGAAAAATGGAATTTCTCGACCACGCTCAAGCCGGAACGGTCTTCCGCGCTCGTGTAGTCGCCACCCGGCGTGTGCTTGACGTAGGGTGGACAATCGGCGGCGCCGGCGCTGGCGCAGCAGGCGGCGAGGGCGCAGGCAAACAAGGGATGTTTCATGTCGGGCTCCTGTGACTGACCTGGTCCAGCAAATCGGCCAGGGCGTTGCTGCGGGCTTGCCGCGATTGCAGGGCGATGGCGGCGGGGCTGGCCAGCGGCGCGCGCCCCTGGCGCGCCAGTTCCACGAAGCGCAGCAGGGCGCGCGCGCAGTCGCCGCTGCACGCCAGCTGGCCGATGGTGTCGATGCCGCAGTGGCGCAGCTTGGCCGCGCTGTCGCCCGCCAGATCCGTCAGCGCGAGGATGGGCCGGCGGCAGCGCAGGTATTCATACAGCTTGGCGGGTATCTGCCCGTTGCAATTGGCCGCCTGCAGGAGCAGCAAGCCGTCGGCGGCCAGCATTTCCTGCAGCGCCGCGCCGTGCGGCTGCAAGGGTGCCAGGCTGACCAGATCTTCGATGGCGTATTTCGCCAGCAGGCCTGCCAGCCACGCATCGTGGCCCGTGGCGCGCAGCACCAGCTGGAAATTGCGGGCGTGGAGCACGCCATCGCGGCGCAGCCGGGCCAGGGCTTCGAACAGCGCTTGCGGATCGCGCTCGGACGGATAGATCACGCCGCTGTGCAGCAGCAGAAAGCGGCTGCGGTGGCCCGTGCGTTCAGGGCAGGCTGCATAGCCGTCTTCATCGTAACCGTTCTCTATCAGCTGGAATCGTTCGCGCGGCAGTTGTGCCAGGCGCCGCTGGTGCGCCGCGACGGCGCCCGGCGTGGTGCAGACGATGGCCGCGCTGCGCGCCGCGATGCGCTGTTCTATCCACGCATGCATGCGGTGCAGGCGCGGCTCGGGCGGATACGGCGCCAGCGGGTCGCTGTCGTCGAGCATGGGGTCGCGCTGGTCGGCGATCCACGGCAGGCCGCTGAGTTTTTGCAAAGTCATCGCGATCAGGTGTGCCGTGGCGATCGGATACGTCGACCAGATGGCGTCGGGGCGGTATTCGCGGATCATGCGCAGGCCCGCCGGCACGGCGCTCAGCCACCAGGAACTCCAGCGGTCGGGCAGCGCCAGGCAGCGCGGATAGCGCCCGCCGATGGACAGATGGCGTGCCGCGTCCAGCGCCAGGGTGCGCCGCACGGTGGCTTGCGCAACTGTCTGCGCCAGCTGGGAATCGCCCTGATGCGGATACGCGGTGGCGCTGGGACTGAGCACCAGCGGCTGCCAGCCGCAGTCGGGCAAATGGCGCGCAAAGCCCAGGGTGCGCAGGATGCCGCTGCCGCCAGCGAACGGCGGAAAATGGTAGGCGACCATCAGCACCCGTTTCGGTCGGGCCGCGTTCGGTGAGGTTTTTACCATGACTGCAGCCACCGCGCGCATTGCTGTTCCACTTCGCCGCGCCAGGCGGCGCTGGCGAAGGTGTGGTTGGCTCCATCGACCTGCGCCTGCGTCCACTGCGCGCGGGCGGCGACGCCGCGCCAGGCCGCATCGCCATCGAGCAGGGCTTGCCACTCGCGTGCGCCCAGGTCGTCGCCGCTGAGGATCAGCAGCACCTTGCCCTGGAATTGCGTGAGCGCCCGCAGCAGGGCCGGCGCGGGCGCGTCGTCTGCCTGCGTTGTCGGTGCTTGCGTGGCGGCCGCCACCTGCCGCAGCGAGGCCAGGCTGGCACCCAGCTGCAATCCGCCGCTGGCCAGCTTGCGCCAGAAACCGCCTTGCAGCAAGCGTGGCAAATAATAGTGGCGCAAGGTGGCGCGCGCCAGGCCGGCGCTGCTGCGCACCCACGGGTTGAGCAGGATCAGGGCTGTGACGCGCGCGTCGCGCGGCGCATGGCAGGCGGCGGCCGTGGCGCCATCGCACAAGCCCCACAGCGCCACTTCGCGCAAGGACGGCACGGCGTCGAAGAATTGCGCCAGCGCGCCGGCGATGTCGGGACCGGCGGCGCGGTAGTCGCGCGCGCTGCCCTCGCTGTCGCCCATGCCGCGCAAGTCGAAACGCAGCACGGGCCAGCCTTGCGCGGCCAGGGCGCGGGCCAGCAAGACGAACTGGCGGTGGCTGCCGATTCTGTACTGCGGCCCGCCCGTGACGATCAAGACGCCGCGCGCGCCGGGCGCGTCGGGCAGGCTGAGGATGCCGGCCAGGCGCGCCTGCGCCTCCTCGTCGTCACATGTGCTGCGAAAGCGCAGGGCCAGCTCGCGCACGGCGTGCCCTGCCAGGTGCTGCTGACCGCTGTCGCGTTTCATGGCGGCGTCCTTTCGTCGTCGAGCCAGTCGCGGCACAGCGCACGCGTGGCGTCCAGCAGTTGCGGACACGCCAGCAGCTCGCCGCTGTGCCAGAACGGGCCGTCGCCGAAGCTGGCGACGTGCACGGCGGCGCCCTGTTCGCGCCATTGCCGCGCCAGTGGCGGCACGGGCGCGCAAGTCTGTTCCGTCGCCTGGTAATCGAGCCAGTAGATGGGTAGCTCGGGAACGGCCGGCTGCAGTGCGGAGGCGCTGACGCCGTCGATGGCGTGCGCCAGTTCTGGCGCCAGCAGGTAGCCAGCCACTTCCACAGGCTCGCCTTTCGCCAGCGTGGCGCGCGCCTGGCCGGGCGCTTCCTGCGTGCCGCCGGCCAGCATGCCGGTCGCCAGGCGCAGGCGCAGGAAGCGGTCGATGCTGCGCCGTCCATCGAGTTCCGGTTGCCACAGCAGCAAACGCGCCAGAGGCAGCGGCGCGCGGCTGGCGAAATCGAGGGCCAGCAGGGCGCCCAGGCGCAGGCCCCACACGGTCAAGGGGCCGTCAACCCGTTGCGCCAGCCAGGCGCAAGCCAGGTGCAGGTCGTTGTGCCAGATGTCCCAGCGCGCCTCGCCAAAGTCGCCGCTGCTGTCGCCGCAGCCAAACAGGTCGATCTGCAGCACGCTGTAACCGGCGGCGGCAAAGGCGCGCGCCTGCGCGGCGGCCACGTGGCGGCTTTTATTGAGTTCTTCCGCGAAGGGATGGACGTAGATAATGCCGCCGCGCGCGGCCTGGCCCGGCGGCGGCAGATGCAGCAGGCAGTAGCGCTGGCCGCCGCTGGCGGGCAGGAAGAAGGGCAGCAGCGGCAGCGCGTCGAGGGCGGCGCGGTTCATGGTCGCAGCTTTGCAAACACGAAATCGTGCAGGGTGCCGACGGTGGCGAAGTGGCGCGCGTGGATGTCGTCGTCGGCGACGATGATGCCGAAATGGTCTTCCAGCGCGGCGATCACGCCGATCACGGCCATCGAGTCGAGTTCCGGCACACTGCCCAGCAGCGGCGTGTGGCTTTCCAGCACGCGGCCGTTCAAGCCCAGCGTGGTGTCGAGGATGTGCTTTACTGCTTCAAGATGCGGCATGTCAGCTCCAGGGAAGGGTAGTGCGGCAGGGACGACGTATCGAAGGCCAGGCAGGGAATATCGTCGGGGCGGCGCGACAGGTGCAGATACGGCGGCAGGCTGGCGGCCATCCATTGCCAGCGCCCGCAGCGCATGAAGGTGGCCGTGCCCAGCGCATGCGTGCCCAGGCGCGCATGGGCGCCCAGCGAGGCGCGGTTGAAGCGCGAGATGCGGCTGCACGTCCAGCGCACGCCCTGCGCATACAACACGGTGTTGGCTTCTTCCCACAGGCGCGCGAAGACCAGGCCGCCGCGCTGCTCGGGATGCACCCACACGTCCAGGTCCCACGACGACTGGTTTGAGGCCAGCGCGTAGCGGGCGCGCACCTCGTCTTCCTGGCAGCCGTGGCGCAGCAGCCAGATCCAGCCAGCCATGCTGTCCTTGCCAGCTTCTTGCGAACTGCGCGCCACCAGGCATTGCGCGCCTTGCCGGTAGCGTTCGCGCAGCGCGCCGGGCCGGCGCTCGGGACCGGGCGGCAAGTCCGCTTCCGCCAGGCAGGGCGTGACGGTGACCGACTGGCCGCGCCCGCGGCACAGCGAACCGGGCGCCACGGCCTGCGCCACAAATTGATAACGGTACAGCGCGCAGCGCCCGCCGGGCACTATCGCCAGCAGCCGCGCCAGGGCCAGCCAAGCGCTGTCGAGCCAGCCCAGTTGATGGAGGCTGGCGGCCAGCCGTTGCAGCAGGGGAAATTGCGGGGACAGGGCCATGGCGGTAACGGATGGGGCGGCTATGCAGCCAACGTTGTCCATTAGAGCGCAGCGGCCAGCGGCGGTCTTGCGCCGGCTCAAGCTGTGTTGCTGAAACTGTTAATTGATCAAAATCAAGACCGCTGTGGCCGTTTGTCTGAATCATAGGGGAATGCATGGCAATCATGGCAATCCGGGGATGACACGATGGCGACACTGATACACGATCTGATCTTCGAAACGGCGCAGCGCAGCCCCCACGCGCCGGCCCTGTCGTGGCAGGGCGCGGAGTTGAGCTATGCCGCGCTGGCGCAGTCCGTGCGCGAGGCGGCCGCCACCCTGCTGACCCTGGGCTTGCAGCGCGGCGCGCGCGTGGCCGTGTACCTGGAAAAACGCCCGGAAAACGTCAGCGCCATGTTTGGCGCGGCCGCCGCCGGCGGCGTGTTCGTGCCCGTCAATCCGCTGCTCAAGCCGGATCAGGTGGCGTATATCCTGGCCGACTGCAACGTGGACATCCTCGTCACCTCGCGCGAACGCCTGGCGCAGCTGGGCCCGGCGCTGGCCGCCTGTCCGGACTTGCGCACGGTGCTGCTGACGGGCGAAGGCGAGGCGCAATCGAGCCTGGGCAAGATACGGCTGCTGCCGTGGAACGCCGTGCCTGTCGCTGACGCACCCACACCCCTGCCGCACAGGGCCATCGACATCGACATGGCCGCCATTTTATATACATCGGGCAGCACGGGGCGGCCGAAAGGCGTGGTGCTGTCGCACCGCAACATGCTGGCGGGCGCGCTCAGCGTGTCGGGCTATTTGCGCAACACGCCGGAAGACCGCATTCTGTGTGTCCTGCCGCTCAGTTTTGATTATGGCTTGAGCCAGCTGACGACGGCGTTTGCCAGCGGCGCCTGCGCCGTGCTGATGAATTATCTGCTGCTGCGCGATATCGTCGAAGCCGTCGAGCAGGAAGCCATCACGGGCCTGGCCGCCGTACCGCCGCTGTGGGTGCAGCTGTCGCAGCTGAGCTGGCCCCTGTCTACGCCCTTGCGCTACATCACCAATTCGGGCGGCGTGATGCAGCGATCCACGCTCGACCGGCTGCGCGAGTCGCTGCCGCGCACGCAGGTCTACCTGATGTATGGCCTGACGGAGGCGTTCCGCTCGACGTATCTGGCGCCGGAACAGCTGGAGCGGCGCCCCGACTCCATCGGACAAGCGATCCCCAACGCGGAAGTGCTGGTGCTGCGTCCGGACGGCAGCGTGTGCGACGCCGACGAGCCGGGCGAACTGGTGCACCGCGGCGCGCTGGTGGCGCTCGGCTACTGGAACGACGCGGCGCGCACGGCCGAGCGCTTCAAGCCGCTGCCGCCGCAGGCCAGCGGCCTGGTGCTGCCGGAGCTGGCCGTCTGGTCGGGCGACACGGTGCGCCGCGATGCGGACGGCTATCTGTATTTCGTGGGCCGCAGCGATGACATGATCAAGACGTCGGGCTACCGGGTCAGCCCGGCCGAGATCGAGGAAGTCGCGTATGCCAGCGGACTGGTGGGCGAGGCCGCCGCGCTGGGCTTGCCCCACGCCGTGCTGGGCCAGGCCATCGCCTTGCTCGTCACGCCCGCGCCCGGCGTGGAATTGCAGCGCGACAGCGTGCTGGCCGCCTGCCGCGCCCGCCTGCCCAGCTATATGGTGCCGCTGTGGGTGGAGATCCGCGATGGCGTGCTGCCGCGCAATCCGAACGGCAAGATCGACCGTCCCTTGCTGGCCAGGGAACTGGCGCGCGCGTATGCGGTCCAAACAGGAGATGCGGCATGAAGGACTTGATCCGCTCGAACAATACGGAATTGCCCACGCACTCGCACTTGGGCCAGCAATTTGCCGTGGAAAACGACATGCTGCAGATTGGCGGCGTGCCCTTGCGCCAGCTGGCCCAGAGGGTGGGCAGCACGCCGTTCTACGCCTATGAACGCGCGCACATCACGCGCCGCGTGGCCGAACTGCGCGCCGCCTTGCCGGCCGGCGTGCACTTGCATTACGCCATGAAGGCCAACCCCATGCCGGCCGTGGTGCAGTGGCTGGCGGGCCTGGTCGATGGCATCGACGTGGCCTCGGGCGGCGAATTGGCGACCGCGCTCGATACGCCCATGGCGCCGCAGCGCATCAGCTTTGCGGGGCCGGGCAAGAGCGATGGCGAACTGGCGCGGGCCGTGGCCGCTGGCGTACTGATCAACGTCGAGTCCGGCGCCCAGCTGGAAAAGGCGGCGCTGGCCAGTGAACGGCTGGGCCTGGCGGCCAGGGTGGCCGTGCGCGTGAATCCTGATTTCGCCTTGCGCCGCACGGGCATGCGCATGGGCGGCGGCGCGCAGCCATTCGGCGTCGATGCGGCCCTCGTGCCGGCGTTGCTGGGCCGCATCGGCCAGCTGGGCCTGGATTTTCACGGGTTTCACCTGTATGCGGGTTCGCAAAGCCTGTCGGCGACAGCCCTGGCCGAAGCGCAGGCGCTGAGCGTGCAACTGGCCCTGCAACTGGCCGACAGCGCGCCATCGCCCTTGCGCACCCTGAATATCGGCGGCGGCTTCGGCGTGCCGTATTTCCCGGGCGATCAGGCGCTCGACCTGGCGCCCGTGGCGGACGGCTTGCAGCGGCAGCTCGCCATCCTGGCCCAGGCGGCACCGGGCGCGCGCCTGAATCTGGAACTGGGCCGTTATCTGGTGGCCGAAGCCGGTATCTATGTGTGCAAGGTGATCGAACGCAAGGTGTCGCATGGACAAGTATTTCTCGTCACGGATGGCGGCTTGCATCATCACTTGGCGGCCTCCGGCAATTTTGGTCAGCTGATCCGCAAGAATTACCCGGTCGCCATCGGCAACCGGTTGCACGGCGGTCCGCGCGAAGTGGCGTCCGTCGTGGGGCCGCTGTGCACGCCGCTGGACTTGCTGGCCGACCAGATGGAGATGGCGCGCGCCGAGGAGGGCGATCTGGTGGTGGTGTTCCAGTCGGGCGCGTATGGCTTGACGGCCAGCCCGACGGCCTTTCTCGGCCATCCGCTGCCGGCCGAGGTGCTCGTATGAGCGGCCTGTGCGGTTGGCTGGCGGCGGCTGCCGACACGGCTTCCGATGGCGTAGCGTCGAGCGCGCTGGCAAGCATGGCCGCGCCCTTGTCGCGTTTCGATAGCGCACCGCTGGCCGCCAGCGTGAGCGAAGTGGGCGGCGTGGCCGTGGCCGCCATCGACGGCAGCCGCCATGTATATCAGCAAGATGGCTTGCAAGTGGCCATTTGGGGCCGGCCCGAGCTTGACGGCTCGGCCGACGACGTGGCGTCCCGCCTCGCGTCCCTGTGGCTGAGCCGGGGCGTGGCCGCCTGCGCCAGCCTGTCCGGGCCTTTCTGTCTGGCCATCCTCGATTCTTTTTCCGGCTCGGCCCTGCTGGCCGTGGACCGCGCCGGCATCCACCCGCTCAGCTATGCGAGCAATGCGCAGGGCTTGTTCTTTGCCTCCTCGCATGACGCCTTGCTGGCCCATCCGTCCGTGCGGGGCGCGCTCGATCCGCAAGCGCTGTATCACTATTTATTCTTCCACATGGTGCCCGGCCCAGCCACGGCCTATCTTGGCCAGCAGCGCCTGCTGCCCGGCGAATACCTGCATGTGCGCGGCGGCAAGCAATGCAAGGGCAGTTACTGGCAACTGGCTTTCCACGAGCCGGCAGCAGAGCGCGCGCGGCGCAGCTTTGCCAGCAACAAGCAGGAATTCCTGCGCCTGCTGCGCCAGGCCGTGGAAAGCAGCCTGGGCGCGGATGGGGCGGACACGGGCGCGTTTCTCAGCGGCGGCACGGACAGTTCCACCCTGGCCGCCATCATCGGCCAGGTGACGGGCCGGCCCGCGCGCACGTATTCCATCGGCTTCGACTCTCCCGGCTATGATGAAATGGCGTATGCGCGCCTGGCCGCCAGCCACGCGGGCAGCATCCACCACGAACGCTACGTGACGCCGTCCGACGTGCTGGCCGCCATCCCCGCCATGGCGGCCATCTTCGACCAGCCTTTCGGCAATGCCTCGGCCATTCCCGCGTACTATTGCGCGCAGATGGCGCGCGAGGATGGCGTGACGCGCTTGCTGGGTGGCGATGGCGGCGATGAATTGTTTGGTGGTAATGAGCGCTATGCGCACCAGGCCTTGCTGTCGCAGTACGAGCGCTTGCCCGTCATGTTGCGCCAGGCCATCATCGAGCCGCTGCTGTTCCGCCAGCAAAGGGGCAAACCGTGGCGGCTGGCCGACAAGGCGCGCCGCTACATCGAGCTGTCGAGCCTGCCGCTGCCGGCCCGGCTCGACAGCTACAACCTGTTGCTGCGCCATGGCCACCGCACGGTGCTGGAAGCGGGCTTCATCGACACCATCGACCCGGGCATGGCGCCCGGCTGCGTGAATGGCGCGTATTGGGAGCGCCAAGGCCAGGGCTTGAGCCAGATTAATGAACTGCTGGCGCTCGACATGCGTTTTACCCTGGCCGACAACGACCTGTTCAAGGTGCGCAAGGCCTGCGAGCTGGCAGGCGTGGAAGCGGCGTTTCCCTTTCTGCACGATGCGATGGTGGCGTTTGCTGCGCGCCTGGCGCCGCGCGACAAGCTCGACGGCATGCGCCTGCGGCCCTTCTTCAAGCGGGCGCTGGCGGAAATCTTGCCACCGGCCATCGTGCGCAAGAAAAAGCACGGCTTCGGCCTGCCTTTCGGCCAGTGGCTGCACAGCCATCCTCCGCTGCGCGAGTTTGCGTTCGACAATCTGACCCAGCTGCGCGGGCGCGGCATCGTGCGGCCCGCCTTCATCGACGATCTGCAAGGGCGCTTGCTGGCGGAACACCCGGCCTATCACGGCACCATGGTGTGGCTGCTGCTGATGCTGGAACAATGGCTCAGCCAGCATCCGGGCGCGCTGGGTGCGCTTGCCGGCGGTTTTGCCGCATGCGCCACAGAAACGCCAGCCGTCCTCGATCCCACGGCGTAAAGCGGGGCAACTGCAGCAAGTCGAGCTCCGCGCCGGGACGCGCCACGCCCCAGTCCGTCGCCACGGCCGCCTTGAAACCGAGGCTCTTGACCATCGCCACGTGCGGTGCGCCATAATCGCGTCCGGCCTTGCCGTTCGGATACGCAAACAGGGTCACGGGCGCCTGGATCAACGCTTCCAGCTGGCGCTTGCCGTCGGCAATGTTTTGCCGCGCCGCATGGTCCGGCAAGGTGGACAGAATCGGATGGCTGTCCGTGTGCGCGCCCAGCTCCATGCCGGCCGCCTGCAACTGGCGCAGCTGCGCCGTGCTCAGCATGGCGAGCGGACCAGCTTTGGTGCCTGCCTGACGGCGGATGTACATGGCCAGTTGCTGGCGTCGCGCGAACGGCAGGTATTTGAGCTGGCCCAGCAAGGTGGCGATGGCCGTTTGCCGCTGTGCCAGGCTGGCGACGGGGAGCGCTCCCAACTCATGCTCGCGCAAGTCCAGCATAGGCCCTGCCGCCTGGCGCACGGCGTCGATCACCGTGTCGTTCCACATCTGCCCGCCGTCCAGATAGCCCGTGGCGATGAAAAACGTGGCGTGCAAGGCATGGCGCCGCAGCAGCGGCAGGGCGATTTGCGCATTGTCCGCATAGCCGTCGTCAAACGTGATGCAGGCGGCGCGCTGCGGCAGGCTGCCATCCTGCAGGCGCTGCACGGCATCGCCGAGCGGCAGCGGCGTATAGAAACGTTTGATAAGGCGCAGCTGGCGCTCGAACAGCACGGCATCGACTTCGCCGGGAAACAGCGGGTCGGGCCGCGCCAGCACGCGGTGGTAAATCAGGATGGACAAGGTGGCCGTCATGGCTGCTCCGCGATGGCTGTTCCGGGTTTGGCCCGGCGGGCCGTGGGCGTGGGGGCCGTGGCTTGCTGCTCGACGACGATGCGCGTGGCGATCAGCGCGGCCATCAGGTAATACGGCATGTCGAAGTACAGCAGGCTGAGGAAGGCGCCGCCCACGGCAAAGCCGATCAGGCTGGCCTGGCTCATGGTGGCCAGGCCCAGCGCCCAGCGCAATTCAGGCTTGCCCCGCGTGCGGCGGATGATGGCGGCGGCCGTGCGCCAGGTGGCGATGCCCAGCGCCAGGTAAATCAGCAAGCCGACAAAGCCGTGTTCGCCCAGCGCCTGGAAATAAATGCTGTGCGCCGCGTGCACATCCATGGGATTGGGCGCGTAGCGGGCAAAGATGGCGGCGTCGGACACGTCGAAGCCGCCGCCGGGAAAGCGGTCGCGCGCCAGGTTCCAGGCCATGCGCCAGGCATTCAGGCGGCCCATGGCGGAAACATCGTCCTGGTAGGTATTGATGGTGTCCATGCGTTCGGCCCAGCGTTCGGGCATGAAGGCCAGCAGCAGCGGCGCGACCGCGCCGAGCAGCGCGCCCAGCACCAGCTTGCGGTCGCTTTTCAGCCACATGAACAGGCCCATGGCGGCAATGGCCAGCAGCCCGCCGCGCGAATACGAGCCCAGCGCAGCCAGGGCCGACAGCAGCATGGCTGCCGACAAGCCATGGCGTACCCAGCGCTTGTCCGTGTTTTGCTGCAGGTAGTACATGAGGGGGATGGTGATGATCAGGGCCAGGGCCAGGGAATTGTTATCGCCAATAAAGGTTTCTTCCGGCCCCCAGACCCGCTCCGTGCCGCCGCTGCGGATGGTGAAGATGCCGCCTTTCACGCCGTAATAGCCGATCGACCCGACCAGCACCCAGACCAGGCGCACAATGTCGCGCCGCGTGCGTATCACCATCATGATGACAAAGCTCATCAGCATGATCTTCATCACCTTGTTCCACTGCACCCACGACGCCGCCGGCAGCAGGGCGAACGGGGCCGTGACATTCATCCACGCGACAAACAACAGCAGCAGCACGCTGACGGGCGTGAGCGGCAAGCTTTTCGGCTCGCGCGTCATGAGCAGGCTGAGCAGGGTGGCGACGGCGATGATGAAGGCGAACGGCATGTGGGTGGCAAAGCCCCAGCCTTGCGTGTGCGGATTCATCACGCTGACCCAGACCCACATCAGGCCGCCGATGGCCGGCGACTTCAGGATGAAGGGCAGCGAACCGAGGATGATGATGGTAATCAGTATGTCGCGCATGAAGGGGGACGCTCCTGGTTGTGTCCGGGCTGGCAAGGACTTGATGCCTGTCAACGGGCTGGCGGGCAGGCTCAGTACACTGGATCAATACTGCTTGATGCATAGTTTTGTCATGGTAAGACCAAGGAGGCATGTCCTTGTTGACCGTTCTCATGGCGACCTACAATGGCGCCGGCACCTTGCCCCAGGTATTGCGCGCCTACATGGGTCTGCGTTCGCCCGTGGGCGGCTGGCGCCTCGTCATCGCCGACAATGGCAGCACGGACGCCACGGCCCAGGTGATCGCCGCCTTCCGCGGCCGTTTGCCTTTGAGCGATATCTACGTGGCGCGGCGCGGCCGCAGTCCCGCCCTGAACGGGGCCGTCGAACACGCCTTGCGCCTGGGCGGCGATGGCGGCGAGCTGTTCGTGTTTGGCGACGACGATGCCATGCCCGCATCGGATTGGCTGTGCCGCTTGCAGGACAGCGCCCGCACCCACCCCGGCTACGCCCTGTTCGGCGGCGCCATCGTGCCCGCCTGGCGCCAGCGACCGGAAGACTGGCTGCTGCGCCTGACGCCCGTTGGCTTGACGTGGGGCATCACCAGCCCAGACCTGCGCGACGCGCCCATCTACCCGGGCCTGGTCTGGGGCGCCAACATGGCGATACGCCGCCGCATCTTCGAGGCGGGCGCCCGCTATGACGAAAGCATCGGCCCGCAGGGAGCCAACTACGCCATGGGCAGCGAAACCCGGCTCAACCTGGAAATGCATGCGGCCGGCAATCCATCCTGGTTCTGTCCGCAGGCCAAAGTGGCGCACATCATCCGCGTGCCGCAAGTGCAACGCGCCTGGATACTGCGCCGCGCCATGCTGTTCGGCCGGGGCCAATGCCGGCTGGCCACCTTTGCACCGAGCGTGGAGTTGCTGGGCGTGCCACGCTGGATGCTGGGCAGATACGTGCGCGATACCCTCGGCGCCGTGCGAGCCTGGCTGCGGCGCGACCACGCCGACCTGTTCCTGCGCCAATGGGAACGGGCGTGGCTGCGCGGTTTCTTTCATGAAGCGTGGCGGGGACGGCGAAAACGCCTGCCGCGCATCGTCATCAGCAGTTATTCAGGCGAGCTGGGCGGCATGGAGCTGCGCATGGCGCAAGAGGCGAAAATGCTGGGTGCGAGCGGTTACGACAGTGTGCTGGCCTTGCGCCGTTTTCCCGGTTTTACGCAGTGGGTACAGGGCCTTCGGGCGCAGCGCTTGCAGGTGCAAGTGTATGAACCGCCCTTGTTTCTCGAGCACTGGGCCTGGCGCCGCTGGAATTGGTTGCGCGCCAGGGTCACGGGCGCCTGGCGGCTGCGGCGGCTGCGGCCCGATCTGGTTCACGTGGCCTTTTGCTGGACCAGTTATGGCGCGTCCATCCTGTGGCTGGCCCGGCAATGCCGGCTGCCGGCCGTGATCAGCGTGCACAATGCGTTTCCCCTGGAAGCCTTCAGCGACTGGCAGCGGCCCCGGCTGCAGGAAGCGTTTCGCAGCGTCAAGGGCGTGTATGCCGTGTCGCCGTCGGCCATGCGGCATTTTCTTGAGCTGTATCGCGGCATGCTGAACCCGGAAACGCGGCTGGCCGTGATCCCGAACGGCGTCGATACGGACACTTTCATTGTCTCTCCCGAACGCAGGGTGCTGGCGCGGCGGCAACTCGGGCTGCCGCCGGACGCGCTGGTGCTCGGTTGTGTGGCCCGGCTGTCCGCACAAAAGCGCCCGCAAGCGCTGCTGGCGCTGTTCGCCAGGCTGGCCGCGCAGTTTCCCAACTTATATGTAGTGCTGGTGGGCACGGGGCCGCTGGAAGCCATGCTGCGGCTGCAGGCGCAGCAATCGGGCTTGCACGACAGAATCGTGTTTGCCGGTTTTCAGCAGCGCGTCGAGTTGTTGATGCCGGCCTTCGATCTGCATGTGTTGCTGAGTCAAAACGAGGGCTTCGGCATCGCCACGATTGAGGCCATGGCTTGCGGCGTGCCGGCCGTGGGCACGGATGTGCCGGGCACCCACGATATCCTGCATGACAGCGAAGGCGGCTTGCTGCTGCCGCTGGAAGATGAGCACGCCGCCTGCGCGGCCGTGGCGCAGCTGCTGGCCGATGCGCCACGGCGCGCCCGCATGGGACGGCTGGCGCGCGAAGAAACCGTGCAGCGCTATGCGATGCCGCGCCTGGAACGCCAGCTGCGCGCATTTTACGCCGGCCTTGTGTAGGCGCGGGCGGCCCGCATGAGCGCCACCCGCCATTCGTTTTTCTTTTCGTTTGCCGAAAAATATACGGTGCTGCTGCTGGGCATTGTCGCCACCATGGTGCTGTCGCGCCTGTTGACGCCGGCCGAGGTGGGCGTGTATTCGCTGGGCGCCGTGCTGGTGGCCCTGGCGCAAGTGGTGCGCGATTTTGGCGTGGGGCAATACCTGATCCAGGAAAAGCAGCTCGATACGGTGAAATTGCGGGCCGCGCTGGCCACCAGCCTGCTTGTCGCCTGGCTGCTGGCGGGCCTGGTGCTGCTGGCCAGCGCGCCGCTCGCGCAGTTCTATGGCGAACCCCGGCTGACCTTCGTGCTGCGCTTGCTATCAATCAATTTCCTGTTGATACCGTTCAGCGCCTTGACGTTGCCGATGCTGCGCCGGCAATTGCGCTTTCGCGCCATCTATGCCATCAACGCGGCCAATAGCGTGGTCAACCTGCTGGTGGCCGTGCTGCTGGCGCTGCAGGGCTACAGTTACATGAGCATGGTGTGGGCGGCGCTGGCCGGTTCCTGCGCCTCGCTGCTGGTGAGCCTGCTGGTGCGGCCCAAGGAACTGCCGTGGCTGCCTGGACGGCGCGGCATGGGCGATATCGCCCGCTTTGGCGCGTATGCGACGGGGGGCGGCCTCGTCGACGAGGCGGGCGTGGCGGCGCCAGACCTCATCATCGGCAAGCTGATCGGCATTGAAAGCCTGGCCCTGTTCGGCAAGGCGCAAAGCGTGCTCAATATCTTTAACCAGGCCATCACCAGCGCGATTTCTCCCGTCGTGTTTCCCCTGTTCGCGGCGCGCGCGCGCGAAGGTGGAGGACAGGGGGGGCAGGGCGGGGCGGAACTCGTGTATCTGCGCACCATCAGCTACATGACGGCGCTGGCGTGGCCGTTTTTTCTCTTTCTCGCCTGCATGGCTTTGCCCCTGGTCAAGGTGTTGTATGGCACGCAATGGCTAGCCTGTGTGCCCTTGATACGCATCATGTGCCTGTCTTCGGCCGTGTATAGCATGTTCAGCATGGCCCGCTACCTGTTCGTGGCGACGGGCCAGCTGCATGCACAAGTGCGGCTCGATGCCTGCGCCGGCGTCATCAAGGTGGCGCTGCTGCTGGCTGCGGCGCCGTTCGGCCTGGTGGTGGTAGCTTGGGCCGTGGTGCTCAGCAACGTGCTGCGCAGCTGGCTGAACTACGGCTGCCTGCGGCGCTTGAGCGCACTCGACTGGCGCATCCTGGCGCGGGCCGTGCGCAAAAGCCTGCTGCTCTGCGGTGTCAGCGCCTTCGCGCCCGTCGCTTCGCTGCTGTGGCTGCCAACGGAAATCCCGGCGCTGCTGGCGCTGACGGGCACGGCGCTGGCCACCTTGCTGTGCTGGCTGGCCGGCCTGTTCCTGTTGAAACATGAGCTCGCTGGTGAGTTTTTGTTGTTGCAACGCAAGCTGGCGGGGCGCTGGCTGGCAGTCAAATCCACGAAAGGATGACCATGCGTGTCGGTATCTTGTCCTACCCGATGCTGTTCCAGCGCGACGGCGGCTTGCAGATCCAGGTACGCGAAACCATTGCCGCGCTGAACCGGCTGCCCCAGCAACAGGCGCGCCCCTTGGAAGTACAGCTGGTCGACGCCAACCATGAGCGGCTGGCCGATTTCGACGTGCTGCACGTATTTTCGGCGAGCAACGGGACTTACCGCATCATGGAAATGGCCAGCGAGCAAGGCGTGCCCGTGGTGCTGTCGCCGCTGCTGTCGCCGGGCTGGGGCCGGGCCAGCGCCTGGCGCGCACGGCTGGCCGACCGGCTGGCGGGGCGCCTGACGGAGTGGATGGTGCAAACGAGCTATGCGCAAACCCGGCGCGCCTTGCAGCTGGCCGACGTGGTGATCGCCCTGGGCGAGGCCGAGCGCGACGCCATTGCGCAAGGTTTCGGCATGCCGGCCGACGCCATTCGCGTCCTGCCAAATGGAATCAATCCGCATTTCTTCACGGCTAATGGCGACCTGTTCCTGCGCGAAACGGGCATCGCCGGGCCGTTCGTGCTGATGGTAGGCAGTATTTCGCCCTACAAAAACCAGCTGGGACTGGCGCAGGCGCTGGCGGGTGCCGGCTTGCCCCTGGTGCTGATCGGCGCCGCGCCGCGCGAGCAGCAAGCGTATCTGCAACTGTTGCTGGACTTGCCGCACGTCAGCTGGCTGGGCGCGCTCGACCACGCCGATCCGCTGCTGGCCAGCGCCTACCATGCGGCGGCCGTGGCGGCCTTGCCCAGCCAGGGCGAGGTGTTTCCCTTGAGCGTGCTCGAAGCGCTGGCGGCCGGCACGCCCGTCGTCATGACGGCGCAAAGCGCGCTGGACTTGCCCGATTCCGCCTTCGCGCTGCGCAAGGTGCGCTGGGACGATGGCCACGCGCAGCGCCAGGCCATCCTCGAACTGCTGGCGCTGCCGCCCGAACGGGCCCGCGTGCAAGCGCTGGTGGAGCGCTTTACGTGGGAGCGGGTGGCGGCCCAGATCGCCGATTGTTACTACCAGGCCCAGTCCTTGCCTGCCAGGAGGCAGCATGCTGTTTAATTCCTTCGCCTTCCTGTTCGGCTATCTGCCCATCGTGCTGGCTGGCTATTTTCTGCTGGACCGCTGGGCGTCTGCCGGGGGCAGCAAGGCCAGCTGGCGCCTGGCACCGGCCGCCTGGCTGGCGCTCGCCTCGCTGTTCTTTTATGCCTGGTGGGACGTGCGCTACCTGCCGCTGCTGCTGGCCTCGATCTGCTTCAACTACGGCGGCGGCCGCCTGATCGGCTCTTGCGCGGGCGGGGCCCGCAAGCGCGCGCTGGTCGCGGCCCTGGCCTTGAACCTGGGGCTGCTCGCCTACTACAAATATGCGAATTTCTTTATCGACAGCATCAATGCCGTCGCCGCCAGCACCGGAGGTCTGCCGTGGGCTGGCCTCGACATCATCCTGCCCATCGGTATCTCGTTCTTTACCTTCACGCAGATCGCCTTCCTCGTCGATTGTTACCGGGGCGAGGTGCGCGAGTACCGTTTCATCCACTATGTGCTGTTCGTCAGCTATTTCCCGCACCTGATCGCCGGCCCCGTGCTGCACCACCGCGACATGATGCCGCAGTTCGCCGACCCGGCCAACGCCCATCCGCGCGCCGCCAATTTCGCCATCGGCTTGTCGATCTTTACTATTGGCCTGGCAAAAAAAGTGCTGATCGCCGACAACCTGTCGCCGCTGGCCATCCCTGTTTTTGCGGCCGGCGCGCAGCCGACCCTGATCGAAGCGTGGATCGGCGTGCTGGCCTACACGTTCCAGCTGTATTTCGACTTTTCCGGTTATTCCGACATGGCCATCGGCCTGTCGCGCCTGTTCGGCGTGAAATTGCCGCTGAACTTCAATTCGCCGTACAAGGCGGCCAATATCGCGGACTTCTGGCGCCGCTGGCACATGACCTTGTCGCGTTTCCTGCGTGACTATTTATATATCCCGCTAGGCGGCAGCCGGCGTGGCGAAGCCATGCGTTACCGCAACCTGATGCTGACCATGCTGCTGGGCGGCCTGTGGCATGGCGCCGGCTGGACCTTTGTCATCTGGGGCGGCTTGCACGGCCTGTACCTGGTGCTGCAGCAGGCGTGGCAGCGCATGTTTGGCGCGGCCGCGGCGCGTTGGTGGCCGAGCTTGCTGACTTTTCTTGCCGTCATGCTAGCCTGGATCTTTTTCCGCGCGCCCGACGTGGCCACGGCCTGGGACATCACGGGCGCGCTGGTGGGCGCGAACGGCGTGAGCTTGCCGCGCGGCCTGGCCAGTCACGCGGCCAGCCTGGCGCAGTGGGGCATGCATCCGGCGTTCGACGGCATCCGCTGGATCGAACTGGTGGGTCCTGGCTTGCCCGTGCTGCTGGGCGCCATGCTGCTGGCTTTCCGGGCGCCGAACACGCAAGAAATTTTCTTTCTCTACGAGCCTGCCATTGAAAGAATATTTCAACCGGCTGGGCGCTGGGCCTTCAGCTGGCGGCCCACGCCGCGCTGGAGCCTGGGCTTTGCCGCGCTGTTCATCGCCTGCATTTTCGGCATGAACCGGGTTACCGAATTTCTCTACTTCCAATTCTGACCATGGATACCATTGCCCGCCGCTACCTCGCCATCTTCCTTGCCTGCGCGCTGGCCGCGCTGGCCCTGGTCTCCGCCGTCAATTACCACGTCGATCCATACTTGCTGCACCAGTGGGACAGCCCGCTGCTGCAGCGATTGCGGCCGACGACCGAAAAACTCAGCGTGTGGGGCAAGACGTACGCCGTGGCGCGCTACCGGCCCGCCGTCGTGTATATCGGCAATTCGCGTACGGAAATGGGTTTGCCGGCCAGTAGCATGCGTACCTTGTTTGATGGCAAGAGCGTCTTCAACAGCGCCGTCTCGGGCGCTTCGATCGGCGACGCCATCCGCCTGGCCGAACACGCGGCCCGGGTCAGCCATGTCGACACCCTCGTGTGGGGCATCGACGCGCCCTCGTTTTCCCTGGAACTGGGCTCGGCCGGCGTGGAGCCGGGCTTGACGGATGACGGCCCCGCGTTTTTCGCGCGGCGTGCCTTGCTCAACATCAAGCGCGGCCTGACGGTGGACATGACCCACGACAGCTGGCGCATCCTCAGCGGCACTTATGACGGCGTGTGCCTGTCCAGCCTGGCCCTGCACGGCCAGCGCGACGAGTCCTGCATCACCAGCCGCAACCATGGCTGGGCCGGCACGGCGCGCGCCTTCAAGCCGCGCCTGCAAGAGTTCGGCGATGGCCTGGGGCCGACGGCGCCCGCGCTGCAGGCCTTCGATGCCAGTGTCGGGAAGCTGTGCCGTGGCGGCACGCGTTTGCGCCTGTACATCAATCCCACGCACGCGCTCACGCTCGACGCCCTGTACTGGCGCGGCAAGTGGGACGCCATGGAAGCATGGCAGCGCGACCTGGCGCAAATGGCCGGGCGCTACCGCAGCCAGGGCTGCGACGTGCGCGTGTATGATTTTTCGGGCTTTAACAGCATCACCAGCGAATCGATCCCGCAAGTGACGGGGGCGCGCGAAATGCGCTATTACTGGGAAGCGTCGCACTACCGCGACAACGTGGGCCGCTTCATCCTGGCGCGCCTGTTCGGCGGCCCGGTGCCGCCGCCGGCCGATTTCGGCGCCGAGCTGACGGAAACGGGCATCGCGGCCCACCAGACGGCCATGCGCGCCGCGCGCGAGCGCTATCACGCGCGGCACGCCGAGGAAACGGCGTATCTGCGCCACGTGCTGACCTTGCCGCGCGAACCCAAATAGGCGGCCAGGGACGCCAGGCGTACACCGTGGGGCAGGGCGCTTGCGCTATGATGGTGTTTTGCCATCCAGCAAGTTCCAGGACGCCCCATGAAAATCGCCTTCTTTGCCAGCCAGCCCTACGACCGCCGTTTCTTCGATGAAGCCTTGCCGTCCCAGCCCGACGCCGCCGGCATCGAACTGGTCTACCACAGCGCTTTGCTGAGCCAGGAAACCGTGGTCCTGGCGCAAGGCGCCGACGCCGTCTGCGTCTTCGTCAACGACGTGCTCGACGCGCCCGTGCTCGAAGCCCTGCACGGTTACGGCGTGCGCGCCATCCTGCTGCGCTGCGCCGGCTACAATAACCTCGACCTGGAAGCGGCCCGGCGCCTGGGCCTGTTCGTCGCCCGCGTGCCCGCGTACTCGCCGGAAGCGGTGGCCGAATACACGCTGGCCCTCGTGCAAACCCTGAACCGCCACACGCACCGCGCCTACGCCCGCGTGCGCGAAGGCAATTTCTCGCTCGATGGCTTGCTGGGCGCCACCTTGCACGGCAAAACGGTCGGCATCGTCGGCACGGGCAAGATCGGCCTGGCCACGGCGCGCATCTTCAAAGGCTTTGGCTGCACGGTGCTGGGTCACGACCCGTATCCGGCGCCCGCGTTCGGGGAACTGGGCACGATGGTGGAGCTGCCGCGGCTGCTGGCCGAGTCCGACATCGTCTCGCTGCATTGCCCCTTGATGGACAGCACGCGCCACATGATCAGCGAGGCAACCTTGCCGCTGATGAAGAAGGGCGCCATGCTGGTGAACACTTCGCGCGGCGGCCTGATCGACACGGGCGCCGTCATCGAGGCGCTCAAATCGCGCCAGCTCGGTTCCCTGGCCATCGACGTCTACGAGCAGGAAAGCAATCTGTTCTTCCAGGACCGTTCGTCCGACATCATCGACGACGACATCTTCCAGCGCCTGATGACCTTCCCGAACGTGCTGGTGACGGGTCATCAGGGTTTCTTCACGATGGAAGCGCTGCGCGAGATCGCCGCCATCACATATCACAACCTGGCGTGCTTCCGCGAAGGCAAGGCGTGTGAAAACAGCGTCTTAAGCAGCTGACGCCGGTTTTTTAGGCTTGGGCGGCGGCTTGGGTTTTGGCAGCGGCAAGGCGTCGGCCGTGCGCCGCGCCAGCTGGCTGAGCCAGTCGCGCTCGTCCCACAGCCCGCCATCGATGAGGAAATACGGCTTGGCTTGCGGGTAGGGCGGCGCTTCCTGCAGCGAGCCTTGCGTACTGATCCAGGCGCGTCCCGCGTCCGTCGGCTTGATGAACAGCTGGTCGTCGGCGACGATGGCGAACATCTTGCCGTCGCAATACAGGCCATATTCCCCAAACATTTTCTTCGCGCTGATGCTGCCCGCGCCCGCCATCTGGTCGAGCAAAAAATCCACCGTGCCTTGCTGTGATGCCATGTCGTCCTCCGTGTGAAGGAATAGTGTAGCGCACTGGCCAGGAGAGGCCGGTGCGGCTACACTACGGCCATTGATTTTTTCGCATGACTTCCCCCATGACACCCGAGCATATTATTCACCGCGGCATCCGCATTACCACCCTGGCCGCCAGCGACGCCATGGAAACCCATTGCCCACCGGGCCACACGGCCATCCGCCAGCAGGCCGACGGCTGGTGGCTGTATTTTGTCGACGAGGATGGCAAGGTCGACGGCTACGACAGCCCGTTCGCCAGCCACGCCGAAGCGCTGTGGGCGGCCAAGGCCGCCGCCGAGTTCAGCGCGCAATGAAGGCCAGTCCATGGGCTTTCCTGGGCTTGCCGCAAGCGCCCGTGCCGGAAGCGGAAAGCGCGGACTACGGCGCCTGCCGCACAGAACTGCATGGCAAGCGCCTGGTCTTGCGCGTGGCGAAAACCACGCCAACGAAAACCGGCCAGTTCGTCACCGTCTGGAAGCGTCCCCATCCCGATGCCGACATCGCGCCGTTGGACGAAGCGGACCCTGTTGATGTCGTCATCATCGCCGTCAGCGATGAGGAACAGCACGGCTTTTTCATTTTCCCGCGCAGCGTGCTGCTGGAACGGGGCGTGATGTCGCGCGCCGGCACCGGAGGCAAACGCGCGCTGCGCGTGTATCCACCCTGGTGCGCGCCGGAATCGGTCCAGGCTTTGCGCACGCAGCGCTGGCAGAGTGCCTGTTTTGTGGCGGCGGGAGATCAGCTAAGGCTGGAACAACTGTTCGGGCAGTGATTGTCGGTGGTAGCACAAGTTCCGTAGTGCAGGTTCAAGCCGGTGGTGTAGTTGCAGGCGATAATTGGCTGCTGCACTTGAACCCCTCGGTCCTTTACTCTCCGGGCCCGCTGGCTCAGCTACAAGTTAGGTTGCGATATGGAGTATTCATTTTCACGCTTGATAATTGCGGCCAGTTTGGCTTGTTTAATCATGGGTGCGGCCGCTCTTCAACAGATGCGCCTTGGTCGCCCCATCGCTAAAGTAAAATACTTTCTGCTTAAATTGGCGGTGTTGGTCTGGCTGGTGAGCGGGCTATTTGTCGGAACATTCTATAGTCACGGATTCGATGTGGCGTGGTACATTTTTGGTGCCGCCGTCAGTCTGGCCGGATGTATCGTTGCAGGCATTGCGGTGCTTGCCTGGGCGGTTTTCACAAGGCGCAAGCAGGACAGATAATAGACTGTATGAAGTGACGAATTTCGTTGCCGACCGATATTTGCTTCCCGCTGCGGATGCAATCGGTCACGCCAGCAAAGGCGGAACGCAACGCATCCAGGAATATGACCGCCCATGGCCGATATCTGACGGCCTGTCGCAATCCTGCATTGCGCCCGTACAAGGTAACGTATCGTCAACTTTTCCTTCCTGGCATCCGTCAACCACCATTGAAAGAAGCGTTCATGCGAGTTCATCCCCTGGCATTCATCGTGACCCTGTTGTTCGCAAGTAGTGCCCAGGCGGACGCATTGGACGACATCATCAACGCCGAAATGACGATGCGGCAAATCCCCGGCCTGTCGCTTGCCATCATCGAGAACGGCAAGATTGTCAGGGCGCAAGGGTATGGTGTCACGGAAAAGGGTGGCAAGACGCCGGTCAGCCCGCACACACTGTTCCAGGCCGGTTCGGTCAGCAAACCGGTGGCCGCGCTGGGGGCGTTGCACCTGGTCGAGCTAGGCAAGCTTGCGCTTGACGAAGACGTCAACACCAGGCTGCGCACGTGGAAGCTGCCGGACAGCGCCCTGTCGGCCGAACAGAAGGTGACCTTGCGCAGGCTGCTCAGCCACAACGCGGGACTGACCGTGCACGGCTTTCCCGGCTACGCCAGCAATGCGCCAGTACCCAGCGTGGTCCAGGTGCTCGATGGCGAGAAGCCCGCGAATACCGCGCCCATTCGCGTTGATATCGTTCCAGGCAGCAAGGTGCGTTACTCGGGTGGCGGCTATACCGTCATGCAACAAATGGTGGCCGACGTGAGCGGTCAGGCGTTTCCCGACTACATGCGCGACGCCGTCCTCAAGCCCTTGGGCATGAACGAGAGCTCCTATTTGCAACCGCCGCCAGCCGAGCGCGCACGCCTGAATGCCAGCGGCCACCTTGCCGACCGCAGCCTGGTGGCGGGACGCTGGCATGTGTATCCAGAAATGGCGGCGGCCGGCTTATGGACCAACGCGTCGGACCTGGCGCGCTTCGCCATCGGGGTACAGCAGTCTCTGGCTGGTACGTCCAACCCCGTCATCTCGGCAGCCTTGACGCAACAGATGCTGAGCCCGCAAAAAGAGAACGCGGGCCTGGGCGTCTTCCTTCACGGCAGCGGCAGCGCGCAACGCTTCTCGCACGGCGGGCGTGACGAAGGCTTCGATACTTTGCTGACGGCATTTTCCGGCACAGGCCAGGGTGTCGTGATCATGATTAACGCAAATGACAATTCCCGCATGATGGATCGCCTGACAGCTGCCATCGGCCGCGCCTATCACTGGCCAGATGCCGACTACGACGTGTTGCTCAAGCAACCCGCCATCAACATCGATGCCAAGGAACTCATCCGCTACACGGGCCGCTACGAGTTGGCCAACAACACGATGGGAACCTTCGATATGCAGGGTGGTCAGTTACGCAGCATTTTCGATGGCTTGCCCGACGAAGTGTTCGTGCCTGTCGGCGCGCATCGCTTCCATTCGACGTCGCGCAATTGCGAACTGGCGTTCGTCGTCGATGCGCAGGCAGAGGTGACAGGCGTCGTCGTGACGACCAAAGACAAAGCCAACACGGCGCCGCGCATCGGCCCGCTGCTGCACACATTGGCAGCACGCACCGACCCCAAGCCTGCGCGCACCCGGAATGTACAGGCTGTGTTGTCCGACATTGGGCGTGGCGGCAGCGCCCTGGCCAACTCGGATTTTGCCACGCCCGGCATCAAGAACAATTTTGGCACACAGGCTATTGGCGAACTGGTCAATGTCAAGTCGCTGACTTTTTTGCACGAGCAAACTGTCGCTGGCCGCGAGATCGAACGGCATGGCAGCAAGGTGGACAGCGTCCTGGCCTTCCTCGTGAGCGGCATCAAGCCGGAGCGAAAATTGTTGGTTTACCTGACCGCGGACGGTTTGCTGACCGACTTTGATCTGATTGACGACTGAACGCCCGGCGTGGCTAGCCTTCATTTTTTTGCGCGCCTGGATCCGCACTCACTGACAGGCCAGTACTTGTCAGATGGTCAATCTTGTAGAATCTTTTGTTTATTGGAAATAGTAATCAAACCAGAATCTCATATTGAAAGAAAAACGATGCTGCCACTGACAATATCTGCACTTTCTTTTTTGTTGATGACATCCACATTCGTGAATGCCCAAGTTGGCGATCATTCACATGCGGAAAAGGCAGATGATTATTCCGCCAAGATCGACAGCTTGATCAAATCAACAAGTCCAAGAAGCTTTAATGGCGTCATTCTCATCACGAAGAATGGCAAGGAAAAATACGCAAAAGCCTTTGGTTATTCTGATGTTAAAAATAAAACACGGTTAAGGCTGGAAGATAATTTCCGAATCATGTCGAATAGCAAGCAAATTACGGCTGTGTTGATTTTGAGGGAAGTTGAAAAAGGCACGATAGACTTGCAAAGTTCCGTTAGAAGATATTTACCCGATTTGCCGCAGGCCTGGGCCGACGAAGTGACGGTGCATCAGCTGCTCAACTTTTCAGCAGGAATCACGGAAATCGACAAGCCACTCAGCTTCAGGCCCGGAACGGACTTTCTGTATGGCGTTACGACTTATTCAATGCTGAGCAATATTTTTGAAAAAGTCAGTGGAAAAGTCTATGTCGATGCAGCGCATGAGCTGTTCAGAGAGCTGGGGATGGTGAATAGTTTCTGCTATGAGGAAAACAAGAATAATAACGTCATCAATGGATATGTCAATACGAAAAATGTATTCGCACTGAAGGAACATCCTGTTCAGGGAAAAGGCTGGACAAGCTTCATCCCGGCAGGGGGAATTGTTTCAAATGCGAAAGATTTGAATATCTGGGATGAAAAACTTCATAAAGGGAAGATTTTAAAGGCCGAAACCTATAAGCTGATGACGAATTATTCCATATCCAGTCAGCACGTGGCTTTCGGTGACAGAGAAATCGGTTATGGATACGGTGTTTATGTGAGTGACAAAGATACGGTCAAGTATATAGGCCACTCCGGGAAGGGCTTGGGCTTTGCCTCGATCAAAGTCTATTTCCCTGAAAAAGATGTTGATGTCATTGTTTTGGAAAATCAGTTTAGCGAAGATAGTGGCGTTCATTACCATTTCGAAATAAAAGTGAGAGAAATAGTTATGGACAGCAGCCTTTTGAAATAGCTGAACCCCCGCGCATCATCCGTTTTGCAAGTTGCTGGCTGTGATCCTGCAATCACGCTCGGCCGAAGAATGTTCTTGAAGGCCATACGCTAACGTGAAGCTGTCTTGGCCATTTTGACCTCCACGATGCTGCCAGCACGGCCACACGTTATGGCGGCGCATATGCCGGCGACCGTGGCAGGCTCGATTGCAGTGCCAGTGCCAGTGTCAGTGCCATTTCCGGGCCGTCATGCGCCAATGGGAGAATAAAAGCGGCATCGGCTTCCTATTGCATGTTTTTCCTTGTTTTGCCTTGTAAGTTGGGTGCAATTAAAAATACAATACAAGAAAATTACCAAGGGGAAATATGGGTATCAAATATCGCGTCGATGAAGACCTCGCATTCCTGCAGTATTGCAAGGAAGAGGATTTGCGTATTTTGGCTGGCTATCTCACGCACGACAAAGATCAGTCGGCTCGCATGGCCAGCGAACTTGTTGCAGATGATAACTTCAAGAAGTTTGCTGGAAAGACGGACCAGTACCGGCAATGCTGGCAGTTGATTGCCGGCGAGCTTCAGCATTTCGGCGGCGACACTATCGTCAACCTGTTTCGTGGCGATGGCGTGCTGTACAAGGAGATTTTGTCGGACGTTTGCGATAACCAGAAAGTCAAAACGGAAAAAAACAGTTCCGCTTATGCGATGGAAAACAAGCTGCTGGAGAAATTCATCGGCGATGCCTGGGAAAAGCTCGGTGCGGAACAACGCGCTTCGCTGCTGAAGGAATTTGATATCGGCTACAACTCACGCGATGGGGAAGGATTGGCCTTGCTGAAAGCGGCCTTGTTGAGTGGCATCGGTTCCCTGCAAATATCTTCGCTGATCGCCAGATCCGCTGCAAGCATGTTCGCGGGACGGGCCATCAGCATTATTGCGACAGGTGGTCTGGGCAGAAGCCTGGCCGTGTTTGCCGGCCCCGTCGGATTGGCCGTGTCGGCCGCGCTCACCGTGCCCGCCATCAGCGGCGCCGCTTATCGGGTAACGATTCCTGCCGTCATTCAAATCGCTTATATGCGCCGGGAATGTGAAGCACGTGAATTTTTCTAAGGAAATGTAAATGCTGCAAGAAACAATATGGATCATCGACCAGGCAAAATTGAAGCCGGTATTGATACAAGCGATGGCGGAAGGCAAGGCAGCCATACATGACGGCGTGGCATACTGGGCCGAGGGCAGCGGCGGGTCTGGCATCATCCAGCATCTTCCGTTCAAGGAAAGTGCGGCCAAGAGCGTGGAAGAAGCGCTGAAAATGGCACAGGCGACGACGGTGATCGCCGCGGCCGTGTCGACCGGCATTATTCTTGCCGCGATCGTGGTGCAGACAAAATATTTGGCAAAGAAACTGGATAAAATCCAGGACGCTGTCGATGTCATTGCGCAAGATGTGCGCTCGCAGCACATTGTATTTTACATGGGTAAGATCAGTGAATATGTGGGACTGGTGGAGGCAGCGCGAACCTTGTTGCAGGATCGTAGCCTGGCATCGGAAATACGCGAGCTTGCCATTCCGCTGTTGACCAGCATGGCGGCGAAACGCAATGAAATCCTGTCCTTTATCGATAATATTCTTGCCATGGCGAAGTCGTCCAAAGACGTGTCCCCAACGCATTTAACGTCGATCACCAATTTCGCCCGATTAATGCTCGACATGATGCCCGCGGGAATTCATATCGAATACCTGCTTTGCGCGCGTATTGGCAAACTGCGGCTTGCAGAACATATCCTGCTCGATGGTGCGGGGCGATTCAACGATGGCCTGCAGATTTTCCGTCAGTTCATGAATGGTTTACATAACGAAATGATACGCGGTGGTGCCGGAGCACGCAGCGAGGTCTATCGCTCGCTTGAAGCAAATGCGAGGCAGCTTTTCCAATCCGAGCACGGGAAAATTCTACTGTCGCTGCCGGCGGGCCGCGCTGCCAGCTAACTACGGGCTGCCTGCCTGCGTCACTGCGCTCACCACATAGCGGTACTTGCCCGACGCCTCCGCTGCGATCTCGTCGACCTCATCGATGGCGATGTCCACCTGCGCGCCCAGCCTGGCCTGGAAGCCGGTGACGATGGCCGTGCGCGTGGCGGCATCCAGGCGCGGCAGGCAGACCAGCAGCACGCGCGTGCGCAGCAGGCTTTCCTGGATGATTTTGAAGCTGCGCACCTGCGGCAGTTCGCGCACGATGTAGACGAGGGCCAGGCCGTGCATGACGGTGCCATCGACCGCGGTGAGGAAATCCGTGCTGCGCCCTTCGATTTTCTGCAGCAGGGGCAGGCCGCGGCCGCAGGCGCACGGCCCGGTGCCCAGCGCGCCCACGTCACCCGTGGCGTAGCGGATGAAGGGGTAGTCTTGCGTGGCCAGGTGGGTGACGACGATGTCGCCCGTGGCCCCTGGCGGCAGCGGCTGGCCCTGGCCATCGACGATTTCCACGATGATGTCTTCGGCCGTGATGTGCATGCCGCCTTCCGGGCATTCGTGGGCGATGAAGCCCGCGTCGCGCCCGCCGTAGCCGTTGGCCACGGGGCAGCCGAAGGCGGCGGCGATTTGCGCGCGCTGCTCGTCGTACAGGCGTTCGGCCGTGACGAACGCCACTTTCACGCCCAGGCCGTCGAGCGGCAGGTCGCGCGCGCTGGCGTGGCTGGCGATGCGGCACAGGGCGGACGGGTAGCCGAACAGCATGCGCGGACGCCAGCGGCGCAATTGCCTGACATAGCCATCGAGGCGGTCGGGCGACATGGCAAACGCGGGCAGCAAGGTCGTGCGCAGCAGCGCGTCGCGCACGCGGCGCACGCGGTCTTGCGCGTGCAGCTCGATGGGCGAGCCCCACAGCACGGCTTCGCGGTCGCCGATGTCGACGCCCCACCAGCGCGTGGCGCGCCACTTGGCGGCGATGTCGTGGCTGACCCTGCGCCGGCCAAGAAAAAACTGCAGCGGTTCGCCGCTGGAGCCGCCCGTGGCGAACGGGCGCAAACCCACGGCGCGGGCCGACTTGAAACTGTCGCGCGCGCTGGCGATATCAACCTTCCTCAGCAGCGGCAGGCGCGACAAGTCGGCCAGTTGCCGCACCTGTTCCGGATCGAAACCGCTGCGGGCGAACAGGGCGCGGTAATACGGCACGTGCTCGGCCGCATGGCGCAGCAGCGCGCGCAGGCGGGCCAGCTGCCATTCCTGCAACTGCTCGGTGCTCCACCACTGTGAGCGTTCCAGCCGGCGCAGCAGGCGCGCGCTGCGGTGGCCTTTGATCCATTCATGCAGGGGAAACAGCCAGCGGGCGACCCAGCGCGTGTAGGCGCCGGGGCGAGGCGCGGCGCGGATGCGGCGGTAGTGGGCCGCCAGCCTGGGCGCGATATCGGGCCAGCCAAAGGTGGCGGCGTGCGCCAGGCCCGCGTCGACCAGCGCCTGCGTGCGCGGCGGGTCGCGCAGCAGCGCCAGGATGGCCTGCGCCATGGCGGCCGGATCGCCGGGCGGCACCAGCAGCGCCGTCACGCCGTCTTGCAGCAGGGCGGGGATGCCGCCCACGTTGGTGCTGACGACGGGCACGCCGCAGGCCAGCGCCTCGAGCACGGAATTGGGCATGTTGTCGGCCAGGCTGGGATTGAGGACGACGTCGCTGGCCTGGTACAGCGCGGGCATGGCGGCGTTGTCGACGGGGCCGGCGAAGCGCACGGCGTCCGGAACGCCGAGCGACCTGGCCAGGCGCGCCAGCGCCGCGCGCTGCGGCCCGCCGCCGGCCAGCACCAGGCGCGCTGCGGGAAAAGCCTCGCGCACGATGGCGAAGGCGCGCACGGCGCTGGCGTTGTCATACAGCGCTTCCAGGTGGCGCGCCACGAGAATGCAGGGGCCATCGGCCACTGGCGTGCGCGGCGCGGCGCGCGTAAAGCGCTGCAAGTCCAGCACGTTCGGCACGATATGCGCCGTATGCCCATATTGTTCGAAGACGCCGGCCAGGTAGGCCGACGGCACGACGATGGCGCTGGCGCGGCGCAGGCTGAACGCCACCAGGTGCGGCGACCGGGAAAAAAAAACGGCCGCTTCGCCACCCCGGTAATTGAGCAGGGCCGGCTTGCCTTTCAGGCTGGCGATCCACAGCGCGGGCGCGGCCTGCAGATGCCAGGACCAGCCGGAATTGGCCATGATGTGGAACAGGTCGACGGTATTGGCCGTGCGCCACAAGCGCCACAGGTGCACGGGCAGGCGCAGCGCCGCGCGCAGGTAGCGGATGCGCGCCAGCCATGGGGGCAGATGCGGCCCGTTGACGGCCAGCAGCTGCACATGCGCGCCATCCTCGCGCAGCTTGCGCGCCAGTTGCGCCGTCTGATTCGCCATGCCGCCGGCCGGCGGCGGCAGCGGGCCGACCAGCGCGATGCGCAGGCCCGCGAAGATCATGGCGTGACTCCTGCCAGTTCCTCCGCCATGCGCGCCGTCGTCACGCGCGCATACACGGACGCATAGCGGCTCACGCTGGCGTCCCAACTGCGTTCCGTCTCGACAAAGGCGCGCGCCTGGCGCCGCAGCGCCGGCCAGCTGGCGGGCGCCAGCAGCAGCGACAAGATGGCCTGCGCCAGCGCCTCGGCGTCGCCGGCGCGAAACAGCATGCCCGTCTTGCCATGCTCGACCAGTTCGCGGTGGCCACCCACGTCGGACGCCACCACGAGGCGGCCCTGCGCCATCGCCTCCAACGGTTTCAAGGGCGTCACCAATTCCGTCAGGCGCATCGGCAGGCGCGGATACACGCAGATGTCGACCAGCTGATAATAGGCGGCCACCTGCGCATGCGGCACTCTGCCCGCGAAGACCACGGCGTGGTCTATGCCCAGCTGCGCCGCCAGCGCCCACAGCGCCGCCTCTTGCGGACCGCCGCCGGCCAGCAGCAGCCGCAATGCCGGCTGCGCCGCCAGCAGGCGCGGCATGGCGCGCAGCAGCAGGGCCAGTCCCTCATAGGCGTAAAACGAGCCGATGAAGCCGATGACCAGGTGTCCGTGCAAGCCCAGTTTGCGCGCCAGCCACAAATCGTCGGGCGCCGTGACGCTGAAGGCCCCCGCATCGACGGCGTTTGGAATCACGGTGATTTTATGCGCCGGCACGCCGCGCGCGCACAGCTCGCGCCGCAAGCCGTCGCAGATGGTGGTGACGGCATCGGCGCGGCGCAGCGCGTAGGTTTCTAGCGCGCGCGTGAGCCGGTAGCGCAGGCCGCCAGGCCGGCTGCTGCCATGGTCGGCGGCCGCGTCTTCCCAGAAGGCGCGCACTTCATATACGACGGGGATGCCCAGCGCGCGGCCCGCGTTGAGGGCGGCGATGGCGTTCAGCGCCGGCGAATGCGCATGCAGGATGTCGGGCTTGAGGCGTCGTGCCAGCCGGCGCAGGCGTACGGCCAGGCCGACGATGACGGCCACTTGCCGCAGCACGGGCAGGCGCGTCCACCAGCGCGCACTGGGCGCCGTGCGGTAGAAATGCCAGCCGTCGACCAGTTGCTGCGCGCCGTCGGCCGGCCCCTGCTTGGCACTCGTGAGCTGCGTCGTGTGCCAGCCCAGCGCGCGCTGCTGCCGTAGGATGGCCAGGGTGCGAAACGTGTAGCCGCTGTGCAGGGGCAGCGAGTGGTCGAGGATGTGCAGGATGCGCATGGCTTCACTCCATTGCCATGGCTGGCGCGGGCATCGGCGCCTGGCGGCCATCGACGGGCAGCACCTGCCGCAGGAACGCCTCGAACATCAGCAGCGACCACAGGGGCGCGCTGTAGTCGCGCCGCCCGCTCGCATGCTGATCGAGCAGCAGGCGCACGTAATCCATGTCGAACAGGCCGCACTGCGCCAGCGTGGGACCGAGCAGCCGCTGATGCAGGCGCTGGCGCAGCGGGCCGCGCAGCCAGTCGGTCAGCGGCACCGAAAAGCCCATCTTCTGGCGGTACAGCAGGGTATCGGGCAGCAGCGGGCGCAGGGCTTTTTTCAGCAAATACTTGCCTACACCGCGCCGCAGCTTGAAGTGCGGCGGCAGGCCCGACATCCACGCCACCAGTTCATGGTCGAGCAGGGGCGAGCGCACTTCCAGCGCGTGCGCCATGCTGGCCCGGTCGACTTTCGTCAGGATGTCGCCGGGCAGATAGGTTTTCAGGTCCAGGTACTGCACTTGCGACAGGGGATCTTGCGCGGGACTGGCCAGCGCATGGCGGCGCAGCACCTCGACGGCGCGGTAGCCCTGCAGGCTGCGCCGCAGCTCGGGGCTGAACAGGCGCGCGCGCATGGCGTCGCCCAGCAGGCTGACGCCGTGAAAATACGCGTCCGTCGTGTCGCGCGCCAGACCCTCGAAGGTGGTCTTGGCGCGCAGGAAGCGGGGCGCCCAGTCGGCCTTCGGGTACAGCCGCCCCAGGGTGCCGAATAGCGACTGGCGCAAGCCGGCCGGAAACAGCGGATCCATCGCCTTGCGGACCTTTTCTTCGCGCGTGTGCAGGCGGTAGCGCCGGTAGCCGGCCAGGCTTTCATCGCCGCCATCGCCCGACAGGGCCACCGTGACCCGCTGGCGCGCCAGTTGGCAGACTCTGTACGTGGGCATGGCGGAACTGTCGGCGAACGGTTCGTCGTACAGATTGGCCAGCAGGTCGATCAGCTCGAAGTCGTCCTGCTCGACCTGGCGCGCGTGGTGCGCCGTGCCGTAACGGCGCGCCACCAGGTCGGCGTAGCGCGCTTCGTTGTAGGCCGGGTCGCCGAACGAAATCGAACACGTGTTGACGGGCGTGGCGCTGGCCCCGGCCATCAGCGCCACGACGGCGCTCGAATCGACCCCGCCGGACAGAAATGCTCCGAGCGGCACTTCGGCCACCATGCGGATGCGCACGGCTTCGCGCAGGCGCGCCAGCAATTCATCGGCCGCCTGCGCCTCGCTGGCGGGCGGATTCGGTGTGAACGGGATGTCCCAGTACGCTTGCGGCGCGGGCAGCGGCTGGCCGGCGCGGATCGACAGGGTATGCCCGGGCGGCAGCTTGCGCGCGTGCTGGAAGATGCTGCGCGGCTCGGGCACGTAGCCGTAGGCGAAATACTCTTCCACGGCCAGCGGGTCGAGCGCGCGCGGCATGGCCGGATGGGCGAGCAGGGCTTTGAGTTCGGAGCCGAACAGCAGGGTGCCGTCCTGCGCCTCGCCGTAATACAGGGGTTTGACGCCCAGGCGGTCGCGCGCCAGGAACAGCAGGTGGCGGCGGCGGTCCCACAGGGCGAAGGCGAACATGCCGCGCAGGCGCTGCACGCATTGCTCGCCCCACTGTTCCCAGGCGTGGACGATGACTTCCGTGTCGCTGCTGGTGCGGAATTGATGGCCGAACTGGCGCAGCTCCGCCATCAGGCTGCGATAGTTATAGATTTCGCCATTGAAGACGATGGCGATGCTGCGGTCGGCGTTGAACAGCGGCTGCTGGCCGCTGGCCAGGTCGATCACGGACAGGCGCCGGTGCGCCAGACCGAGGCCAGGCTCGCGGTGCAAGCCGCCTTCGTCCGGCCCACGGTGATGCAGGCTATGGTTCATGCGCGCCAGCAGCAGCACGTCGATGTCGCGCTGGCCCTGCAAATCAAAGATGCCGCTGATGCCGCACATGGGAGGCCTTTCAGGGAGTGGTGGACAGGGGAGACGGCTGGCGCGCGCCCGTCAGGCGGTCGTACACGGCCAGGTAGGCGCCGGCCATGGCGGGCAGGCTGTGTTCGGCCAGCACCTGGCGCCGCCCGCGCGCGCCGTGGCGCGGGCCCAGTTCGGGCATGCTGTAGTAGTCGAGCATGGCGTCGGCCAGCATCTCGGGCGAGCCGGGCGGCACCAGCGTGCCGCTCCAGCCCGACTGCACCAGTTCCGCGTTGCCGCCCACCTGCGTGGCAACGATGGGCAGACCCGTCGCCATGGCTTCGAGGATGGTGTTCGAGCTGCCTTCGGCCAGCGAGGGCAGCACGAACAGGTCCATCGCGCGCAGCAGTTGCGCCACGTCGTCGCGTGCGCCGGGCAGCCAGGCAAGGTGCGCCACGCCGGCTTGCTGCAGCAGGTCCAGGCAAGCCTGGCGGCACGGCCCGTCGCCGACGATGAGCAGGCGCAGGCGCGCGTGGGCGCCCGGCTGCGCCAGCAACAGCAAAAAGGCCTGCACCAGCGAGGCGTGATCCTTGACGGTCGCCATGCGGCCCACGCTGCCGATGACGAAGGCGCCGTTGCACAGGAAACCGGGCGGGCCCACGGCGGCCGGCGGCCCCAGGCGCGGGTGAAACTGCACGCTGTCGACGCCGTTGCCGATGTGCGACACCTGCGTGGGCGCCGCGCCGATGGCGTCCACCAGCCATAGCCCCAGGTCGGCGCTGACGGCGATGAAGTGCTGCACCAGCGGCAGCATGCATTTGCGCAGCAGCCGGTATTTGCGGCGGGTGCCGTGCAAGTCGCTCATGTCGCGCCCGTGTTCGCCATGCACGCGCAGGCGCACGCCGGCCAGGCAGGCCAGCAGCTGCGCTTCAAGGCAGCCCAGGTTGCGCGTGTGCACGAGTGCCGGCTGCAAGCGTTTCAGCACGCGGTACAGGTGCAGATAGTGGCGCCAGTCCTTGCCTTCGCGCTTGTCCAGGCTGATGATGTCGACACCCGGGGTGGTCAGGCGCAGGCGAAACGCGGTGGCGTTCTTCATGCAGACGATGGCGTGGCGGTAGCGTTCCGGAGGCAAATGGTTGATCAGGTTGACCAGGCCGTTTTCCAGCCCGCCCACGTCGAGCTGGTGGATCACGTGCACGATCAGCGGGGCCGTGCTGGCGGCCTCCGTGCCACCGGTATCGAGGTCAAGGGCCATGCGGCAACTCCTGCAAGCGTTGTTCGATGACGGGCAGCGCCGCCCGCATAAAGGCTTGCAGCTGCGCGCGCGGCGGCGGCGCCAGCTCGTCGTAGGCGGCAAAGACGAGGATGTCGGCGCCATCCTGGCGCCTGCCCAGCAGCTTGGCTTGCGCCAGCAGCAGTTTTACCAGCACGGGCCTGGCCGTGACGACGCCGCCCTGGCGGTAGACGCGCCACAGCAGCAGGCGTTCGCCGCCGTGGGCCAGCACACTTTCGCGCACCCCTATCTGGCCGTCGGACAGGTTGACGTGCCGCTCGCCCTGCACCAGGGGCATCCAGTGCGCGCCGTAAGGCGAGGCCTGGTGCGTCAGCAGTTCGGCATCGCGCGCCTGGCGCGCATACCAGTGCAGTTGCAGCCCCACGGGCGCGCCGTCGCCGTCCTGGCGCGCATACATGGCGGCAAACCGCGCGGGCGTGCCCGCATACGGCGCCTGCCAGGCAGGAGGAACGTCGGGCAGGCGATGCCAGGCGGGTGGATCGGGCAGTGTCAGCACAACGGCGGGCAGCTTGGGAGCATCATCGCGGTGGCTGGCCAGCGCCAATACCGGCCACACGGCCGCCAGCAGCAGGCAGGCGACGCTGGCGCGCACGACGGCGCGCGGACTGGCCGCGCCAGCGCTCAGGTGTGCGGGCCGAGCCGGCGGCACGGCGCGCGCCGGCGGCAGTTCGCGCCAGCGCGCGGCCAGCCAGAACAGCAGCAACGCCACCAGGCCGAAGAACAGCCAGCCATAGATCAGGTGGTCGATGCCCACGGCCAGGCGCATGTCGCTCAGGTGGCCCAGCATCACGATCAGGTAGGCGCGCACGCCATTGGCGAGGATGGGCACGAGCAGGGCGGCGGCCATGACGGCCAGGCGCCGCCGCGCGCTGTGGAAGTTGACATGGGCAAACAGGGCGCCCAGGGCCAGCGCGGCGATCAGGTAGCGCAAGCCGCTGCACGCTTCCACCACCGACCAGTTGCCGGTGGGCAGAGAAAAATTGCTGCCATCGCGAAACACGGGCACGCCCGTCCATTGCAGCGCGGTGACGGTGAAGGCGGCCGTGAAGTCGATCAGCGGTTCCAGGAACACTTCGCCAAACGGCACGGCGAGAAACAGATAGGCGAGCGGAAAGGCCAGCAGGCGCACGGCCGGTGGGCCGAGGATGGCCAGCACGCAGGCGGGCAGCATGGCCGTGGCCGCATATTGTTCCACCACGGGCACGTTGGCGGCGTCGGCCAGCAGCCAGGCCAGGCCCAGTAAGCCCAGCAGCAGCAAGCCCGGGCGCGACGGCTGGGGCGCCAGCGCGGCCAGGCGGGTGCGCTGGCGCCAGGCCAGCCAGCAACTGATGGGCACGATCAAGAAACCGTGCGCGAAGGTTTGCGAGCGGGACCACAGTTCCAGCATCGACCAGAAGGTGGCGTGGTACAGCAGCACGATGGCAGCCAGGGCCAGCAGCAGGAGCAGCAGGGCTTGCTGCTGGCCCTGGGCGTGCCCGTGCCGCCAGACGGCCGCGTCCGGCAAGCGGGCCACCGGATCGAGCTGCACGCTCATGTGGATGGCTCCCGCACGGGCAGCAAAGGCGCGCTGGCGCCGCTGGCAGCCGCGTCGGTATCGGCATCCGTCTCGGCAGGCAGGCCCAGCATGGCGCCCAGGCCCCGCAGATTGCGTTCCCAGTTGTAATCCTGCAAGACCAGCTGGCGCGCCGCGGTGCCCATGGCCGCGCCGTTCCCTTCGGCTGCGCCGCCCTGGGCATGGCGCAGCACGCGCGCGGCATGGTGGATGAATTCGACGTCGTCGCGCGCCAGCAGCAGTTCCAGGCCCGGCTGGGCGGCGATGCCTTCGAGCGCCTGCGGCGTGGCCAGCACGACCTTGCCCATCGCCATCGCTTCCAGTACCTTGTTTTGCACGCCGCGGGCGATGCGCAGGGGCGCCACGACCAGCGCCGCACCGGCCAGGTAGGGCCGGATGTCGGGCACCTTGCCCGTCACCACCACGCCAGCCATCTTGGCGAGCGCCGTCACGGCGGGCACGGGCGCGCTGCCGACGATATAAAACTGTAACTGGGGAAACTGGCGCCGCAAGGCGGGCCAGACGTGGCGCACGAACCATTGCACGGCGTCGATGTTCGGCCAGTAATCCATGGCGCCCGTAAACACCAGCGCCTGCACGCCGGGCGGATAGAAGGGGGGCTGGTCCGGCAGGGGCGTGAAATACGCCGTGTCGACGCCGTTGTTGAAGTATCCCGTCTTGCGCCGCGCCATCGGGGCGCATTGGCGGAACAGGGCCGCTTCGGCCGGCGAGACGAAGCTGGCAGCCGTGAATTGCTGGGCGATATGGCGCTCGTACTGCAGCAGCATGTACGCTTCGTGCCGGTACAGCTGCGACATGGGCCAGGGCTTGCTGTCGCCGTACTGGCGCCATTTGTCGGAATCGACGTCGACGAAATCGATCACGCGGTGCAGGGCGCGGCCCGCGCTACCGTCGATGTATTGCGCCATGGGGCCGGAAAAGGCCAGCGCGTGGCGCACCTTGCCGCAGGACAGCAAGCCGTCGACCCATTGCAGCAGGCCATCATCGCGGTAGTACTGCACGCTCATGGCCTGGCGCGACAGCAGCGCCTGCATGGCGCGCCAGCGGGCCGGGCCGCGCCGCAAGCCGATGAAGCGCGTGCTGGCGCACAGGGCGGCCACGGTTTTCGCGTGCTGCCAGTCGTCGTCATCGTCGATGAAGCAGCCCAGGTGCACGCGGAAATGCCGGCTCAGGTATTGCAGCATATGCCACGAGCGTATCTTGTCGCCCTTGTTGGGCGGATACGGCAGGCGGTGGGCAAGGAATAGCAGTTCGCGCATGGTGGGTCCCGTCGCTTAGCCCAGCTGCCGCACGATGTGCGGCCCCAGCAGGTTGGCCAGCGGCAGCGGCAGGCGGCGCCAGGCGCGGATGAACAGCGCATATTTCGGATTCAGTGGGTTGACTTCCGGCAAGGCCTTGGCGCGCACGAGCTGGTAGGCGTAGGGCAGCGGCTGCGGCGTGAAGCCCCAGTTCTTCTTGAAGTCGTATGCCCCCGTACCCAGCTTGCTGCGGCCGAAATCGAACAGGCGGTAGCCGCGCGCGCAAGCGCGGCGCATCGCTTCCCAGTACATGAAGTCGTTGGCGCCCGTGCTGCGCGCCAGCACGCTGCCGCCGCCGTAATATGGCAGCACTTCATCGCGGAAAAAGAACAGCAGCACGCTCGCTTGCGCCTGCTGGCCGTGGTAGACGGTGAGGATTTGGCAGGCGTCGCCAAACACCGAACGCAGCAGGGCAAAATGGCGGCGCGCGAAGACGGGCGTGCCCAGCCGGTGCACGCTGGCCGCGTAGATCGGGTAGAAACGGTTGAGGTCATAGTCGATGGCGCTGTGCAGGCCGCCCGTGATGGCCTTGCGCACGACGGCGCGCTGCTTGCGAGGAATGGCCAGCAGGTTCTGCTCGGCATCGGGCAGCAAGGAGCGGCGGAAGGTCGCGTACAGGGGTTTGTGCAGCCAGGAAGGGTCTGCACTTTCTGGCACTTCGCGCCAGCGGTATTCCAGGTGCCCCACGCCGAGGCGCCGCGCCAGCGCCAGTGCCGCGCCGTCAAGGGCCAGTTGCACGGCTGCGCTGCCGCCGGCGATGCCGCCGTACACGCAAAACGGCAGCGAGACGAGGGCGGAGCCGAACAAACGGCTGCGCAGATGGGCCAGCGGCAGCACGCCGGCGATGCGCCCGTCCTGTTCCGCGTACAAGAAATAGCTGTCGTGCTTGAAACCTTGCTCCATGATGGTTTGCCAGCCGGCGCGGTGAAAGAAGGTCGCTTCCGGGCAGGTGTCGACAAAGGCGTCCCAGCGCGCATGCTCGTGCCCCTGCAGCGACCGCACGGCGATGGCGGCGCGGGACTGTAGCGGGTCGGGAGCAAGGCTGGCCTCGTGCATCATGTGCTTTCCAGAAAAATACGGTCCATGCGGTCCCAGGAGAAATCGCGAGTCAGGCGCCCCAGCCGCGCTTCCATGCGCCCCAGGTTCACATAGTGGCGAAAGCGCGTCCTGGCACTCAGGCCCGTCGGGCGCGGCTGGCCGGGGTCGAGTTCCCAAGGATGAAAATAGAATATGCCAGCTTGCCCGTCGCGCGAATTGATGCGTCGCAAAAGCCAGCGCGACAGTGCATACGGCATCAACCTGAAATAACCGCCGCCGCCGGCCGGCAGGTTGCGCCCGCGCAAGCGTACTGTGCTGACGGGCAATTCCAGCATGCCGTGCGCCCCCCGTGGCCGCCAGGCGAAGCGGGGGGAATCGGGCATGCCGTAGTGGTCGTGGCGGATCGGATAGATGCTGGAACTGTAGCGGTAGCCCGCTTCCTGCAGCACGTCGAAAGCCCACAGGTTGGCCGCGCCGATGGAAAAGCTGGGCGCCCGGTAGCCGTGCACGGCCAGCCCCGTCAATTGTTCCAGGATGGTCTTGCTGTGGCGCACATCGTCGGCGAACTGCGCGGCCGACTGGTCGCAGGCGCGCAGGTGCGCATAGCCGTGACTGGCCACTTCGTGCCCGGCGGCCGCCACGCGGCGCAGCATGGCGGGATAGCGCTCGGCGATCCAGCCCAGGGTAAAAAAGGTGGCGTGGATGCGGCGCGTTTCCAGCAGCAGCAGGATGCGCTCGATATTTGCCTCGACCCGGCATTCCAGGCGGGGCCAGTCGGCGCGCGCGATATGCGGCGCGAAGGCGGACACCTGGAAGTAATCTTCCACGTCGATGGTGAGCGCGTTGCGCAGTATCACCGGCGGCGTCATGGCGGCCCCCGGCGCGCCGCCAGCCAGGGTGCGATGACGGCGGCGATGCGCGTGGCCGCGTGGCCATCCCACAGGGGCGGAAGGCGGCCGCGCTTGCCGCCCGTGTCGAGGATGCCCCGCGCCAGCGCCAGGATGGCGGCCGGCTGCGTGCCGGCCAGCGTGTTCGTGCCGTCGCTGAGGGTGACGGGCCGCTCCGTATTGTCGCGCAAGGTCAGGCAAGGTACGCCCAAGGCCGTGCTTTCTTCCTGCACGCCGCCCGAATCCGTCAGCACCAGGCGCGCCTTTTGCATCAGGCCCAGCATTTCCAGGTAGCCCAGCGGCGGCAGGCGGACGATGGCATGCCGCGCCAGCAGCGGTTCCAGGCCCGCCAGACGCAGGCCTGCCAGGGTGCGCGGGTGGATGGGAAACAGCAGCGGCAGTTGCTGCGACAATTCTCCCAGCGCCCCCAGCAGCGCTTCCAGCTGCGCCGGGTCATCCACGTTCGACGGCCGGTGCAAGGTCAACAGTCCATACGCGGGCGGGCAGGCGTGGCCTTGGGCGCGCAGGGTGGCGGCGGGCGTTATCGCGCGCGGCAGTTGCTGCCGCAGGCTGTCGATCATGACGTTGCCCGTGAAGTGAATGCGTTCGGGCGCGATGCCTTCGCGCAGCAGGTTGGCGCGCGCGCCTTCCTCGCTGGTCAGCAGCAGGCTCGACAACTGGTCCGTCAGTACGCGGTTGATTTCCTCGGGCATGTGCCGGTCGCCGCTGCGCAGGCCCGCCTCGACGTGGATCACGGGAATGTCACGCTTGGCCGCCACCAGCGCGCATGCGAGGGTGGAATTGACGTCGCCCACCACCAGCACGGCATCGGGCGCCAGCGGCGGCTGCGCGTCGAGCACGGCGTCGAAGCGGCGCATGATCTCGGCCGTCTGCTGCGCGTGGTTGCCGGAGCCGACATCGAGGCAGATGTCGGGCGGGCGCAGGTCCAGGTCCGCAAACAGCTGGCCATTCATGGCCGTGTCGTAGTGCTGGCCCGTATGCAGCAAGGTCACCCGCACGAAAGGTGCGTGGCGGGCCAGAGCGGCCAGGATGGGCGCCATCTTCATCAGGTTGGGGCGCGCGGCCACCACGCACAGCAGGTGCGCCGGCACGGCGCGCGCAAGAGTAGGGTCGGACATTGCGGCCTCCTTAGAATTGCATGGTGAGCGTGGCGCTGACGCCGTTTTCGCGGTAATCGCCGCCGCGGTTGCTGGCGTGCCGCGTGTGCCGCACGTCGATGCTGGCCGTCATGTTCTGCTGCAGGATGCGCGTGTAGCCGGCCGTCACGGTGATGTTGTTGTCGTGCCGGGGCACGCTCAGCGAGCGCACGCTGGCGTAGCCGGCATTGGCGTTCAGGCTGGTGCGCGAACTGGCTTTCCAGCTCCAGCCCAGGTTGCCGCTCATCTGGCGCGTGCGGTCTTCGCTGCCAAATTCCACGCCGGGCAGCAAGCCGCTGTCGATGCCGCTGGCCGTTTGCGCCGTGCGGTCGACGGCCGTGATGCCGGCGATCATCGTGCTTTTCGCCGTGGCGCGCGCCATCGTCAGCTTCAGCTGCTTTTGCAGGAAATAGCGGTGGCTGAAGTAATTGATGGCGCCCCGTTCCGGCCCCAGGCTGTTGGCGTAGCGCAGGAAGGCATCGATGCGCAGGCGCCGGTCGCGCGCATTGGGAAAGATGCCGCGCCACAATTGATCGAGCAACTGGCCCGCGTCGCGGTCGCCCAGGCGCGAAAATTGCGTCGGCAGGGTGGTGATGTTTTCGCTGTAATTGAGTTGCCAGTTGGTATGGCGCTGCAGGAACGTGGCGTCCAGGCTGTAGGTGTTGCCAAAAAAACGCCTGCCCGTGCTGAAGGCCACGCTGGTGCGCGGTGACGGCGTCCACACGCCGCCCAGCGACCAGAAGCGGCCGGCCGGCGCCTTGCCGCTGGCCGATACATAGCCTTCCTTTTCCGTGCCGCCGCTGGCCGTGGCCGCCCATTTGCTGCTGAACGGATAGCGCAGGCCCACGCTGCTGCGCTGCATGCGCATGGGCGCCAGCTTGCTGTCCTGCGTGCGGCGCACGTCGTGGCTGGCGTTCCAGGTCCAGCCCTTGCCGCGCGGCTCGCCGCTGAGCAGCAATTCCATTTCATCGCTGTGTACGGACAGCAGTGCGCCGCCGCTGTCGACCGTGTTGCGCGTGTAGCGCAGCTCGGTCGTGGCCAGGCCGCGGAAACGGTGCCGCAAATAGGGGCTGATGCCGGTGGTGCGCACGGTGCTGGCGTTGTCCGTATCGGGCAGGTCGTCGATCAATTGCGGGCCGAACGGCGAGATGTTGCGCCGGCTCACGCTGGCGTCCGCATCGATGAAGAACCAGTCCTTGACCAGCTCGGCGTCGGCCGAGGCGCCCAGTTCGTGGTGCTCGGTATCAGCGCGCTGGCCGGACAGGTATTTGTGCCAGCTGTAATCGAGGTGCATGCGCAGGCGGGGGCCCGTGCCGATGAGGGCGATGGCGGGCGCGATTTCCGTGATGAAGTCCGATTGCGCCTTGCCGGGTGGCGCGCGCAAGGCATTGTCCGTATAGCTTTCGCGCAGGCGCAGCGACGGCTGCACCAGCCAGTCGACGGCGCCGACGGGCAGGGGCAGCAGCAGAGATAGCAACGGCAGCAACGGCAGCAGCGGCGACAGCGGCGGCGTTAGCGAAACCCGGCGGCTAATCGTAATGGCCATAGCCGTAGTAGTCGTTGCCGGGGAACGATTTGGTCTTGTTGTAGATCAAATGTATGTGTTCGCACGACTCGATCTGCCGCAGCGCCTCCTTGACGGCGTGCTGCGTCGTCGTTTCCGCCTCGACCACCATGACGACTTGTCCCATCTGCCCGACCAGCGCGTGCGCTTCGCTGGTGATCAGGAGGGGCGGCGAATCGAAGACGACGATGCGGTCGCCATAGCGGCTGGCAATTTCCGCCAGCAAGCGGCTCATGGCCCGGCTGGCCAGCAATTCCGTCGCGTGCTTGTTGCTGCGCCCGGCTGGCAGGATGCTCAGGTTGGCCACATTGGTTTTCAGGATCACGTCCGCCATGGCCAGTTGCGGGTCGAGCAGGATATCCATCAGCCCCGGCTCGGGCGGCAGGCCCAGCACTTTCAGCACGGACGGGCGCGCCACGTCCGCGTCGACCAGCAGCACCGTGATATCCATTTCCATGGCGATGCTCATGGCCAGGTTGATGGCGCAGTACGTCTTGCCTTCGCCCGGCATGGCGCTGGTGACGACGATCAGGTTGCCGTGGCGAATGGCCTCGGCGCCGCTGGCGCGCGCCTGGCGCAGCAGCGGGCGCTTGATGATGCGAAAATCCTCGGCCACCGCGCTGCGCCCGCCGTCGTGCGTGAGCATGCCTTGCTCGGCCAGCCGGTCCAGGTTCAGGGGGCGGTAACGGGGCGACCGGGCCGCGTCCGCGCCCTGCGTACCGTTCACCGTATAGGGCATGCCGGCCTCGGCCACGCCGAGGGTGGTGGGTTCCTGCTTGCCGCTGTCCTTGCTGGTCATCGTCGCTCCTTGGGATCTAGAATTTCAGCAGCGCGGCCGTCATGACCCCGCCGTACAGCACGAACAGGCTGCCCAGGCAGGCGCCAAAGCCATAGCGGGCGCGGCGGCGGCGCACTTGCTGCAGCGGCGTCCAGTTCATCGATACCGTGCCCAGCACGTTCAAGCCCGTGGCGTCGCGCAGCTCGGAAGGACTGAGGAAGGTGGGGCGCACCTGGCTGATCAGGAGGGCCGTGGCGATGCCGGCAATCAGGGCCGCGCCCAGCGCCGCGGAAAACAGCAACGGGCGGTTCGGGCCGACGGGCGCATATTGCACCGTGGGCGGGTCGATGATCTTGAAGGCCATCATGTCCGTGGTGGAACTGAGTTCGCCCGACAGCTTGGCCGCTTCGCGCCGGCCAATCAGCTTTTCATAGTTTTCCTTGTTGATGATGTAGTCGCGGTTGAGCTGCGCCAGCTGCGATTCCACCTCGGGCACGGCATTGCTCTGCGCCAGCAGGCGCTCGTTGCGCGCGTTGTATTCCTGCACGCGGGCGCGGATGGCGGCCACCTTGGCGTCCGCGTCCGTCAGCGCCACTTTCAGTTGCTGCAGCATGGGGCTGTAGTTCTTGCCCGGATCACCGGCCGCCGTTTTCAGCTTGCTTTCCTCGATCTTGCGTTCTTCCAGCTGGGCCACCAGGCGTTTCGAAGCGATGATGTCGGGATGCAATTCCGTAAATTGCATGCGCAGGCTGTCGAGGTTCTTGTTGATCGACGCGATGCGCTCGTCGAGTTCGGGATTCGTGATGGCCGCCGCGTTCGGTTCCAGGTCGAGCACGGGCTCGTCGCCCTCGATCTGGCTCAGGATGGCCTTGCGTGCCTGTTCCGCCTCGACCAGTTCCAGCTTGGCATTGTTCAGGCTATCGGACGACATCAGCAGCTGGCTGCCATAGTCGATGCCCTGGCGCGGCAGCAGCAGGTTGTTGCGGATCTTGAATTCCTTCACCAGGTTTTCCGCCGCGCTCAGCTTGTCCTCGTAATTCTTGATCTGCTCGTCGATGAATTGCACCGCCTTTTGCGAATCGCCTTTCTTGCCCTGGAAACTGCCTTCGACAAAGATGGTCAGCAGGCTTTGCACGACGTCGCGCACGAGCTTGGGGTCGCGCCCGCTGTAGCTGATGGTGTAGATGTCGTAGGCGTTGGTGCCGGTGATCTTGATGCGGCTCATCAGCTCGTCCAGTTGGGCCTCGTGCTCGCGCACGGTCTTCGAACCCAGGTCGAGGTCGACCATGCGCATGACGCGCTCGACGTTCGGGCGGCTGAGCAGGGTGCGGCTCATGATCGCCACCTGCTGTTCCGTGTTCGGCACGCTGGTCATGCCGGCCATCAGCGGCTTGAGGATGGTTTGCGTATCGACAAACACGCGCGCCGATGTCTGGAAGTCGTCGGGCAGGGAGATCACCCGGATGAAGCCGGCGATGGCCACCAGCCACGCCACCACGACCGCGTGCCAGCGGTACTTCCAGATGCCTTTCAGGCTGGACAGCAGTTGCTGTATCAAGTCTTCCATGTCGCTTCCTTCAGGTGACGGTGCGGTGCTGCACGGGAGATGGGCTGGCGGCGCGGACAACAGCGGCATCTTGCAAGAAATACTTGCCTGTTGGGTAAGCAAAGTATAGGGCGGCTGTGGAGCAAGATTTCCCAAGATGATTGCTTCTTGATACGCCTCAAGGTTCTCTTGCCGAGTTTTAATAATCATAGGAAGTTCGCGGCCCAGGCTGGTTCTGCGGGGCCGGCCATGGATGCGCCATCGACTCGAAGAGGCTCCGCATGAATCCGTTTCGCCGTGCATTTGTCCGTAACGCGCTGGGCCTGGCCAGCGCGGCCAGCCTGCTGGGCGCCTGCCGCACGTCCCATCCGCTGGCACCGTCCGACGACAGTGCGCCCATGCACGATTACCTGATCGGGCCGGGCGACTCCGTCAACATCATCGTCTGGCGCAACCCGGAAGTGTCGCTGACGGTGGCTGTCCGCCCGGACGGCAAGATCACCACGCCGCTGGTCGAGGATTTACCCGCCAGCGGCAAGACGTCGACCCAGCTGGCGCGCGACATCGAGCAAGCCTTGAGCAAATTCATCCAGCAGCCCGTGGTGACGGTCATCGTCACCAATTTCTCGGGACCGTATGGCGAGCAGATCCGGGTGATTGGCGAGGCGGCCAAGCCGCAGGCGCTGCCGTACCGGCTGGGCATGTCGCTGATGGACGTGCTCATCGCCGTGGGCGGCATCACCGATTTCGCGGCCGGCAACAAGGCCAGCATCATCCGCATGCGCGAAGGCAACCAGCAGCAGCTGCGGGTCCGCCTCGATGATTTGCTGAAGGAAGGCGATATTTCCGCGAATGTCATGATGCGGCCGGGCGATGTGCTGCTGATACCGGAAAGCTTTTTTTAACAGCGGCCTCGGCAATATCAAAACAGCACTTATATTTGTCATTTTGTACTTTTCGGCAAATTTCAGCGTGTAATTTTGCTATCTAAAGGTGAAATTCTTCTGTTTTTTTAACTAAAGCTGGGAACTTCTCCAGTTTTTGTCTTGTCACAAGGCATTGGCTTCAGTCCGTCTCAACGGCAGCCGATGAACGTGAGGACAAGATGAGCTTTCAAGATGAACCCATTATTTCCTTCGACACCCCAGGCACCCTGAGTGACCTGGTGGTGGGCGAGGGGCAGATCGACCCGGCCATGGAGCACGAGCTCGACCTGCAGCGCTTTCATATCCGCATGGCCAATTCGCGTGGCCGGCGCGAGGCGGCCAGTTTGCTGATCCGCAAGATGTACGGCTGGCGCGGCTATGCCGTCGATCCCGGCACCGCGCATGCGCTGAATAAAATCACGCTGTTTGCGGAAACGGCCGGCAGCACCGTCGGCACCATGACCCTGTGCCTCGACAATGACGAGACGGGCTTGCCTGCGGATGAAAACTTCCGCGACAAGCTCGACGTCCTGCGCGAGCAGGGCCGCCGCCTGTGCGAACCGTCGCGCCTGGCCATCGACAAGGGTGTGAGCAAGCGCGTGTTTGCGGCGCTGATTCATATCTCTTATATCTATGCCCATAATATTCACGGCTTTACGGATTACGTGATCGAAGTCAACCCGCGCCACGTGGTGTTTTACAAGCGCATGCTGGGTTTCCAGGACTTCGGCGGCGAGCGCGAGTGCACGCGCGTGGGGGCGCCGGCCGTGCTGCTACGGCTGGACCTCGATTACATGGGGGCCCAGATCCGCAAGTACGGTGGCCTGATGGAACAGCATGGGGGTGAACGGTCGTTTTACCCCTTTTTTTTCCCGACATGGGATGAGCCTGGCATTACCGACCGGCTGAGGCAGGGGCGCAACTGAGAAGTCATTTGTTTTTCAGCAAGATCGCCTGCATGTGGCTGCCTGGAATCGCGTAAGTGATGCCGCTGGGCGCGCTGATGGCCGTCTCCTTGAGGCCCTTGACGTACACCATGTTGACGATACCGTAGACGAGACCGGTCTCGGGATCAAACAGGGGGCTGCCGCTGCTGCCCGGGTACGCCGTCGCGTCCAGCTGGAACACCGTGTACGGCGCCTTTTGCAACTGCGCCAGGCGGCGCACGTCGAGGCGCTGCGCATTTTCGCTGGGCATGACCACGGGCGTGAGCGATGACACGGTAGCGCGGTGCGTGACGTGGTGCAGTCCCAACAAGGTACCCAGGGGAAATCCTGTAAACGCCATGGCCTGGCCTTCGCGCACCGTGGCCGCGTCGCCCAGCGCCAGGGCGGGCAGAGGCGCGCCCGCCAGGCGCAGCAAGGCCAGGTCGTGTTCCGTGTCCAGCGCCTGGACCTTGGCGGGGCGAAACTGCGCCGCCTCGCCCTGGCCCGTGAGTATGCCGATGACTTCGTTGGGATTGGCGTCGAGCAGTTTCTGGATCACATGGGCGCAGGTCAGCACGCTCAAGCCGTCGCCCGTCACGAAGCCTGTGCCGATGAAGTTCATCGGCGGCGTGCGCGTCTTTTGCAGGCTGCCCACGCCGACGATGGACGGCTTGACGCGCGCGATGGTGTGCGCCAGCGGCGCATCGGCGCGGCAGGGCGCCGCAACCAGGAGCAGAAAAAGGCAGGACAGCAAGGCGGAGAGCAAGGCTTTCATGGCGGTGTACTTTCAACGGGAGGAGATGACACGGGCTGCAGCAGCGCGCACAGCAGCATCAGGTAACACAGCAGGGCGATGCGCGGCACGTCGAGCAGGCTGTCGAACAGGCCGACGACGAGAAAACCCAGCAAGGCAGCGGCGCAGGCCAGCGCGCCTGGATCGCCCCGCGCGGCGCGGCGCAGCAGGCGCTGGCTGGCCGCAGCCAGCAGGGCCAGCATGGACAGGGCGCCGCACCAGCCCGTTTCGACCAGCAAGTGCAAGGCCATGCTTTTGATATGCCACGGCAAGTGGTGGTGGTCGCTGCTGAAAAACCAGTAATTGTTGGCCTGAGTAAAGCGTCCATTGGCGATCAGCTCCTCGCCCCCCTGTGCGCGCAAGCTCAGATTGTCGACTTCGAGCACGGACGAGGTGGCCGTGCCGCTGGCCGCCAGTTCCAGTTGCACGGGCGGACGCAGCAGCCAGGCCCCCGCGCCCAGCCAGGCACTGTCGAACGGCACGTCATAATGCTGCCAAGCGCTGGCCTGCGTGCCGGCCGTTGCAGGGTGCAGGCGCAACGGAACGTTCACGCAGCCTTGTGCATACAGCAATTGCCGCTGGCACAGGCGCACCAGCAGCACGGGCATGGGGCCGGTCCGGCGCACGTCGAGCGCCAGGGTGTAAGGCGTGGCAGGCTGCACGGGAAGGCGTTGCAGCAGCCGCAGCAGTTCGCCATAGCCGGCGCTGTAGCCGGGACTGGCCAGGCGCACATACCTGTTGCCGGGATTGTCCGGGTTGCCGCCTTCCTCGGCATACACGATGCTGGCCGGCACCTCGCGCTGCGGATTGTGCCAGTAATATGTGGCGGGGAAACTGCCGAGCCCCATGCCGAACAGGCGGTCGCCCCAGTCCGATGGCTGCATGGCCAGCACTTGCCGCCAGTGGCGCAAGCGGCCTTGCATGTCGAAGGCGGTGGTGGCGAAACGTTCTGTGGCGTAATAGCTGGCCGAGACGGGTATGGCCAGCAGCAGCAGGATGCCGGCTGCGCCCGCGATGCTCAGGCTGGCCCGGTCCAGCCGCCACAACGGCGGACGCAAGCGGCCATTGCACAACATCAGCGTGGCCAGCCCCACGACGAGGCCGGCGGGCAGCAGGGCCGGCGGTCCGGCCCAGTGCCAGCCTATCCAGGCGAGGTTGCATGCCAGCATGGTCCACGCCATCATTGCCAGGCCCAGCCTGGCCGGCCCTTTGCCGCCAGTGCCGCTGGGCCACAATGCGCCCGCCAGCAGCGCGGCCGCCAGCAAAAACAGGAAATACGGGCCTTTCAGCCAGCCGGCCGTTTGCTGGCCTGTCCCTTCCGGCCACCAGGCGGCCAGCAAGCCCTGCAGACATAGCGCGCACAACAGGCTGGCCGGCGCCAGACGCCACGGCAAGGGCCGCGCCGCCAGCACGAAACTGGCCGCAAGCAGGACGACGGCGGCCAGCAAGCCCCGGTAGCCGGCCAGGCTGAACATGTACACGAGCAGGACCGTGCCCAGACTGGCCAGCAGCAGCATCAGCAAGATTTTGCGCACGGGCGGCTGGCCCGGTGGGTGCCGCGCCGCACCGGGCGCCGTCCGCAGGGTGTGCCAGAATGCCAGCAGCATGGCTGCGGCCAGGGCCGCGTACAAGCCCCGCGAAAAGGTGGTGAATGCCGCGTGCAGGGCCAGGCCCAGCAGCAGCAATGCCAGCGCTGCCTGCCAGCGGCTGCGCGCGCGCGCCAGCCACAGGCCCGCAAACGGCAGGCTCAACGCCAGGTAGCCGTCCAGCGCGGCGCCGCCCGTGTGCATGGCGGAAAACGGCGCCGTGATGCGGTAGTCGCTGGACAAATTCGACAGGCCGGGAAACACGGCCCGTTCCCACAGGGCGAACAGCGACACCATGGCCAGTCCGGCCAGCATGCCCGGCAGCGCGTAGCGGCGCAAGGCGGGAGGATCCGCGTCGCGCAGCAGCAGCGGCAGCAGCAGCATGCTCCAGGCCCAGGCCTTGCCCAGCCGCAAGCTGTTGTAGGGGCTCAGATAGTTATCCCAGGCGTTCAGATCGAGGTGCGGCAGCGGCAGGACGCCGCGCAGCAGCGCCACCAGCCAGGCCAGGCTGCACAGCAGCAAACAGACGCGGGCGGCGGGCGACAGCCGCGCCGCTGCGCCTTGCGCCGGCCCGCCCAGGCGCCAGTAGCCGCAGGCCACCGTCAGCAACAGCAGCAGATCGATTTCTTCCAGGAAGAACCAGCCCGTCCAAGGCGCCAGGTCCAGCACGGGCAGCAGGGCGGGCACGCAGAACAGCCAGCTGGCGGGACGCCAGCACAGCAGCAGAAAATATGCGGGCAGCAGGATGGCAAACAGCAGGCCGGGCCAGCCGTGGCCCAGCGGATAGTGGCGCAAGGCCAGCACGCAGGCCGCGCCCGCCAGCAGGGCCAGCGGCCGCGCCACCACGCCGGGCATGGCCGCGTGGACAGCCATGGCCTACAGCTGGGTCAGCAGGGCTTGCGCTGCGGCCCGCTGCGGAAAGTCCTTGTTGGCGGCAAGCAATTGTTCCAGCTGCTTGCGCGCGCCGCCCTTGTCGCCCGATTTCGCCAGCGCCGCGCCCAGGTGGTACGCCACCTCGGGCGACTTCGGCGCCAGCGCCGCCGCCTTGCGCAGCAGGGCCGTGGCGCGCTTGACGTCGCCTTGCTCCAGCACGATCCAGCCCAGGGTGTCGAGCACGGCGGGATTGTCGGGTGCCAGCTTCAGCGCCTGCTCGGCCGTGGCCTGCGCGCGCGGATCTTTTTCCTGCTGATACGCCCAGGCCAGGTCGTTCAAGGCCACCACATTGGCCCCATCCTTGGCGACGACGTACTGGAAGTGCTCGATGGCGGCGCGGTATTGCTTTGCCGCCAGCCGGGTGCCCGCCAGGTAGGTGCGGGTCGGCAAGTCTTCCGGATGCGCCTTCAGCCAGGTGGCCATGCGCGCCTCGGCTTCGCGTTCTTGCCCGGACGCCTGCAAGGCGCGGTACAGCTGCACCTGCAAGGGACCGATGGGGCTGATGCCGAAGGCGTGCTGGTACAGCTTGACGGCTTGCTGCGGCAGCTTTTGCTCCATCAGCACGTCGCCCTCGAGCTTGTAGCCGGCCGCCAGCTTCGGCTGCTGCTCCTGCACTTGCCGCGCCACGGCCAGCGCCTCGCGCTGCCGGTTCAGGGTCAGCAGCATCGCCACTTCCACCACGCGCGCTTCGAGCAGGGCCGGGTCAAGCGCCTGCGCCCGCTTGACGGCTTGCAGCGCATTGTGATGGTCGCCCAGCGCCAGGTGCAGGCTGGCGATGCGCATCTGCAGGGGCGCGGACGTGGTCTGTATGCTGGCCAGCTTGTTGTAGCTGTCGAGCGCGGCTGGCGCCAGGCCGGCGCTGTATTCCACCTGGGCGCGCAGGGCCAGCGCATCGGCGTCGCCCGGATGGCCCGTTTGCAAGGTGCGCGCCAGTTCCAGCGCCTTGTCGGGTGCACCCGTCTTCAGGTAAAAGTTACTCAGCAGCAGGGCCGGCGCGACGGCGTCGGGATTGTCGCGGTGGGCCCGCTCGAGCCAGCGCCGCGCCTCGTCCGTCTTGCCTTGCGACGCGGCCAGCTTGGCCAGCGCCGCGCACAGGTCGGCATTCTTCGGCGCTTTTGCCAGCGCCCGCTCGAAGTGCTGCCTGGCCTGTTCCGGCTTTTTCTCGGCCAGGTCGATCTGCGCCAGGTTGTTCAGCGCGGGTAAATAGATAGGGTCCATGCCCAGGGCTTGCTCGAAACTGGCGCGCGCGGCCGGTAAATCGCGCAAGGCCAGGTAGACGCCGCCTTTCAGGTTCAGCAGCAAGGGATTCGTGCCTTTCTGCTGTTGCTCCATCATCTTGACGCTGGCCAGGGCCTTGTCGTTCTGCTTGTTGCGTAGCAAGGTCATCACCAGCATGGTGCCTGCTTGCGGCGTGCTCTTGTCGAGCATGCTGGCGCGTTCCAGTTCATTGATGGCGCGGCTGTGCTCGCCCATGCCCAGGCGGCTGATGCCCAGCGCCGCGTGCAGCCTGGCCGTGTCCGGCGCCAGGGTGCTGGCCTGTTCGAAATACGCCGTCGCCTTGTCGTACTGGCGCGCGCGCAAGTGGGCTTCGCCGGCCAGCGACAGCAATTCCACGTCGTCGGGGAAGGCGGCCAGCATCGGTTGCAGCAAGTCGATGGCCGCATCGGTCTTGCCACGCATCAATTCGATCGACGCCATCATCTTGACGGCATACAAGTGTTTGGGATACACGGCGAGGAAGCGCCGCAGGTAGTTTTCCGCCTGCGGCGGCGAGCCGAGCGCCAGTTGCACGGCGCCGGCCAGCAGGATGGACGGCATGTGATCAGGCGCCGCCTTGAGCACTAGTTGCAAGGCTTGCAAGGCCGTCTTGTTCTTGCCCTGGCGGAAATCGAGCAGCGCCTGGGCTTGCAGCAAACCCAGACTGTTGGGCGCCGTCTTGCGCGCCGTGGCCAGCTGGGCCGCCGCTTCCCCGTAGCGGTTTTCCACGATATCGAGGTTGGCCAGGTCGATGTGCGCCTGGGTATTGTCCGGTTTTATCTTGAGAATCTGCATGTAGGCGAGCCGCGCCGCGCCGTTCTTGCCTTGCAGGCGCAGCAGGTCGCCCTGCAGACGCAAGGCGTCGAGGTTGACGGGCGCGCTTTTCAGGGCTTGCGCCAGCAGCAGCTCGGCCGCCGTCACTTGCTGGTCCAGCGCCGCCAGGCGGGCCAGGCCCAGCAAGGCTTCGACTTGGTCCGGATGGGCTTCGAGCAGGCGCGAGTACAGGGCACGGGCCTCGTCCCGGCGGCCCAGGGCCAGCAAGGCATCGCCGCGCAGGGCCAGCACGCTGGCGGGCTGCGCCGCATCGTCGGCGATCTCGGCCAGCACCTTGTCGAACTGGCCCAGCATCAGCCAGGCCTTGCCCAGCAGCGGCATCACTTGCTGCGAAGCGAGGCCCAGCGACATTGCCTTGCGCAATTCTTTCTCTGCCGACAGCGCTTCGCCCGTGTCGATATAGATGCTGCCCAGCAGCAAGCGCGCGGCCGCGTTGTCCGGCTCCTTTTGCAGCAGGTTCTTCAACTGGATAATGGCCGCCCGCGCTTCGCCTTTCTGGCGGTACTGCTGCGCGTCGGCCAGCAGGCTTTCGCTGCTCTGCGTGCCGTGGCAAGCCGTCAGCAGGGGTAGCAGCAAAGTACAGCACAGCGCAACGGCGGGCAGGCCAGGGAAAGGGCGGGGCAGGGAACGGGCCATGGAAGTCTCCGGTAGCGGCGTGCATGAGGGATCGGCATGGCCTAGCTTAAAAAGATGGCCGCCGGTCTCCTTGATTGCGCTCAACAAGCCGCCGATTGTCGGCGTGCATGCTGGCCGCTGCCCCGTGTTTCTTGTTCCCGCTCAAGAATCGCCGAATCGGCAACCGTAGAATTTCCCGGACGGCGATGCTCGGGCCGCAACTTTTCGGAGCACAGACATATGGACAGCAAGGTGGATAGCAAGGGCGGCGTGGTGGCGGTGGTGGGGCTCGGTTATGTGGGCTTGCAGCTGGCCGTGGCGTTTGGCATGCGCCAGCGCACGATCGGCTTTGACTTGTCGGCCCGCAAGGTGGAAAGCTACCGGCGCCACATCGACCCGACGGGCGAAGTCAGCCATGAACAGTTGCTGGCGGCGCAAGGGCTGAGCGTCGGCTGCGACCCGGCCGAGCTGCAACTGGCCGACTTCATCGTCGTGGCCGTGCCCACGCCCGTCGACAGCGCGCACAATCCCGATTTCTCCGCCCTGGCCGGCGCCAGCGCGGCCGTCGGCCGCCACATGCGGCGCGGCGCCATCGTCATCTACGAGTCCACCGTATATCCGGGCGCCACCGAAGAAATCTGTATCCCCATCCTCGAGCAGCATTCGGGCCTGCGCTGGAAGGAAGACTTTCATGTGGGCTTTTCGCCCGAGCGCATCAACCCCGGCGACCGGGACCACACCCTGCACAGCATCCGCAAGGTGGTCTCGGGCGACGACGACGCCACCCTGGAGCAAGTGGCGGCGCTGTACGAAGGCGTGGTCGAGGCCGGTGTGCACCGGGCATCGAGCATCAAGGTGGCCGAGGCTGCCAAGGTGATCGAAAACACGCAGCGCGACCTGAACATCGCACTGATGAACGAACTGGCCATCATCTTCGACCGCATCGGCATCGACACCCTGGAAGTGCTGCAGGCGGCGGGCACGAAGTGGAATTTCCTGCCGTTCCGGCCCGGTCTGGTGGGCGGCCACTGCATCGGCGTCGACCCATACTATTTGACGCACAAGGCGGAAATGCTGGGTTACCACCCGCACGTGATCCTGGCCGGGCGCCGCATCAACGACGGCATGGCCAAGTTCGTGGCGGAAAAGACCATCAAGGAAATGGTGCGCGCGGGCTTCAAATTGAAAGGGGCGCACGTGAACGTGCTGGGCCTGACTTTCAAGGAAAATTGCCCCGACCTGCGCAACTCGAAAGTGGTCGACATGATTCACGAGCTGCAATCGTATGGCGTGCAGGTGCACGTGCACGACCCCGTCGCCGATGGCCGCGAAGCGCTGGAAGAATACGGCTTGACCCTGGAAAGCTGGGAACAGCTGCCGCGGGCCGAGGCCATCATCAGCGCCGTCTCGCACCAGGCCCTGCTGGCCCGCCCGCTGGCGGACTTCCAGGGCAAGGTGCTGGAAAACGGTTGCTTCATCGACATCAAATCGCATTTCGACCCGCGTCCGCTCGAGGACGGCGGCTTGCACGTGTGGCGGCTGTGATGGCGGCCGATGCCTTCGAGCGGGTAGCAAACACGGCGCAAGGCGCCCCCGCCGGCGGCCCGGCTGCCGGTGCGTATGCGCAAGCCTGTGCGCAGCTGGCGCAAACGCCGCGGCGCTGGCTGGTGACGGGCGTGGCCGGCTTCATCGGTTCCCATCTGCTGGAAACCTTGCTGAAGCTGGGACAGGAAGTGCGCGGGCTCGACAATTTCATGACGGGCCACCGCCACAACCTGGAGCAAGTGCGCGCCAGCGTGGGAGAAGATGCATGGCGGCGCTTCACTTTCATCGAAGGCGACATCCGCGACCCGCAAGCGTGCGCGCGCGCGTGCGGCGTGCCGGCGCAGGCTGGCAGTGCCGATGGCAGCGAGGCAGACGGCGAGCCGGAAGGTGAAATAGATGCGGCCGATGGCGCCAGCGACGGCAGGGGCAGCAGCTTGGGCAAGCGCGGGCGTGCCAGTGCGGGCGCCCCCGCCACCGCTGGCGTCGCCGTCGATTATGTGCTGCACCAGGCGGCGCTCGGTTCCGTCTCGCGTTCGCTGGAAGATCCGCTGCTGTGCCACGCCGTCAATGTCAGCGGTTTCCTCAACATGCTGGCCGCCGCACGGGACGCGGGCGTGCGGCGCTTCGTATATGCGGCCTCGAGCGCCACGTATGGCGACCATCCGGCCTTGCCGAAAGTGGAACAGCACATCGGCGCGCCCCTGTCACCGTATGCCTTGAGCAAATATGTCAACGAACTGTATGCACAGGTGTATGCGCGCTGCTACGCCATGCAGACGGTGGGACTGCGCTATTTCAATGTCTTCGGTCCGCGCCAGGATCCGCTGGGCGCCTATGCGGCCGTCATTCCCCGCTGGATCGCCGCCATGCTGGACAATCAGGCCGTGCACATCCATGGCGATGGCGCCACCAGCCGCGACTTCTGCTTCGTGCACAACGCCGTGCAAGCGAATATCCTGGCCGCCACGCGCGCCGACCCGGCGGCCGTCAACCAGGTCTACAACGTGGCCGTCAACGCCCGCACCAGCCTGACGCAGCTGCACGCCACCATGCAGCAGATGCTGCTTGCCGCCCGTCCGCAGCACGTGCCGCTGGCGCCACACTATGGCGAGTTCCGCGCCGGCGACGTGCGCCATTCGCAGGCGGACATCGCCAAGGCGGCCCGCTTGCTCGGTTATGCCCCCACACACGACCTGGCGCAAGGCTTGCGGCACACCATCGCCTGGTATGTGGCGCAGGCGGGCCGGGCTTGATGGCCGGGCCGGCCAGGCGTGAGGCACATACCCGCCGGTCAGTTGGCCAGCCGTGAAGCACATGCCGGCAGGCCAGTTGGCTAGCGTGAGAAACAGGCAGCCCAGGCCGAGGGACACGCTGGCCGGACACGCTGGCCGTGCTTGAGCGTTCAATATTGCACGGGTGGCGCTGTCGGCGTTGCTGACGTTGTTGATGATGCTGCCGGCGCGGGCGGTTCCGGTATGCCCTCGCTCTTGCTGCGCAGAATCCGCGGCGTGCCCCGAAAATCCGCCGTATGCAGGGTGACGGGGCGGCGCCAGATGCGGGCGATGTACGCCAGTACCTGCTCCGCCCGCTCCAGGTCGAGGCCGCGCCCGTCGCGCTGGTGATCGTGGCGCAGCACCAGGCTGCCGTCGTCGTTGAGCAAGGTGACGGCGATGCACGGCGCGCCATAGTTGTATTTGGGCGCCAGGATGGCTTCGCGGATGGCCCGCAAGTCGCGGCTGGCCATGCGCGTTTCGCCGTCGCGGCGACTTTCATGCACGAACAGGCCCAGGCGGTCAGCCAGTTCGTCGTCCAGATAGTTGCGGATGAAGCTGCAGTCATCGTCGTCGCGGCAAATCTGGCGGGCCCGGGCCAGTCCTTCGCGCTCGATGATGTGTTCCCACATACAAAAGCCCAGGTGATAGGGGTTGACGGCCAGCGCTTGCTGGTGCTCGCCCGCGTAAGGGCGCACCACGTCAGAGTGCGACTTGATGGCGGACAGATACAGGGCCGGCGGCAGGAAGTCGGCTTCGCGCAGCAGCCGCGCGTGCCAGTACGAAGCCCAGCCTTCGTTCATGATCTGGCAGGCGTACACGGGATAGAAGTAGAACGACTCTTCGCGCACGGCCAGGAAAATGTCGCGCTCCCAGTCAGCCAGCTCCGGCCCATATTGCGCGATGAACCACAGTAAATCGTATTCGGGCTGCGGCGGCAGGAGAGGGCGTTGCGTCACGCGTACCCGTGCGGCCTCGTGCGCCGCCAGCGCGGCCGCTTCACCGGGCAGGCGCCGGTAGCGTTGCGTAAAAGGATAGTCTGTGCCGACCGCGTCTTGCGTGCCGGCCACGCCCGGCGGCACGGATCGTGCGGATGGAACGGAGTAGGGCGGGCGGTGCAGCTCGGCATGGATGTCCACGTGCTGCTCCAGCGCCAGTGCCGCGTCGAGCACGGCTTCCACCTGCTCTTGCCCGTGGCGTTGCAGCGCCATTTCCAGACGTTGCGCCCGCGCCGCGCTCTGTTCCAGGATGCGCTGGCCCGCCATGGCGCCGAAACGCAGGAACAGGGAGTTGCGGCTGGCGAAATCGGCGTGGCCCAGCACGTGGGCCGTGACGAGGGTGTTTTCGGCCACGGAATTATGTTCGGCCATGTAGGCATGGCAAGGGTCGCCGGGAAACATGACTTCGAACATATGCGAGTTGCCCATCTTTTGATGCACGAGCTGGTGGATGTAGCGCACGCCGAACGACCAGTGGCGCATGCGCACGGGCAAACCATAGATGGCGATCTCGGCCATGAAGCTGTCCGGCACCAGTTCGAACTCGACGGGTGCAAACTCCAGCCCCAGTTCCCGCGCCAGCACTTCGATGCGCGCCGCGTAGCCGTCCAGGCCGGCAGTGTCAGCCTGCGTCATGGTGTTTCCTCCGCATCGGCCGCCTCGTGCTGGAAAAAGGTGCGGATGGCCGCCCAGATATCGTCATTCCTGCTGAGGATGCTGCTGTGCAAGGGCAAGCCGCGCCGTTCCTGCTCGGCAAACAGGCTGTGCATTTCCGTTTCCAGGCTGCGCGGCACGCCGGGCACGGTTTCCACATAGCCCATATAGTTGAGCAAGGCGGCCAGTTCACCGAGGGCCAGGCTGGCCGGACCGCGGTCTTCGCTGAAATTCTCGCCATCGGAGGCATAGAACAGGTAGGCGTTGTAGCGGCCCGGCGCGTAGTGTTCCTGCAGCAGTTCGCGGCTCAGGCGGAAGGCAGTGGAAGCCATAGTGCCGCCCATGCCGTTGACCTGGAAGAACTCGGCCTCGGAAAATTCCCAGGCCCGCGTCGTATGGGCGATAAAGCGCGTTTCCACGCGCGCATACCTGCGGCGCAATCCTTGCAAGGCAAAGAAAAAGAAGGATTTGGCCAGCCTGCGTTCGGCCTGCCCCATGCTGGCCGACACGTCCAGCACGAAAAACACGACGGCATTCGCGCTGGGCCGGGGCTGTTGCAGCACTTGGCGGTAGCGCAAGTCTTCATTGGTGAAGGGCACCGGCTGGGCTTGCAAGGCGCGCCGCTTGATCGCTTCCTTGACGGTGCGCCGCCGGTCCAGGCGCGAACGGGCGCCATGGCGGTCCAGGCCGCTACGCACGAGCCGCACGTCGTCGATGGCGCCCAGGTGGCGGGGTTTGAGGTGCGGCAATTCGAAGGTTTCCCACAGCCAGTCGAGTATGTCGCCGAGGGGAAACTCGAGCAGCAGGCGCACCGCTCCCTCGCCATCACCGCCTTCGCCTTGCGTTCCCGCTCCGCCCGTGGCGGCGGGATGGGGTGCGCGCAGGATATCGCCGGGTTGGCCGTCGCCCTGGCCCGCGCCCACGCTGTTGCGCGCTGGCGCCAGGCGGAAACGCGCATGCTCGAGCAGGTGCATGGGCACTTGCACCGTGCGCTGCTGCGGCCCGCCGATCAGGTCAGGTGTGGCGATCAGCTCGGGCAAGTGCGCCTGCACGGCGTCGCGCACTTTCTGGTTGTGGCGCAGCCAGTCGCGCGCGCCGCGCGAGAACAGCCCGTACCAAGGCCGCGCCAGGGCCGGCGCGGCGGAAGCAGGCGAGGTCGTGGCGGCCATGGCTATTCCTGCGCCAGCAAGGTGGTCACGTAGTTGAGCGCTTCGCGCGCGCTGTGGGCGTCATAGCCGTATTCGTCGACCAGGCGCTGCTCGACGGCGGAGATTCTGGCCCGCACGTCGTCATCGGGGCGCTTGGCCGAGCCGACCAGGCGCAGCACGTCGCGCCGCTGCTCGAACAGATATTGCTGGATGGCGTCGTGCAATTGCGCATGGCTGCCCAGGCCAAAGGCTTCGCCCCGCTTGAAGGCGCTCATGGCCTTGCGCACCACTTCTTGCCGGAAAGATTGCTTGCCCGAGTCGCTGATGTGGATTTTTTCTTCCACGGCGCGCAGGAAGCGCTCGTCTGGCCGGCGCTCTTCGCTGGTGATGGGATCGCGGATCTGGCGGTTGTCGAGCATGGCTTCGACTTCATCGAGATATTTGTTCAGCAAGTCTTGCGCTTCCTGCTCGAACGACACGAACAGGGCCTTGTGCACGTCGGCCTTGACCCAGCGGTTATAGAAATCCTTGCGCGTGAGCACCAGGTAATCGACCCATTTGCGCTTGCGCCGGGGCTCGATGCGCGCATCGTTTTCGATGCCGTCCTTCAGGGCCAGCAGCACGTCCATGGTCGACAGGCTGTTGCGCTGGGCGGAAATGATGGCGTGCGACAGGGCATTGATGACGAAACGGGGAGATACGCCCGACAGGCCCTCGTCGGGCGATTTGTCGCGTTCGCGCATGCGGCGGATGTCGGCCGGCTGCAAGTCGTCGACGTCTTCGTTGGCGTACACGCGCAGTTTCTTGACCAGTTCGGCTTCCTTGTCGTCGCCTTCGGGCAGACGGCTGAGGATGGCAAACACGGCCGCCGCATGCAGCACGTGCGGATCGAGGTGCACGTCGCGGAAGGCGGGCGCGGCCGCCAGGATCAGCTTGCGGTAAATGCGCGCTTCTTCGCGGTAATTGAGCGTGTACGGCACTTGCACGATGACCATGCGGTCGAGCAGCGCCTCGTTTTCGCTTTCTTGCAGAAACTTGCGAAATTCGGCCAGGTTCGTGTGCGCGAGGATGGTTTCGTCGAGGTAAATCAGGGGAAAGCGCGAGACCTTGACATTCTTTTCCTGTGTCAGGGTCAACAGCAGGTAGAGAAATTCCCGTTTGACCTTGAGGATCTCGATCATTTCCAGCATGCCGCGGCTGGCCGCATACACGGCGCCCGACCACGACCAGGCGCGCGGGTCGCCTTCGTCGCCGTACTGCGCCACTTTCGACAGGTCGACGGAGCCGACCAGGTCGGCCAGGTCGGCCGTGGTGGGATCGTGCGGCGCATACGTGCCGATGCCGCACCGGCCCGCCTCGGACAGGTGGATGCGCTCGACGGGCATGCGCAGGAAGTCGCCCGCATACTGTTCCTCCAGGCGGGCGCGGCAGTGTGGACACAGTTCGCCGTGCAGCTCGGCATCATAGCTGGCGCGAAAGTCGGCGCGCATGCTGTGCGGCACCAGATGCAGCGGCGACTCGTGCACGGGACAGCCGGCGATGCCGTACAGCGCGCCTTCGCTGCTGTGGCTGTATTCTTCCAGCCCCCGCTTGAGCAGGATTACCATGGTCGACTTGCCGCCCGATGGCGGCCCCAGCAACAGCAGCATGCGCCGGCCCACCTCGGAGCCGGCGGCGGCCGCCTTGAAGTAGGCGGCGACCCGGTCGATCGCCTCGTCGATGCCGAACAGCTCGTCGTCGAACAGGCGGCAGCGGAAACGTCCGGCGTCGTCCGTCTGGCCGTTCCAGCGCATCATGTCCCACAGGTACTGGTGCGCGCTGCGCGTCAGCAGGGCGGCACGGCCGGGCAGGATCTGCTCGATGAAGTCGGCGAAACTGCCGCGCCAGGGGCTGATGCGGTGTTTTTCCGCCCAGGCCGCCATGCCGTGCATAAAACCGGCATGCTGGCCTGCTTGCTCGCCCGCGGGCGCGTCGTCGTGGCGTGTCATGTCTTGGCGTGTCATACCAGGGCTCGTCATTGTTTCCCCATCCATACCGTTGCTGCCGTGGAGCAGCCGTGGAGCAGGCCCGGTTCCAGCCTGTCAGTCAAGTATACGGCGCAGCCTCTGGCCGCACGCCTGATCTCGCTCAACCCTGACGACGGAACTATTTTGATCCTCGCTCGCCCTGGCAGGAAGGGCGGCCATGCGTCGGCGCGGTTCAATCCAGATCAATACCGGCCGGCGCAGCCCGCCCACACTGGTGCTTCGAAATGACCAACGAGGAGAACATCATGATAGGTAACGAGAATGGTTTCAGCGCCCCGCCTGGCGGCAGCGGCAGGGGGCAAAGCGCGGATGATGAAGAGGCCGTCGGGCAATTTTCCGCCCCCGGCGAAGACGACAATACGATCGAGAGCGCGTCCGTCTCGGACGTGCCCGACGCCTTGAGCGGCGTCAGCATGGAATTGCTGGAAATCAAGCGCAGCATCGAAGACGGCATGCGCCAGTCCATTTCCCAGGCGGCCGGCGTGCGCGCGGCCGACGCCTTCAGTGACGGCGGCAATATCCAGGGTGTGTCCATCGGCCTGGGCGAGGGCGCCAGCGACAGCTCGTCCGGCGAGCCAGGCATGCCGGCCCTGACCCTGTACGTGGCCGAGCCCACTTCCGTCGACCGCGCCAAGGCCGCCATCGTGGGAGCCATGGGCGTGCGCGCCGTGGCCAGCGACAGCGTGCCCGTCAACATCGTCGTCACGGGCGTGATCGATGCGCAACCGCACCGTTTCCGCCTGCGTCCGGCGCCAGGCGGCGTGTCCGTCGGGCATTTCCGCATCACGGCCGGCACCATCGGCTGCCTGGCCGTGGGGCGCAGCGCGCCGCGCAACAGCCGCTTGATGATACTTAGCAATAACCACGTGCTGGCCAATTCCAATGGCGGCGTGTTCAACGACTGCATCGTGCAGCCTGGCCCCATCGACGGCGGCCGCTGCCCGCAAGACCAGGTGGCCGTGCTTGAACGCTTCGTGCCCATCAATTTCAGCGGCGGCGTCAATTTTGTCGATTGCGCCACCGGCTGGGCCTGGCCAGACAGGGTGCGTCCCGAACTGGTCTACCTGAGTGGCGGCGTGCCCGCCTACTTTCGCATCAGCAATGCGCTGGTGGCGCCCGCGCTGGGCATGATGGTCGGCAAGTCCGGCCGCACAACGCAGTTGACGCAGGGCCGCATCACGGGCCTGGGCGCCACCATCAACGTCAATTACGGCGGCGGCAGGATCGCGCTGTTCCAGGACCAGATCGCCATCACGGGCGTGAGCGGGGCGTTCAGCGCGGGCGGCGACTCCGGCTCGTCCATCTGGACCTGGAACCAGCAGCGCAATCCCGTCGGCCTGCTGTTTGCGGGAGGCAATAACATCACCTTTGCCAACCAGATGCGGCGCGTGGTGGTGGCGCTCGACATCAATTTGTACACCTGAGCACGCTTTTACGACCAGGCGAGGCGCCTTGCATAACGCCACTTTTTGCACGATGATGATCTTGGGCAAGGGACGCCGCCACGCCTGGTTCGGGCTGGCGAAGCGTGCGGCAACGCCGGATGGGCGGGTGTATCATGGAAAGCATCAGGAGGGTCTGTCATGTCAAACAGTAAATTCGCACAATCGCCATATGGCGTCTTCGAGGACGCCGCCATGCCGTATTTGCCGGATGAGACCCCTGGACAGGGCACGGGACAGTACGCCCCTGCCGCGCCCCAGGGCCGCCTGGAAGCGGCAAAGCGCCGCAACGAGCGGGCGCTGATGGCCATCGATGGCGTGGAAGGCGTCAGCGTGGGGCAAACGGCCGTGGGCAAGGAGGCGCTCGTCGTGTACCTGCGCGACTCGTCCGTCAAGCGGCGCGTGCCTTCGCAGGTCGAGGGTTATCCGGTGGAAACGAGCATCACGGGCCAGATCGATATCCAGCGCTGGTAGACTGGTGGACCCTGCGGCCTGACAGCATTGCCGTGGATCGCTGCGGCGGAAGGCCCGTTGCCAGGCCTTCCGGATTCACTTTCAGCCTGCCTTATTTGCTCAGGCGGCCGATCGCTTCGGCCACGCCCGCGCCATAGGCGGGGTCGCACAGGGTGCAGTTGCCGATGTGGCGTTGCTTGACTTGTTCCGAGGCGCCCGAGATGGCGCGCGCCGTGTTGTCGAACAAGGCTTGCTGCTGCGCCGCGCTCATCAGGCGGAACAGGGCGCGCGGCTGCGAATAGTAATCCTCGTCGACCCGGTGGTTCCAGTGGTCGGCCGCGCCCTCGATGCTGAGCGGCGGCTCGCGGAAGTCCGGTTGCTCGGCCCATTCCTGCTCGCTGTTCGGTTCATAGCCCAGGGTGCCGCCCATGTTGCCGTCGACCCGCATCTGGCCGTCGCGGTGATAGCTGTGGAACGGGCACTTCGGCGCGTTGACGGGGATATGGCTGTGGTTGACGCCGAGGCGGTAGCGCTGCGCGTCGCCATACGAAAACAGCCGGCCTTGCAACATCTTGTCCGGCGAAAAGCTGATGCCGGGCACCACGTTGGCCGGGTTGAAGGCTGCCTGTTCCACTTCGGCGAAGTGGTTGTCGGCATTGCGGTTCAGTTCCAGCACGCCCACTTCGATCAGCGGATAGTCGCCGTGCGGCCAAACTTTCGACAGGTCGAAGGGGTTGAGGTGATACGTGCCTGCCTCTTTTTCCGGCATGATCTGCACGTACAGGGTCCAGCGGGGGAAATCCTTGTTTTCGATGCTTTCGTACAGGTCGCGGTGCGAGCTTTCGCGGTCCTTGCCGACCAGTTCCTCGGCTTCCTGGTCCGTCAGGTTTTGGATGCCTTGCTGGGTTTTCAAGGTGAACTTGACCCAGAAACGCTCGTTTTGCGCATTCAGGAAGCTGAAAGTGTGGCTGCCGAAGCCGTGCATGTGGCGGAAGCTGCGCGGCAAGCCACGGTCGCTCATCACCACCGTCACCTGGTGCAGCGCTTCGGGCAGCGAAGTCCAGAAATCCCAGTTGCTGTTGGCGCTGCGCAAGCCCGTGCGCGGGTCGCGCTTGATGGCGTGATTCAGATCGGGAAATTTCAAGGGGTCGCGCATGAAGAAGACGGGCGTATTGTTGCCGACCAGGTCCCAGTTGCCTTCTTCCGTGTAAAACTTCAGGGCGAAGCCGCGGATATCGCGTTCCGCATCCGCCGCGCCCCGTTCGCCGGCCACCGTGGAAAAGCGCGCGAACATCGGCGTTTTCTTGCCCACTTCGCCAAAGATTTTTGCCCGCGTGTAGCGCGTGATGTCATGCGTGACGGTAAACGTGCCGTGCGCGCCGGAACCCTTGGCATGCATGCGGCGCTCGGGGATGACTTCGCGGTCGAAGTGGGCCAGCTTTTCCAGGAACCACACATCTTGCAGCAGGGCGGGGCCGCGTGGACCGGCCGTCTGGATGTTCTGGTTGTCGACAACAGGCGCGCCAAAGGCGGTGGTCAGCTTTTTCATTGGACTCTTTCTTTCATGGCTAGGCAGAGCAATGGACGCACCGGCGCTACTCAAGCACTGGCTGGGTTGAATGAACACTCACCGGGCTGGTCCAGAGTAAAATTTCTAAAATGCAAACCAGTGTAAACTTTTTTGTGCGGGATGGTTTGCCACGCCGCCCGAGCAAGCTCAGGCGGCGTACTTGCATCATAAGCGCTCAATGCCTGCCGCTCCCGCACGCTTGCAAGTTGCAAGTATATAAAGGCAGGTCTTGATCGCGCCACTGGCCTTTTGCCCAGTTTTTAAAATTTGTTCCAGTTATTGTGCCGGTGCTCCGTCGCTTCCTTCATCAGGTGGCCGGCGCGCAGGGCGTCGTCGGCCTGCACCGTCATGGCCAGTTCCTGGAGGGCGGGCGGGTATTCGTGGTGGGCAGCTTCTTCCAGCAGCTCGTGCCCCTTAGCCAGGTCGCGCGGCACGCCGCGGCCTTCGCGGTAGGCGTTGTAGAGCAAAAACATGGCGTGTGGATTGCCCAGTTCGCTCGACTTGTCCAGCCAGTGCGCGGCGATCACGGGATCTTGCGGCACGCCTTCGCCATTCGCCGCCAGCAGGCCCAGCATCAGCGCCGCCTTCGCGTGGCCTTGCTGCGCCGCTTGCCGGTACCACAGCCAGGCCTGGGCCGGCGTGGGGGCGCGCAGCATCTGGCCCAGTTCGAAGGCCGCTTCCGTGTCGCCGGCGCGGGCCGCCTGCTCGAACAGGGCTAGCGCCTCGGCGCGGCGTTCGGGACGGGGCTGGTAAATCAGCGCCAGTTCGCGCTCGGCGACGGGCATGTCCTTGCTGGCCCAGCCGCGCACCTTGCGCTCGGCCTGGTGGTCGCCCACCTGGCGCGCATGCATGGCGACGGCTTCGATTTCGGCCGCCGTGGGTGGCGGCGATGACTGGCAGGCGGCCAGGGTGGCAGCCAGCACGATGGCTGGGAGGGAGAGTGCATGTTTCATATTGATCAGCTTTCATCAAGACAGGCCGGAACTGCCGCAGCCCCGGCCCATGGACCTTATTTGCTCAGGTCGATGCGGTACTTGGCAAAGCCGCTGGCGTCGAGGCCGCCTTCGGACGCCACGTTGGCGATGCCGCTCGCTTGCGCCAGCGCCAAATGGCCCGGCGCCGAGCGCAGGATCACGGGGCCGGCCGTGGCCGTCTTGACGAAGCTCCAGCTACGCGCGCTGCCATTCGCCGCCAGGGTCACCTTGCCGCCTTTGGTGCTCAGCGACGCCAGGTAGTTGCTGACCACGGCCTGGTTCGCATCGGGCGACTTGATAATGGTTTTGCTGCCATCGATGCCAGGCACGGCGCCGCCGCCACCGGCGCGGTAGTCGTTGGTGGCAACGATGAAGTCATCGCCGTCGGCCACTGGCGCGCCCTTGTACGTGAGGTTGACGATGCGGCTGCCCAGCTTTTTCGTCACGTCGATCTGGTACGTCAGCGCATTGTTTTCCGCATAAAACACGTCATAGTTATAGATCGTGCCATACGACGGCACCAGGTCTTGCTCGGCGCTGCTGGCCGGGTCGATCTGGTTGAATTGCCTGGCCGACGTTTCCAGCCAGGCCTTCAAGTCAGATCCCTTGATTTTCACGGCTTGCAGGTTGTTATTGCTATATAAATACAAATCGCCCGGGTTGCGCACTTGCAAACCGACCGGGGCGGCAGGGGAAGCGCCCGAGGCCACGTCCGTGAAGTCGGATGGCCCGTTGCGGCCCGCCTTGAACGGCGCGCTGCACGAGATGACAGGGATGTTCTTGTAGCTGGACAAGGTCGCGTCCGTGCTGGTGGCGATGAAATTTTTCACGTAATCAAGCTGCGCCTGGTTGACCAGCTGGATGGCGCTCACGTCCCCCACCAGCGCAAAATAGGCGGACATCTCGAAATCCGTGCTGATGCCCAGCGGCTGCTTGGCGTAGGCGATGGTGGCCGCGTGCTCGGTGGCCACCAGCGGCGCGATGGCCGGGTCGGCGTTCACGAGGGTCTTGCCATCCGTATACTTGAAGCCGCGCGATTCCACCGTCGTCTTGGCCGGCTGCACTACCCACTTGCCACCCTGATAGGCCATCGTCAGCTTGATGATGCCCAGGCGGCGGCCCCAGCTTTGCGCCATGACGGTGGGCACGCCGTTGACAAAGCCGTTCTCGGCATCGATCTTGGCGCTGGCGGGGAAGGCGGCGAACGAGGCGTCCAGTGCGGCCGCGCCTTTTTCCTTGCCTTTCGGGAAGATCAAGTGCGAGTGGCCGATCATCAGCGCGTCGATGCCCGTGGTGGTCAAATGATAGCTGCCGTTTTCCATCTTCGGGCTGTAGGGACTGGTATCGAGGCCGCCGTGCGACAGGGCCACGACGAGGTCGGCGCCCTTGCTGCGCAATTCCGGCACGTATTGTTTCGCCGCTTCCTGCACGCCCGTCACGCTGACCTTGCCAGCGAGCACTTTCTGGTCCCATTCGAGGATTTGCGGCGGCACAAAGCTCAGCACGCCCACATTGATTTTCACGGTCAGCTTGCTGCCATCTGGCGCCGTGGCGGCGAAATCGCGGGGCAGCAGGGTGTAGGGCTGGAAAATCGGCTTGCCGCTGGACACGCCGACGACATTGCTCAGCACGGAAGGGAAGGCGGGCGCGCCGCAGGTACCCGTCGGCTTGGCCACGCCGGGTATGCCGAAATCCGTGTTGGTGATCTGGCTCAGGTAGGGTAAGCCGTAGTTGAACTCATGGTTGCCCATGCCGCCCGCGTCATATTTCAGCGCGTTCATCGCCTTGTGCACGGCCAAGGTGCCGGAGCAGGGCACGGGCGCGGCCACGGCTTGCAGGTCGGCCAACAAAGTGCCCTGGATGACGTCGCCGTCGTCGAGCAAGACGTTGTTCGGATTTTCCGCGCGCGCCGCCTGGATCAGGGTCGACGTGCGTTCCAGGCCCAGGCTGGTGTCTTCGGCCAGCGCATAGTAGTTATAGCTCAAGACGTTCGAGTGGATATCGGTGGTTTCCAGCAAGGCCACGGTGACCGTCGTGCCTTCGGGAATGGCCGGCGCCGCCGGGGTATTCGAACTGCCGTTGCAACCGACGAGACCTGCACTTGCCAGCGCCGCCAGCATGACCCAATTTGTTTTCATTACCGCCCTCGGAGAGATTCAAAGGACGCGACTGTAACGCCTGCATATGACGCCACCATGACAGTGTGGCAGGGCGCATGGCGTCGTGCCGGCGTATCAATGCGTCGGCAGCTTTTTCAGCACCTCATTGCTGAAGTATGGTTCATCCTCCACCCAGAAAATATAGTCCAGGCCCAGGTAATTGCGGGCAAAGTCGAGGACATCCTCGACCGAATTTTTTTTCCCGGTGCGGGGATTGATCTGGCGCAGATTGCCGTCTTGCACGGCCATGCCTTTGACCAGATCGGCCGGATAGTCCTTGATGAAGCCGTAGCTTTGGCCCATATGGCTTTTTCGATACGGCATCAGGTCGGGGCCGCCCACGCCCATCTTTAGCGTTTGCGCTTGCGCAAACACGCTGCGCATATAACCCTTGTCGCTCCACGGCAACCATTCACCTGGCAAAAAATTCAAATACACCATGGTGGTGGTGTGAGGAAAGGCGCCGGCCAGCACCCGCATGTTTTCCTTGATGGCATCGACATACTGTTGCGGCTTGAAATCATCGGGAAAAATTGTATTTCCTTTACTGTCCTCGACACCGATGTCGATCGAGCTTTCGCTGAAATTAATGCCCTCGATTTTTCCGTCGAATTCCTGGCCCAGCGCCCGGATCAAGCGCTGGTAACGGTCGCGCACCGGTTGTTCCCACATCTTTGGCGACCAGCCGTATTCATCATCCGTCACCGGTTTGTGCGGGTCGCGCTCCGGCGCCGAGAGCATGCTTTGCTTGATGATGCCGCCCTGATATAGGGGATCGCTGAGTAAATAGGCCGGCACATTATGGCGCGGCGTGAAGGATTTTTCCTGCAGTTGTATCCACAGTTTTTTGCCGATTGAATCGAGATGGGCGATGTCGTGGCGGATCGCCGCAAAATCATACCGGTCCTGTTGTGGCTCCAGGCTGCGCCAGGTGTAGACGATTTGCGCGCCACGGAAGCGGGGATCGTTTAACGCTTTATCCGAGCGGATGTTTTCCCCGTGCAGTTCACGGTGATTAAAGTAAAGATAGTGCTGGATCGGCTTTTGTATGTCTGCGGCAATGGCACTGCCCATCATTAAAACAAGTACGGCAAGAAGCCTTGTGGAGTTGCGTAAGAACATCGATTCCTTGGTGATTGTGAAAATTGAACTGTGGCAAGATGGAGTATCTTCACGCCCCATGCAAGCACAATTGATCAAGCGCGACAAAAATCTAATTTTGTATCAAATCTATATCTTCTGCTGAGTTTTTGGCTAATTCAGGATTGCCGCTATTATTTAAAACCCAGAGTACAAGATTGCCATTTTCAATAATTTCTTTTTTGGAATAGATTGAACTAAAATAATCCAGTAGTTTGATATGGTCTGTCGGTAACGGCAAATTTTTCATATCTTCAGGGATATCTTCGAAGTAATACCTTGATTTTTCCAATGAAGGATACTTCTTCAGCAAATAATCATTCATGGTATATGGCTCATAATTTCCAACGAATAAGTCTTTTGTTGATATTCCTGTAACTGTAATTTCATTGATATGTTTTTTTAAATATTCAAAATGCTCTTTTGTGGTCGAGAAGTCGGATTGTGAAATTGTGTTATTTTTCGACAATTGCCTGACAACAGAAAGCCGAACATGATCGCCATTGATCTCTATTACTTTGAAAATGTAATGATCCGTTTGAATGCTTTGACTTCCACCATTCACCCCTGTTCTTTTGCTGAAAATGAAACTTCCAATTTGCAATTTATGCTCAGGGCTGTTAATGGTTTGTTTCCATATGTAGGGGGTGTAAATCATTTGCTTAAAAACATATATGGAGATGAGAGCGAGCAGGCTTATTATCAGTATTTTTTTCATTGGGCCAGGGGAGAATAAAATAGTTAAGAGCGGCTTGCTAAGGGCTAATACGATCGAAGCCAGCCGATGTGATGCTCACGCGGCCGCGCGGCTGAGAAGCACGGCGGTATGTCTGCACGAGGGGCAGAAGCAGTCTTCATCGCATCATCCAGGGGCTGTCGACAACAGTTCAGCCGCCATGCGCTTACTTCGATGGCATTGCCGACGAGCTTGCACTCTAGCACGTCGAGGGCCGGGATCCTGATCCTGCTGGGAGCGCATGGATTCCTCTTTTTCACGGTGGCAGACAAAGATCGCCACACAAATGCAAGTTGGTTGCATTATAATTTAAAAACGCAATTCATTTGCATTAATGCGACCATCGCCAACTCAGCAACTCAGCCAGCCAAAGGAATCCCCATGACCCAGCGCAAACTCCCAGTCACCGTCCTGTCCGGCTTTCTCGGCGCCGGCAAGACCACCTTGCTCAACCACATCTTGCGCAACCGCGAAGGCAAGCGTGTGGCCGTCATCGTCAACGACATGAGCGAAGTCAATATCGACGCTTCGCTGGTGAAAGACAGCGCGGAAGCGGCCGGTGCGGCCCTGTCGCGCACGGAAGAAAAACTCGTGGAAATGTCAAACGGCTGCATCTGTTGCACGCTGCGTGACGATCTGTTGCTGGAAGTGCGGCGCCTGGCTGCGGAAGACCGCTTCGATTATTTGCTGATCGAATCGACGGGCGTGGGCGAGCCGATGCCCGTGGCCGCCACCTTCGACTTCGAGGATGAGCACGGCGACAGCCTGAACGACGTGGCGCGCATCGACTGCATGGTCACCGTGGTCGACTGCGCCAACCTGCTGGCGGATTTCCACAGCGAAGACAGCCTGGAGCAGCGCGGCGAGATCGCGGGCGAGGGTGACGACCGCCAGCTGGCCAACTTGCTGACGGAACAGATCGAGTTTGCCAATGTCATCGTCCTCAACAAGGTCGACATGGTCGATGCGGCCGAGCGCCTGCGCGTGCTGGCCGTCATCAAAGCCCTCAATCCCGGCGCCCGCATCATCGAAACCAACCAGTCCGTCGTGCCGCTGGACGCCATCCTGGGCACGAACTTGTTCGACCTGGAACAGGCGGCCAGCATGCCGGGCTGGGCGCAGGAACTGGCTGGCACCCACACGCCGGAGACGGAAACGTATGGCATCAGCAGTTTTGTCTACCGGGCGAAAGAGCCGTTCCACGCGCAGCGTCTGCATGACTACATTGCCCAGCCGATCAAGGGCGTGGTGCGCAGCAAGGGATATTTCTGGCTGGCCAGCCGTCCCGAATGGGTGGCCAGCCTGTCCGGCGCGGGCAAGCTGATGAATATCGAACCCGTGGGCTTGTGGTGGGCCTCTGTGCCGAAGGAGCGCTGGCCTACGGATGCGGCCTCGCTGGCGGAAGTTAAAGCGGGCTGGAACGAAACGTATGGCGACCGCTACCAGGAGCTCGTCTTCATCGGTCAGGACATGGACCAGGCCGCCATCGAGGCGGACTTAAAGAAATGTCAACTCAACTACACGGAAACGCGCCAGGGCATGGCCGCCTGGCGCAAGCTGCCCGACCCGTTTCCCCAATGGCAGCGCATGGAAGAACTCGAAGATTAATCATCAACAGGAAAGCACTATGACAGAACTGATCCCCGTCACCATCATCACGGGTTTTCTCGGCAGCGGGAAGACCACGATGCTCAAGCGCATATTGCAGGGCGATCACGGCATGCGCATCGCCGTGATCGAAAACGAATTCGCCGCCGAAAGCATCGACCATGGCTTGCTGGTGCAGGACAGCGACGAGCAGATCGTGGAAATGAACAATGGTTGCATCTGTTGCAGCGTGCGCGGCGACCTGATCCGCATCCTGGGCGAACTGCACGCCAGGCGCGCAGCGGGTAGTATCGATTTCGACCACGTGATCATCGAAACGACGGGTCTGGCCGCGCCTGGCCCCGTGGCGCAAACCTTCTTTGCGGAACCGTCAATCAGCGAGTTTTACATGCTCGACGCCATTTTGACGGTGGTCGATGCGCGCCACGCGCAGCAGCAATTGACGGCGCACAAGGAAGCCCAGGAGCAAGTCGGCTTTGCCGACCGCATCCTGCTGTCGAAGACGGACCTGGTCAGCAAGGACGAGCTGGCCGCGCTGCGCCAGCGCTTGGTCGCCATCAATGGCCGTGCCAGCATACAGAAAGTCAGCTTTGGCAATGTGCCGCTGCGCGACATCCTGAACATTCGCGGTTTCAACTTGAACGCCATCGTCGAACTGGAGCCGGATTTCCTGGGGGAACTGGGCCACCGCCATGGCGACGGCGTGCAATCGTTCGTCTACCACCAGTCCCAGCCCCTGGATCTGCTGCAGGTGGAAAATTTCCTCGATGCCGTGGTGCAGCTGTTCGGCGCCCAGCTGATGCGCTACAAGGGCATTTTGTATGTTGCCGACATACCATGCCGCGCCGTCTTCCAGGGCGTGCACATGCTGATGGGCTCGGAACTCGGTGCGCCGTGGCGCGATGGCGAGACGCGCGCCAGCAAGATCATTTTTATCGGCCGCGACTTGCCGCAGGATATGCTGATCCGGGGCCTGGACCGTTGCGTGGTCGCGCTGGCCACAGCGGACAGCCCCGTCGAGGTGGCGGCATGAGCGTGGAAGCGGGCCTGCCCGCCCTGGCGCTGATCTTTCTTCTCGGTATGCGGCATGGGCTGGAGCCCGACCACCTGGCCGCCGTCGATGGCCTGACCTTGCGCAGCCAGGCGGCAGCGCCGCGCTGGGCGCCGTGGATGGGCGCGCTGTTTGCGCTGGGCCATGGCGTTACCGTGCTGGCCATCGTGGCCTTGGCCGCCGTGGCATCGCAGCAATTTACACCGTCTGAAGCCGTGTTTGGCTGGCTGGAATGGCTGCCCATCGCCTTGCTGCTGTTCATCGCTGGCATGAATGCGCGCAGCTTGCTGGCCGGCGCGCAACTGGCCGAGGTGCGCGGGCGGCTGTTGCCACGGCCGCTGCGGGGCGCATCGGGGCCGCTGGCCGCCATCCTCGTCGGCATGCTGTTCGCGCTGGTGTTCGACACGGCTCTGCAGGCGGCTGCCTGGGGCTACGCGGCCGTCGCGCTGGGCGGCATGCAGCCAGCCTTGCTGACCGGCCTGGTGTTTGCCGTCGGCATGGGCGTGACGGATACCTTCGATGGCTGGGTCACGGCAAAGGTCATGCGCACGGGGCAGGCGGATATCGTGCGCGCCTTCAGGCGCCGCCTGGGCTGGCCCATCGTCGCCATCTGCGTGGCCATGGCCGCCGCCATGGCGGCCGGCAAGCTGGACTCCGCATGGTCGCTGCCGGAAAGCTGGACGGCGGCGCTGGGCGCGGCCATGGTATTGCTGATGGCGGCCCTGTATGGCTGGACCTTGATGGGCTTGCGCCGCGTGCGTGCCTGAGACGGAGGCGTGGGTATAATGGAAAAAAACTGCCGGATTCCACCATGCCCGCACCCGAGATCGTCATTCGCCTGCTGACGCCAGCCGACACCGCCGCCTTTTGCGCGCTGCGCCTGCGCGCCATCCTTGATTCGCCCAGTTCGTTTTCCTCGTCGCGCGAGGATGAGCTGGCGCGCACGCCGCAAGAACATGCGCAGCGCATCGCCGGCGGCCCGCTGCACAGGGCTTTCGGTGCCTTCGATGGCGAACGCCTGGTCGGCTTTGCCGGCTTGCGGCGCGAACCCATGCGGCAACTGTCGCACAAGGCCTTGCTGTGGGGCGTGTTCGTCGATGTGACGCAGCGGGGCAAGGGCATGGCGCGGCGCCTCGTGAACGCCTGCATCGAACAGGCCGAACACGACCCTGCCGTCATGCAAGTGCATTTGAGCGTGAATGCGGAAAACAATGCCGCCTTGCGCCTGTATGAATCGCTGGGATTTATCGCGTATGGCACGGAGCCGCGCTCGATGCGCGTGGGCGAGCTATTTTATGACGAGCATCACCTGGCCTTGCTGCTCAGGTGACACCCGCTATTTGCAGCGCGGGCACAGGCCCTTGATCAGGTAATCGACCTCGCCGCCGCTGAAACCTTCCGGCAAGAGCACGGGCGGCGGCAGCTTGACTTCATTGAAGCAGGTGACGTTCGCGCATTTGGTGCACTGGAAATGCGCGTGCTCGTGCGCCTGGTGGCCGGCGCCCGCGCTGAAGCGCCACACCTGGTCAGCGCCCGCGATGCGGTGCACCAGTTCATTTTCCGTCAGCCATTCCAGCACCCGGTACAGGGTGACGGAATCGATGTCGCTGTCCTGCGACAGCGCCTGCTGGATTTCATGGTGGGTCAGCGAACGGCTTTGCGCCATTAAAAAGTCGAGCACCTTCACGCGCGTCTTGGTAACGCGGGCGTTGGTGTTGCGGATCAGCGATTCGGCTTGCGGTGTAGAAGATGTTGTCAACATGATAGGCCTGCTTGCGGGGGATCGGCTGGCGGCGTCATCGCCGTGCCCGTTGCCACCCTCTGGGCCGTATCTTAGCATGCGTGCCGCACTCGATGGAACGGCGTCATGGTTTGAATGTCCAATAGCGGCCGGCCACCGTATCGACGGGGTCGAGAAAGCGCTGGTCGGCGCGCGCATGGTTGCGTATCAGATAAAACATGTCGGACAGGGCCGAGCGCTTTTCCGCGAAATACGTGTGTTTCATGAAGCTCGTGTCGACCCCGGTGGCGTCGATCGTTTCCACGCCCGTCACGATCAGCATGCCGGCGCCGCTGTCGCCCGCGCGCGCGTAACCGTGCACGGCTTTCGAGGCGGCCAGGGCCAGGTCTTGCGACGAGGCATACAGGGTGACGGGGTTGCGCGCGCCGGCCAGTTTTGGCGCGATATCGTGCTTGAAGATGGCGGCGTCGATGTCGGGTGCGGACAGGATGATTTCCGTGATCTTTTGCGCCAGCTGCGGCTGCGCGGCCAGCAAGTCGGCCACGGCGCGCGTGAGGCCCCGGCTGCCCATGCTGTGTCCCACCAGATACACTTGCGCCGCCTCCGTGCTGGCGAGAAAGTCGGCCAGGAAGGCCGTGAGGTGGGGCGTGCTCCACTCGATATTGTTTTCATCGATGGTGTAGCCGGCCACCTCGCCGCGCGACGGCCAGCTGTAGAACACGGGTGCGCCGTCGAAACCGAGATCGTAGGCCATCTGTCCCGTGCGCCGCGCCGCATCCTCGAAACTCACGTTGTAGCCGTGCACGAAGACAAAGGCGCTCTTGCCGGCCGAAGCGCGGATCTGCGTTTTTAATGCGGCAAAGAAGTTGTCGCGGTCTTGCACCTCGGCGGACAGCAGCACCACGTGCTTGGCCGGATCGTCGCGAAATTCCAGGCGCCACAGCGACGGCGATTCCAGCTGGCCCATGCGGTGGTCGCGGGGGATGCTGATGTCGCAGCTGCCATAGCTGAGCGGACCATTACCGCTCTTGATGTTGCGTTCGCCGCTGAAGCGCTGGGCCGGCGGCTTGCCCACGTCGCGCTGGCGGTCGGTGGCGAAATACACTTTGACCACCGCATAATTCGAGACGACGGCGCTTTTATCGGCCGGGGCGGGCACGGCTTCCACTTCGGGTGCCTGGGGGAAAGGCCGCTGCAGCGCATCAAGCAAGCCTTGCGCGGCAAACAGGGTTTCCATGTCGTCCGGCACTTTCGCGCTGGACAGGGCGGCCGACAGGGCCAGTTGCAGCTGACTATTTGCAGGCTCGGCTTCGAGCGCGGCGATGGCGGCCAGGATGGCGGCCGCGCCGTCGAACCTGGCGATGGCCTGCTTCAGCCGTTGATAATGGCTGGCGACGGCTTCAGGCGCGTGGCCGGGCGCGCCATGCCCGATGGCTGCCACCACAGCGGAAGTGATCAAGTCCATGCGCCACCTGCCTTTCAGGTCAGTCTGGATTAAATGTCAACCCATCGCCATAAAAGCACGCGAAAAGCGACTTGTCCAGCGGCGCGCGCAGCGGGCCTGCCAACGGTCAATGCTGCTTGTCGTCGCTGAACTGCTGCGCCAGCGATTGCAAGGGCGCCACGGTCAGGCCGCCGCGGCTCACGTGCTCGGGGATGGCGACGCGCACGGGCTTGCTGTGCATATTGGCGGACGACAGCACGTTCGTCGTCGTCTCGGGCGCCGCATTCCATACGGGGTCGACGATGCCTTCGAACACATGTTTCAATTGCTCGCCCCAGGTGTCGCGGATCATGCGGAAATACTGGTTCTTTTCATCGATGGTGACGAAGCGCGTGACGGCCAGGCTGCCCGTCTCATAGACGAGCAGGTCGAGCGGCAATCCGACGGAAATGTTCGAGCGCAGGGTCGAATCCATGGAAATGAGGGCGCACTTGGCCGCCTCGTCCAGGCGCGTGAACGGGTTGATGACCCGGTCGATGATGGGCTTGCCATATTTCGCTTCGCCGATCTGGAAATACGTGTTTTCATCGTGCGATTCGATGAAATTGCCGGCCGAATACACCTGGAACAGGCGGCAGCGCTCGGCGCCGATCTGGCCGCCCAGAATGATGCTGACGTTGAAATCGATGCCGCAGTCGGCCAGGGCCTTCGCTTCGCGCAGGTGCACGGTGCGCACGGCTTCTCCCACGATACGCGCCGCGTCGTACATGCTGGCCACGTTCCAGATGCTGCGTCCGTCCGCATCCACGTGTTCGGAAACGATCTGGCGGATCGCCTGCGAGATCGACAGGTTGCCGGCCGTCATCAGGACCAGCATGCGGTCGCCCGGGTTTTCGAACACGCTCATCTTGCGGAAGGTGCCCACCTGGTCCACGCCGGCGTTGGTGCGGGAGTCGGACAGGAAGACCAGGCCTTCGTTCAGGCGCATGCCTATGCAATAAGTCATCGTCGTAAATCACATCAAAAGGGGAAGCATTTTACACCAGCCGGGCCTTGCCACCTGCTGGCAAGGCCCGGCCAGCCTCATTCCTGCCTGTTTATACAGGTACGATCTGCACATCGACGCTCAACGTTTCCGTGCCGCCACCCTGGCGCACGCCGCGCACGGGGGCGGCCGAATCGTAGTCGCGCCCGATGGCCAGGCGGCAATACGCATCCGTCATCAGCCGCGCATGCGTGACGTCGATGCTGACCCAGCCCGCGAAATCCGTGTCTTCGGCCCACGCGTCGACCCAGGCATGGCTGGCCGCGTGTCCCGTCGTGCCCGGATCGATGTAGCCGGACACATAGCGGGCCGGGATGCCCCAGGCGTGGCAGCAGGCGAGGAACAGATGCGCGTGATCCTGGCACACGCCGCGTCCCAGGGCCAGGGCGTCGCCAGCCGTCGTGGTGACCATGGTGGCGCCGCTTTCATACGCCACCTTGCCGACGATGTGCTCGGCCAGGCGCAGCAGATGGCCCGTGCCCGCCGTCACGCGCTGGTCCGGCAGGCTGGCGGCCGCCAGGTCGAGGATGGCGGGATTGGCCAGGGTCAGCGGCGTCGGCATGGTAAACAGCAGCGGCGACAAGGTATCGATCAGGTTCAGCCGTCCCTTGTGCGGGTAGATGGTTTCCACCACGCCATGCGCCACCAGGCTCAGGGAGTGATGGCTGCCGTTAATCGTCAGCATGTGCGACAGATTGCCGTAGGCATCCGTGTAGGCGTGGCACTGGCCCGGCGTCGTGATTTGCCAGGACAATGCCCGCTGCTGCGGCTCGATACGCGGCGTCAGGTGCAGCTGCTGGATGGTGTAGGCCAGCGGTGCGCTGTAGGCGTACTCGGTTTCGTGGCGGATGGTGAGCTGCATCAGGCCGCCAGGGGAACGAGGAAGTCGCGGCTGACCCGGTTGCCCAGGTCATTGATGTTTTCCAGAAACTCCGTGAGGGTCAGATGCAAACCCGCCTTCATGATGTCGTCGATATGGCCGAATTTCAGCTCCGCATGCAGTTTCCCTGCGAAACGCTCCGTATCGGCCGACACATCGTTGCGGATGTGCTTGAGATTTTCCACCACGTCATCCATGCAGGCCAGCAGGGAACGCGGCATGTCGCCGCGCAGCATCAGCAATTCCGCCACCCGTGCCGGGGTGATCACGTCGCGGTAGACCTTGCGGTAGATCTCGAAGCCGGACACCGAGCGCAGCAGGGCCGCCCAGTAGTAAAAATCGCGCTGGGTGATGTCTTTCGACGTATCGCGCGCACCGTGGAACTTCACGTCGAGGATGCGCGCCGTGTTGTCGGCCCGCTCGAGGAAGGTGCCCAGGCGAATGAAGTGGATGGCTTCGTCCTTGAGCATGGTGCCTAAAGTGACGCCGCGCGACAGGTGCGAGCGGTACTTGACCCATTCGAAGAATTGGCTGGGATCCGTTTCCAGCAGATTGCTTTTCAAACGTTTCTGCATGTCGAGCCAGGTGGCGTTCTGGATTTCCCACACTTCTGTCGTCAAAGTCCCCCGCACGGCGCGGGCGTTTTCGCGCGCGCCCGTCAGGCAGGCGAGGATGGATGAGGGGTTGTTCGGGTCGCGCACCATGAAGTCGAGCACGTCGCGCGTGTGGAAGCGGCCATATTTGTGGTCGTAGGCGCTTTGCAGCTCGGAAATACCCAGGGTGGCGCGCCAGCCTTGCTCCGCGTCCTGCTCGGACTGCGGCAGCATCGCCGTTTGCATGTTGACGTCGAGCATGCGCGCCGTGTTTTCCGCCCGCTCCGTGTAGCGGGCCATCCAGAACAAATGATCGGCGGTGCGGCTCAGCATGTTTTCTCTCCTGCAAAAGCGGATGTGGCTTCCAGTACCCAGGTATCCTTGGTGCCGCCCCCTTGCGAGGAGTTGACCACCAGCGAACCTTCACCGAGCGCCACGCGGGTCAGGCCGCCGGGCACCATGGAAATCGTCTTGCCGGACAGCACGAACGGACGCAAATCGATGTGGCGCGGCGCGATGCCGGCCTCGACGTACGTGGGACAGGCGGACAGGGCGAGGGTTGGCTGGGCGATGTAGCCGCCCGGATTGGCCAGCAGGCGCTGGCGGAAGTCCTCGATCTGGGCCAGGCTGGACGCCGGCCCCACCAGCATGCCGTAGCCGCCCGCGCCATGCACTTCCTTGACGACAAGTTGCGCCAGGTTCGCCAGCACGTAGGACAAATCGGCCGGTTTGCGGCACTGGTACGTCGGTACGTTGTTGAGTATGGGTTCCTGCGACAGGTAAAACTTGATCATGTCGGGAACAAAAGGATAGATCGACTTGTCGTCGGCCACGCCCGTGCCGATGGCGTTCGCCAGAGTCACCCGGCCGGCGCGGTAGACAGACAGCAGGCCCGGCACGCCCAGCGAGGAATCGGAACGGAAGGCCAGCGGATCGAGGAAATCGTCGTCCACGCGGCGATAAATGACGTCGACTCTTTTTGGCCCGCGCGTGGTGCGCATGTACACGGAATTGTCGTTGACGAACAGATCCTTGCCTTCGACCAGTTCCACGCCCATTTGCTGGGCCAGGAAGGCATGCTCGAAGTAGGCGGAGTTGTACATGCCGGGTGTCATGACGACAACAGTCGGGTCATCCACGCCCATCGGGGCGACGGAGCGCAGGTTGTCGAGCAGCATGTCAGGGTAATGGTCGACAGGGGCGATGCGGTTGCGGGCGAACAGTTCCGGGAACAGCCGCATCATCATCTTGCGGTCTTCCAGCATGTAGGACACGCCGGACGGCACGCGCAAATTGTCTTCCAGCACATAGAATTCGCCCTGGCCCGCGCGCACGATGTCGACGCCGGCGATGTGGGCGTAAATGTCGGAGGCGACGGCAATACCCTGCATTTCCGGGCGGTACTGGGCATTCTTGTAGATTTGCTCGGCGGGAATGATGCCCGCCTTGATGATGTTTTGCTCATGATAAATATCATGGATAAACATGTTCAAGGCTTGCACGCGTTGCACCAGGCCCGTTTGCATCTGCGCCCATTCCGTGGCGGGAATGATGCGCGGGATGGTGTCGAACGGAATCAGGCGTTCCGTGCCGGCATCGTCGCCATAGACGGCGAACGTGATGCCGACCCGGCGGAACGTCAGGTCGGCTTCCGCCCGCTTGCGGGCGATGGTCTCGGGGGATTGCTGCTCCAGCCAGTTGCTGAATTCACGATAGTGTTCACGTACCTTGCTGTCCGTACCCACTTCATTTGCAGTCATTTCATTGAAAAAATTTGCCATGTTGTGATTTCCCTTGAGCCGTGTCTGACTATAGCTCAGCAGGAAGCGTGCCAATGCCGCACACCCGAAAGTATGTAGAAAATGACCATTTTTGTGGCGTAAAACCGTCATCCGCACCGCTTTGGTGCGCTACGGTGTCGATTCTGCAGGGCTATGGGGCGCGGGGCGGGTGAAATCAGGCGTCCGGCGTGACGAAGGGGCGGCAATCGACGGGCAGGTCGATGGTAAACGTGGTGCCCGTTTCCGGCGCACTGTCGACCAGCGCGCTGCCGCCATGGCTTTCCGCCACGTTTTGCACGAAGGGCAGGCCGATGCCCCAGCCGGGCGCGCTGCCCTGGTGTTCGCGGCGCAGGTATTCGAAGATGCGCTCGGTCTGCTCGGGCGCGATAGTACTGCCCGTGTTGTGCACCGTGAGTATCATGCGTTCGCGCAGGGTGTTGACGTGGATATGGATGGGGCCGTCGTCGCCGTACTTGAGGGCATTGCCCACCAGGTTTTCCAGGGCCCGGCGCAGCGAATTTTCGCACCACCAGCCGGTGACGGACGCGCCCGTGACCTGGCACTTGCCCGGATGGCCCGTATTCACGCTGTCGGCCACCTGCCTTGCCAGCGGCAGAATGTCAAAGCGCTGCAAGACCAGCGGCAGCTTTTGCCCCCGGTGGTAGCTGAGCGTATCGAGCAATTCCTGGACCATGTCGTCGAGGCGCTTGCCGTGTTCGATGATCTTCGATGCCAGGGCCGGCACGTCGACCTGCTGTGCGCGCCGCTGCAGCAGCTGGGCACTGTTGAGCATGACGGAGAGGGGATTGCGCATGTCGTGCGACAGGCCGGCCGCGATGCGCCGCTGGAAGCTTTCATGCATGGCCGTAAATTCCAGGATGGCTTCGCGGATGCCCGTGTCGATCGAGGCATTGATCACCTTCCAGTCGCGGCGCCGCAGCGGCACGCCCGCGTCGAGGGCCGCCTCGGCGAAACAGTCGCGGAATATCTGGTATTCCTGGATCACCTGTTCCGGGCCATAACTGGTCATGCGCGCCCGTTCGTTGCCATGCACGGCCGGAGCGTTGGTATTGCTGGTGGCATTGTCGCGCGGATAGCCTGGCGTCAGCGCCTCGGCCAGGTTATCGAAGAAAGTGGGTAAGGTATTGATGAGGATGGGCGTCAGCAAGGCGTCGGCGCCGCGTACCTTGGCGCGCACCTCGTGTTCCCACTGCGTCAGCACGGCATCGCGCATGCTGAAGAGCCGCCGCGTGCGCGCGGGCAGGTCCAGCGTGTGCATTTTCTGGTCAGAGGCATAGGTCATCGCAGCTCTCCATCGACAGCACGGCACCCGCGCAGTAAAAAGCGGGAGGTACAGTATCCCCCAAATCGGCGTGCAGTGATACTCAATTCGGCGTATGGGCGCCTGTCATGATGGCGCTCAAATGGCTGAGGGCCGTATCCCATTGCTCCAGCGAAAAGTTCTGCGGGTCGTCATGGCCATTCGCAAAGCCCGTATCGAGCACGGCGTGGAAGGCGGGGATCAGCCACGTGCCCTTGCGCACGCTGGCGGCGATGTACAGCAGGGCCAGGCGCTCGTATTGCGCGGGCGTAAAACCGGGATCGGGCGCCAGTCCATCGTTGCCCTTGCCGCCGCCGGGCACGGAGTTGCGCGGCTGCACCAGTTCCACGTGCAGGAACAGGCCCGTCAGCGACGGCTTGTCCTTTTCCAGCTTGCTGGCGTAGCTGGCCGTGCCGAAGTCGCGCACGGCCAATGAATCACCGAGGCGGTTGACGTAGACATGGCCTTTCGGACCGCCGCCCAGCGCCGGATTGCGCGTCGTAAAATCGTTGAAATCCCAGCTGGCGTCGTTGATATGGGCGGGAATGGATTCCAGCAGGAAATTCGGGTAGCTGGTGTCGTGAATGACGAAATAGCGGGCCATCGGTGCGGCCAGCCGGCCCACGGCGCGCGACAATGGCGCGTCGACGGGGCCGCCCACATCCGCCTCGGCGATCCCCTGTTCCGCCAGCCAGGCGCGCAACCGCGCCGGGGCGATGCCCGTGCGCTGGCCGATGCGGGCGGCAAGAAAGTCCGGCAGCGGCGCGCTGTCGCCCAGGCGCGCATACAGCTTGACGGGGCGCAGCAAACACGTGGCTTGCGCCCGCGCATCGCCCTTGAAACCGCTCTTCCAGGCGGCATACGGGCAGGCCGCTTGCTTTTGGGCCGCGGCCGGCAGGGACAGGCAGAGTAACAGCAACAGGGCAGGGTAACGTTTCATGCGGCATTGTCGCCCAAGCGCGGATTCTGGCACAGGCGCGCACGCGAAAAAAAAGCTGCCCGAGGGCAGCTTTCGTGGTGCGACAGAGCGCGCGGCCTTTAAAACGCCACGCTGGCCGAGACGACCACGGTGCGCGGCGCGGCCAGCACCAGCGAGCCGATATTGAAGGACGACACGGCCGACGACCAGTAATTGCGGTCCGTCACGTTGTCCACGCGGGCGCGCAAGGTCACGTCACGGCCTGCCACTTGCGTCAGGTAGCGCGCGCCGATATCGAGGCGGGTCCACGATGGCAGTTGCTTGGTGTTGGCCTGGTCCGCGTATTGCGTCGAGGTGTAGATGGTGCGGGCGTTCAGGGTCAGGCCTGGCGCGCCGGGCACGTCCCATTCGCCGCCCACGCTCATCTGCGTTTCCGGTGCGCCAATGGGTTTCTTGCCATTATTCTCGGCCATGCCGGTATTGCTGAGCTTTGCATCGAGCCAGGTCAAGCCGCCCAGCAGGCGCACGCCCTGCATCGGCGTGCCGAAAACCGACAATTCCAAGCCACGGTTGCGCTGCTCGCCATCGAGTTCGGCCCGCTTGCCGACCACGGCCAGCAAAGGCTTGGCCGTGCTGAACAGTGCGGCGCTCATGCCCAGCTTGCCGCCGTCATATTTGACGCCGATTTCCTTTTGCTTCGATTTGTACGGCGTAAACACGTCGCCCATGTTGTCGACATTGAGTTGCTGGCCGTTTTCCACATACGTTCCAGTGGCCGTCGGACCTTTGACCAGCGCCTCGATGTAGTTGGCGTACAGCGACACATCCTTGCTGGCCTTGAAGACGATGCCAGCCACGGGCGTCGTGGCGCTCTCGTCATAGGCCTTTCCTTGCAGCACCGAAGTGTTGTAGTCGTAGCCGGCATCCTTGATCTGCTGGCGGCGCAAGCCCACGGTCAGCAGCAGCTTGTCGTCCAGGAAGGCCATGGTGTCAGCCAGGGCATAGCTGTTGAGGATGGTTTTCTGAGTGATGCGCGGGTCGCTCATGATGCCGCCCGGGTAGGGCGTTGGCGGCGGGGCCACGCTGACCGGCGCATAAATATTGGTGGCAAACTTGTCGCCGATGGCATAGGCGTTCTTCGCTTCATTCCAGTGCCCGGACCAGCTGGCCACCAGGGTGTGCTTGACGGCGCCGGTCACGAGCTTGCCGCGAATGCCCAGTTCGCCCGTGCGGATCTCCTGTTTGCGGGCATTGTCGAAGCGCGACACTGTGGCGTCGCCATTGCTCGAGGTCAACGACGGCTCGGCCAGGCTATTGGCTTCCTTGGTCGAACGGGAGGCAAATGCGGCCCAGGCCACTACATCCTTGGCCAGGTCCACCTCGGCGCGCGCCGTGCCGAACACATCGTGTTCCTTCGAATAGCTCCATGGCTGGGCAAAGTTCTTCGACGCATCGGGAGCGGATGGCAGCACGGCCACGCCGCCAATGGAGACGGAGGGGCGCGGCGCCGTCAGATCGAAATTCTGGTAGCCGGCATCGGCCGACAGACGGTAGTTGCGGCCGCGATAGTCGAGGCCCACCGAGAACATGCCCACGTCGTGGTCTTCGCGCTTGATGCCGGTCTCGCCCTGGCGCTTGGCGGCGTTGACGCGCACGCCGAATTCCTTGTTTTCGCCAAAGCGGCGCGCCACGTCGATGGCCGCATAGGCGTGTCCGCCCGATTCCACGCCCACGGTCAATTCCGTCAGCGGCGTGTTGCCGGCGCGCTTGGGCATCAGGTTGATGGCGCCGCCGATGCCGCTGCCGCCGGGCGCCGCGCCGTTGAGGAAGGCGCTGGCGCCACGGAACACTTCCACGCGCTCAAGCAATTCCGGCGATACATATTGACGGGGCAGCACGCCGTACAGGCCGTTGTAGGCCACATCATCGGAATCGAGGGCGAAACCGCGGATCACATACACTTCCTGGAAATTGCCATAGCCGCGCGACATGCGCACGGCCGGATCGCTCTGCAGCAGGTCGCCCACGCTGCGCGCTTGCTGGTCGGCGATGAATTGCTGCGTGTAACTGGTGCTGCCGAATGGCGAGTCCATCATGTCCACATTGCCCAGCAAACCCAGACGCCCGCCGCGCGCCACCTGGCCGCCCGCATACGCCTTCGACAAACCTTCCGCCGACGCATCGGCCGACGCGTTGACGACCACGGTCGGCATGCTTTGCGCATCGCCGGCCGGTGCGGTGGACGTGGTTTGCGCGTGGGCGGCGGCGCTGGCCAGCAGGAAAGCGGCCAGGGCGAACGGGGTAGGGACGAGGTGGAAGGCGCGCATGGAGTTATCTGGATATTAATGAGAATGATTATCATTATATTCCAGCGTGGCGCAGCGCGTGAGAAAGTGTGACAAAGCGATCAAAAAAAGTCGCCATTCGTACAACACCGCGTACGCCAGGGTGCCGGAATCTGGCGGAAAAAGGCGCGCCAGACGATACCTTGTGGATTTATTAATGCGCATATTCAAGTTTCGCTAAAATGGGTCACCGCGCCGCGCGCCCACAGGAAACCGCATGCCATTGCACCGCCATCTACAGTCCGCTTCCATGCGCATGCGGGAGGGCCTGAGCCTGAAAGGTGCGGCCGTCGCGCTGATCCTGGCCATGCACGTGCTGGGCCTGTATTTCCTGCTCCTGCCGGCGCGGCAACTCAAGCAATACACGGAAGTAGCGTTCATGACCTTGCTGCCGTCCCGGCCAATGGCGCAGACGCCGCCGATGGCCTTGCCCATGCCCATGCCGGCTCCCTTGCCGCGCGCGCGGGCCAGTGCGGCGCCCGCCGCGCCGTCCGCCATCCTCGAACCACCTCCCGTCATAGGGGAGGCCATCACCGTACCGGCCGAAGAGCTTCCCGCCGCGCCTTCCACTTCAGACTTGCGCACGCGCGCCCGGCTGGCTGCGGGCGCCGCCGACAAGGCTCTGCGCGGCGAGCTGAAGCAAGACAAGCCGTGGCTGACCTCCGCCGACCTGAAGGGCGAAAGCACTTTCCAGAAACTGGTCGCCTCCGCCTGGCGCGGCGGCCCCGTCATCCGCGTGGAGGAATACCTGATGGCCGATGGCCGCCCCGCCACGCGCGTTGTCAGCGCCGGCGGCGCCACCTGCTATGGCATGGCCGATAATCCCGGCTCCGGCGCCGATCCGGCCAGGACGGGCGGCAAGGTGAAACGCGTGCCTTGCCCCGGTTGAGCCGACCTGACTATCTTCGTCGCGCCGCCCTACGTTTCAGATGTGTAGGTCAGATTAGCGCAGCGTAATCTGACAGGTTGCGTGGCGGCGCTTGTCGGCTTACGCCCGTTGGGCTAAGCCGACCTACGCATGATGCAAGCGTGATCCATGCCGGGCAAAGACCGCACGGCGTGCAGGGTTTTAGGGGCGGTAATAGGGTATGCCACCCCCGGCAGGGTCTCAAATATGCTAAGTTGCGTCTGCAATTCATGTGACACGACCCAGGACGCCCATGCTCCCCGAACTCCTCATCCTCGCTCCCAGCCCTTCGGCTGCCGTCAACGCGCAGCTGGACCAGCAATATACCTGCCACCACGCCTGGCAGGTGCCGGCGGACGAGCGCCACGCCTGGCTGGCCCAGCGCTCGCCGGCCATCCGCGCCGTCGTGACGACGGGCGCGCTGGGTTTGAACGCGACCGACATGGCCTTGCTGCCGAATCTGGAAATCATCGCCGTCAATGGCGTGGGCCTCGACGGCGTGGCGCTCGACGTGGCGCGCGAACGGGGCATCGCCGTCACCACTACGCCGAACGTGCTGACGGATGACGTGGCCGACGTGGCGCTGGCCTTGCTGCTGGCCAGCGCGCGGCACATCGTGGCGCTCGACCGTTTCGTGCGCGATGGCGCATGGGAACGCCGCGAGGCCATCGCCCCTGCGTCCAGCCTGCGCGGCAAGACGGCCGGCATCTTCGGCTTCGGCCAGATCGGGCAAGCCATCGCGCTGCGCCTGGCCGCCTTCGGCATCCACGTGCGCTACTTCCAGCCGCGCGCCATTGCCGGCACCAGCGTGCCGCGCGCCGAATCGTTGCTGGCCCTGGCGCAGGAAAGCGACTACCTGATCATCTGCGCGCCGGGCACGCCGGCCACGCGCAAGATCGTCGACCGCACCATACTCGATGCGCTGGGGCCGCAAGGTACCCTGATCAATATCGCCCGTGGCGCCCTCATCGACGAAGTGGCCCTGATCGCCGCCTTGCAGGATGGCCACCTGGGCGCGGCAGGTCTCGACGTATTCGCGGACGAACCGCGCGTACCAAACGCCTTGCGCGCCTTGCCCAACGTCGTGCTGACGCCGCACGTGGGCAGCCTGACCGTGGAAACGCGCCATGCGATGGGGCAACTGGTGGTCGATAACCTGGCCGCGCACTTCGCCGGCTTGCCCTTGTTGACACCCGTAAAGCCATAAAGTCCAGGATCAACCGTTTTAATCAAGCTTGAATGAAAGAGTAGCTATGGAATTGACAAAATCGCTGTTGCGCACGCGCGGCGGGCAGGACAGCGGCAAGGTGGGCATGATCGAGCTGTTTTTCGATCTCGTGTTCGTGTTTGCCGTCACGCAACTGTCGCACGGCTTGCTGGCCCACCTGAGCGCCATGGGCTGGCTGCAGACGGGGCTGCTGCTGATGGCCGTCTGGTGGGTATGGATTTTCACGTCGTGGATCACCAACTGGCTCGACCCCGAACGCATTCCCGTGCGCATCAGCCTGTTTGCGCTGATGCTGGGCGGCCTGATCATGTCGGCCTCGATCCCCGAAGCGTTCGGCACGCGGGGCCTGGCTTTTGCCGGCGCCTACGTCGCCATGCAGGTGGGCCGGCCCCTGTTTGCCTGGTGGGCCGTGCGCCATGAAGCGCTGTCGCGCCGCCGCAATTTCCAGCGCATCGCCCTGTGGGCCGTGCTGTCCGGCGTCTTCTGGATTGCCGGCGGCCTCGCGTCGCCCGAGCAGCGCATCTTCTGGTGGATGCTGGCACTGGCGATCGACCTGGCCGGCCCCTGGATGCAGTTCGGCCTGCCGGGCCTGGGCCGCTCGACGACGGCCGACTGGGACGTCGACGGCAGCCACATGGCCGAGCGCTGCGGCCTGTTCGTCATCATCGCCCTCGGTGAATCCCTGCTGGTGACGGGCGCTACCTTCGCGGGCCTGGAATGGACTGCCGCCAACTGGCTGGGCTTTTTGTCAGCCCTGGTCGGCAGCATCGCCATGTGGTGGATCTATTTCGACACGGGCGCCGAGGCGGGCCACCACCGCATCGCCCACTCGAAGGACCCGGGCCGCATCGCCCGCAAGGCCTACACGTATATCCACGTGCTGATCGTCGGCGGCGTGATCGTTTCCGCCGTGGCCGATGAACTGGCCCTCGTGCATCCGGACGAGGCGAGTTTTGCCGGCATCAGCGCCTTGCTGGGTGGCCCGATCCTGTATCTGCTGGGCAATGCCCTGTTCAAATGGGTCAGCAGCGAGCGCGCCGCGCCGCCGCTGTCGCATTTGCTGGGCATTTTGATCATCCTGGCGCTGATCCCGATGGCGTATGGAAGGCTGTATGCGCCCCTGACCCTGGCCTGCATCACCAGCTGCGTGCTGGTATTGGTGGCCGTGTGGGAACATATGGCGCTGCGCCGTCCGCCACCGGAGATCGATCCCTGATGCTTGCTTAGCCGGGCGGCGCAATGCCGTCCGGATCGCTGCGCGTATCGAGCTGCAGCTGCAAGAACGCCAGGTCCAGCCAGGCGCCGAACTTGGTGCCCACCTGGCGCATCAATGCCACTTCCTCGAAGCCCAGCTGCTTGTGCAGGGCGATCGAGCCGGCATTGCCCGCCTCGATGCCCGCCACCATCACGTGCTTGCCCAAGCCGCGCGCCCGCGCGATCAATTCCACCATCAAGGTCTTGCCGACGCCGGCGCCGCGACTGTCGGCGCGCACGTACACGGAATGCTCGACCGTATGCCGAAAACCCTCGAACGGGCGCCAGTCGCCAAACGAGGCGTAGCCAGCGACCTTTCCCTCCGCATCGATGGCAACGAGCACCGGATAACCGGCCCGCTGGCGGTCGGCCAGCCAGGCGGCGCGGTTGGCCGCATCGACCGTCCGTTCATTCCAGATGGCCAGGGTATGGCTGACGGCATCGTTGTAGATGGCCAGTATGGCTTCGATGTCGCCCGCATGGGCATCGCGTATCTGCATGTTGATTTCCTCGCAAGGCGTCTACTATAATGGACAAATCATAGATTGCCGCTCACGCCTTGTCCAATAAAATCCGAATGGAAGCTGATACATGTCCACTAAACCAGACGAATTGAACCAGCGCATCGGCGCCCGGGTGCGTCACGAGCGGGAAAACCTGGGCTGGTCGCTCACGGACCTGGCGGCCCGCTCGGGCGTATCGCGCGCCATGGTGCACAAGGTGGAGCGGGGCGATTGCAGCCCTACGGCCACTTTGCTGGCGCGGCTCTCGGGCGCCTTCGACCTGAGTATGTCCGAGCTGATCGCCCGCGCGGAAATGCGCGAGGGACGCTTGCTGCGCAAGCTTGAACAGCCCGTGTGGGTCGACCCGCAGAGCGGCTATGTGCGGCGGCACGTGTCGCCCGCGTCCGACATGCCGCTCGACCTCGTGCATATTACCTTGCCGCCCGGCGCCGTGGTGGCCATGCCGGCCGCCGCCTATGTGTCGCGGCGGCAACTCATCTGGTCGCTCAGCGGCAGCCTCGTGTTTATCGAAGGGGAGACCCGCCACGTACTGGACGAGGGCGACTGCCTGGAGTTGGGGCCGCCCGCCGACTGCGTGTTCAGCAATGAAACGGCCTCCGCCTGCACCTACGCCGTGGCGGTATTGAAGAACCGAGATTAAGCCAGTGCCGCCGCGCGCAGCTGGGCAATGAAGGCGCGCGCGGCGGGCGCCTGTTCGTGGCGGCGGAAGGCCACGGCGATTTCCGAGCTGATCTGCGGCCCTGCCAGTTCGCGAAAGCACACGCCAGGCAATTGCACGCTGGCCATCACGGAATGGGGCACGATGGCGCAGCCGACGCCCAGCGACACTTCCGTCAGCACGGCCACCAGGCTGCCCGGGCGCGATACCACCTGCGCCGCAAAGCCGCCGCGCCGGCTCACTTCCAATGTGCCCAATTCCTGTTCCGGCACGATAAACGCCTGCTGCGCCAGCGCGGCCGGCGCCGCCACATCAAGCAAGGCCAACGGGCTGTCCGCCTGCACGGCCAGCACGAAACGGTCGCGCAGCAAGACCACGCTGTCGATGCCTTCCGGCAAGTGCAGCGGCGGGCGCACGAAGGCCAGGTCGACCCGGCCCTGGTCCAGCAAGCCGGGCAGGGTATCCATCGCGGTTTCGCGCGCGCCGATGTGGATGCCCGGATGGCTGGCGCGAAAGCGGGCGAACTGGTCTTGCAGCACGCCGGAATACGCGGCCGAGGCCACGTAACCGATTTCCAGCCGTCCCAGTTCGCCCCGTCCCGCCCGCCGCGCCACTTCCTGCGCCTGCGCCAGTTGCCCCAGCGCGCGCGTGGCTTCGATGACGAACAATTCTCCGGCGGCCGTCAGGGACACGGCGCGCTTGCTGCGCTGAAACAGCCGCGTGCCCAGCAGCAGCTCCGTTTCCTGCACCTGCTTGGTCAGCGCGGGCGGAGAGATGCCCAGCTCGGCGGCCGCGCGCGCAAAATGCAGGCTGTGCGCCACGGCCAGCACACAGCGGAAATGCCGCAGTTCCATGTCTTTATCTGTATTCACCATCAGTAAATTATAAGGCAGCTGTCTTATAACAGGAAGTAATGCAAGCCTGCTTAAAATACAGGCATGAAAAATACCAACTGGACCTTATACACGTGCTCGGGCGTGTGCGCTCTGATCATGCTCGACACCAACGTCGTGGCCGTCTCCTTGCCGTCGATCGCCCGCTCGCTCAACGCCAGCTTTGTCGATGTGGAATGGGTGGTCAGCGCCTACATGCTGGCGTTCGCCTCATTTTTGCTGCCCGCCGGCAGCATCGCCGACCGCCTGGGGCGGCGCCGGGTCATGCTGTTCGGCCTCTCCGTGTTCGCGCTGGCGTCCCTGTTGTGCGGCCTGGCGTGGACGCCGTTCGTGCTCAACGTGGCGCGCGCCATCAAGGGACTCGGCGCGGCGCTGCTGCTCACATCCGCGCTGGCCGTCATTGGCCACACGTTTCACGCGGAAAAGGAGCGGGCGCGCGCCTGGTCCGTGTGGGGCGCAGCCATGGGCGTGGCCATGACGGTGGCGCCCCTGCTGGGCGGCCTGATCACGAGCGCCATCAACTGGCGCTGGATTTTCTATCTGAACCTGCCCGTCGTCGCCATCCTGATGTGGTTGGTAAGCAAACACGTGGACGAGTCGAAGGATGCCTCCAACGCCAGTTTTGATCCATTCGGCGCGGCATTATTCTCCGCCGGCCTGTTCGCCATCATTTGGGGCTTGATCGACGCCAGCGTGGCGGGCTGGTCCAGCCGCGCCACCATGCTGCGCTTCGCCACGGGCGCGGCGCTGCTGGCCGTGTTCATCGTCGTGGAACGGCGCCAGCGCGCGCCCATGGTCGATTTGTCGCTGTTCGCCCGGCGCGTGTTCGTCGGCGCCGTGCTGGGCATGTTCGGCTACGCCATCGCCGCGCAAGTGATGATGACCTTTTTGCCCCTGTATTTGCAGAACGCCTTCGGCTTTTCCGCCGTGCTGGCCGGCTGCGCCATGCTGCCGTTTGCCGTCGCCATGGTGGCGCTGTCGCGTCTGGCGCCGCGCGCCATGCGGGTTCTCGATGATCGCGGCATTCTGGTGACGGGCTTGCTGATCGTCGCCGTGGGCAACGTGGCCACGGCCCTGGCCGCCTCCAGTTTGCAATATGGCTGGGTGGCGGCCGGCATGGTGGTCACGGGCGCGGGAGCAGGATTGCTCAACGGCACGACCCAGAAGGCCATCCTCGCCTGCATCCCCAGAGAACGCACGGGCATGGGTTCCGGCATCAGCACGACGACGCGCTTTGTCGGCATCGTGCTGGCCGTGGGCGCGCTGGGCGCCGTGCTGGCCATGCGCACGGCCGCTTCGTTCAACGAGCTGGCGTGGCTGCACGGCTTGAAAGCGTCGCCTGAAATGATAGGACGCATCGTCGCTGGCAACGCGGCCGAGGCCTTCGGTCAGTTGCCGCCCGCGATGCAGGCCGTGGCGCAGGAAGCGGCGCGCCACGCTTTTATCGATGGCTTTGCCAGCGTGCTCTACCTGGCGGGCGGACTGGCGGCCGTGGTGGCGGCGCTGGTGTTCGTGCTGGCGCGGCCGCAGGAAAAAGTGTAACTGTTCAGTAAGTTCCGCGTGCGCGGCCTCTGCTTGTAATATGATGCCAACGAGCAATACATGGCAATCATATAACTACCGCAGGTAATCACATGCGCAGAAAACGGATCATCATTACCAGTGTACTGGTGGCAGTCATCGGCGTGGCCGCCCCCCTGAGCCTGGCCTTCTATCTGTCGTCCGTGCGCGCCGAGCAGGGCGAGCAGGAACGCCTGCGCCTGCTCGCCGGCTACGCGCTCGAGCGCGCCCACCGTTCCATCGCCTCGGCCAGCATGGCCCTGCGCAGCGCCGATGCGCTGGACCTGGCGCCGTGTTCGGAAGCGCATATCCAGCAATTGCGCCGCATCACCATTACCACGCGCAGCATCGACGATATCGGTTATGTGGAAAACGGCTTGCTCAAATGCACGTCGAACGGCATCGAGGACGAGCGCATCGCCATCACGCCCGCTGACTTCACGCTGGACAATGGCATGGGCCTCGATTTCAACCTGCGCCCCGTCGTCAGCGGCGGCAAGCGCATGGTGGGGCTGTCCTACCGCGCCCATAAGGTGCTGATCGATCCCGTGCGCTTTTCCGACGTCATCGTCGACAACGATATCCAGATGGCCGTGGCCATCGGCAAGGGCGGCGTGCTCGACACCTTGCACCATCCGGACCCGGCACTGGTCAATACGCTGCTCGCTGGCACGGGGGCGAAGGGCGAGCTGGCGCACGACGACAGCATCCATGCGATGCTGTACCGCGATGGCTTGACGGCCGTCATGATCGAGCCGCGCAGCAAGCTCAGCGAGAGGCTGCGCCGCGAACAGCTGCTGCTCTTGCCGCTGGGCCTGTTGATGGCCGCCTTCATCGTCGGCATCGTCGTGTGGCTGTCGCGCCGCCGGCTGTCGCTGCGCGGCGAGCTGGAAACGGCGGTCGAGCGACGTGAATTCTTTGTCCACTATCAGCCCATCATCGCGCTCGACACGGGCGTGTGCGTGGGCGCCGAGGCGCTGATACGCTGGCGCCGCCCCGACGGCAGCATGATACGCCCCGATCTGTTCATCCCGGTGGCCGAGGAGGCCGACCTGATACTGCCGATCACGGACCAGGTCATCGATTGCGTCATTGCCGACATGCGCGCCGCGCTGCTGGCCGACCGCGAACTGCACATCGCCATCAACCTGTGCGCCAGCGATATCGAAACGGGCCGGGTGCTCGACGTGCTGGAACGCGCGCTGGACGGCACGGGCATCGAGGCGCAGCAGATCTGGCTGGAAGCGACGGAACGGGGCTTCATCAACGTGGAAGCGGCCCGCGCCACCATCGAAAAGGCCAGGGCGCGCGGCCATGCCGTGGCCATCGACGACTTCGGCACCGGTTATTCCAGCCTGTCGAGCCTGCAAAACCTGCCGCTTGACGCCCTGAAAATCGACAAGTCCTTCGTCGACACCATCGGCACGGACGCGGCCACCAGCAGCGTCACGCCGCACATCATCGCCATGGCCCGCACCTTGAACATGCTGATCGTGGCCGAAGGCATCGAAACGCAGCAGCAAGCCGACTATCTGCTGGAGCGCAAGGTCGAATTCGGCCAGGGATGGCTGTTCGCGAAAGCGCTGCCGGCCGCGGAATTCCTCACCTTTTACCGGGCGCGCCGCGCGCCATCGTCCACATGAAACAGCCACGCTTTCCCTATCCCTTGCAGCCGCTGCGCGTACCGGGCGGCTGGCACATCACCGTCAACACCCTGTTCGAGGTAGAAACTGGCCCCGAGACCATGGAATGGTTCAGCAGCGCATTGCTGTTGTGGGGCAGCTGCCGCGACACCGGTTACTGCTTCAATTCGCATTTCGAGCCGGAAGACGATCCGCAGGGCGAATTCGTGCTGGAGATGGGCAAGGTGGCATATGACCGCCACGGAAAAATCGTCCAGGGCAGCGACGCCTTCCTGGGCGAGTTTCGCACGCGCAGCAAGGCGGAATTTGTCGCCCGGGTCGAGCAATTCATGCAAGACCCGGCAGCGTGATTTTTACGGCTTGCGCGGCAAGACGACGTCCTGCCCGCCTTGCTTGAGCACGGCGCTGGCGATCTTGCCCGCGGCATCGCGCGTAAACGCCAGGTCCGCATCGATGGCGCGGAAGAAGAATTGATCTTTCGCGCTGGCAAACAAGGGCGCCGATCCCATGCCCGTGCCGGCCGCTTCCAGGCCATTCTTGCCCAGGGTTACCGTCAACGTGAAATCCTTGTCCAATGGATACTCGCCCACGTACTCGGCCAGCGCGGCGCGCGGCAGCGCGATGGCCGCTTGCGGCTTCTTCAGCGGCGGCAGCGGTGTGCCGGGCAGCAGGGTGGACAGGCCCAAGGCGTCGACGTCGCGCGCCGTGTTCGTCAGCACCATCACGCCCCGCTTGCCGTCCGTTGTGAACGCCGCATAACTGGCGTAGCCGCCCGTCTGGCCGCTGTGCCAGGCGTAGCTGTGGCCCTGTTTCTGCTCCAGCAGCCAGGACAGGCCGATTTTCGTGTCGCCGTCGGCCGCCAGCGGGCGCTGCGGCAGGATGGCCAGCGCATACGGGCGCAGCGGCTTGAACATATACGCTTGCAGGTAGGCGATCATGTCGCGCGCGCTCGAATACACGCCGCCGGCCGGCGCCACCACGTTCAAATCCCAGGCCGGTGTCGGCTCGCCCGACAGCAAATGGCCGGGCGCCAGGCGCGCCAGCATGCCGTGCGTGGGCTGGTTCGAAGTGGAACGCATGCCGAGCGGCACGGCGATGCGCTTTTGCAGCAGCGCTTCATAGCTGCTACCCGCTTGTGCGGCCAGGGCCGTGCCCAGCACGGCGTAGCCGATGTTCGAGTAGTCAAATGCCGTGCCAGGCGCATGCGGCAGGTGGTAGGCGGCGAGAAATTGCCGCTGTTTCGCTTCCGTGTAGTCCGCATACGGGTTGGCCGTATCCTTGGGCGCGAAGTTGTCGGGCAGGCGCGGCAGCGAGGAATAATGCGTGGCCAGGTCGAGCAGGCTGATCTTCTTGCCGTCGAAGGCGGGCACGGTATAGCCTGGCAATAAAGTGGCCACCGGCTCGTCGAGTTTGACCTTGTTTTCGGCGACGGCGTCGGCCAGCAGCAAGGCCGTCATGGTCTTGGTGACGGAACCGATCTGGTAGACGGTGTCGGCGCCCGGTTTGATGTGCTTGCCGGCGTGTACGCTGCCAAAGCCGTAGACGGCGCTGTCCTTGCCGTCGATCACGGCGATGACGATGCTCGCGTGCATGCCCGTGCGCGTCAGTTCTTCCGCGCGCTGGCGAACGGCGTCGTCCAGCACGGGGGCGGCCAGTGCAGCGGTGCCAGCGAGGCAAAGGGGGAGGAGGGCGAAAGTGGGTGTCATGGGGAAACCTTGTCCAGGGTGGATCGAATGCGCGCCGGCCCTTGGAGAAGGTGGCTGGCATGCCCGGTGCAGGATACGGCCCCAACATGAAGGCTTCCTGAGGTTTATGGCATTTTTGTCAGTATGCCAAGGCTTGCGCTTGCGCATTTTTCAGCCATGGGCGCGTCCAGCAAACCCGCCAGCTGCGCGCGCATGTCGGCGGACATGCATTGCAGCAATTCGCCGCGCCGACGCGCATCGGCGCGTTTCTTCGACGGCACGGCGGCCAGCTCCGGCGCCCGGTAAGCCGCGCAGGGCAAGTGATAATTGCCATCGCGCATGCGCAAGGCGTGCAATTCCTGCCACACATGGTCGTAATCGGCCGCGATATGGCGGCGGCGCCGCGCATTCAGGGCGATGCGGTTGTCATTGCTGATCAAGAACAGGTTATTGCAGGCAAAAAAATCGCCGAAATCGCGCAAGGCCGTCACCATCAGGTTTTTCGGGCGGCAACCGTGCAGCGCCCGCGTGGCTTCCTTGACGGCCAGCTTGCCCGCTTCCGAGCGCAAGCCTTGCAGCGCGCCCAGCTGCAGCGAGACGCCATCGGCGCGCGGCAGGAATAAAAAACTGGCCAGGTAGAATGGCTGGCCGTCGCGCGTCAGGCGCAGGCACAGTTCGCCTTCGCGGTAGCTGTCGTGGATGGCCGTCAGCTGCAAGCGGTACAGCGCCCCATCCTTGCCGTCAAACGCGGCCAGCACCACCGCTTGGCGCGCGGCCCGCTCGACCAGGGTGCGCGCGCCCGCTTGCCACAGGAAACGGTAATGCCCTTCCAGCAAGGCCAGGCGATCCGTGCAACCGAGTTGGCGCGAGGCGTACGGGCGGTAGATCTTGAAGCGCAAACAAGGATGCAGCTGCGCCAGCGAATTCAGGCCTGGCATGCTGCCCAGGAAGGCTTGCCAGCGCGTGCGCTGGCGTGGAAAGAAGAGGGCGCCCAGCGCCGCTTTCAGCCGGTGTCCGCTGGCACGGTGGGGTAGGGCGGCGCCGTGGCGCAGGGATAAAGCGATGTCAGTCATGGTTCAGCCGGAAAATGGCAGGCGCTGCACAATGAGAGCCTTGCCAATCTGAATGCTACGTGGGCCGGGTGAATTTCATATTAAGACGCTGTTCCACCCATATTTAGAGGATGACAACTAAACATTTGCCTTTTAGTAATACTGGCGCTTATTCTCCCTGCTCGCCAACCCGATGACTGATGCCTTTCATGAACCACCGCCAATTGCTTGTCATTCCCATGCTGCTTGCCTCACTGGCCGCCCACGCGCAAGACCGCACGGCCGATCCCTTGGGGCCCTTGGCCCAATGCATCAATCGCAGCGAGTTCCAGTTCAGGCAGCAGGACCGCCTGCCCGCACACGTGACGACGCGCAGCGTCAAGCTGGCAACGGGAGAGGGGCAGGTATCGGTGGCCGACGGCTATCGGCTGATGCTGTTCCACAAGAGCAGTTTGCCCTTCGTGAACCTGAAGATCGAACGCAGCGCTGAAGGCAGGTTTGCCGCCGACCGTGACACGATCCTGGCGCAAATGCAGCAGATGTCCGCCAACAGCAAGCCGCCACAGCTGGTGCCGCTGGAAACGGACACGCGCCAGGGCGTGGAAGTGCTAGGATTGAATAACCCGTATGTCACGCAATCGTCCGGCGTGATTAGTTTATACACCTTGCTGCATGCCGCCAGCGGGACGGTCGCCACCGCCTACCTGCTCAATCAGCCGGCAGACAAGCGGGAATTCGCGACGGATGCGCAGTACCAGGCTTTGCGCGACCAGTTCCTTGCCGCGCTGGTTCCCTGCATGGCCAACCCAGCGCAGTAAGGCGCGCGCGCAGTGAAGGAGATGCCAGCCATGAACGAACCGCGCACGCCGCCCGAAGATGTGGCGGAGAATGCCGCCTCCGCCGCCAGCCAGCTCGATGCGAAAGTCGCCTCGCTGGCGCACTGGCGCGGCAAAATCCTGGCCAGCGTGCACGCGCTGATACGCGCCGCCGTGGCCCTGAACACGTCGACGACACCACAACGGACCACTACTTGAGACATTATCTGTATATCTGGCACGACCCGGCCGAGCGCATGCTGGTCGCTTCCGGCATTGAATTCAAGGATTGTATTGTTGCACTCGGCAAGGCGGATGGCATCGTGCTGCGCAGGGGCAGTGCCGGCACGCTCAAAAAGCCTGCCGCCTGGCAGACCTTGATGCGGCAGCAATTGCCAGCCCTGGCGCACGAAGATATCCATGCCTGGGGCAGCCATGCCTGGGCCGATTGGCAGGGTGCACCGCCCGCTTCCCCGGATGCGAACGTGGCCGCGATGCTCGGCCACCATGGCGCGCTCGCGCCGCTGCAAGCCTTGCGCAGTCGCTTCCTCGCCTTTGCCCACGACGACGGCTGGTATCTGAAACTGTTTTATAGGGCATGGGATGACGCTGCGGCCTTGCTCGCTGGCGCCATCGCGCCAAGCCTGGGCACGCTCGACATGGAGGCGCTGCAACAGGGAGCCGACGGCTACTGGCTGCAAGATGGCGTGCTCCAGGTGGAGCTGAAAACCCATGATATCGACAGCGTGCTGAACCGCCGCCTGTAAGGAATGGATAACGCGCCAGCCATGTGCCTGATTCGACCTTTCGCCAGCGGGGACACGCAGTCCTGCACCGCCATCCTGGCCCTGGCCGGGCGCGACGCCTTCGGCCCGGTCGCCGGCAGCGCCGTTTTCACGGCAGCGACGCAGGGCGAAGCCATCCTCGTTGCCGAATCCGATGGCAGCGTCACCGGCTTTGCCGCCGTGTACACGGGCGACGCCCCGGAGTACTTCCTGCACCATTTGTACGTGCACCCGGCGTATAGCGGCCTGGGCATCGGCGCGCACCTGCTGGCGGCCGTCGTGGCCCGTTTCGGTCCCCGCCTGAGCCTCAAGACGCAGCTGGCCAATACGGGGGCGCGGCGCTTTTATGCGCGCGCGGGCTGGGTCGAAGACGCGGCGGACAGCGGCGTGGACGCCATCGGCGCGTGGGTACGGGTGCGCTACCGACGGTAAAGAGTGCGTCAGGGCTGCCTTGAGGGCGTCCTCGAGCTTATCGTAGCGGGCGTCGATGCCGCGCTGTCGTGCAGCGCCAGGCGCGCCGCCATGCCGGCATTGTCGCGCAACAAGCCGTCGCGCTCCTGCGCCCATGCTTCCATTTTCTGCTGCGATAGTTGCCCATTTTCCGCCAGCATGTCGAGCTGGCGGTCTTGCGCGGCCAGCGCCACCTTGGCGTCGTTCAGCGCCAGCAGGGCCGTATCGAGCTTGGCCAGCAGGGCGTCGGCGGACGCGGCCGCCTGCAGGTATTGAAATTCGAACTGGTCGCGCTCGGGACGCACGGTGGCCAGCGCTGCCCGCTCGGCGGACGCTTCGTCAGCCAGGCGCGCGTGGTCGACCTGCAGCTGCGCCAGCCGCATGTCTTGCTGCACCAGGGTGGCTTGCTGGCCCTGCAAGCGCTGCTGCAGCTGGGCGTTTTCCTGCTCCAGCCTGCTTTCCCGCTGCTGTGCCTGGGCCCGTTCCTCGCTGCGCTGGGTGGCGGCCGCTTCCTGATAATGGTCGAACTGCGAACGCACCTGCGCCAGCTGGCGGTTGAGGGCGGCGATGTCCTCGCCCCGGTCGGCCAGGCGCTGCGTCAGGCCCGCGTTATCGCTGTGCAAGGTGGCCAGGGTGACGGCGCGAAAATGGTGTTCTTCCTTCAGTTGCGCCAGTGCGTGCTGCGTGGCGCGCAATTCCTGGGTGAGGGCGGCGCGCGCCTCCGTCAGTTTCAATCGTTCCATTTCCGTCTTTTTCAGCTTGTCCAGCACCGCATCGAGCTCGGCGCGATTCTGCTGCATGCCCGTTTCCAGCTGCTGCGCCACGTCGCGCTGCTGTTTTTCATAGACGCCGCGCATCGCTTCCATCAGCTCTGCCGGCAAGCCCGCTTCCGTTTTGACGGCGCCCGCGCCCTGGAACTCTTCCTTCCAGCGCTTGAGCAGGGGAGCGATGGTGCTCTTGCTACCCGTGCTGCCCAGCGCTTCGCGCACGCTGTCGACCGTGGGATTGCGCCCATCGGCAGCGACGATTTGGGCTGCTTTCATAACATCAGAGTACAGAATGCCGGTGCGGGCCATAAAACCACCTATGAGCGAAATTTAGTAACGTATTACATGATACGTAATATCGCATACTATTACGATATAAATTTTTGCTTTCTTTGAAAAAGATAAGTCCCGATAAGATTGCTTATCGCGTGTTATAGGGGTGTTTGGCATGCTATTCTGTGTGTCTCCCAGTACAAAACCGCGATTTCGCCGCCGCCATGCCTGATTTGCCCCTCTCGAAACGCCGTGCCGCCGTGGCCAAAAACACCGCCATCGCCAGCGCGCCATTACACGGCGCCCTGATCGATGCCGAGCTGGCCGCGCGCCACCAGGCATTTCTCGCCGCCGCCACCTCGGACAACACGCGCCGCACCTACCGTTCCGCCATCCGCCACTTCCAGTCCTGGGGCGGGGCGCTGCCTGCAGATGAGTCCACCGTCATCCGTTACCTGATGGCGTATGCGGACAGCCTGAACGCGCGCACGCTGGCCCTGCGCCTGACGGCCCTGTCGCAATGGCATGTGTACCAGGGTTTTGCCGACCCCGCGTCCACGCCCACCGTGCGCAAAACCCTGGCCGGCATCGCCCGCCTGCACGGCAAGCCAAAGAAAAAGGCCAAGGCCTTGCCATTGGAAGATATGGAAACGATCGTGTCCAGACTGGCCGCGCTGGGCAAGGTCAAGGCCTTGCGCGACAGCGCCTTGCTGCAGCTGGGCTTTTTTGGCGGTTTTCGCCGCAGCGAACTGGTGGGATTGATGCTGGAAGACGTGAGCTGGGAGCCGCAGGGCATGGTCATCACCTTGCCCCGCTCGAAAACGGATCAACTGGGGGAGGGCATCGTCAAGGCGATCCCGTTCGGCGACGGCGTCTGCTGTCCGGCCACGGCCTTGCGCGCCTGGCTGGCCGCGGCGCACATCCGCACGGGCCCGCTATTGCGCACGGTGAACCAGTGGGGGCACGTGGGCGCGAAGGGATTGCACGCGAGCAGCATCAACACGATACTGGAGGGCTGCGCCAGGCTGGCGGAGCTCGATTACGTGCCGGAACTATCGAGCCACAGCCTGCGCCGCGGCATGGCCACCAGCGCCCACCGGGCCGGCGCCGATTTCCAGGCCATCAAGCGCCAGGGCGGCTGGCGCCATGACGGCACCGTGCATGGCTATATAGAAGAGGCAGGACGCTTCGAGGAAAATGCGGCCGGGAGTTTGTTGAAGGCGAAGAAGAAGGCGGCGGCCTGAGGCGCCCGACGACACCGTGCAGCGGAGCGCCAGTTGACCGATTGTTATCCCACATTCAACTGATGACATACCCCAGCAAATACAGTACAAACGTAAAGACTGCCAGCAACAAGAGTCTGCTCAGTTTTTTAGATGTGGTCACGCCGGGCTTTGCGCTAAGCCATCCCGTCACCATAAAAATGAACGATGGGCCAAGAAGATAGGCGACAAGCGCGGCAGTGACCCACCAGGATACCGAACACGGCCCTATTTCGTAGCAAGCGCTGGAGTCGTGGCGCAACAGCTTGACATGAAACCAGAACGGCAGGTGACTGCCAGCGACCGTTGCAGCCCAGCTTGTTAGCAGTCCAGCAATAAGAAACCCTACTGATAAGCCGATACGTTTCACTTGACCTCCCAAAACAGGATGAGGCTTGCGTTGCTCAAGTCCGAGTAACCAATCGAGGTGCCGGGAATATGAGCACTTGATACGCCAATTCTTCTGCCCACCATCGCGATGAAACCTTCAGCGCCAGAGACCGTCATTCGCTTGCCATTCCAAAAATCAATATAGCCTCCGCTTGCGCTGTCGGGTGCTTCCCCATCGCGAGTCCAGTCAGCATGCAACATGATGATAGCGGTGCGCGCCTTGACCTTGGATTTCCACTCCTTGCCGGTGACGTCCTCGGGCTTATTTGGCAAGCCGCAAAAGGCTGTAGTTTATTGAAGGCGAAGAAGAAGGCGGCGGGCTGAGGGCGTCCGGTTGAATGGGTGACTGGGTTTATTCCGGCAATTCCGGGATGAGCAAAAGATCGAAATATTGCTCGCGCAGCTTGGCGAGCCGCGCCATCTGCGGCGGAACAGGACGCATCTGCAAAGCCTCCCGCAGGTATTCCAGGCGAGACTCTGCATAATCCCGGTGTTCCTCATCGGGTTTTATAAAGTAGTCGATTGCCTGCTCCTCTTGATATACCAGCTGCTCGAGCGAGTACCAACCGACGTAGTAGCCCAAATTAAAGAATTCCTCAAAGGACTCGGCGATCACTACGTTGTTTTCGTCTGCGGATGGCAGAGTCATTATGATCGGCAAAGTTCCGTTAGTGGATACAAAATCTTTGAGATAACTGTAATGGACACCGTCCCCGCCTGTGCTTGCAAAGGGAACGACGTTGGTAGGGGTGCACCAGTATTGCTCTTCTATTTGAGGCATTTCCAGGATAAGGCCACAAGGCTCGAAGACCATATCGGCGGAAGTTTCAAACTTAATTGCGGCAGCATCAGCGACTTGATGCAGTTTTTCAAGCTGAACGGGTAGTTTCATATTTTTAGGCCCAACCTGTTAGACATTGCAAAACGACGAGTTAGCATGGGCGCCTGCGATGTAGCATCTCATGCTGTCGACTCAAGGATCCAGCATGGTTGAGTGTATGGCATTGTTGCATCTTCGGCAAGCAGGAGATATGCATGCAGCTTTGTGAGGCATTTTGGGGCAGCAGACGCTGCGCCAACCCCGTCTTGCGGTGCGCGGGAAGCACACCGCCCAGCCAGCGATACAAAAAGCCATCCTCATCCGCATTCCCAGCTTACAGCCTAGGGGCTGGCCGCAGCGCACATCCTTTCAGGGCCGCTTCGAGAAGGATGCGGCCGGCAGTTTATTGAAGGCGAAGAAGAAACCGGCGGACTGAGGCCGCCCCAAAAAAGCATTGCGCTTGAAAATCAGGGATGTTGCTGCTTGTAGAGAAACCAGGTCAAGACTGCCATGATAAACAGCGAGAATAGCACGCTGATACACACTATCCGCGTTGCGTGATGCTTTCCAATCACTATCCCCAGGAGCGCGCTCCAAGCTATGGGCAAGGTCGCGTAGATGACGATCGACACGACCTTCAGCAAGTTGGAGCATGATTCGCGGCAAATATTGGTCTTGGCAACGACCTCAAACGCATGAGGCAGCATATCGAAGGCGATGCCAACCAGTAAGCCGAGGACAGCAATCTTTTTAACCATCGTTTGACCTCGGGCAGAATGGCTCAGTGTATGGCGTTGTTGCTCCCATGGCAAGCCTGCAGCACACGCCAGGCTTCCGCGATGCTGCCGGGCCGTATCATGCGGCCGCCTGCTCCCGCGGGCGGATGATCATGCAGGTGGCCGTCGCATGCGCGTACACTTTACCGGCTTCGTCGCGGATAGTACCTTCGGAAATGACCAGGTTACGTCCCGCATTGATGACTTTGCCTTCGGCGTAGACCGTCACGTTGAAGGGCAGGGGACGGCACATCTTGATGTTCAGGTCCGTCGTGCCGTAGCTTTCGCCGGCTGGCAAGACCGTGTGCGTGGCGCAGCCCGTGACCGTGTCGAGCACGGTGGCGGCGAATCCGCCATGCACGCCACCCATGGGATTGGTGTGCGTTTCATTCGCCGTGGCCGTGAAGACGACGCGGCCATGCTCGACCGTGTGCGCATCCATGGGCATGGTCTTGGAAATGCCGGGCCGTGGAAACAGGCCTTGCGCGAAAGCTTGCATCAGTTGCAAGCCGGTCATGTCGTTGGGATGCATGGGTAACTCCTGTGGTGGTGGTGTGGGGGTGGGTCAGACGTCCTGCGCAAAACGCAGGCGCGAGGCGTGCAGCAGGAAGCGAGCGACGACGGCCAGCTCTTCCTCGCTGAAACCCGCTTTCAGTTGTTCATTCAGGCTGTCGAGCAGGGGCAGGGCGGCGGCCAGCACCTCGCCACCCCTGGGCGACATGTGCAGGGTGCCGGCGCGCGCATCGAGCGCCGACTGGCCGCGCACGATCAGGCCGTTTTCTTTCATGCGCGCGACCAAGCCCGTGACGGCCGAGTTCTTCAGTTGCAGCGCCCGCCCCAGATCCTTCAATTGACAGCCTTCTTCGCCCTTCAGTGCGAACAGGGCGACGACTTGCGTGCCGGAAAACCCCAGTTCGCTGGTGAAGACGGCGTCTGCCGAACGAAACAGGTTCTGCCGCGCCAGGTTAAGCAGATTGAACAGGCGCGGCGAACGTTCGCCCAACGGGCAGGCTGCGGCATCGGGGACCTCTGAAGTAGGAGAATTATTGGTACGCATACGAAGTATACTACTACGTATGCGTAATAAATCAAGCGTCAATTGCTAGTCGCGCTGGTGGCGCCCGATGTAGCGTGCGCGTGGCCGTATCAGCGCCGCGCTGGCGGCCTGCTCGGCGGCATGCGCGATCCAGCCGGCCGAGCGGGCCAGGGCAAACACGCTCAATGCTGCGCCCTCGGGCCAGCCGAACGCCAGCTCCATGGCCGCCAGTGCCAGATCAGCGTTCGGACGCGCATCGAGCAGTTCGCCCGCCACCGCGCACGCCGCCAGGATGGCGCGCAACTGCGGATACGCTTGCGACAGCGCCGACAGACGGTCCAGCAGATACGCGGCGCGCGGGTCGCCCAGCGGATACAGCGGGTGGCCAAAGCCGGCGAATTCCGGCGTAATGCTCTTGTAAAAGGCGTCGATGCTATCCCTGGCGTCTGGCGCGGCCAGCACCTGCGTCAACATGCACCTGGCCGCCGCGCTGCCGCCGCCGTGTCTGTCTCCGGACAAGGCCGCCAATCCGGCCCCCAGTGCGGCCGGCAGGCTGGCGCCCGTCGAGGCGACGCAGCGCACGGCAAAGGTCGACGCATTCAATTCATGGTCGGCCAGCAGCACGAGGGCGGCGCGCAGCAATTCAGTCTGGTCCGGGTCCGCCTGCCACGCCTGGGCCAGTTGCTGGTGCAGCGGTAAGGCGGATGGCGCCGTCTGCAGCAGGGAGGCGGCCAGCAGGCGCATCAAGGCTGGGCCGGACTGCAGCATGTCAGCAGGCGCAGGCAGGGACGACAGCATGGCCATGGCCAGCATGGCGCGCGACAGCGGCGGCGCATCTGGCGCGCTGGCCAGTCCTTGTTGCAGGGCAGGAGCATCTTGCTGGAAATAGTCTGTCGCGTTGTCGTCCCACAGCAGGCCGGCGGCCGTCTCCAGCGTCGCGGACTCGGCCAGCGCCGTCGCATCGCAGCCCCGGTACAGCAGCCGGCCATCGAGAATGTGGGAAATCCGCGTCTCGAGCACGGGCAAGCCCCAGTGCATGGCGGCCACGGCCGTCTGGCCGCCGCGCTTGGCGTCATTTTTGCGCGCTGCCAGGCGCAATACCTCTTCCTGCGGATAGCGCTTGCGGCGCGAATCTCCCTTGCTGACGGAAGCCAGCAAGCCCCGGCTCACGTAGGAATACAGGGTGGGCAGGCTGACGCCCAGGAGGCGCGCCGCGTCAAGGGCGGATAAGTCGTTTTTCATGGCGGCGATTGTATCTGTATATTGATTCGTAGAATCAAGATTGACGGGCCGGGCAGCGCGTCACTAGACTCATGCCTTTGCAGGAGTCCCCATGAGTACACACACGATTCGCACCCTGCGTCCGGACGATGCCGCGCCCTTGCTGGCCTTCGAAGTCGCCAACCGGGCCTGGTTCGAGCGCCATATCGACCGGCGTCCCGATACTTTTTACAGCGCTGACGGCATCCAGGCGCACGTCGCGCAATTCCTGGACGAGCACGCACAGGGCCGCATGCACCCCTGCGTCATCGTCGACGAACACGGGCAATTGATCGGCCGCGCCAACCTCAAGGACATTGACCGGCAAGCGCAAATGGCCGAAGTCGGCTACCGCATCGGAGAACAACAAGCGGGCAAGGGCCTGGCCACGGCCGCGCTGCACCACCTGATCGCCCTGGCGCAAGACGAGTGGCGGCTGGCCAGTCTGTGCGCCTACGCTATCGACGGCAATGCGGCCTCGATCCGCGTGCTGGAACGCTGCGGTTTCGTGCAGGGAACGGCCGTGCCCGATATTGCCATCGTGGCAGGCAAGGTTGTCGATGGCCATGCCTATGTGCTGGATTTGCGGGCGGCTGGGGTAGACTATGCCCTGTGATAAATAAACAAAATTGACAGATATGAATCGCGAAAAGCCCCAGCACATCATCGTCATCGGCGCCGGCATCGTGGGCGCCTCGCTCGCATATCACTTGGCCAGCAAGGGTAAAAAAGTCACCGTGGTCGAGGCGGGCGGCATCGCTTGCGGCGTGACGGGTACGTCGTTTGCCTGGATTAATACGTCCTGTGCCGGGATTGACCCCATTGCGGCCCTGCGCGGCGGCGCCATCGCGGCCTGGCGCCGGCTGGAAACGCAGGTGCCCGGCTTGACGGTACGCTGGCATGGAGCCTTGTCGTATGGCACGCAGGATGGACGGGTGTCGCCCGAGTCCCTATTGATAGACCGCGCGCGCATCACCGAGCTTGAACCGCGTCTGCGGCAGCCGCCGGAACAGGCGATCTTTGAGCCGGAACAGGGCGCGCTCGACGCCGTTGCCGCCACACACGCCTTGCTGGCAGCGGCCCGGGTGCTGGGCGCGACCATCCGCACGCATACGCCTGTGCTGGGTTTTGTGGTCCAGGACGCGCGGGTGACGGGCGTGAAAACGGCCGCTGGCCTCATGGAAGCGGACGTGGTCGTGCTGGCGGCAGGCACGGGAACTGCTGCGCTGGCGGCGATGCTGGGCGCCAGCCTGCCCATCCACGCCTCGCCCGCCATTTTCATGCGCTACCAGGCGCCGCCGGGCCTGGTGCACGGCATTATTTCCAGCCATGCAATGGAAGTGCGGCAAGGCGAGGACGGCACCATGCTGGCGGCGGAAGATTACCTCGACGACGCGCCGGAAAACCAGCCCGCCGCCATGGTGCAGCGCACGGCCAGCGCGATCCGCAATGAACTGGAAGGAGCCGAGGCCATCGCGCCAGAATTCGCCGGCATCGGCCTGCGTCCCATGCCGGCCGATGGCGTGCCCATCGTCGGCTACTTGCCCCAGGTCGAAGGCGCGTACGTGTGCGCCATGCATCCGGGTGTCGTGCTGGCAGCCATCGTGGGGCAGCTGGCCAGCGAGGAAATCGTCACTGACAAGCCCGTGTCAGCCCTGGAGGCTTGCCGGCCTGCGCGCTTTCTGGCGTGCTGATTCCTACGGCACAGGCACCACGAACACGGGCAGGACGAATGGCGCTGCCTCCTGCTCATCGTCATTCTCCGATGGTGACTGCATATAATGTTCGTTGCGCCAGTCCCCGTTCACCACGCGCTCGGCGATCAGCGCCAAATCCTGCGTTTCGCGCAACTCGCAACGAAACGGCAAGCGGCCATGCGAGCGCGACACCAGGCTGTAGCGCAACTGCCGGCATTGCGCATCGTGCCAGCAATAGAACAGCATGTCTTCGCCAGCGAGTGCGCTACTGCGCGCCGCGATCACCTCACCAATGAACTCGACGATATCGGCCGCATGGATCTGCGGCGTTTCCTCGTCCGTGGGCGAAAAGCTCCACATATTGGTTCGGGCTTCGTGGTTGATGTCGTCGGGATCAATTTCCACGGCATCGTCTTTTGCCATGGCGAGCCAGTTGTTGAGGACAGCTGATTGAATCATGTAAAGCTTTCAGTACTTATCAATATTTATTTATGCATCGCCGGCTTGAGTATGCCGACGCATCCATTCATCGGCCACATCGCCCATGGTTTTGGCGGCGCCATCGCGTATCCAGGCCATGAGATCACGGTCCAGTCTGAATCCGGGGCCGCACTGATCCAACAGGAAGCGCCTGACGTTTTGCGTGTTTTTATAGTGGGCGTCGACGCTTGTTTGCCGGGTAATGACGCTACCGTGCCAATCGAAATTCATGCTGTTTCCCTTGAATGTACAGAGCGTGCCATTCTAGATCATGGGTGTCCAGTCGTCTCACCCCCTTGGCCCATCGAGCAACAACTCCGCCAACCTGGTCGTCAGCCACAAACTCGTCTCGCTGAGTTTTTTGCCGTGAATCGACAAGCGCCGCACCGGCAGCCGCGACAAGGCCAGCGCAGGGCAGGGCACTTCCTGCAGATACCCCTTGTAATTGTCGTAATTGGCGATGTTCAGGGGCAGAATTGCCCAGCCCAGCTCGTCCGCGACCATTTCCGCGATGCTGTAGAAACTGTCGGAAAACCAGACGGCGGGGCTGAACGCGTGTTCGCGGTTGAGCTCAGAATCCATGATCAGCTGGCGGTAGCGGGTCAGCTCGTTGCGGCTGACTTCCTGGCCGTGGGCCATGGGGTGGCCTTTGGCCACGAACACGCCTTGCGCCACACTGCCGATGTGCTGCTGTTCCAGCACGGGAGAAATCTGGCCGCGGTCGAAGTGGAAGGCCACGTCGGCTTGCTGCTGCTCCACGTATTGCGCCACCTCGGACGCCGTGGCGTTGAGCATCACCAGTTCCAGCGCCGGGTAGCGCGCCGCCAGTTCCTTGACCAGGGTGCCGATGGCCAGGTAGGGCAGGGCTTCGTCCAGCGCCAGGGTCAACTGGGCTTCGGGCGCCTCGCTCAGCAGTTGGGCGCGCAGCTGCAATCGCTCGGCCTGGCGCAGCAGTTCGCACGCTTCCAGGTGCATCACCTTGCCCGCTTCCGTCAGTACGGCGCTGCGGCGCGAGCGGTCGAACAGCTCCACGCCGAATTCCGCTTCCAGCAGCCCGATCGAGGTGCTGACCACCGATTGCGCGCGGCCCAGCCGGCGCGCCGCGCCCGAGAAAGAGCCTGCCGCGACGGCCGCTTCAAAGTAGCGCATTTGTTCCAAAGTCCATTGCATGGCATCCACCTATCTGTTTTGCAGATGGATTTTAACTTGAATGCCATTCAGGGGCGACATAAAATGCCTTTCATTGTCAATAACACGAGATCCGCCATGAAAAACGCCCAGGCCAATTCACCCGCCATCAGCTTCAGCTGGTGCCACGACGCCACCGCCGAAGATACGCTCTGCAAGCTCTACCTCGACAACGTCAGCGCCGACTATATCTCCCATTCGGAGCTGCAGGGCGAGCGCGCCGATGCACCGGGCAACTGGCGCGCGGACTTGCCTGAGGTCATCCGTGGCGAAATCCGCGCTGCCCTGTCGCATGACTGGGCGCATGGCGATTCGACCCTGCTCGCCGTTGCCACGTCGGGCGAGACCATCGTCGGCATGGCCTTGGTCTCCATCGACACGCGCCAGCGCGCTTCGAAATCGTTCGCCGCGCTGGACGACCTGGTCTTGCTGCCTTCCGTGCGCGGCAGCGGCATCGGCAGCCAGCTGGTGGAGTGGGTGGCAAGCGAGTTGCGCAACCACGGCATCGCCCGTTTGTTCCTCGAATGCGGCGCGCACAACCTGACGGCGCAGACCTTCTTCCAGGGACGCGGTTTCAAGCAAGTGTCCGTCGTCATGCTGCGCGAACTCGACGCGATGACCTCCGCCGTGGATGACAAGGATGGCGACCGTGGCTGACGCCCGCCGCCCCCGACAAGCCCAGGCCCGTGGCAGCCTGGAACGTAAATATTTGCGCAGCACCCGCTTTATCCAAACAGATAGTTGTTAAAAGTTACACTAAATCCAAGAGTTGTTTATGCATCCAATGAAAAAATGGCTGACGCTGGCCATCGTCTCCAGCGCCTTGTTCCTCATCGTGGTCGACATGACCGTGCTCTACACCGCCTTGCCCGCGCTGACGCGCGACTTGCAGGCCACTTCCTCGCAAAAACTGTGGATCATCAACGTGTACGCGCTGGTTGTCTCCGGTCTGCTGCCCGGCCTCGGCACCCTCGGTGACCGCTTGAGCCACAAACCCGTTTTCCTTGCCGGTCTGGCCGTGTTCGGCATCGCTTCGCTGTGCGCCGCGTTTTCGCCCGCGCCGGAATGGCTGATCTTTGCCCGCGTGCTGCTGGCCATCGGCGCCGCCTTGATGATGCCCGCCACCTTGTCCATCATCCGCTTGACCTTTACGGATAACCGTGAGCGCTCGTTCGCCATCGGCGTGTGGGCGGCGATTGCCTCCGGCGGCGCCGCGTTTGGCCCCGTGCTCGGTGGTTTCCTGATGGAACATTACTGGTGGGGTTCCGTCTTCCTGATCAACGTGCCCATCGTGCTGCTGACCCTGGTGCTGGCCGCCGTTGTCCTGCCGAAACGGGCCGGTAACCGTGACAAACCGTGGGACTTGAAGGGCTCGCTGCAAATCATGATGGGCCTGCTTGGTGGCGTGTATGCGATCAAGGAACTGGGCAAGTCGCAGCCGTCGTATGCGCTGGCCGCCTTTGCTTTCGCCGTGGGCGCCTTCTTCATGCTCAAATTCGTGCGCCGCCAGAAGCGGCAAGCCAAGCCGCTGATCGACTTCGCCCTGTTCCGCGAACTGCCGTTTTCCAGTGCCGTGGCCGCCGCCATGGTGGCGTCCGCCGCCCTGATCGGCATGGAACTGGCGCTGAGCCAGCACATGCAGCTGGTGCGTGAGTTATCGCCGCTGGAAGCGGGTCTGTTGTTGTTGCCGCTGCCGCTGGCGTCCGTGTTTGCGGGGCCGCTGACGGGTTTCATGCTGCCGCGCGCCGACAAGGCCAAGGTGTTGTGGGGTTCGCTGTTGTTGTCCGGCATCGGCATGGCAGCGTATCTGGTGCTGCATGACGCCGCCGTCTCGGCGCAAGTGGCCAGCCTGGTGATCCTCGGCCTGGGCCTGGGTGCCGTCATGACGGCCGCGTCGAGCGCCGTGATGCTGAACGTGGCTCCCCAGCAAGCCGGCATGGCCGCGTCGATCGAGGAAGTGTCGTATGAACTGGGCGCCGTGATCGGCGTGACGGTGCTGGGCACGATTATGTCGGCCGTCTACAGCGCCACCCTGGTGATTCCGGAAAGCGCTGGCATCTTGCCGAACGCCCACGACACCCTTGATGCGGCGCTGCTGGCCGCCGAGCAATTGCCGGCCGAACTGGGCTTGCAAGTGTCGGAACTGGCCCGCTCGGCCTTCGATAAGGCGTTTATTGTCGTGCTGGCAACGGCTTCCGCCATCCTGATGGCGGCCGCAGCCACCATCCGCCACCTGCATCTGCGGGCGCGCCGCGCAGTTTAATGGTTCAACGCTGCAGCAACGGCGCCACCTTGTCGCGCAAGACCGTCCATTGGGCGTCGTGCACGGCCTGGTTGGGGTCGTGCCCGGCCCGTTTCACCACGGTAAAACCTTTGGCCGGCGCCGTGATGCTGTCAAAGTAGGTGCGCGCGATGACGGGCGAGGTCAGCAAGTCCGCTTCGCCCATGATGAAAAACACGGGCAAGTCAAAGCGCGTGCCCAGCGCGGGCAGGTCGACCTTGGCGAACATGCCGTCGCCGCGCAGGCCGATGAACTGGATGTACGAGTAGTCATCGGCCGCCTCGGCATCCGCCAGCGCTTGCGGCGTGGCGTAGAACGGCGCCGGCTGCCACCAGTGTTTCGGTGGCGGATCCGTTGCCAATCCTTCATATTTGCGGTCGAAGCGGCGCAAGATGCCGAAGTTGCGCGGATCCGTCCATGGCGGCGCACCGAGCGCCGTCAGCTTGTCCACCGTGGCGGTATCGCCAGCCGCTTGCGCCAGCGCCATCACTTCCCGGTACATGCCGGTCTCATTGTCGCGCGCATTGACCACCTGTGCCGTGCCGATATACGCGTGGAACAGGTCGGGGCGTGCCTTGGCCATGTGCACGCCCAGTATCGATCCCCAGGAACTGCCCATCAAAATGACTTTCTGCTGGCCCAGATGCTGTTCGATATAGCGCGCCACGGCGATGCCGTCGTCGCGCATCTGTTCCACCGTCAAGGTCATGTCTTCCGTCGGCTGCTGTTTTGCATACGTCATGCCGGCGCCGCGCTGGTCCCATTGCACCAGGGTGTAGTGGCGTTCCCAACCGGCGTAGATGGCATCCGCATACGGACTCAGCGCGTTGCCGGGGCCGCCATGGATGAACAGGATCACGGGATTGCCGCAGGCGGCGCCCGTGACCGTGATCCATTGCGCGATGCCGTTGATGGGCACATAGCCTTGTTCGCGCACGGCCTGCGTGGGCGAGGCACACGCAGGTACGGGAGCCGCTTGCGCCGTGTTGAAACAAGTTAAGAGCAGCAATGCCAGGCCTGTGATGCGCATATCGTCCTCTTCTATATAGTGGGAAAACTACAGCGTGCAATCCTGCGCCGGCTTGCCGGCAATAAAGCGGGTGCTGGCCTGTTCAAAGCAGGCGGGCGCCGTCCATAAAATGAAATGCGGGGCGTTCCGCACGGTGGACAGGGCCACCTTGCCGGCCTTGCTCTGCGTCAAAGCCTGCACTTGCGCCTGCGCGCCCGCGTACGGCGTCTTCGGGTCCAGCGTTCCCTGCAGCACCAAGGTCGGCGGCATTTTCGCCGGCAAGGCGCCGAAATAAGCGTCGCGCGGGTAGGTCGGCAAGCCGCCGCCCAGCAGGATGCGGGGCAGGGGACTGGTAAACAGCAAGTCCGCCTCATCGCGGTCGATGTCGGCGGCGGCCCAGTTGGGGCGCAGCGATGGCTGCAGATTGTTTTCCGAATTGCTGATGATGCTAACCAGCGGAATCGACAGCGGCGACTGGGGATAGCTGCCCAGGCTGGCTGCCGCCTGCGTCAAGGTAACGCGTACGGACGCCAGTTCCGTCTCGCCGCCATGGTCCAGCTCGCGCAGCAGATACGGAATGCGGACACGGGCGTTTGGCACGTCAAGCATGCCGCCCAGGAAGTTTTTCAGGTTCTTGCCGGGAATTTTTGCCAGCAGGGCGGGGTCCGCTTGCGTCTTGTCCAGCACGCGGCGGTACAAGGTCGCGGCCGGCTCGGCCAGTGCTGCATGGCAAGCCGCATCCGCGTCGCATTCGGCCAGCACCTGCATGCCGACCGTGTTGACCACGTGCGAACGCTGGCTCAAATCCCAGCGCGCATCCGTTTGCGGTGGCACCAAGGAGTCGAAGATGACGCCCTTGACGGGCAGCGGTCCCAGCTGCAAGGTGCGCAAGACCAGTTGCGTGCCATACGACACACTGTATACATAGGCGGGCGGCTGTTTGCCTTTGACCTTGCGTTCGCCTTCGATCAGGGCTTGCAAGTCGCGCGCCGCCATCGTGATGGAAAACTGGCCCGCGTATTCCGGTACAAGGTTGAGGCCGGCAAAGCAGCTGCCCCATTCGGCGCCCGCCAGCGCGCGGCCGCCGGGGCTTTGTTCCGACTCTTCCACCTTGCACAGGCGCGAAGAATGGCCCGTGCCGCGGTGGTCGGGGATGAGGAATTCAAAGCCGGGAAAGCTGCGGCGCAAGGTGGGCAGCAAGCGGTAGAACGAGGCGCCCGATTCGCCGGGACCGCCCGCCACCAGCCACAGGGTGCCTTTGGCGGGTTTGCCGGCAGGTACATCGGCGGCAAACTTGCGCACGAAGACGTGCATGGCGTCCGTATCGCCCACGGCGCGGCCCTGGTCATCGTAGCTGCCGGGCACGTTCAAGCCCGAGCACAGGCTGCCGGGGGCGGCCGTATCGGAGCAGGGGGTGAAGAACATCGGTTCGGCATGCAAGGATGCGCTGGAAAGCAGTACAGCCAGCAGGGTCAGGCGGGGCAGTAAGGTCATCGGCTACTTTGGCGGCTGTGGGGAACAGCTGCCAAAGTAGCGTTTTTTACACCAATTGTCCAGATGGAAAGTTTTCCACGTGGATTTATTTGGCCTTGCTGCCACGCAACAGCCTGAGACCGTTCGCCACCACCAGCAGGCTGGCGCCCACGTCGGCGAACACGGCCATCCACAAGGTTGCCATGCTGGCCAAGGCCAGGCCGAAGAACACGGCCTTGATGCCGATGGCAAAGCTGATGTTTTGCACGAGGATGTTGCGCGTGCGCTGGCTCAGGCTGATGAATTCAGGCAATTTGCCCAGTTCATCATCCATCAGGGCCACGTCCGCCGTTTCGATGGCCGTGTCGCTGCCGGCCGCGCCCATGGCAAAGCCGATGTCGGCCTGCGCCAGGGCCGGGGCGTCGTTGACGCCATCGCCAAGCATGGCCACCACGCCGAATTGCTGCTGCAAGGCCTTGATTTCATCGAGCTTGTTTTCCGGCAGCAACTCCGCCTTGACCAGGCTGACACCGACTTCATCGCCGATGCGCTGCGCCGTCAGCACATTGTCGCCCGTCAGCATCACGGTGGTAACGCCCAGCGCATTCAGTCTGGCGATGGCGGACGCCGCCGTCGGGCGCAGCACGTCGGCCACGGCGATCACGCCCAGCGCACCGGCCGAGGTGGCCAATACCATGGCCGTGTACGCCTGCTGCTCCAGCCGCATCAGGATGGCTTGCAGTGCCGGCGTCAAGACCTTCAATTCCGTCATCAGGCGGGCATTGCCCAGGTAATACGTCTGGCCATCGATACTGCCTTGCACGCCGCGTCCATGCAGGGCGGTAAACTGGGTCACGGGCAAGTGGCTGCCGGCGGGCGGACCGGCCTTGACGATGGCGGCGGCCAGGGGGTGGGCCGAGTTCGCGTCCAGGCTGGCGGCCAGCAGCAGGATGGCGTCGCGGTTGCTGCCCTCGAGCGCCACCACGTCCGTGACGGCCGGTTTGCCCATGGTCAAGGTGCCCGTCTTGTCGACGGCGATGGCCTTGATGCGATAACCGGTCTCCAGGAATTGCCCGCCTTTCACCAGGATGCCGCGCCGCGCGGCCGCCGTCAGGCCGCTGACGACCGTGACCGGGGTGGAAATGACGAGCGCACACGGGCAGGCGATCACCAGCATCACCAGCGCCTTGTAGATCCAGTCCATGAAGGGCGCGCCGAAAAGCAGGGGCGGCAGCACGGCCACGAGGATGGCGAAGACGACGACGGCCGGCGTGTAGTAGCGGGCGAAATTGTCGACAAAGCGCTGCGTGGGCGCCTGTTTTCCTTGTGTTTCCTCGATCACCTTGACGATTTTCGCCAGGGTGCTGTTGCCGCTGTTGGCTGTCACCGTGACGTCGAGCAAGCCCCGTTCATTGATGGTGCCCGCATACACGACGTCGCCCACGGCCTTGTCTACCGGCATGCTTTCACCGGTGATCGGCGCCTGGTTGACGGACGACTCGCCGCTTTGCACGATGCCGTCAAGGGCGATGCGCTCGCCCGGTTTCACGCGCATCAGGGTGCCAATGGCCACCGTGGCGACGGAGACTGGCTGCCAGGCGCCGCTGGCGTCGGCCACCGTCGCCGTGTCGGGCGCCAGCTGCATCAGGCTGTGCACGGCATTGCGCGCCCGGTTCAGCGACAAGCCTTCGATCAGCTCGGCAATGGCGAACAGGAAGATGACCATGGCCGCTTCCGGCCACTGGCCGATGGCGACGGCGCCGAAAACCGCCAGGCTCATCAGGAAATTGATGTTCAGCGTGAACGTTTTCAGGGCAATCCAGCCCTTTTTCAGGGTCGGCCAGCCGCCCGTGGCAATCGACAGCAGGGCCAGGGCAATGACAAGGGGCGAACTGTCTTCATGCGTGGTCCAGGCCAGCGCTTCGGCGGCAGCAGCAGCCAGGCCGGAGACGACCAGCAAGCCTTTTTGCAGAGTGCTCAGGCTGCCTTCGTTCGGGTCGCGCGCAACGGCGGCGTCCGCTGCCATGGGGATCGCTTCCATGCCGATGCCGTGCAGGGCCGCTTCCACCGTGGCCAGTGTAGGCAGCGTGTGGTGCACGTCGAGCACACGGTTCATCAGGTTGAAATCGAGGCCCACGACGCCAGCCATATTGCCCAGCTTGTTGCGGATCAGCCGTTCTTCCGTGGGGCAATCCATGTTGGCGATACGGTATTTGGCCGTGCTCGCGCCGGCGATGGCTGCGCTGGGCAGGGCCGGTGCGGACGCGTCGGCAGGCGTGGACGAGCACGCATGCTGGCTGGAGCAGCAGCTGTCCGCCTTGGGTGCATGGTCATGCTTGTGCTCATGGTCGTGCTTATGGTCATGCTTGTGCGCGTGGTCGTGCGTATGAGTATGGCTATCGTGTGGCATCGCATTCGTCCTTCCGGTTTCGTGTATGCTTCCATTAGAAAGCCTGTAGCCGCTACAGGGTCAAGCAGAATTTGCATGAAAGAATGAAAAGGGGATGCCATGCGTATCGGAGAACTGGCCAAACGGACAGATTGTGACGTGGAAACTGTGCGTTACTATGAAAAGGCGGGTTTGCTGCAGGAACCGGGGCGCAATAGCGCCGGCTACCGCGAGTACCGCGAAGAACACCAGGAACGGCTGCAATTCATCCGCCATTGCCGCTCCCTGCAGATCGGTTTGACGGACATCCGCGCCTTGCTGGAATTTAAGAACAACCCGGCCGAAGGCTGCCACAGCGTCAATGAATTGCTCGACCACCACATCTTGCGCATCGCCGAGCAAATGGCGAATTTACAAATATTGCAGCAGCAACTGGTGACCTTGCGCCACCAATGCGACCAGCCGCAGCCGTCGCAGGACTGCGCCATCCTGCAAAACCTGTCCGAGGCCGCCAGCGGCCACGACTGCGCCTGCCATACCGAACTTCATTGAACGATTGCTGCATGCTGAAACTGTTGCCTAAAAAGACTTTACTGACCTTATCCCTGCTGTCGCCACTCTGCCAGGCGGCCGATGCGCCCGCCGCAGCCAGCTACTACCTGACCCTGTACGCCGCGCCCGGCGTGCCGCAAGACGATGACCCGTATACCTGGAGCACGGTTGGCGGCAAGCAACTGAGCAAAGGCGTGACAAAGGCGGACGGCCGCGCCTATGTCAAGGCGGAGGAGGGGGAAGAAAACTATATCCTGAAAACCGTCAGCATGCGCTGGCAACTGAAGGTCCCGGCGCAATGCTGGCAGGGCGCCCCAGATGCCTTCCAGCAATGCATGCAACTGGCCAAAACCACGAGCCGCCATGATGAAGAGCAGGATGCGCGCAAGCTGGCGGAGCAGCAGAAAGAAGCCAAGATGCAGGCCAGGATCGCCGCCTATGCGGTGCAAGCCCGCGCCAACGACGATGCTCTGGCCTGGCTGGGGCGCTTGCCTTCGAGCTGGACGATAGAGAGCTATGGCAAGCGCCTGCTGGGCATCGGCGACAAGATTGCCAAACAGATTGGCGACGCGCTCAAGGATGGCGGGCCCGATGCGCGTCAGTTCGTCTGCCGTGCGCCCGATGACTACGGCCCCGTGCCGGACCAAGCCTTTGTCGATGCCTGGATAGGCGCGCCGCGCGCCGTGCGTGATGTGCGCTCCGGCCCCGCCTGGGAAGGGCTGGTGGCGGCCGGCGCAAAGGGCAACTGGATGGCCCGATTGGAACTGTATTACGCCTTGTCCAGCGTGAATGTCAGCAAATTGAGCCTGCTGGAACAGTACCGCATCGTGCAATTGATGGAATGGCTGCACAAGAAGCAGATCGGCGGCCTGTATAGTTACTTCAGCGCCAGTATGCCTGAGACGCCCGGCAATTCCCGCAGCGCCACCTGGCGTTTGCAGGACCAGGCCTCGCTGTATGCTGCCATGCTGGGCAGTTACGACGATCAGAACAGCCGGGGCAGCGCCTTGCAGACGGATCAGGAGCCCGCGCTGGCCGCGGCGGGCAGGAAAATGCTGGCCTGTGCCAGGGCCGCCATGCCGGACCGGCGCTAACGCGGCAGCAAAGGCGGGCCGCCATCACCCAGGCGGAAGGCGTCGACCACGCGCAATAAATCATGCGCCTGGTCCTGCATGCTTTGCGCGGCGGCGGCCGATTGCTCGACGAGGGCGGCATTGCGCTGGGTCAATTCATCCATTTCCGTGATGGCATTGTTGACTTCCTCGATGCCCTTGCTCTGGCGCTGGCTGGCCGCCGTGATGTCGTTCATGATTTCCGTCACCTGCTGGACGGAGGCAACGATATCGCCCATGGTGCGCCCGGCGCTGTCGGCCAGCTCGCTGCCCGTTTCTATGCGGGCCACGGAATCCTCGATCAGCTGCTTGATTTCGCGCGCCGCCGTGGCCGAGCGCTGCGCCAGGCCCCGCACTTCGGTGGCGACGACGGCAAAGCCGCGCCCCTGTTCGCCCGCGCGCGCCGCTTCCACGGCCGCGTTCAAGGCGAGGATATTCGTCTGGAACGCGATGCCGTCGATGACGGCGATGATGTCGACGATACGCCCGGAACTGGCCTTGATCGAACCCATCGTCTCGACCACCTGGCCCACCACGCGACCGCCTTCCAGCGCCACGTTCGACGTCGACAACACCATCTGATTGGCCTGGTGCGCGTGGCTGGCATTCTCGCGCACGGTATCGGTCAGGGCGTGCATGGATGTTGCCGTTTCTTGCAAGGAATGGGCCTGCGACTCCGTGCGGGCCGACAAATCCGCATTGCCGAGCGCGATTTCACTCGCTTCCACCGTGATGGTGGAGCCCGCCTGGCGTATCTCGCCCAATAAAGTGTTCCAGTTCTTCAGCACGGTGGCCAGGGCACGCGACAGCTTGCCCACTTCATCGTCGCCCTGCGCCTCGATGCGTGTGGTCAAGTCGCCGGCGGCCAGCGATTCGGCGGCGCGGCAAGCGTCATCGATGGGCCGCACCACGGAGCGCGCCACCCAGGTGGCGATCAGGGCCAGCAGGGCGAAGCCGACGGCCATGGTGCCCAGCGACAGCCAGCCGGCGCGCTGGCCCGCATTTTTTGTTTCCTGCAAGGCATCAACGGTACGGTGGTCGAGGTTGAGCAGCACCTGGCGCAACTGTCCGCGCACTTGCTGGTAGTGTCCGGCGGCATTTTGCATCGCCGCCACGCCCGTATTCGGATCCATGGACGCCAGATCCAGCGCTTGCGCCACGCTGGCACGGTAGCGCTCGATGCCGGGCAGCGCCTGACCCGCTTCCGTGGCGGCGCCCGAGAATTTCTGCAATTCCTTCAAGCCTTGCGCGATGGCGTTCAGCTGGCCATCCGTTTGCGCGCCGAATTGCTTGAACTGTTCCTCCGACAGGCTGGCGGCGATGGCGATCTTCGCATACACGTCGGCGTGCACCTGGCCCAGGGCAATGGCTTGCTGATTGGCAAGCCGCTCGGCCGTCAGGGTCACGTCTTTCAGTTCGCGCATGCGCTGCTCGTTCTGCTGCATGGCGAAGTAGGACAAGGCCCCCATGGCCAGCAGGCAAGCCAGCGCGACCACCGGGACGATCAACATCTTCTGTGCGATTTTCATCGGAACCCATATCGTCAAGAGAGTGGAAAACCATCCCGGCACTGGCGGCGCGGCGGCTGGCTACAGGTAAATGCCGCCACAGACGACGGTCTCGGCCAGCTTTTCGCAGTACATCGCCTTCGGTTCGATCTTCTTGGTTTCCGGATTCGTGAATTTGTATTCCTGCCAGAAGGTGCCCTTGCTCTTGGCCAGGTCGACTCGTTCCTTGACGAAAGCCTTGCCGTCGATATCCTTCAGCTCCATCAAGTTCTTGCCCACCATTTTCTGGTTGGCGCCATGCGCGGCGACCGTACCGTCGAGTTTGTAGACGACCAGGTACAGGTCGTGCAGGATGAATTGCGGCGACTTGGCCGTGATCTCGCCATACGCCTTGGCGTCGCCGGCGCTCTTGATGTAGGCCACGCCTTTCTTGACCATGGCTTCCGCGTCGGCGCGCGTGGCGCCGCCTTCGGCAGCGCTGGCAATACACGGCAGAGTAGCGGCGGCAAGCATGAGCGACAGGCACATGGCAGGGGCGAACTTGGGCATGAGAATCTCCTTCACATTGCGGCAGAGGGACGCCGGTGGGGAACCGGCGCGGTGAGGCGGCGCCTATCGGAATGCCGACGGTGCATGGTAGCGCGATGCCAGCGAAGATGCGCTGGTGCAACAGATATTTTTTCAGACGGGCGTTTTTGCAACGTTGCGTGCACGATGCCGCAATCGATATGTCATAGGGGGAAGGCAGGCGCAGGCTATCGTGTCGATAGTGTGGCGCCAGTGCCGCGCTACCAGCTGGCCGGGTCTTCCGCCGCCGCGCGCGCCAGATCGTCGCGCCAATCTTGCCGCACCAGACGGTGGATATCGGCAAAGAAGGCGCGCGGGTCGTCCATTTCGTCCCACAGCACGGGCAGGGCGTATGTGCTCTCGGGGTCGTGTTCGAGGATGGCCTGGAAATCGTAGGCAGGGTCTTGCAAGGCTTGCGCCAGCACGGCCACCAGCGCGTGACGGTGGCGGTAGCTGAGCTCCTTGTATTGCGAGGTGATGTCGCGCCGTATCAGCGCCGCGCGCTGGGCTGGATCGTTCATGTCCCAGGTGTCGAACTCGACGCCCAGGGTGTGTTCGCGGTCATACACGTCGAAAGGGCTGAGGAAATGGTACAAGGTGGGAACGTAGAGAGCGTCGCTCCAGGGGCCGCGCAGCGCCTTTTGTTTTAGTTCTTGCATGATGGTTCCCCCGTTTACGCGCATTCTGGCAAGGTCCAGCCTTCGTGGCCCAGGTCGGTCGGGTAGATGGCGCGATTCTGGTTCTGGCCCCAGCGAGCATAGTCGAGGATGCCGTCTTCATGCATGTCCAGCACCCATTCCGTGCTTTCCAGCAAAGTGCCATCCTTGTGGTACACGCGGAAGAAGGTGGAGGTGCTCAGCGCGCGCACGATGTTCTGCGGCACGCCGTTGCCGTAATGCGGTACATAGGTCTTGATCACGCACGTGCCCTGGTCGTTCCACTGCTGTGCATAGACGGTGGCATTGCGCGCCGCGCTTACCTTGATGAAGAGCCAGCCTGCCAGCACAATGATGAGCAGGAAGGCGGCGGCGATCAGGCCGGTTTTCTTGAGTAGCTGCATGAGGTCATGGCATGGCCGAAAACGAAGTTGCGGCATTGTATGTCAAGAGCAGACATGCTTGCCGTCAACTTGGTTATTTGCCCACCGCCGCATGCAAGGTATTCGCCATTTCCAGGTGATGTTGCAACGCTGGCAAGGTTTTCGCGGCAAAAGCCTTGATGTCGGGATCGCTCGCCTTCTGGCTGGCATCCGAAAACAGTTTCACGGCGTCCTTGTGCGCGGCCACGCCGATGCTGGCCGCATATTCCTTGTCGAACTGCGCACCTTCCAGGCGGCTCAGCTTGTCAATCTGCGCCTGGTGTTTCTTGCCGGGCTGGTCGCTGACCTCGATCTGCTTGCTGCTGGCCAGCTGTTTCAGCTCGTCAGCCACTTTCGTGTGATCCGTGACCATGGCATCGGCGAATGCCTTTACTTGCGCATTGCTGCTTTTGCTTTGCGCCACTTTGCTGGCGGCAATTTCCGTACTGCCCGCATCGGCGGCCTTGCTGAGGAATTGCTTGTCGTACGCGCCCGGCGCGGCAGCGGCGATGCTGTTGATGGCAATGCCGCTCAACAGCGCCACGGCGGCGCCGATGGCTACGCTTTTCAGGGAGGGGGTACGGGAACTGGTGGTAGGAATAGGCATGGGAAATCCTTTCATATCATGGGTGCATGAGTGGTTTTTTCTGCAAGCTGATGACAATGTTAAGCCAGCAGCCTGCGCACACCCATAGGACACGCACGATAATCCCCGTAGGACTAGTCCTGTTCGTTAGCGCACAATTCAACTTGTTTCAGAGTGAACAAGGCCGCGATGCCGGCATCGCGGCGCCAGCCGGGCATGCCAATATCGAGCCATTCCGCCATCGCGTCCAGGTGCGATGGCTCCGAGACGCTGTGTTCGAGTTCGTCGAGTACCGTGTCGCGGTCGATGTACAGGCTGTCCAGCCAGGCGTCGAACGAGGGCGCCAGTTCCATCAGGCCGTGGGCGCGCTTGCCCGTCCAGTCCGGCAATTCCTGCACATAGGCCAGCACGCGGCCGCCACCTTCCTCGGTCAGGTCCAGGTAGACCATGGAATTGCCGCCATCGCGGGCGAACGGCAGGATGCGCGCCGGCATGTCCGTATGCTTGCGCGCGGCGCGAATTTCTCCCACCAAGGTTTCATCGCAGAAATCGCCTTCTTCGGCGCTGAAGAAGGTATTGAAGCCCATTTTTTCTACGCCGCCATTACCGTCCGGCACATCGCTGGTGTAATCAAAATAAGCGCCGTTGGCCACTTGCAAGAACGCCAGGAAGGCGGGCGGCAACGGTGCTTCCAGCAAAGCTTCGATGACGGCGATCTGCTGCGCCGTGGGGGCAGGCTTGGCGCCCTCGATCGCCAGGTGGCGGTAGCGCGTGTAATGGTTGCTCATTGATTCTCCTTGTATTTATTCTCGTCTACGCGCACTGGCGCCGCATCGGTGCAGCCCGTCTCCACCTTGGCCAGCGCATCGACGAGGCCGGCGCGCAGCACGGCCATCGAGCGGGCCTTGTCGTCGATCTGGGCAATTTTCGTTTCCAGCATAGCTCGTTTGGTCTGCGCATCGAGCGCATTTTCCTGCCAGACGGCAATGACTTCGGCAATTTCCTTCAAGGTAAAACCCAGCGCCTTGGCGTGACCGATCAGCTCGATGCGCCGCAAGGCTTGCGCCGAGTACTCTTTATAGTTGTTCGTCAGACCCGGCTGCGGCGCTTCATCCAGCAGCCCCTGGCGCTCGTAAAAACGCACGGTGTCCTTGCTGACGCCCGTCAGGCGGGTGATTTCTCCGATGCGCATAGTTTTTTGACTTTCTACTAATTTGTGGAACGCGAAAAATGTGCAGGGCAAGGCGTATTGGCGCAGACAGTACGTTAGTACGGCAAGCCAATGCAACGCAGCCATGCGCACTTTTTTGCGTTCCACGCTTGACCGTGGACTAAAGTCGACAGTTTACAGTGAAAACCTCATCTACTCCACACCACTGCCATGACCGCTTTCAATTTCACCAACCAGACCGTGCTGATCACGGGCGCCTCGTCCGGCATCGGCCGCGTGTTTGCGGAAACCCTGGCCGCGCGCGGCGCCCATTTGCTGTTGCTGGCCCGTTCCGGCGCCGTGCTCGACAATTTGGCCAAGGAACTTTCCCAGCGCCACGGCATCCGCGCACACGCGCTGGTGGCCGACCTGAGCCAGCCCGGCGCCGCGGCACAAGCCCATGCGCAAGCCTGGTCGATGGGCATGGCGCCCGACGTACTGATCAATAACGCGGGCTTCGCCACGCACGGCCGCTTCGAAAGCATCGATCTCGCGCGCCAGACGGCCGAAGTGACCGTCAATTGCACGGCGCTCATGGAAATGACGCACTGCGTCTTGCCGCACATGCTGACAAAAGGACGGGGTGCCATCATCAACGTGGCGTCCACGGCGGCCCTGCAGCCCGATCCCTACATGGCCGTGTATGGCGCCAGCAAGGCTTTCGTGCTGTCGTTTTCGGAAGCGCTGTGGGCGGAAAACCGCAGCCGCGGCGTGCGCGTGCTGGCCCTGTGCCCGGGCGCAACCGAGACGGCCTTCTTCGACGTGGTGGCCGCGCCCGAAGCGGCCGTGGGAAAGCGCATGGATCCGCAAGCCGTCGTCGATGAAGCGCTGCGGGCGCTGGACCGGGGCCGCAGCAGCCATGTGGCGGGCCGGCCTAACCGGTTGCTGGCCTGGCTGCCGCGCTTGCTGCCGCGCCAGACCGTGCTGGGCATCGTGGAAGGCATGCTCAAGCCGAAGGCGGCATAGGGGTCAGAAGGCCATGATGCGCTCGCGCAGCCAGCGGTGCGCCGGATCCAGGTGCATGCGCTCGTGCCACACCATGGCCATCTCGTAGTCGGGCAGGCTGACGGGCGGTTCCCACGTGCGCAGACCGCCCAGCGCATTTTTCAGCAGGCGCGACGGCAGCAGGGCCACCATGTCGGACGCCGCCAGCAAGGGTGGGACGATCAGAAAGTGCGGCACGGACAGCACCACCTTGCGCGTTCGTCCCAACAGTTCCAGCGCCGTATCGACGTTGCTGCGGAAACCGCCGCCGTTGGGCGAGACGACGATGAATTCCAGCGCGCAAAATTGATCGAGGCCCGGCTGTGCCTGCAGCAGCGGGTGGTCGTGGCGGCCCGCCAGCACGTAGTGTTCGGTAAACAGGGTGCGGTGGCGTAAACCAGGCGGCGCTTCTTCCCGGGCCAAAAAGCCCAGGTCGACCTGGCCGCTTTCCAGATCGTGCGCCATGCGTGCGGGCACGGCTTCGAACACGGCCATGCGCGACAACGGCGCCTGCGCGCGCAGAGCCGGCAGCATGGGCAGCAAAATCGCGTATTCGGTGGCATCGGCCGCCGCCAGATTCCAGCACAGCTCGGCCGTGGCCGGCTCGAACACAGACTCCGGCTGCAAGACTTGCTCCAGCTGGGCCAGCACGGCTTGCAAGGGCGCGAACAGGCCCAGCGCCCGCGCAGTGGGCAGCATGCCGCGCGGGCCGGGCAGCAGCAGCGGATCGTCGAAAGCGGCGCGCAACTTGCCCAGCTGCACGCTGACGGAAGGCTGGCTCAGGTGCAGCCGCGCCGCCGCCCGCGTGACGTTGCGTTCAATCAGCAAGGCATTCAGGGTCAGCAGCAGGTTCAAGTCCAGCTTGTGTAAATTGCTCATGGCTATACCTTGTATATCAACTATTCATTTCCAATATGATAGCGCAAGCCCTAGAGTAGTTCCTGTGATATCCACTCTTCATCCATTACAGGAATAAACTGATGCAACTCCATGAATATACAAGCTTTGATGGTTTAGGACTGGCCCAGCTGATGCGCGATGGCGCCGTTTCCGCCGCCGAATTGCACGACGCCGCCGTGCGCGCCTGCGCCACCGTCAACCCGCACATCAACGCCGTGGTCGAGCTGTGGCCGGCGGATCTGTCCGCCATCGACCACGCGGCGCCGTTCGCCGGCGTGCCGTTCCTGATCAAGGATGTGGCCGTCACCATGGCGGGCCAGCGCAGCGAAGCGGGCAGCCGCCTGGGCGCCGGCCATGTTGCCACACTTGACTCCCACCTGATGACGCAGTTTCGCGCAGCTGGCTTGGCCACCTTTGGCCGCACCAGCACGCCGGAAATGGCGTTTGCCACCACCACGGAACCCGTGCTGTACGGTGCTACGCGCAATCCCTGGAACCTGAACTTGAGCGCGGGCGGCTCCAGCGGCGGCGCGGCGGCGGCCGTGGCGGCCGGCATCGTGCCGCTGGCCCATGCGACGGACGCGGCCGGATCCATCCGCGTGCCGGCCGCGTCGACGGGGCTGTTCGGCCTGAAACCGAGCCGGGGCAGGGTCTCGAACGGCCCCGCCATGGATGAGATCTTCAGCGGCCTGGGCGTGCAGCTGGGCGTGAGCCGCACCGTGCGCGACAGCGCCGCCTTGCTCGACTGCGTGCAGGGCGTGCTGCCGGGCGAGCCATATGTGACGGCTGCGCCCGGCCACAGCTGGCTGTCGCAGGTGAGCGTGGCGCCAGGCAAGCTGCGCATCGCCGTGCAGCGCGCCGCCTGCAACGGCGCCCAGCCCGTGCCCGCCATCGATGCCGCGCTGAACGCCACCGTGCGCCTGCTGGAAAGCCTGGGCCACCATGTGGAAGAAGTGGCGCCCGCGCTGGGCGTGTCGTGGGAAGCCTTCGTGCACGCGAACGCCAGCATCTGGTGCGCCAATCTGGTGCCGTGGATAGATGCCCTGGCGCAGGAAAGCGGGCGCGCCGTGTCGCTGGACACCCTGGAAGCGGCGACCCTGGCCTGCTACCGCCATGGCAAAACGGTGTCGGCAATCGATTTCGTGGCGGCCCTCGACGTGCGCAACATGGTCACGCGCCAGGCCGGCGCCTTGTTCGGCCAGTACGACGTGCTGCTGACGCCCACCTTGCCGGACTTGCCGTGGCAGCTGGGGCGCTATGGTGAAAAGGAGGAACAGCTTGACGGCCTGGGCTGGACGGCGCGCCTGTTCGAGCATTCGCCGTACACACCGCTGGCCAACGTGGCGGGCTTGCCGGCCATGTCCGTGCCGCTCGCCATGTCGGATGACGGTTTGCCGATCGGCATGCAGTTCATGGCTGGGTATGCGAACGATGGGATCCTGCTGCGCCTGGCGGGGCAGCTGGAACGGGCGGCGCCGTGGGTGCAAAAAAGGCCGCCCGTGTGGGCGGGCAAGGTGTAAGCATGCCATGAAGGTGGCTGAAACCGGCCGCCATATCGGCTTTGGCCTGCGGCAAGAAGCTGGGGGCGGACCCGCCGGGTCCGGCCCCAATCCTTGTTCTTGGGTGAAAAATATCAGGTGGGCAGCGTCGCCAGCGGCGCCGCGCCGCGACTTTCCAGGCGAAAGCGGGCTTTTTCCCACAGCCGGTCGTGGAAGGGCAGGACGATCACGTTGCAGATCGGCTCGACCACGGCCAGCAAGCCGCCGAAGGCCATGGAACCCGTGGCCCAGTACATGACGCCGAACGCCACGCCCATGTGCAGGCTCGTCTGGCTGAGCTTTTCCCCGGCCAGCGCGGCAAAGCCCAGGCGGCTGGCGGCGTAGCGGCGGCGAATCGCGTGCCAGGCTTTTTCATGCCAAGGCAACAGGGCCACGTTGATGATCGGTTCGATGATTGCGGCCAGGCCTCCGAGTGCCAGGGACCCCGTCAGCAAGTAGGCGAGGCCGAAGGCGATCGACATATGCGTGCAGACCTGGCTGAATGTTTTGATGGCGGTGAACAAGGGAGGCTCCTTTCTGTTGAATTCGCTTATCCTTGATTTAGATAGTAACGATTCTCATTTACAAAAGGAAGTAAAATATTTCAACCGGACTCATAGATTGAAGCTATGGTTTGTGAAATATCAATTGCCCCTGCTGTGGGCACATCCCGCTACAGCGTTCAGCGTATCGCCGTCGCCTGCGACCACACGGCTTGCCAGCGCTCCTCGCGCCATTCGTAGCTATCCATATGCCAATAGCGCGAGCGGGGGACGGATAGGCCGCCGAAATTGATTTCAAGCTGGGCCTGGTAGCGCAGGACGGCCGCATCGCCGTGCAGGCGCACGGCGATCTCTCCCGGTTCCCAGCTCAGATAGCGCATCTGACCCGCCGCGATGGCGCCCAGATATTCTTCCCGCGACAGCATGCTGCCGATGGGTGTAATCAGCTGAAAATCATCCGCGTGCAGGATGCGCGCCGCGTCGGTATCCGCCGCCACCAGGGCGCGCAAGCGGCTGCGTTCCGTGTGGCGCAGCAGTTCTATTTGCTGTTCGTTATCCATTGCTGCATTGAAATCGGTCATGACAGTCCTGTTCGGGTGGGTGATCGACACTTTGACGGTTTTTGTCCAAAAGCCATGTTGACACTATATGACCATAGTGTCAACATGGCTACATGAGCACCGATACCCATAAAACCCAGCGCATACTCGACGCAGCCCTCGGCGTGTTTTGCCGCTACGGCTACCGCAAGACGTCCATGCTCGACATCGCGCAGGCGGCCACTATGTCACGCGCCGCGCTATACCTGCACTTCAAGAACAAGGAAGACGTGTTTCGCGCCGGTTCCGAACGGGCCCATGCCACCGTCATGGCGCACGTGACCGCGGCGCTGGCCGAACCCGGCCCCGTTTTGACGCGCATCGAAATGGCGCTGCTGGCATTCCAGCAAGGCTTGATGGCGGAAATTTCAGCCAGCGCCCATGGGCAGGAATTGTTCGATGCCAATATGAGCCTGGCTGCCGACATCACCCTGACGGCGCGGGCAACCTTGGTGGCATCCCTGGCCGGTGCGCTGGATCAGGCCGAAGCGGCGGGCGACATCGCGCTGCGCCGGGTCGACGCGACTGCCGTGCAGGTGGCCGGCTTGCTGGTGGCGACCATGGATGGCATCAAGCACACGCAAGGGGGAGGGGAGGCGCTGCGCCAGGGCATGGCGCTGCACATGCGCCTGCTGGGCGCGGCGCTGCTGCGCATGTGAGCGGCAAAGCTCCCATGCGCAGTCGAGCCAGGGTTGTTACGGCAGGGTTTTCAGCACGGTCTTCGTGGGCACGGAGAAATTATAGTTGTCGTGGCGGTCCCAGTTGATCGACCACGTCATCACGCCGCGGAAGTCCGGATACGCCTGCAGCGGCTTGATGGTGCCGCAGTTGAGCAGGCGCGTCAGGCAATTCAAGGCATTGCTGACGTCGGCATTCGTCGTGAAACCCGAACCGGCCGAGCTGCGGCCCGACGGCACGCCAAAGCCCACCTGGTCCGGACGCAGGCCTGCGAAGGTATTGCCGCCATAATTGAATCCTTCGATCAGCATGCGCGCCGTGGCCACCAGCTGGTCGGCCGAACCGGCCTTGATGGGACCGGTAGCGTATGGCGTGTAGATATCGCCATTGTTGTAATACTGCGGGTGCAGCACCGTCAGCTCGCTGCGCAGGGCGTTGATGATGGGAATGTAGGCGCCCCAGATGCTGCCATAACTCGTGTAGCCCCCTTCCACATACACCCATTCCGGCGCCATCGACAGGTAAAAGCTGCTGCCGACCTTGGTTTTCAGGTTTTTCACGGCGATCGGCAGGTAGGTCTGGATGGCTGCGCCTTGCGCCACGCCGTTTTCCAGGTCCAGGTCGATGCCATCGAAGCCATACTTGGTGATGATGGCGTACAGGCTGTTGGTGAAATTCGTCGCTTCGGCCGTGTTGCCGACGGAAACGGAGCCGTTTTGCCCACCCAGCGACAGGATGACTTTCTTGCCTTTCGCACGCTTGGCCGCCACGTCGGCGATGAATTGCGCTTCCGTACCTGCGCCCGGATCGATGGTCAGACTGACATTGCCGCCGCCCGCGTTGTCGCCGAAGGAGACGACGATCACGTCCCAGTCATCACTGACCTGGCTGATCGGATACGTGGCGCCGCTGGGGTTGGTGAAGTTGTGCCAGTAACCGATCAGCGCGTGTTTCGCCAGGCCCGTGGGGGTGGGGGTGGGGGTGGGCGTCGGTGTTGGAGTTGGAGTCGGTGTCGGGGTGGGCGTCGGTGTTGGAGTTGGAGTCGGTGTCGGGGTGGGAGTCGGCGTAGGTGTTGGGGTAGGTGTCGGAGTTGGCGTAGGAGTGGGTGTCGGCGTTGGCGTAGGTGTCGGCGTGCCGCAGTCGCCCACCGCCGTCCAGGGCTGGCCGCTGCCGGCGCCGCCGCTGCTGGTCGACGGGTTATTTCCTTGCGTCCACCAGTTGGCCGTGTAGTTCACGTTGTTGTAGCTGGCCTGGCCGCCGCCGTTATAGGCCGTGCCGCTGTTCCACGGCGTGTAGCAGGCGACCGCTTGGGCCGAGGCGGCCAGCAGCTGGCTAGCGCTTGCGCTGGATGCGTCGCCGCTGCCGCCACCGCAGGCGGCCAACGTTCCCCCGAAGAGGGTAAGGATGAGGGTATTCATGACTGTCCGGTTCATTGCATCTCCTTGTGTATTTTTTTGGCCGGGCGGCTGGACACCGTCCGATTTTTCAGAGTGCAAGCATTGCAGGTGGTAGTCAACTGGTTTTGTTCTTTGCGCAAGATCACAATACCAGTTGCCGTCTTTCCCCATATGACGGGCGATGTGGGCCATACCAGTGCCTGTTTTCCAGTGTGCTGGTATGGTGCCAGAAATGGTGCCGGGAGCAGGGCGGGGAAGGGAGGTGGATGCCAGGCAAGGTCTTGCGGCGGTTACGGCGCTGTTTCCTCGCGCAAATCGGCATGCGGCACACGCGACAGGTCCAGCAGCATTTGCGTCAAGGCCACGGTCTGGCGCTGCATCAGCCGGTAATCCGCCCGGGTCACGGCGTCGACGCCATAGTTGAGCCAATAGGTCGGTTGCGTGACGTAATGCACCGTGGGAATGCGCCGCGAAGCGCGTACATATTGGCCCGCGCCAGGCCAGCCGGCATACTTCGAGCCGGGCTTGATAGGAGGTAATACGAACGCTGGCGCCGCATCGGCCTGCTGCAACATGGCACGGGACGCCTCCATCAGGGCCGACGTGCGGGGCGAAAACACGGCAGCCGGCTCAAACCTGCCCGTGGGAGCCAAATAACCGTTGCTGTCGGGCAGCACTTCCAGCGCACCCAGGTTCCCGATAGCGAGCATCACGGCGATGCGCTGCATCAAGCCATCGTTCTCGTGCCGTTCGAGAAACTGTTCGGTGCCTACACCGCCGGCGAGGTCGCCGCTCATCATTAACAGCATGACGCTGCGCGGCAAGCTGTCCTGCGGCAGGCGCGTCAGGTACTGGGCCATGTCGACGATGGCGTTCGGCCCGTTGTCTGCCAGCGCGTTCGTGCCATCCGTATGGCTGCCCAGCACCATCAATTCCTCGGACTTGCCGGGGATGATGCCGATCAGATTGCGCGTCTGCACCTGCCGCACGGTGGCAGCCATGGTCAGTCGCAGCACGGGCGCCGTGCCTGCCAGCACGCTTTCGCGCAGGCGCTGGCCACCGTCGCGGTCGATAAACACGCCGGGCAACTGGCGCACTTTGCCATCGCCGGGCGCATACAGGCCAGCCGCCGTCAGGGGCGGCGTATCGAGAATGACGATCACGCCCGCCGCACCGACCGCCTGCAGGCTGTCCAGCAGGGTGATGAACGGCCCCAGCATCTGGAACTGGCGTGCATACGGCGTGTCCGGCCCCATGGCGTGGTGCGGATCGTGGACGTGCACGGCGGTCTGGTGAAACGCCTGGCCTGTCCACGCCACGGCGGGCATGTCGACGAGCACCAGCTTGCCGGCCAGGCTGGCATCGGGCCTGGCCCCCGGCGCCAGATAGGCGATGCGGCCCGTAATACCAGACGGCGGCGTTACGCCCGAATACGGGATGTAGCCGACCGTGGACAATACGCCAACTCTGTCGTCGTAGAGCACTTCCAGGCCCCAGTCGTCCATTTGCACCGACCATTGCCGGAAGCTGACGGACTCGAAGCGCAGTTGTTTGACACCGGCGCGCGCCAGGCGTTCATGCAGGGCGTCGATATACGCTTCATGCCGGGGCGATCCGGTGGCGCGCAGGCGGCGTTCATCCAGGTCGACTTGCCAGTCCAGCAGCTGTTTTCTGGACAGGAATTGCGTGGCGTCGACCGTCACGGCAGCCGATGCAGGCAGGGCGCGCGCAGGCCAAGGACCAGGCTTGCTGGCGCAGGCGGACAAGGCGGCCGCGATGGCCAGCGCGCCGGCGAGGGACAGGACGCGACGGCAAGACGCTAGCGCCGTGCGTGCATGTAGCTTGAGACTTCTCATGCGAAATAGTCGGTAAATGCCTGATTTCATTGATATTGTAGGTCTTGAAAATACTGCTTACGGACGGCAATTTACCACAAGACCAGGCGCCGGGCCGGCACGCCTGAGCGGGCGACGCTTTTTCAAGCGCCAGGTTCCTTTCTTCAAAGAAAACCTGTAACTTCCTGCATGGCAGCGTGCCGTGGCGAAAGCGACAATCATGAAAAAGATATTGATACTGGGTGCAGGCGGACAGGTGGCGCAGTGGGTCATCCGCGCCTTGGCGGGTCGTGACAACATCGCCTTGACGCTGCTGCTGCGCAATCCTGGCAAGCTGCCCACGCCAGTCCCGTCCAACGGCACCGTGCTGGCCGGCGACGTGCTGGACCAGGCATTGCTGCGGCAAACGATGCCCGGTCACGACCTGATCTACGCCAATCTGGTGGGCGACGACATGGAAGACCAGGCCAACAGCATCATTGCCGCCATGCAGGCCTCTGGTGTCGAGCGCCTGATTTTCGTCCTGTCGATGGGCATCTACGACGAAGTTCCCGGCAAATTCGGCGCATGGAACAACGCCAGGCTGGCGGAACACCTGAAACCATTCCGCCGCGCCGCCGACGCCATCGAAGCGTCGGGCCTGGCATACACCATCGTGCGCCCAGCCTGGATGACGGACGAGGATGAAGTCGACTACGAACTGACGACGCGCCACGCGCCATTCAAAGGCACCGTGGTATCGCGCAAGAGCGTGGCAGACCTGATCGCCAGCATCATCGACGCGCCAGACTTGCACCAGCACGCCAACCTGGGCGTGAACAAACCGAACACGGACGGGGACAAGCCGTATTTCATGTAGCGTGTTCAAGCGAAGGAATCCAGCGGCCGCGACAGCGGCTCGCGGATAGGGAAAATCGCATTTGCGATTGGGGAGTTGGCAAAATGGGGGCTTTACGAAATTCATCCATAACTTCGCATAATTTATATTATGTAAAATGATGGATCGAGGCGGGAGCTACTGTTAGTACTCTCAAGTTACCATTTTTATAGTGACCGTTTTAAATAAGCTTCAAAAACCGGATGATGTAGTACCATCCGGATTGACCTAATACATATCAAACCAGAAAAAATAGACCTCACTTAAATCAAATCTTTCATTAGTGCTTGGTGCATCCCAACAGTCCAGTGATTTGGAAATGGCGCCGCGTCTATTGGGGGTTGAAAAATAATAGACTTAATTTCAGCATCAAGATTTTTATCTTTTAAAGTTTGTACCTGACGCAGGACTAACCCAAGCCGTTCCGCAGCTTTTATCCCATATCTTTTACCAAGATCAAAATCAGAAAAATGTTTCTCTGCTCGTTTCTTATCAACTTCTGGCCAATTTGTTGGCGCATCAGCAAAATATTCGAAATCCCCAGGCACTGCCCCATTTCCCAAATGGTATCTGCAGAAAATCCACTGCTCGACAAAAAAACGATCATTATCCAAGTAAGGTTGAATTATTTGATCCTCCGCATTTTTAGAAAATTTTTGTCCTTTCCCATCCATGTTGCAGTCACGACAAGCTGGAACTAAATTTCGCGGGAATAGTGAGAATTGCGGAAAATGTGTTTTTGGCAAAAAGTGATCAAGATTGCGCGGCACGCCAATTCCACCACAGAAAGGACATTGCTCCTTCGCGGCACTTAGTATTGACTCATATATTTTCCTGGCCGGTTTGGCGCCGGCAACAAAATACTGATCATATATTTTTACCAAATCTGCTCTACGTAACTCACTAATTACTTTAGGATTGTCATCATTAGAGCTATCGATATGCGGAATCAAATAAAGCTCACCTTTGGCTGCAAACTCTAAATAGCTAAGACCTTGATTAATTAAATACCCTTTATTCTTACTTAACTTATCAAATAAGATTTTGTTTCCAGTAATTCCGGAGCAACATTCATCGATTGTTTTATCAAATTCATGCACTGGATTTTTGAGCCGCATCATTTCTAAAGTCCCCTATCACGGTCAGCAACCAATGCCTTTAATATCGCTCTGGCCTCAAAGCCAAGTTGATTATTATATTCTCTGACGATTTCATCATAGCTTTTTCCTGTCTTTACGGAACTCGCAAGTAGGTCGTGAAAGCCTGATCTTTCCACTTCTAGGCTAAAGACTTCACTAGTAAGTAGGCCCAAGTTTTCCCCAAATGTTTCAATATTAGGCCTATAACAAGTAACGCTATCTCCAACACGATAAATTTTCCAAACACATGATTTTGGTATCTCCTGCAAAATAACGGGAGAATGTGTCGCAATCACTGCGACACCATTTTTTTCATGTAGCAAATCTGCTAGGGCACGTATTAGTGCTGACAACAATGGTGGATGTAAATGACTTTCTGGCTCGTCAAGTAGAACTAGGGTCTTTTCTTCAACTGTTGCTACCAATCTAGTTATCGTCAACAATACAATCGCATGTCCAGAACTCATGTACGCCAAAAAAGGTAATGCTAGCGCTTTATATTCTTTTTTAAACCTGCTGGAGTCGGACTGCGCATCATCAATTAGATTCCTTCGAGTCTTAGTATAAGCAGAATGAAGTCTTTCTAATTTCATGGACGAAAAATTTTCATCCGATCCAAGTTTTTCAATGGCGGCTAGCCAAAGCTTTGTTTTCCCTTCTTGATAAAAACATTTTATCAGTGCCTCAATGCAGTCATCTCTCAACTCAGAAATTGTACGTTGGCGATCAAGATCGTTTTCATCCTTTAAGCCAATGTAAAAGTAGCATGTACCTTTTGCAGGATCTGATTGTTCCTTTGGTGGATTGAACGGATCAAACGCACTAAATGAAACGGAGACCAAGCTACTGAAATAATCAGCAGCTATCTCACCTAAACTCCAAACGCCATAATCAAAAAATTTCGCAGTGGAATTTTTGTTAGTAATCGCAGTAATCATTCCATTTAGGATGGTGGTTTTTCCTGCTCCATTTCTCCCAATCACGGCGTGAATGTTAGTGCTTGGCATAGAACCTACTGAAACATTAAAGGCCAGATCGATTGCGCAAATATCATCCATCTCTGGCCTAACATATTTGAACTTATAATCTGTTAGTTCTGCCTTCCCGTCTAAAACTCTCGCAAACTGACCTTTTATAACCGACAAACTTATACCTCTGAGGAAAGATATGCTAAATACTCTCTCTTCGCTAATTTCGCTAATTATTTGTGGATTAAAAACTATATCTCTTAATGATTTAAGAATTCTGACTTTTAATTCATTTGAAAGTGAATTTATATTTCTATAAAAATCTGTATCTAGTCCCAATGAAAAAAAATCTTCATTCAAAAATTCAAATTCCTCTCCAATTTTCACATAGGTCTCTATATCTATAGTTTGTCCTTTGAAACCGATTTTCACATTTCCAATATTTCTGAGTATTCCATTCTCATCATGTACCAACATGAAAAATTGAGTAACAAAAGAATAATCATTCCAGTTGTCCACCTTTAAGTAAACTGTATTTTTTCCAGTTGCGGGAGGGGAAACGGATCTTTTAATAATTATAAATTTCATATGATATGTATCCAAATTTCAAAAGGTAATTTTAAATAGATTAAAAATATGCTTTCTTTATTTTATCTTCTTTTTCAATCAAATCACACATTAAAATCACCTCTTTGGGCGCGAGCGCACAGCCCATGGCAACGAATATCATCTTTAAAGGATCGTTCACATACACGTAAACGCAAACAGTCGCGTGCCTGTTGCACCGCCCATTTCGGTACTCCAAGCATGTACATGAAATCGCCAAGCACCCTGGTCCGGTTGACCGCCCGCCAGTTGGTACGCCTGGAATTGCGGATTATCCAGTACTGATTGCGAAACTCATCCTCGATTGCGCCAGTATCCGCAGTGAATTTTTATCAAAATTTGCCATGTCACGTCCCTCTTCCTCTTCAATTAAGGTGGAGTAACTGTCAGAACGGACAATCGTCCACCACTTGTGGCAACCCCGGTGCGGTCGCCAGGTACACGACGCCGAGATTGTTGTTGCACCAGGTCTGCAGGCCGTCCATGCAATGACCGGATAACGCCTGGAATGCGACCTGCGCCGCGCGCGGCATGTTTGTACAAAACGGTACCGGCCATACATCGATTTCCGGCACCACGATGCCCCTGGAGCGGAAGTAGCGCTTCTGGTCAAGCGCCCTGCACTGCATTTCCTTGCCGCAGTATTTCGCTATGTAGCTGGCGATCTTGTGCGCTCCTGCCACGCCAAATCCGAAACGGTGCGGATCGCGGACGTGGACTTGCCCCATCTGTTCACCGCTCGGGCCGCGTCCCAGGATGCCTTGCCAGATGGAGCGCAGCAGCGCGTACATTTGCCGCCCAGCGACGGCTACATGAAAATGAAATGCACCACGGGCCTGTTCTTCAATAACCACGACATAATGATATTGTTTATGATTATTTTATTGTATAGGCAGTTTAAGTTTCTTTTAACTGTCAAACATATCCATATGGAAATCTTTTCAGGTATATTTGAATAACCTGACTTTACCTGCTTGATGAGGATTTCTTATGCTTAGTATGGATCGCGCCCCGAAACGCGTTGATAGTCCGTCCGTTAGCAGCCGCCCTACTGTATACAAGGCCATCCTGCCTATCTTGAGCTGGTTCCGCGATCTTCTGTCGGCAGATCGCACTTCGACGTTGAAAAGAACATCCAAAAGCGGAGTCAGCGATGACGAACTGAATGCATTTCGACTCTTGGTCGGCCAAGCGCATGAGATTCACAAGGTAAATCCCGCTGGGCTGCGCTCTCTAGTTACCGCCATCCTTCGCCCGCTGCAATCAGAGCACATTTTGTCGGTCGCTGAACGCATGGAGCACGCCGCAGTTGGTGAAATAGCAATATGGCGACTATTCTCTCAGGACAGTTTTTTCTCTATATTTGAAGAGCGCGATTGCCTGCGACACGAGGCAAAGAGCTATCGAATCAAGTTCTCGCGCGATATAGTGCTGACGACGCCTTGGCAGCGCGACCGTTTCACGGACGCCTTGGCGTTTATTGGAGAAGGAAAAAAAATGGGAAACTGGGAGCAGGATCGCAATCACTCGATCGCGCTGATCCTTCCATGGAACTTCGGGATCGTCAACGGTGGCAATCACTCGATCGCGGCGGGTATCTTGAGCGGAGAGGGTGAAGCTACGCCGACTGATGTGTGTGACCTCACGCCACTACTGTCTAGGGTCCATTGCGATGGTGAATACTACATCGACACCCTTTCTCAGGCTCGCCTGGCTCCGGTGTCGAATTATCGTATGGGCGCGCTGTACGAGATTGGCCGAATCATCACTGGCGCGAACAAATCTACTGCTTAGCCCCTTCCCCTGATGGGCGTTCATGACCACCGGAAAACGCGGCCACTTCCTGCGAAGCCAGCCTGGTAGATAATTTTTACCGGCTATACCCATGCTTTCCATGATCCTTGCACGCCACAGTTGATCGCGTATATGGCGATGGTGAAGTATCAGCTGCGACGACTGAGCCAGGGCAAGCAGACCCGGCCCAGGTGGCGCCTGCCCTGGCGCTGCTGATACAGCAATGGGACACCGCCATCCGGAACCGGCAGTATCGCCGCAGGATGCATAGCGGCTTTTGAATTGACTTTTCCAAGTCAAACATTGCTGGAAGTCATTATTAATAGACCATTGATAGCCTACTTGCCCGGCGCCTCGTGCACCATGGCCTCCGCGGCAAGGGCGCACACGTCTGCCGGCATGGATTCCTTGCGTTCGCTGTAGCGGCTGGTCAGGTAATCCGAACGGTCGCGCACCACCAGGGTGAATTTATACAATTCCTCCATGACGTCGACCAGTCGGTCGTAGTATGGCGACGGCTTCATGCGGTCGTTGTCGTCGAATTCCTGGTATGCCTTGGCGACGGACGACTGGTTCGGGATCGTCACCATGCGCATCCAGCGACCCAGCACGCGCAAGCCGTTGACGGCGTTGAACGATTGCGAGCCGCCCGACACTTGCATCACGGCCAGGGTGCGTCCCTGCGTGGGGCGTACGCTGCCCATTTCCAGCGGCAACCAGTCGATCTGCGACTTGAACACGCCCGTCACGGCGCCATGACGCTCCGGGCTGCACCACACCTGCCCTTCCGACCACAGCGACAGTTCGCGCAGTTCCCGCACCTTGGGATGGTCAGGGCCGACGCTGTCGACCATGGGCAAGCCATGCGGGTCGAACACCCGCGTCTCGGCGCCGAAATGCCGCAGCAGCCGCTCCGCTTCCAGGGTCAGCAAACGGCTGAACGAGCGTTCCCGCAGCGAGCCGTACAGCAAGAGGATGCGCGGCGCATGCGTCGCCACCGCCAGCGGCGCAAGTTTATCGAGGGTCGGCGTGTCGAGGTGGGCCGCGCTGATGTTGGGCAAGTCATGCATGGTGGTTTCCTTCTTCAATTATTCCATAATAGTCGAATTATGGAATTAATGTAAGCTTGTTTTCCATCTGAGCACATGCCATCGCTTCCCGTATAAGTTGATGTGGATCAATCAATTTTCGTATCGTGTGCAGCAGAATATGATCATTCGCAAGACTTTGTTCTGCACCCTGCGTCCAGCATCCTCCACTACGCATTAGCCACTTCACAAGGAATAATATGATACCCACAACAATGAAAGCCGCCGTTGTCGAGCAACTGGGCCAGCCGCTGGTGCTGCGCGACGTCCCCGTGCCGGTGCCCGGCCCCGGCCAGATCCTCGTCAAGACGGAAGCGTGCGGCGTGTGCCACACGGACTTGCATGCGGCGCGCGGCGACTGGCCCGTCAAGCCGACGCCGCCGTTCATTCCCGGCCACGAAGGCATCGGCCTGGTGGTGGCCGTGGGTACGGGCGTAACGGAAGTGCAGCTGGGCGACCGGGTCGGCGTGCCCTGGTTGTACTCGGCGTGCGGCCATTGCGAACATTGCCTGGCAGCCTGGGAAACCGTGTGCGCCGAGGCGCAATTCGGCGGCTACACCAAGAATGGCGGCTTTGCCGAGTACATCCTGGCCGACCCGCGCTACGTCGCGCACATTCCGGCGGGTCTATCCGCCGTGCAGGCGGCGCCCATCATCTGCGCCGGCGTGACCAGTTACAAGGGCATCAAGGAAACGGGCGCGCGGCCGGGCCAGTGGCTGGCCGTGTCCGGCATCGGCGGGCTGGGCCACCTGGCCATCGAATATGCGGTGGCCATGGGCTTGCGCGTGGCGGCCGTCGACATCGATGAAGGCAAGCTGGAGCATGCGCGCGCCCTGGGAGCCGAAGTGACCATCAATGCGCGCCAGGGCGACCCCGTCGCGGCCTTGCGCGAAGCGACCGGGGGCGGCGCCCACGGCGTGCTGATCACGGCGCCGTCGATCGATGCCTTCCAACAAGGCGTGGCCATGACGCGCAAACGCGGCACCTGCGTGCTGGTGGGCTTGCCGCCGGGCGACTTCCCGACGCCGCTGTTCGACGTCGTCGCCAATTGCGTGACGATACGCGGCTCTTTCGTGGGCACGCGCCAGGACATGGCCGAGGCGCTCGCCTTCGCCGCCACGGGCAAGGTCAAGGCCGGCGTGGAATTGCAGCCGCTGTCGGCCATCAACGAGATCTTCAGCCGGCTGGAGCACGGCAAGGTTGCCTCGCGCGTGGTGCTCGATTTCAGCGGCAAGTAAGCGCGACGCCGGCATGCCGGTGTGTCGTGCGACGGCAAGTAAATTTATGTTGCTATGATGGCATTCCATAAAGACACACCGAGGACCTACCGATGAAGAAATCCCTCTCCGGCCTGCTGGCCTGCGCCGCCCTCGCCTTGTCCTTTTCGGCTGGCGCGGCCAACGCGGCGGAACCCGCCGCGACTTCGCTGCCCGGACACTATTATCTGCAAGGCGTCATGGAAGTGGGCTCCGAACTGCTGCTGAAAAAGGATGGCAAGTTCGAATGGACGCTCAGTTATGGCAATACCGACGAGCAAGCCAGCGGCGAGTGGCGCGTGGCCGGCGACATGGTAACCCTGGTGGCGGGCGACGGCGGCAAGGAGCCGCAGTTTCGCGTGTTCGAGGAATCGGAAATGCGCATCCAGAAACCCGCCGAAGCGGGCACGTGGGTGGCCATCGTCGGTTTCCCCCAAGTGGGACCGATGGCCGACGTGGAAGTGAAGTTCGAAGCGCAAAGCGGCAAAACGGCCACGGCCGTGAGTGTGGCGAACGGCGACGCCATCGTCCGCATGCCGGCGTCGGAACACTGGGTGCGGGCCGGTTTGCGCCGCCAGGGTTCCAAAGCCGATTATCAATGGCTGGCCGTGCCAGCCGAGCGGGCGCAGGAACGCCTCGCCGCATTCGCCGTCACCGACGCCCAATGGCTCAGGGGGCAAGCCTTCCAGACGCTGAACTTTCGGGTGGTCAAGGGTGGCCTGAAACTGCACGGCATGGACAGCGCCGTCGCCAAGGGCCTGTACGCGAAGGCATCCGGCCAGTAAGCCGCCTTCCCCCTCCCATTCTCTACAGCAGCTCGGCGCCTGACCGGCAATATCGTCCAGGACAAGGCCCGTGCGCCGTTGACACCCTGCGCGGTCTGTCCTATAGTCGCCGGGTTAACGACAAATGAGAATGAGAATCATGTTCAGTTCTATCAAGAAATGGCTCGCGTGCTACCCGCTCGTGGCCGCCAGCCTCAGCCTGTTACTGGCCGGTGGCGCGCACGCGCAAGCGACCGATGCTGGCGCCGGCGCCAAGCAATTGTGGCAATTGATTGACTACGTTGCCGTCGATTACAGCGGCGCCGTCGAGCACGGTAAAGTGGTCAGCGAGGCGGAATACGCCGAAATGCTCGACTTTACGGACAACGCGACGACGCAGATCGCCGCCCTGCCCGCCCACGCCTCGCAAGCGGCCATTGCCGCCGCCATCGCCGACCTGCGCAAAGCCGTCGTCGCCAAGGCGGACGGCGCGGAAGTCAAGCGCCTGGCGCACCACGCAAATGGCTTGCTGATCGCCGCCTACCCGATCCCCGTGGCACCGAAAGTGCTGCCGAACCTGGCGCGCGGCGCGGCTCTGTATGCGGCCCAGTGCGCTTCTTGCCACGGCGTGGCCGGCGGCGGCGATGGTCCGCTGGCGGCCAGCCTGGAGCCGAAACCGATCGCCTTCACGGATGGCGAACGGGCGCAGTCGCGCAGCCTGATGGCGCTGTACCAGGTCATTTCGCAAGGCGTGGCCGGCACCTCGATGGCCAGTTTCGGCCAGCTGTCCGAGAACGAGCGCTGGGATCTGGCCTTCTATATCGGCGGCATGTCGCACGATGCGGCGGCCAGCGCGCGCGGCGAAAAGCTGTGGCAGGACGATCCGCGCAGCAAAAAACTGTACGCGGACCTGGCCGCCGTGACGACCTTGACGCAGGAAGCCGTGGCCGCCAAGCTGGGCGCGGACGAGGCGCAAGCCTTGACGGCGTACTTGCGCAGCCATGCCGACAAGGCCGAGGCGCACAAGCCGGCCGGCCTGGCCCTGTCGCGTCTGCGCCTGGCCGAAAGCCTGGCCGCCATGCATGCGGGCGACCGCGCGGGCGCCACGCGCCTGGGCCTGTCGGCCTACCTGGACGGCTTCGAGCCGATCGAGCCGATGGTCGGCGCGCGCAACAAATCCTTGCTGCTGGCCGTGGAAAACGCCATGCTGGCTTACCGCTCCGCCGTGGCCAAGGGCACGGTGGCCGATGCCGAAGCGGCCGGTGAAAAACTGCAGCAACTGTTTACCCACGTGGAAGCGGAACTGGGCGACGCCAAGGCCGACCCGATGACGACCTTCGTCGGCGCCCTGACGATTCTGCTGCGCGAAGGCGTGGAAGCGCTGCTGATCGTGATCGGCATCATCGCCTTCCTGCGCAAGGCCAAGCGCAAGGACGTGCTGGCCTACGTGCATGCGGGCTGGGCCAGCGCGCTGGTGGCGGGCGGACTGACGTGGGTGGCGGCGACGTATCTGGTCACCATCAGCGGCGCCAGCCGGGAAGTGAGCGAGGGACTCGGTTCCGTGTTCGCGGCCCTGGTCCTGCTGAGCGTGGGCTTGTGGATGCACCAGAAGAGCAGCGCCGGGCGCTGGCAGGAATATTTGCACGAGAAACTCACGGCGGCCATGACGCGGCGCTCCGCCTGGGGTCTGTTCGCCCTTGCCTTCATCGCCGTCTACCGCGAAGTCTTTGAAACCGTGCTGTTCTATTCCGCCCTGGCGGCGGACGGCAATGGCGGCGCCTTGCTGGGCGGCTTCCTGGTGGCCATCGTGCTGCTGGTCGTGATCGCCTGGGCCTTGCTGCGCACCAGCGCCCGCATGCCAATTGGCAAGTTCTTCTCGTGGACGTCCGCCTTCGTGGCCGTGCTGGCCGTGATCCTGATGGGCAAAGGCGTGGCCGCGCTGCAGGAAGCGGGCTGGGTTGGCGTCAGCCCCGTCGATTTCATCCGCGTCGACCTGCTGGGCATCCTGCCTACCCTGGAAACCCTGCTGGCGCAGGCGGCCATCGTGGCCATCATCGTCGCCGGCTATGGCTGGAACCGCGTTTCCGCAGGCAAGCGCAAGCTGGCCTGATCCTGCAGTCGGGGCACGGCAGCGTCCAGCGGGCGCTGCCTACGCCTGGTGGATCGGCGCGAACGACTCGGCAAACAGATCGGGCTCGTAACCGGCGGCATTGAACAGGTGGGCACAGGATTCGTCGATCGCGGCGCGCAGTTGTGCCTGATCGACGCCCAGCACGACGCCGCCCCGTTTGCGCACGCGCCCGCCAATGATGACGGTATCGATATTGCTGCGCTCAGCAGCGTGCACGACGGTACCGATGGCGTTATTGACCGGGTAAAGATTGAGGTCGCCGGTGCGTATCAGCACCAGGTCGGCCTGCTTGCCTGGCGTCAAACTCCCGATGCGCTGTTCCAGCCCCGCCACCGCGGCGCCGTCGATCGTGGCAGCTTCCAGCAAGCGGAACGCATCGGTGGGCGCGGCCGCATGGCGATGTCCCTGGTGATGCCCCATCACCCGCTGCAGGTAGAACGCCACGCGCATTTCCATGAACATGTCGCCGCTGTACGAGGTCTCGTTGTCGACACTGAGGCCGGGACGTATGCCGTGCTGGTGCGCCGCCTGCCAGGCGTTCATGCCATCCTCGATACCGTAGTGGGCATCCGAACGCGGGCATACATTGACGCGCACGCCAGCCTCGCGCAAGATGCGCCAGCCCGATTCCGGCAGACAAGTGCAGTGATTGAAGATATTGTCGCTGCCGAGCAGTCCCTGCCGGTGCAAGCTTTCCAGTTCGGCCGCCATGCCGCCGCCAAAAAACTCGGTCACGATGGGAATACCCAATTGACGTGCGACGGCCCACTGCGCCGGTTCCAGCTGCGCCATCATGGCCAGCGTCACCAGGCTGTCGGGATTCGTAAAATACCTGGCCTGCAGGCGCGCCAGGTTGCCCGGCCAATGCGCCTCATCCCAGTCGCCCGACACGGGCGCCCCCGAGGCGTGAACGGCGCGGATGCCCGCATCGAGCAGCGCGTCGACCGCCGCGTCGGAGTGCGCCGCCGTGCGGCTGTTGTGGGAATTGTCGACCACGGTCGTGATGCCGGCGTCGATGCAGCCCAGAGCCGTGAGCACATTGCCCACGTAAATGTCGCGCGGCCGGTAGTATTTGGCGAACGAAAAATGCGTGGCGTTGCAATAGTCCTCGAGCGTTGCCGCATTCGGGTTGATGCGGCGCAGTTGGCCTTCCCAGGAATGGCGGTGGGTATCGACCATGCCTGGAATGGCGATCATCCCTGCGGCATCGATCACTTCGGCGTCGTCGGCTTGCAGGTTCTGGCCGATGGCGGCGATGGTGCCATCGGCAATCAGGATATCGCCCCTGGGTACATTGCCGACATTGCCATCCATGCTGATGATGGTGGCGCCTTTGATCAGCATCTTGTGCGGGACTGGGGCCAGCGGAGCCAGCAATTGGGAGACTTGTTCAGACATGCGTGATTTCCTGCCATAGGTAGTGGATTGCACGCAGTCTAGTGCAGGCAAGCACGGGGGAAAAGTGGCGCCCCGCGTTTTCAGCATGCGGAAAAACCGAACAATGTTGGGTTATAGTGCCGTTTCCCCTACTGCCAACAAGACAAGACAAGACATGGACCGCGTACAAGCAATGCAGGTATTCCTCCGCGTGGTCGAGAGCAAGAGTTTTGTGCGCGCGGCAGAGACCCTGGGCTTGCCTGCCTCGTCGGTCACCGGCATCATCAAGCGGCTGGAACAACATTTGCAGGCGCGCCTGCTGAACCGTTCCACCAGAAACCTCAGCCTGACACCGGAGGGCGAACGCTACTTTCATCGTTGCCGAGAGATACTCGACCTGATCGCCGACACCGAAGCGAGCCTGCAGGGTTCCAGCGAGCGCCCGCAAGGACGTTTGCGCGTGGATATGCCTGGCGGCATCGCCCAAGCCGTGATCCTGCCCCAGTTGGCGCAATTCCAGCAACGCTACCCCGATATCTACCTGATGATCGGCGTCAATGACCGCCAGGTCGACTTGATACAGGAAGGCGTCGATTGCGTCATCCGCACCGGCAGCCTGGAAGACTCGACGCTGGTCGCGCGCCGGCTGGGCGAACTGCGCTGGATCACCTGCGCGGCGCCGTCCTACCTGGCCGAGCACGGCGTTCCCGCAACTTTGGAAGATGTACATGGACACCGGGCCGTCCACTACTTTTCCAGCACGCCGCGGCGCGGCGGCGAGCTGCAGTTCATCGACGACGGGGCCAGTATCACCGTTCCCCTCCCCGGCACGGTCGCCGTCAATGAGACGGGGCTGTACATCGAGCTGGGCCTGGCCGGCCACGGCTTGATGCAGCTGGCCGAGATCCTCGTAAGCGGCCATTTGCAGGCCGGAACATTGGTCGAGGTGCTGGCCGACAGGCGGCCGGCGCCCGTGCCGGTATCGCTGCTCTACCCCCACCAGCGCTTTCTTTCCCCTGCGATGCGGGCGTTCATCGACTGGACTACGGGGCTGTTCAACAACGGTGCGTGACAATTGAATAGTAATATTTTCAAAAATTTAACTATATTCGCTATTGCAGAGATTTATGCCGGCCAGCCGGACATTGGCCGTATCGGAAGCAACCCATCCATTGAACGTTCCACCAACGAAAGCATATCGATGAAAACTTCACGCGCAACTAGCTGGTCGCTGGGTCTTATTGTGGCAGGCGCCCTGCTCTCTTCCCACGCCTTTGCGGCGAAAATCCCCGACTGCGGCAAAAGGGAGCCAAGCAAAACCCTGCCCACGCCGCAAAACAGCGAATATGACGCCTACCGCAATGCGAAAACGAGCGCGGTCGCCGGTGGTCCCGGCAATACCGTCTTCAATAACAATGAGGGCCGCCTTCCCGCCGCCGGCAAGGACGAGGTTTATTATGAATACTATCTGGGGATCGGCGGCGATGGCGGAGCCGGTTCGCATCGTGCGGTCTTGCTTGTGCAGACACCGAAGGGGAAACGCAAATTGGTGGAGCGCTATTACACGCAGGACCACTATGCCAGCTTTTGCAGCCTGAAGAGCTAGTCCCTCCTCAACTACCGGCCGCGGCGGTGAAACGTCTGCCGCGGCTGGTCGCGTGCACGGTGTTGAAAAGTACGATATGATGACCGTCATGCAGAACTTACCCAACAAGAAACCCTCGGCGCAAAGCCGCAAGGAAGCCACCCACGAACGCATCGTCGAAGTGGCCACGCGCGCCATCCGCCGCAGCGGCTACGCGGGCACGGGCGTGGCCGACATCATGAAGGAAGCGGGCCTGACGCACGGCGGCTTTTATGCGCACTTCGCCTCGCGCGACGCCCTGCTGGTCGAAGCGGGCGACCGCGCGGGCGCCGAAGCGGTGGCGCTGGCAGCCCGGGTGGCGGCCGCCGCCCCGGCTGGCCAGGCGCTGCAGGCCATGCTGGCCGCGTATTTGTCGCCCGAACACATCGCCGCCATCGAGGTGGGTTGCCCCGTCTCGGCGCTGGGTTCGGAAATGCCGCGCCAGGCACCCGAGGTGCGCCGCGCCGCCACCATCCACATCAAGGAAATGATCGACCTGTTCGCGCGCCAGATGCCAAACTGGGGCCAGCCGGAAGCGCACGCACAGGCCATGGCGACGGTATGCGCCATGATCGGCACCACCATTCTGGCGCGCGCCGTCGACGAGCCGGCCCTGTCGGACGCGCTGTGCGCGGCCACCCTGGCGCAGTTTCAGACACCAGCTTAGCCGTACCGCCCTGGGCCTTGATCCGTCCCGGGGTTTTTTCAAACCAGAATATGATGATCGTCATATTTTGTATTCCACGCTGTCAACCACTGAAGGAACATCATGAACAACAAGAAGATTGCCCTGGTCACCGGCGCCTCGTCCGGCATCGGTGCGGCCACGGCCCGGCGCCTGGCGCAAGCGGGCTATACCGTGTACGGCACCAGCCGCAGCGGCGCGCAGCTCCCTGGCCAGCAATACGCCATGCTGGCGCTCGACGTCACCAGCGAGGAGTCCGTCGCTGCCGCCGTGGCAGAGGTAATGCAGCGCGAGGGCCGCATCGACCTGCTGGTGAATAACGCCGGCTTCGGCGTGGCCCCGGCCGGCGCCGAAGAAAGTTCCATCGCGCAAGCGCGCGCCATCTTCGAGACGAATTTCTTTGGCGTCGTGCGCATGACCCTGGCCGTGCTGCCGCACATGCGGGCCCAGGGCGGCGGACGCATCCTCAATATCGGTTCCGTCGTGGGCTTTTTGCCCATGCCCTACGGCGCGCTGTATTCGGCCACCAAGCACGCCATCGAAGGCTACACTGAATCGCTCGACCATGAAGTGCGCGGCTGGGGCATCCGCGCCAGCGTCATCGAACCGGCCTATACGAAAACCACGTTCGAAGCCAATCTGCTGGCGCCCGATACGCCGCTGTCGGCCTACCGGCAAGTCAGCGCGGCCGTCACAAGCCGGCTGCAAACGCTGATGGCCGGCGCCGATGACCCTGCCATCGTGGCCGACAGCGTATTGGCGGCGGCGCAGGCAAGCGAGCCAAAATTGCGCTACACGGCCGGGCCGCTGGCCGCGCGCCTGCGCCTGATGCGCCGTTTCATGCCGGCGTCGCTGCTGGACGCCGGCTTGCGCAAGGACCTGCGCCTGGCGTGAACGCGGGCATTTCATTCAACCTGACAAAGAGAACAGCATGCAAGCTCTGCAACTGAAAAAATACGGCGGCCCCGATCACGTGGCATTTGTGGAACTGCCCCGCCCCACGCCCGGTCCCGGCGAATTGCTGGTGCGGGTGCACGCCGTGGGCCTGAACCCCATCGACAATCTGATTCCCAAGGGCGACTTCAAGCCGATCTTGAAAATGCGCTTGCCGGCCACCCTGGGCAGCGATCTGGCCGGCGTGGTCGTGGCCGTCGGCAGCGGCGTCACGCGTTTTACAGTGGGCGACGCCGTGTATGCGAGTATTTTCGACACGCCACACGGCAGCCTGGCCGAATTCGCCGTCGTGCCGGAACAGGCGGCCGCGCTGAAGCCGGCCAACCTCGATTTCGTGCAGGCGGCGTCGATACCCATGGTGGGCCTGACGGCGTGGCAAGCCATGCAGGAACGCATGCAACTCAAGGCCGGCCAGAAAGTGTTCATCCCGGCCGGTTCCGGCGGCATCGGCACGTTCGCCATCCAGCTGGCCAAACACCTGGGCGCCCGCGTGGGCACCACCACCAGCACGGCGAACGTGGCACTGGTGCGCGGCCTGGGCGCCGATGAAGTCATCGACTACAAACAACAGCCGTTCGAAGAGGTGCTGCGCGATTACGACGCCGTACTGGGCACGGTGCGCGGCGACGGGCTGGAAAAAGCCCTGCACATCGTCAAACCGGGCAGCCACGTCGTGTCGCTGATCGGCCCGCCGGACGCCGCCTTTGCCCGCGCGCGCGGCATGAACGTGGTGCTGAAACTGGTGTTTGGTTTGCTCAGCCGCAAGATCATCGGCCTGGCGCAGCGGCGCGGCGCCAGCTATGCCTTTCACTTCGTGCGTCCCGACGGCGGCCAGCTGGCACAGATCGCCGCCCTGCTCGAGGCGGGAAGCATCCGCCCCGTCATCGACAAGGTGTTTCCTTTTACTGAGGCGAAACAGGCGCTGGCCTACCTGGCGCAGGGCCGCGCACGGGGCAAGGTGGTGGTGCAACTACCTGAGTCTTGAGGCATATTTGAACTGCTTTCCGCGCTGTGACTATGTGTGAGTTTTTCGTTGGCAATTTACTCCATACTCGTTGTCAACCGTGTGCCTCTTGATACCGGTCAACCTCCATAAAGGTAGCTCATGCGCGTTTTCCCGGAATGCTGCTGGCTCGCTATCACCCTCGTGGCCGGCATGGTCCACGCCGCCGAACCGGGTGTCACCGATACGCACATCCGGCTGGGCATGGTCAATGCGCAAACGGGGGCGGCCTCCGGGCTGGGGAAAGCCATGCTCGACGGCGCGACGGCCGTTTTCCAGGAAGCGAACCAGCGCGGCGGCATCCATGGCCGCAGCATCGAACTGGTGGTTGCCGACGATGGCTACGATCCGGACCGCGCCATCAGCGAAACGCTCAGGCTGGTAGAGGAAAAACAGGTGTTCGCCCTGTTCGGCAACGTGGGCACGCCGACCACCAACGCCGTCATCCCTATCGTCCGGGAAATGAAGGTGCCGTTGGTGGGCGCGTTTACGGGGGCGATGACCTTGCGCCGCCCCGTGGTGCATGAAATTATCAACTTCCGCGCCAGTTATGACGATGAATCCGATGCCCTGGTGCAGTATTTCACCAGCCGCGGCGTCAAGCGCTTTGGCGTGCTGTACCAGGACGACGGCTTCGGCAATGCCGTACTCGACGGCACTGTGCGCGCCCTGCAACGGCGCGGCATGGAACTCGTCGCCAAGGGTTCCTTCCAGCGCGGCACGACGGCCGTCAAGGCGGGACTGGCGGCCCTGATCGGACACGACCTGCAAGCCGTGATCATGGCCGGGCCCTACACGCCGGTGGCCGCGTTCGTGCGCGAGGCAAGCCAGACCGGGCTGAAGGCGGCCCTGGCCACGGTATCGTTTGTCGGCACGGACAGCCTGCTGCAATTGCTGGGCAAGGCAGGCGACAACATCGTCATTTCCCAGGTGGTGCCGCTGCCGGAAGACCGCACGCTGCCGATTGCCGCCGACTGCGCCGCGCTGCTGGCCAGGCATGTGCCGGCGGCCAGGCTGTCTTTCGTCAGTTTTGAAGGCTGCATCTCGGCCACCCTGATGGTGGCGGCGCTGCGCGGCGCGGGCGCCGACCTCACGCGCGAGCGCCTGATCCAGAGCTTCGAAACGTTTGACCGGCTCGACCTGGGCGGCATGCGGGTGACGCTGCGGCCCGACAACCACCAGGCGTCGACAGCCGTCTTCCTGACCCGCATCGCCGACGGCAGGATCGTTCCGGCCGACCCGGACCCTGGCGCGAAGTGATGCGCGCTCCCCTGCCCTGCGCGACCTGGAGCCTGGCATGAAAATCAGGACCAAGCTGATCATCAGTACCAGCGTCCTGCTGGCCGGCGTGGCGGCCATGGCGGCGGCCAGCCTGCTGCTGGTGAAAGGCATCGAAACCCATGTGCACGGCTTGACCGACCGGACCGTGCCGCTGTACACGGACGTCTTGCGCCTGCGCTATACCGTGCAAGACATGGCGTCGGATTTTTTCGAGCTGGGCAAGGCGGAAGACCTGGCGCAGCTGGAGCAGGTATCAAGCAAGATCGTCGCCAATATCCAAGCCGCCGAGAGCATCAGCCAGCAATTGCGGCGTCACGGCGAGTTGCAAACGCCCCGCTACCACTCGGCCTTCGAGCAGGAATTCCAGCGCATGCGCGTGGCCGTGCGCAAACGCCTGGAAAACGAGGCTTATTACAAGGCGCAGGCGACGGAAATGCGCCAGGTGCTGGCGCAGATCAAGGCCGCCGCCAAGGGTGCGCGCGGCAAGATCCGCCTGGTCGACAGCCAGGCTCAGGCCACCGCCGCCGAAGTGCAGCTGGAAAGCCAGCGCCTGAACGAGAACGCGCGCTACCTGACCGACTTGCGCAAGAGCATCCTCGACATGCAGATTGCGCTGGCCGAAACGGAGGCCGTGAAGAACCGTTTTCGTATCGCCCCCTTGCGCGAACGGCTGACGGCGGCCGTCGCGCATCTGGCGGGAAGCGGCGAGCGCGGCATCAGCCCGGCCCAGCAGGCGCTGCGGGAAAAGCTGCTGGCCACGGCGCGCCAGATGCTCGATCCCGCCACCGGCTTGCTGGCCTTGCGCGCCGGACTGCTGGCCGAGGGCGGCGCCAGCGCGGCGCAGCAGGCGCACTATGCGGCGCTCAAGGAACAAGTCAGCGCCACCCTGGCCTCCACGCTCCTGCGCCTGGCCGAGGAACTCGATCCCATCGAACTGCAGCTGGCCATCGGACGCAACCGCCTGGCGCAGGCCAACCGCTACATGCGTACTTCGGCCCGCATCGAGGACGCCAGCGGCGAAATCAACCTGGCCGTCGACGCCATCAGCATCGGCGTGGGCGAAGTCATGCTGGCCACGGCCGCCGGCGACGTCACGCGCCTGGGCGACGATATCGCCCTGCACATCAGCGCCCTGCACGGCGACATGGCCACCATGCAAACCTTGCTGCAAAGCATAGGCCAGCTGGGCTTGCTGGCCGAAACGCGCGGCGTCAACACTTACCTGGACAAGGTCGAGCGGTCGGGACAGCGGCTGGTGCAAGCCAAGGGCAGCGTACTGGACAGCGAAAAGGCGCTGGACGAGGTCATCGACCACGTGCGCGCCTTCGAGCGCGAACAGGCCGCCTATTCGGCGCAGCAAGTGGCGCGCATCACGGGGCAGCAGCAGGACGCGGTGGCCCAGGTGCGCGACGGCGTGCGCCATGCCTTCGTGCTGATTCTCGGCATCGGACTGATTCTGCTGCTGGCCTGCGTGGCCATCACGGGGCTGATCAGCGCTTCCATCGCCAGGCCGCTGGCGCACCTGTCCCATGCGATTGCCCATATCCGCGGCGGCAAACCGCTGTCCGTGCGCGTGGCGCAGCATGGCAGCGATGAACTAGGGCAATTGATCATGGGCTTTAACGGCATGCTCGAGCACGTCGAACAGCGCGACCTGGCGCTCAAGCAGGCCAAGGCCGAGGCCGACGCCGCCAACCGCGCCAAGTCGGAATTCCTGGCCAAGATGAGCCACGAGATCCGCACGCCGATGAATGGCGTGCTGGGCATGACGGAATTGCTGCAGCGCACGGAACTCAGTCCCAAGCAGCAGCGTTTCGTGCACACGGTACACCGCTCGGGCGAAAGCCTGCTGAGCATCATCGATGATATTCTCGATTTTTCCAAGATCGAGGCGGGCAAGCTGGTGCTCGAACATATCCCCTTCGACCTGCGCCAGGTGATCGACGATGTCGTGGCCCTGTTTGCCAACGGCATCCAGCGCAAGGCCATCGAATTTACCTGCCGCATCGCCTCCGACGTGCCGCAGCACGTGCGCGGCGACCCCGTGCGCCTGCGCCAGATCCTCACCAACCTGCTCAACAACGCCACCAAGTTTACCGAACGGGGCGAGATTTCCGTCGATGTCAGCTGTCCCGCCGCCGGCCAGATCCGCCTGGAAGTACGCGACACGGGCATCGGCATGGCGCCGGAGGCGGCCGCCGCCGTCTTCCAGCCCTTCCGCCAGGCCGACAGCACCACGTCGCGCAAATACGGCGGCACGGGCCTGGGCCTGGCCATCATCAAGCAGCTGGTGGAAATGATGGGTGGCAACATTGTGCTCAAATCCGTGGCGGGCCAGGGGTCCAGCTTTGCCGTCACTGTTGCCGTGGGCACCGTGGCGCCCGAGGACGCGCCGCCGGCGCCGCCGCCGCGCGTGTCGCTGGGCGCCTTGCACGTGCTGATCGTGGATGACCATGCCACCAACCGCACGATCCTGCTGCAGCATGCGATCGAGTGGCAGATGGCCGCCGCCAGCGCCGCCGACGGGGCCGAAGCGCTGGGCCTGCTGCAAGGCGCGCTGCGCGGCGGGCGCCCGTTCGACCTGGCCATCATCGACATGCGCATGCCCGTCATGGATGGCCCCGAGCTGGTGCGGGCGATCAAGGCCGACGCCGGCCTGGCGGCCCTGAAAATCATCATGCTCAGTTCACTCGATGCCTCGGCCGAGTTGCGCCAGGTAACGGCGCTGGGCGTGGCATATTGTCTGACCAAGCCCGTGCGGGCGCTGGAACTGCGCCACTGCATCGAAGCCGTGTGCGGCTACACTACCCTGGCGCCAACGAGTGCTGCCCTGCCTGCCGTGCCCGCGCCAGCGGACACCGTAGACGCAGGCCAGGCGCCGCTGCGCATGCTGCTGGTGGAAGACAACGCCATCAACCAGGAAATCGCCCTGGCCATGCTGGAAGATAGCGGCTACGAAGCGACGCCGGCCGACAACGGGCGGCGCGCGCTGGCCCTGTGGGAGCGCTACCCGTTCGACGTGATCCTGATGGATTGCCAGATGCCGGAAATGGACGGCTTTGAAGCGACGCGGCGCTTGCGCCGCATGGAGGCCGAGCAAGGCCGTGTCCGCACACCCGTCATTGCCCTGACGGCCAACGCCATCCTCGGCGACCGCGAACTGTGCCTGGACGCGGGCATGGACGACTACCTGGCCAAGCCGTACACGCGCGCCGCCCTGCTGGCGATGCTGGCCCGCTGGCGCCCGTCGCCCGCCGCGCCGGCCACAGCCGAGACGCCTACAGTAACCACGGAGGCGGCGCCGGTGGAATCGGCCTCCATCCTCGACGCCGCCGCCCTGCAAAACCTGCGCGCCATGCGGCGTCCCGGCCGTCCCGACGTGCTGGGCCGCATCATTGACCTGTTCTACAGCGACGCGCCGCGCCTGCTGGGCCAGCTGGAAGTGGCCGCCGAGGCCAGCGATACCGCGGCCCTGCAGCTGGCGGCGCATACGCTCAAGTCCAGCTGCGCCAACGTGGGCGCGCTGGGCTTGTCGGCCACCTGCCGTGAAATCGAACAATACGCGCGCGGCAATGACGTCGGCAGCGCGCTCAACCATATCCGCGGCATCCAGCAAGAACTCGACCGTGTCCTCGCCGCCCTGGCCATTGAGAAGGAAGCCATATGAATACCGCACTGCCCCCGCAAGCACTGGTCCTGGTGGTCGATGACGACACCATGACGCGCATCCTGGTGACGGAAGCGCTGGAACCGGAAGGCTTCCGCATCGAGGAAGCGGCCAGCGGCCTGGAAGCGCTGGCCGCCTTTCAGCGCGGCGTGCCCGACCTGATCCTGCTCGACGTCGCCATGCCCGGCATGAGCGGCTTCGAATGCTGCCAGCAGCTGCGCCGCTTGCCCGGCGGCGCGCATGTGCCCATCGTCGTGCTGACCGGCAACGACGACGATGACTCCATCAAGCAGGCGCTGGAAGCGGGCGCCAGCGATTTTATCTCCAAACCGATGCAATGGCGGCTGCTGGCGCACCGGCTGCGCTACCTGCTGCGGGCCAGCAGCGCGCTCACCGAATTGAGCCGTATCCAGGAAAGCCTGAACCACGCGCAGGCGCTGGCCCGCCTCGGCAACTGGGAATACCGGGTCGCCGGCGGTGACGGCTACTGGTCGCCGGAGCTGTTGCGCATCCTGGGCCTGGACGCCGATTCCGGGCCCACCAGCTTCGACCGCCTGCTGCAATGCCTGCCGGAAGACCAGCGACCGCTGCTGCTCGATGCCTTCATGGAACTGCATGCGAACGGCACCAGCTACGGCCTGGAACACAAGGTGCTGCAGCCGGACGGCGGCGAGTGCATCGTCTTTCACCAGGCCGAAGCCGTGCGCGAAGGCCGCCAGGTGCTGCTGATGCGCGGCACCGTACAGGACATCACGGAACGCAAGCTGCAGCAATTGCGCATCGAATACCTGGCCAACCACGATGCGCTGACGGACTTGCCCAACCGCCAGTTGCTGAACGACCGCATCGGCCAGGCCATCGCCCATGCCCGCCGCACCCGCCTGCACCTGGCCACCCTGATGCTGGACCTCGACCGTTTCAAGTTCGTCAACGACAGCTACGGCCACCCGGTGGGCGACGCGCTGCTGCGGGAAGTGGCCCGGCGGCTGAAGCTGGCGGTGCGCGAGGGTGACACCGTGGCACGCCAGGGCGGCGACGAATTCGTCCTCCTGCTGACGGACCTGCCCGACATCGTGACGGCTGAACAGATCGTGCAAAAAGTGCTGGCGGTGTTCGCCGATCCCTTCGTGCTGGGCGAGCATACCCTGCACGTGAGCACCAGCATCGGCGCCAGCGTGTTTCCGTCCGACGGCGACAGCGGCGACATGCTGCTCAAGACGGCCGATGCCGCCCTCTACAGCGCCAAGGACAAGGGCCGCAACGGCTACCAGTTCTACAACCACAAGATGGGCGTGCTGGTGGAGGAGCGGGCCGAAATCGAACACGCGCTGCACCAGGCGCTGGCGCTGGGCGAGCTGGAACTGCACTACCAGCCCAAGGTCGACCTCACCAGCGGCAAGATTTATGGCATGGAAGCGCTGCTGCGCTGGCGCCGCGACGGCATCGGCCTGGTGCCGCCGGACCGCTTCATTCCCCTGGCCGAGGAAACGGGCATGATCGTGCCCATCGGCGAATGGGTGCTGCGCACGGCGTGCGCGCAGCTGGGCGTCTGGCATGCCTACGGCTTTACGCACCTGACGATGGCCGTCAACGTGTCGGCGCGCCAGTTCCGCCAGGCCGATATGCCGCAGCTGGTGCGCGAAGTGCTGGCCGACAGCGGCGTGCCGGCCCACTGCCTGGAACTGGAACTGACGGAGAGCGTGCTGATGCAAAACCGCGACCTCGTGGTGAAGGCGCTGGAACAGTTGAAGGAAATCGGCGTCACCCTGTCGCTGGACGACTTCGGCACCGGCTATTCCAGCCTGTCCTACCTCAAGCAGTTCCCCATCGACGTGGTCAAGATCGATCAATCGTTCATCCGCGACGTGACCGACAGCGTGGATGGCGCGTCGCTGACCCGCTCCATCATCGCCATGGCCAAGTCGCTGCACATGACGACGGTGGCTGAAGGCGTGGAAACGGAGGGGCAATTGGGATTTCTCAATACCAACCGCTGCGACGCCATGCAAGGCTATTACTTCAGCCGCCCGCTGCCGGGCGCCGAGATGGATCTGATGCTGCATGCGGGCACCCATCTGCCGCCCGAGAACTGCCATGCCGAAGCGCCGCAGCGCGTGCTGCTGCTGGTGGACGACGAAGAGCATATCCTGTCCGCCCTGCGCCGCTCGCTGCGCAAGGAAGGCTACCAGATACTCAGCACCAGCAAGCCGCAGGAAGCGCTGGAACTGGTGGCCGCCAATGCCGTGGGCGTGATCCTCACGGATGCGCGCATGCCGGGCATGTCCGGCAACGAACTCTTGCGCCGCATCAAGGGTATCTATCCGGAGATCGTGCGCGTGATGTTGTCCGGCTACCCCGAATTGCATTCGGTCACGGCGGCCATCAACGAAGGCTCGGTGTACAAGTTCATCACCAAGCCCTGGGACGAAACCTTGCTGAAAGACCATTTGCGCGAAGCCTTCCAGCGCTTCGAATCGGGCGTGCAACGCCCGCCCGTGGGTCCGCATGGCATCGAGATCGGCAACCGCGCCGCCTGACCACTTACCACTTACCAGTAGCCAAGCACCTTCCACCACGTCGTGCCGACGACGGCAAAGATCAGCAGTTCCACCACGCACATGATGAAGCCGACTCTCCACCAGTTGCCCATGGTCACGAAGCCGCTGCCGAAGATGATGGGCGAGGTGCCCGTCGCATAGTGGGTCAGTGTCATCATGATGGCCGAGCCGGCCGTCATCATCAGCATGAACGGTACGTGGTATTCGGCCGGGATCAGGTGCAGGCCCACCGTCAGGAAGGCCAGCAGCATGGCGCTGATGTGGGCCGTCGTGCTGGCGAAGAAGTAATGCGAGAAGACAAACACCAGCACCAGGACGCCGGCGATCGGCAGCCAGTCCATGCCGCTGGCGACAATCGCCGCCTTCATGCCGGCCGAGAACCAGGCGATCACGCCCGTCTTGTTGAGTTGCTCGGCCATCATGACGAGCGCGCCGAACCACACCAAAGTGTCCCAGGCGCTCTTTTCCGACAGCACGTCATCCCAGTCGATGGTGCCCGTGATGATCAGCACGAACAGGCCGACAAAGGCCACCACCGTCGCATCGAGCGAAAACGCGGGACCGAACAGCATGGCGGGCACGTTGGCCCACAGCAGCAGCAACAGGGCGAAGGTACCCAGCATGACTTTTTCCGACGGCGACAGCGGGCCCATGCCTTTCAATTCCGCCTTGGCGTAGGTGACGGCGTCCGGCGTGGCCTTGAGTTCCGGCGGCGACAGCCAATAAATAATCAAAGGCATCAGCAGCAGGCAGACCAGGCCCGGCAACAGCATGCACAGGGCCCAGGTGGTCCACGTCAGGTGGAAACTCTGGCCGCTGGCCTTGGCCACGAAGTCGACCACCAGCGGGTTGGGCGCCGTGGCCGTCAGGAACATGGCCGAGGTGATCGGGTTGGCGTGGTAGTTGACGAGGGCCAGGTAGGTGCCGACTTTCTTTTCCGTGCCCTTGGCAGGGTCCGAATCGAAAGCGTTGGCGATCGATTTCATGACGGGGTGAACGATGCCGCCGCCGCGCGCCGTGTTACTGGGCGTAAATGGCGCCAGCACCAGTTCGCAAATGGCCAGGCCATAGCCGATGCCCATGGTGCGCTTGCCCAACAAGGAAATGAACAGCAGGCCGATGCGGCTGCCCAGTCCCGTCTTTTTCAGGCCGCGCGAAATCAGGATCGCCACGACGATCAGCCAGATCAATGGATTCGAAAAGCTGCTGAGCGCATCCGTGATGGCGCCCTTGGACGAGGTCGACGTCACTTGCGACAGCGACACGATGACGATGGCCATCATGGCCATCACGCCGATCGGCATGACTTTCAGGATGATCGCCAGGATGGTGGTGAGGAAAATCGCCACCAGGCCCCAGGCCTTGGGCGTCAAGCCGTCCGGCGCCGGCAGCAATAGCATGCTCACGAGCAAAGCGGTGCAGATCAGGGCGGGGACGAGGCGGAATGGGACGGCTTCCTTGAAATGCAGGAACAAGTCGCGCACTGTTTTATACATCTTTATTACCTTTCGCTGTGGGTCAGGCATCGTGGCGGCAGGAATCGTGCACGCAGATTCATGGGCTGGCAGGCACAAGAAGCGCTCCCGCAAGATGACAGATGCCCAACAATTCTGTTCGGCAATATCATACACGCAAGACTTCCCTGCCCGTGCCCCGTTGCCGCATTCGCTACCGACTATCTGTAAAATCGTTGACCGGCAAGCGACACATGTCGCATAATTGCCCCATTAGTCACCAGACCGGCTGACAAGGAAACCATTGAATACCCGCAACCACCATATCGACGCCTTGCGCGGCGCCGCCATCCTGGGAGTGCTGCTGCTGCACTTCGCCCTCGCCTACGGCTTGAAGAACAGCCCGCTCGAAATCCTGCCCGCCTGGCTGCTGCGCGCCGCCTACCAGGGCAATTACGGCGTGACCATGTTTTTCGTCATTTCCGGCTACCTGATCACCTCGACCTCGCTGCAGCGCTGGGGCGACCTGGCGCGCATCGACCTGGCGGCGTTTTATCTCTACCGCATTGCCCGCCTGCTGCCATCGCTGCTGCTGGCGCTGTCCATCATCGTGCTGCTGGGCGTGCTGGACGTGCCCTACTTTGCCAACTCGGACGGCGGCAAGGATTTGCCCGCCAGCTATTTCGTCATCGCCATCGCCTCCGTGCTGACCTTCTGGCATAACGTGCTGATGCAAAGCGCCGGCTATTTCAATTACTGCCTGAATGTGTACTGGTCCTTGTCCGTCGAGGAAATGTTTTATCTGCTGCTGCCCTTGTCATGCCGCATCCTGCGCCGGCGCCAGGCGATCATGCTGCTGTGCGGCGCCGCCATCGTCGCCGGCCCCGTGTATCGCAGCCTGCATGCGGACAACGAGATTGACTTCATGTACGGCTATATCGCCTGCTTCGACGCCATCGCCATCGGTTGCCTGACGGCCATGCTGACGCAACGCTGGCAACCTGGCGCGCGGATCGGGCGACTCTTGCGCTGGACAGCGGGCCTGGCCCTGGCGGCCGTGTATGTGCGCGGCATCGGCGGCCATGAGGTGTTCGGTTTTACCCTGGTCGCCGTGGCCAGCGCCGCCTTCATCCTTGGCAGCGTGGCGGCCGGACCGGCCAGCCAGCGACGGCCCGGCCCGCTGCAATGGCTGGGCCGCCATAGCTACGAACTCTATCTGTTCCATATCATCGTGCTGGCCGGCATGCGCAATGTGGTCGACAAGGCGGGCCTGGCCTACGCCGAGCGCCTGCCGTGGCTGGCGCTGTTCCTGGCCGCAACGGCGCTGGCTGCCGCCCTCGTGGCCCGCTACGTGTCCGAGCCGGCCAATGCCGCCATCCGCCAGCGCTGGCGGCGTGCCGCAGAAAAGTGAGCCAGGTCAAGAGTCCGCATGCCCACCGCCCATTTCCGGCCCATTTCCAGCCCCGGCTTGCCATTCGCACTATAATGTCGGCACCGCGTGCGGCAGCAATGGCGGCGATAGACGGTAACAATTTCGTCTGGAGGCCAGTACAATAGCGTCTGGGCCTACACAGGGTTTCACTTTTGCCAGCAGTTGCCAGCAACTAACCATTTTTTTGACCAGCCAACACATACTATGAGTTCGATGAATGAAGAGCGCGTTTTAAGCGTGCACCACTGGACGGATACCCTGTTCTCCTTTACCACCACGCGCGACCCGTCGCTGCGTTTCTCGAATGGCCATTTCACCATGATCGGCCTGCGCGTCGATGGCAAGCCCTTGCTGCGCGCCTACAGTATCGCCAGCGCCAATTACGAAGACCACCTGGAATTTTTCAGCATCAAGGTACCGGGCGGTCCATTGACGTCGCGCTTGCAGCACTTGCAAGTGGGCGACACCGTCATCGTCGGCCGCAAGCCGACGGGCACCCTGGTGTCCGACTACCTGCTGCCAGGCAAGCGCTTGTACATGCTGTCGACGGGCACGGGCCTGGCGCCTTTCCTCAGCATCGTGCGCGATCCGGACATCTACGAACGCTTCGACGAATTGATCCTCGTGCACGGCGTGCGCCAGGTCGATGAGTTGGCTTACCACGACTTGCTGGAAGAGCACCTGCCGAAACACGAATTCCTGGGCGAAATGGTCAGCGACAAGCTGCGCTACTACCCGACCGTGACGCGCGAAGACTTCCGCAACATGGGCCGCATCACGGAGCTGATCGAAAACGGTAAGCTGGCCGAAGACCTGGGCGTGCCGGCACTGAACCCTGCCGAAGACCGCGTGATGATCTGCGGCAGCTCGGACATGCTGCGCGACCTGAAGGAAATGCTGGAAGCGCGTGGCTTCAAGGAAGGCAATACCTCGACGCCTGGCGACTTCGTTGTCGAGCGCGCGTTCGCCGAGAAGTAATCCGCAAGAGTCATCCGCCATACTCCAGGGGCCCGGTCCCGCCGCACACAGCGGCGGCGCCGGGCCTTTTTCATTACTCCAGCGGGCCAGCAATTGTTGCGCAGGCTGTTCGCTCCTGACAGAAACTGTCAGTACCGTTCATTATGATTTCGGCACCAGCAGGCTAGCGAGCCTGTATTACTATTGATATCTCCACCTGCGACAGGACTTTTCATGACACGTGCCATCACCATTCTGACCGAGAACTTTGCCGATTGGGAAACCGCCCTGCTCAATTCCACGGCGCGCCTGTATTACGGCTTTTACACGCAGTTCGCCACGCCCGGCGGCTTGCCCGTCACCTCGTCCGGCGGCATGCTGGTCACGCCGCAACTGGCGCTGGAAGAGATTGTGCTCGATGAACTCGATTTGCTGATGGTATGTGGCGGCAGCCACTGGCAAAGCGGCAAGGCGCCCGACATCTCCCCCTTGCTGCGCGCGGCGCGCGACAGGAATATCGTGCTGGCCGGCATTTGCGACGGCACGCGCGTGCTGGCGCAGGCTGGCGTGCTCGACAACGTACGCCACACCTCGAATTGCGCCGACAACCTGACGACAACCGGCTATGCGGGCGCCGCCCTGTACCAGGATGTGCCATGGGCCGTGGCCGACCAGCGCGTCATCACGGCGCCAGGCACGGCGCCTGTCAGCTTCACCAAGGAAGTCTTGCGCGCCCTGGGCATCGCCGATGACAACCTGAACGCCTACCTGGCCATGCACGGCGCCGAACACGGCAAGACGCCCGGCTAGTTGGCGCCCAGCACGCGCAGGCGCGCCGCGGCGTGCGTGTTGCCCGGATCGAGTTCCAGCGAACGGCGGTAATGCGTGACGGCCTGCGCCTTGGCGCCATCCGCCTCGTACGCTTCGGCCAGGCTGTCGTGGCCATTCGCCCCTTGCGGATACAGTTGCACGCCAAGTTCGAAGACTGCCACCGCCTGTTTCGGCTGCTGCCGGCCCAGCAGGCGATAGCCCCAGGCATTCAAGTCATCTTCCGTGGGTTCCGGCAAGCCATGCTGGCGCCGGATGGCCGCCAGTTTCTTGTCCAGTCCATCGAAACCGGCGCTGGCCGCTTTGTTGCGCAACAAGTGCGCGGCATATGCCCCGCCGCGCTGCTGGCGCAGGGCGGGAAGATAAAAGCCGGCGACGGTATCGATCAGCTGTTCCGGCTGGGCGCCGGCCAGGTTGCTCAGGATAATGACGGCCAGGCCATCGTTGGGATACACATAAAAGGCCGAGCGGGCGCCGCCGATGCCGGCCACGGCGCGGTGACCATCGCGGCCGATGGTGGGCCAGCCCAGCGCCCACGGCGCCGGCTTGCCGTCATTCAAGCTGGTCGGCTGCCACAGCCGTTCCACACTGGCGGGCACCAGCAAGCGCCCGGACTGCAGCGCGATGAGCCAGTTGGCCAGTTCGCCCGCATTGCTGTTGATGCCAGCGCCGGCGCGCATGAACACGGGAAAGTCTTCGATCACATTGCGGTAACCGTTACCGCCCCGGTCCAGCACGTAGGAACTGGCCTTGTTGGCCACCACGTCCTTCGCGTCGCCAAAACCGCTATGCGGCATGCCGGCCACGTCAAACTGCCCGCGCTGGACGAAAGTGCTAAAGGGCATTCCGCCTAGCCGCTCGACCAATTGCGCCAGCAGCACATAATTGGTCTGGTTATAGCGGAAGCGCTGGCCAGGCGCAGCTTCCACGGGCAGCGCCTGTACGGCTGTCCACGCCGCCTCGGCATCGTCCGGCTGCGGCCCCACCAGCTTGCCGCTGCGCTGGTCCAGCACGTCGGGCAAGCCCGAGGTGTGGTTGAGCAAATGCGTCACCGTCACGGCTTGCCAGGCGACAGGCAGCCCCGTCAGGTACTGCCCGATGGGCGCGGCCAGGTCGATCTTGCCCAGTTGCACCAGCTGCAGTACGGCGACACCCGCAAACGCTTTCGTTGCCGAATTGATGGAAAACAGGCTCGTCTCCGTCACGGGAACCTGGTATTGCAGGCTGGCCAGGCCGAAATTGCGCTTCAGCACAACCTTGCCACCTTGAATTACCGCCAGTTGCAGCCCTGGAATCTGGCGCTCCTGCATTTCGCTGCGCACGAAGGCGGCAATTTCGTGTTCCGCTGTGGACGCCTGCACATGGCTGGCGGGGGCGGCGGCAAGCGCCAGGGCGAACAGGACGGACGGCAGACGTGGCTTCACGATGCGGCTTTCGACGGTGGAAAACGGAACCGCAGCATCCCATACCTATTTATCAACGTCAACGACAATCTTGCCGGTCGGAAAGTTACTCTTCCAGCCACACGTCCTCGTACCCTTCGCGGTCGAGGATGAACCTGGCGCCACTGGGCAAGGCCAGGTAATCGACCACCTGCGGCAGCATCTCGTGCAGGTGTTCCGCATGCAGGGGCTGGTAAAAGCCACTGGCATCGTCGTGTTCGCCGCAGTGGATGAACCAGCTGATGGTGCCGTTTTCCGGCAGCACGACGCGCGTGCCATAGATGGGCGACTGGTCCAGGCTGCCGATGGCCAGGGCCACCATGGGTTCGGGGGCTTGCGCCGGCAAGCCGAATTTGTCGCAGATGCGCTGCTGTGTTTCGCTGATCAGTTCAGTCATAGGGTTTTCAGGATCCGATATATTGGTAGTGGAGGCGCAGCGCGCCATCGTGACCGGACATTTCCAGGTGCAGGATCGCTTCGCCCGGCTTGCCATCGGCCAGCAGCCGGCATTCCAGGCCCAGCGCTCCAGCGTCGGTGGCATATACGTCGACGCCGGGACGGCCGCCCTTGCCCGGCACGAAGGCTTGCGCCAGCGGCGACAGGGACAATGCCTGGCTCGCCGCAAAATAGCTGTCGAGCATGTCGATGATCTCGTCGGCCACGGCCAGCGACAGACCCCAGTCGCGTTGCAGCGCAACAGGATCGCGCCCGTCCAGCGTCTGCACGAAGGCGGCGGCCTGCGCGTATGCCAGCTGCCGCAAGCTGTCTGTGATGGCCATTTCCATAGAGTACGTTGTGCCTTATCCATTCAACAGGCGCCATTATAGTGCCTCGCCGCGGGCATGGCCGATCCGTTTGCTGGCAATAATAAAGCACCGTGCCGATTATTTAAAGTGCCGCGCTTATTATTTATCGCACTGCAATAACATAAATGGCTCGCGTGATATTTGGTGAGTATTTGAAAAATATAATCGCGGATACGATTGATTTTCAAGTTGACGCTTATTTATTCAGGCGCTAATATCGAATGGCCATATACCATGGCATACAGCGCAAGCAGTACTTAACCATCACAAGAGGATAGTACAATGCAAAAACAGAACCACTCCAAATTGTTCGCATTCAAACTGGCTGAAAAACAGGTACAAAAACAGGTAGCGCCCGCCACCGTCTGGAAGGTGCGCGACGGCGTCGCCGTAGCCGGCTGCACCGCCGTCGGCACCCGTGACCAATACCGCGATTCATCGCGCTTCCAGCCGAACGACGGCGGCCAGTACTGCTGATTCCCGGCGCCCCATTCCCCCGCCCGCGTGGGGGTTTCATCTATTCCGCTATATTCAAACTGGCGCTGGCGCCTATTCCGGCACGGCTTCTCTGCGCGCAATGAATACATAAACACCTTTCAATTGCAGATTCCATTTTTATAATCAGTATTTATCGGTAAAAATCGGAACACAACCATTAATAGAGGATCCCATGCATAAAGAAACCAAACTGTTCGCATTCAAACTGGCGGAAAAGAAGGAAGAAGAAAAGCCGGCGCTTCCTGCGCCCTGGAAAGTACGCGACGGTGTCGCCGTAGCCGGCTGCACGGCGGTCGACAGCGAGGAGCAATACCGCTATTCGCGTATCGGTTCGAGTGACGGCGGCGAGTTCTGCTGATACGTACACCAGCTGAAAGCCTTGCCACGGCAAGGCTTTTTTGATTCCCCCTTACCGCGGCCTCCCCGACATGCACAAAAAGGTTTTGATTATCAGCCATAGCGGCGATCTGCACGCCGACCTGGTCGAAGCCATCCTCGCCGCGCGCGGCCATGCTCCTTTCCGTATCGATCTCGACGCCTTTCCCCGCGATTACCAGCTGTGCCAGCGCCTGCTGGACGGCCGCGCCAGCGCGCGCCTGCGCCACTTGCCCGATGGCGACTGGCTTGAGCTGCAGCAAGTTGGCGCCGTCTGGCTGCGCAAGGCGGCCGATTATGCCTACGCCAGCGCCGACCTGACGCTGCAGGAACGCGCCTACGCCCAGCTGGAAACGGAGCAAGCCATCTTCAGCATCCTGTACGGGCTCGATTGCTACTGGCTCAGCCATCCGCTGGCCCTGCGCGGCGCCCAATGGAAAGGCGAACAGCTTGCGCGGGCCGCGCGCATGGGCTTTCGCGTGCCCGCCACCGTGATTACCAATGTGCCCGACGACGTGCGCGCTTTCCGCGCGGCAATCAACGGGCCCATCATTTTCAAGAGCATGTCCACGCCCAGCCTGGCCGCCGAAACGGTCGAGGACGTCGACAGGGTCAGCGCCGGCATCGGCACCACCATTGTCGACGATGCCATGCTGGACAGCCTGGACGCCGTCAGCGAACTGAGCTGCCAGTTCCAGGAATATATCGCCAAGCAATACGAACTGCGCATCACCGTGATCGGCAAGCAACTGTTTGCCGCGCGCCTGTATTCCCAGGACGATGCCCGCACGGCCATCGATTCGCGCGATATGTCAGCCCCCATCCGCTATGAAGCATGCACCTTGCCAGCGGAAATACAGCAGCGATGCCTCGCTTTCGTGCACAGCTATGGCCTCGAGTATGGCGCGCTCGATCTCATCGTCACGCCTGACGGCGAGTACGTTTTCCTGGAAAACAACCCTGTTGGTCAATTTTTGTATGTGCAACAACTGGTGCCCGCCTTGACCATGCTGGAAAGCGTGGCCGCAACCCTGATCGAAGGAGCCGTATGCCACAGCCAGACCTGAGCCAGATCCCTCTCCGGCTGCGCGAACTGGAGCTTGCGCGCGACAGCCGCGCCATCGTCCTGGCCGCCTCGCACCTGGACATGGAGCTGCTGCCCGCCCTGTACGAGCTGTGCCAGGGCATCGGGCCCGTGGCGCGCCTCGATGTGGTGCTGCACGGCCGTGGCGGCATCGTCAACGCGGCGCGGCGCATCGCCATCCTGCTGCGCCAGCATGCCCGTCACCTGAGCTTTGTCGTGCCCTTCCACTGCCAGTCGGCCGCCACCCTGCTGACCCTGGGCGCCGATGAGATCATCGCCGGCGACCTGGCGCTGTTCTCGCCCATCGACCCGCAGCTCGATGGCGCCGACGGCGGCTCCATGTCCAGCCTGGACATCAAGGTCTTCGGCGACATGGCGCAGCAGTGGTTCGGCGTGGATGCCAGCGAGGCGCGCCAGCAATCGCTGTCCCTGCTGTGCGGCAGCATCTTTCCGCCTTCCCTGACGGCCTTTTACCGCACCACCCTGGAGCTGACGCAGATCGGCGAGGAATTGCTGGCCTGGCAATTGCCTGATGCCATACCCGAGGCCCGGCGCGCCATCGTCGCGCAACTGGTGACGGGCTACCACTCGCACAACTATGCCTTGACGCGCGAGGAATTGGCCAAGCTGGGCTTGAACATGGCGCGCGATGCCGACACCGAACGGCTGGGCTGGACCATCTCGACGCAATTGCAGGCGAGCATAGGTGGCGCCTTGCGCAGCGCGCCCGACGAGCCGTGGAACGATGCCCTGCTGGCATCGCGCGACGGCGTGCAGCTGCGGTGCCAGCGTCCGGGCGGCTACGCGCCGGTGTGGAGCACGCAATGCTGACAGCTCTCCCTTTTTTGTCCGATATCGCGCGCCATGTCATCGCCTTGCTGCTGCTGGCGGCCAGCGTAGGCAAGCTGCGCAGTTATGCTGCCTTCCGCGGTAACCTGGCCACCTCGTTCGGCGTGCCGCCCGCCGCCGCCCAATTCGCTGCGCCAGCCCTGGTGGCAACGGAACTGCTGCTGGCCGGCTGGCTGCTGGCGGGCGGCACGCAGCTGCCCATGCTGCTGTCATTACTGCTGCTCAGTACCCTCACGGCCGTGCTGGCCTGGCGCTACTTCACGCACAGCGTGGTGCGCTGCAGCTGCTTTGGCGAAGCGGCGCGGCCCGTCTCGCAATACGACCTGCTGCGCAACGTGCTGGCGGTCGCCATTAACGTCGCCTATTTCGCATTCGCGCAGACGGCATCCTTGCCCGCCGCCACCTCCATTCTGGCCGCCGGCCTGGCAGCCATCGTCTGCGTGACCGTGATTTCTCTGCACGACATCGCCACCTTGGCAAAGGCCGGCTGATGGATTCCACGACATTGCAACTGGTGCTGGCGGCGCTGGCGTTTGCGCTCGCCGGCAACATCTGGCTGACCCTGGCCGTGCTGCGCGCCAGCCGCCGCGAACGCCTCGCGCCCACGGCGCTGGTGCCGGGCCAGCCCCTGCCTGCCGTGCAAGCCCGTCCGCTGGCTGGCGGTGCGCATTTCCAGCCGGGCGCCAGCGGCCAGGCGGCCGTGCTGCTGTTCCTCGCCAGCCGCTGCCCGAAATGCGGGGAAAAGCTGGCCGGCATCGAACAGCTGCTGCCGCTGGCGCGCGAGGCCGGCCTGGCCCTGTGGCTGATCAGCGAAGAGCCGGCCCGCCGGCTGCGCGCCTTTTTGCCCGGCAAGGCCTTGCGGGCGGCCACGGCGCGGCTCACGCTGCGCGACTACCGGCGCGTGAATCCTTTGATGAGTTCGCCGTCCTATGTGTTCGTCAATCACGAGGGCACGGTGGAAGCGGCCGGCCTGATCGGCGATGAAGACTGGCTGGCCCTTGTCGAGCAACTGGCAGGCGATACGGCACAGGAGCGCGCCGCATGAGCCTTCTGAACTTCGGCCCGCATGTTGAACGCCTGCGCCTGCTGTATCCCGTGCGCTGGCGCGTCGCCGCCGGCTTGCTGTGCATGGTCCTCACCGTGGGCGCGCAGCTGGCCTTTCCGCAGGCCATCGCGTATTTCATCGACAACGTGGCGCAACTGACCCGGCGCGGCGTCACGCCGGGCATGGTCGCCTCCATGCTGGCCTTCAGCCTGCTGTATGCGCTGGTCACGAGCGCGCGCTTCTATTTGCTGCAATCGAGCGGCCACATGATCGTCATGGGCGTGCGCCGGCGCCTGTTCGACGTGGTGATCAACCAGCCCATCGCCTTCTTCGACAAGCACCATGGCGGCGAGCTGAACAGCCGGCTCACGTCCGACGTATCGGCCCTGCATGAAAGCCTGACCATCGGCGCGGCCAATGCCCTGCGCTCGCTGTGCGTCTTTGTGGGCGGCATCGCCATGCTGCTACAGCTGTCACCCATGCTGAGCCTGCCGCTGGCCTTGTTCATTCCCATCAGCCTGTATCTCGGCAAATTATCAGGCAGCAATTACCGGCAGCGTTCGCGGGCCATTTCCGCCACCCTGGCCGCCAGCGGCAAGGTGGCGCAGGAATACTTTGCCCATGCCCGGCTGGTGCAGGCGTTCAACCAGCAAGGCGGCGCCATGGCCCGCTACGCGCAAGCCATGCGGCAATTGCTGGACGTGTCCCTGGCCGGTACGCGCCTGCTGGCCGTGTTCCAGGGCGCGCAGGGCTTGCTGGCTTTTGTTGCCCTGCTGACCACCCTGTGCTTCGGCGCCCACCTGATCGGCCAGGGCCGCCTGAGCGTGGGCGAGCTGACGGCCTTCGTCATCTATGCCAGCATGGTGACGGACACGGCCGGCTCCATCAGCGAATTCTGGAACACGTGGATGCGCACCATGGGTTCGACCGACCGCATCTTCGAGATCCTGCGCAGCCACCGCACCGTGCCCGAAGCGGCGCCGCAGCCGCCTCTGGCCGGCCATATCGCGCTGCGCGACGCGCGCTTTTCGTACCCCGAGCGCACGCAGGTCACAGCCCTCGACGGCGTCAGCCTGTCGATACGCGCGGGCGAAAAAATCGCCCTGGTGGGCGCCTCGGGCGCGGGCAAGTCCACCATCGCCAGCCTGGTGCTGGGCCATTACCAGCTTGACGGGGGCAGCCTGCAGTTCGACGGCATCGATGCGGGCGTGCTGGGCGTGGCGCAGCTGCGCCGCCAGATGGCCGTGGTGGAGCAGGAACCGGCGCTGTTTTCCGGCAGCATCGCGGACAATATCGCCTTTGCCGTACCGGACCGCGCCGTGACGCGCGAAGAGATGCAGGCGGCGGCGCGCCTGGCGCACGCCCACGATTTTATTGACGCCTTTCCGGACGGCTATGAGACCCTCGTGGGCGAACGGGGCGTGCAATTATCGGGCGGACAGAAGCAGCGCATCGCGATCGCCCGCGCCATCCTGCGCGCGCCGAAAATCCTCATCCTGGACGAAGCCACCAGTGCGCTCGACGCCGCCAGCGAACAGCAGGTGCAGCTCGCGCTCGATACCTTGATGCAAGGCCGCACCACGATCATCATCGCCCACCGCTTTTCCACCATCGTGAAAGCGGACCGCATCGTCGTCATGGACAAAGGCCGGATTTGCCAGCAAGGCACGCACGCCGAGCTGCTGCGCGCGGGCGGCCAGTATGCGCGGCTGATGCAGCAGCAGCTGTCGCAATTCCAGCAGTTGCATGAGAGTACGGCAACCCTGTAAAGGGCACCACGAAATAATGCACTATTGAAATGGTTGTCATCCACCACAGAGTTTTCCTACGTGGTGACAAGTGGTGTCCCTATGGTTAAGCCCGACGCAGGCAGCGAGAATGGTTTCAACGGTGCAGCCCATGCTGGACCGGATGATCATGCAAACCAGCCAAACCAACCATAGGGGACACGACCATGACTTCGAACAGCAACGACAAATCCGGCAGCCAATCGGACAAACAGCAATCGGGCCAATCGGGCAGCCAGCAGTCGGACAAGCAATCCGGCACCCGCCAATCGTCGGGCGGCACCCAGGGCGGCACGCACGAGCAGCATGTCGAGGCAGGCCGCCAAAGCCACAAGAATGACGGCGACAAGCAGTCGGGCTCGCAGCAATCGGGCCAACAGTCGGGCCAGCAATCGGGGTCCGGCACCGGCACGCGCGGCGGTACGCATGAGCAGCATGTGGAAGCGGGACGTCAAAGCCACAAGAATGACGATAAATCCTGATCCCGGTGGCATGGCCAGAGGCGCCTTCTCAACATGAAAGCACTGACGGCCATGCTGTGCGCCGGGCTGGGCATGGGCCTTGCCGCCTGCGGCGCCAGGAATACGGCATCAAACGTGGAGGCGCCCGGCGCGCCGGCCGGAGTCTCCACGCGCGTGCTCGATGCTGGCGCCGACGCATTGCAAGCGCGACCGCCCGTCGCGGCGCTGAACGCCTATCTTGACGGTTTTCATTTTTACAACGGCAATCTGCGCGGTCAGATGGAAGCGCACCACTATTGCGCCATCGTCAACGAAGAGCTGATCCAGTGCGTGATCTACGATGGCAACGTCAAGGACGCCAAGCTGATGGGTGTCGAATACATCGTCAGCGCCAGACTGTACCAGGGCTTGCCGGCGGCGGAAAAAGCGCTGTGGCACAGCCATGTGCATGAAGTGAAATCAGGCCAGCTGATCGCTCCCGGCATTCCCGCCGTGGCCGAAAAGGCCTTGATGCAAAAACTCGTCGCCACGTATGGCAAGACCTGGCATACCTGGCACACGGATCTGCACAAGACCTTGCCGCTGGGCGTGCCGCAACTGATGATGGGTTTTACAAGCGATGGCCAGGCCGACGCCGCCATGGTCGCCGCGCGCGACCGCCGCTTCCGCATCGATTCCGCCGAAAAACGCCGCCAGCGGGCCGACATCGCCGCGCTCGCCATCATTGCCGGCGCCGATGCCTGGCAACACGGCACGACCATCCAGCTGGCCGACCCGAGCGGAACGCAGCACGCTGCGTCATCGCTGTCACCACCCTCCCCGCACACGGCCGCGCCCGCCATTTCGCCCCCGGCCAGATAGGCTGCGCGCGAAAGGCCGTTGTCTGGATCGGCATTCTGGGCGATAATTACGCCCATGAACGATACCACCACCTTACCCCCATTGCCCGATCGCCTGTCGATCGACCCTAGCAGCCCTTACCACGTTGCAGCCGTGTTCGAGAACGACGTCGGCATCCGCTTCAACGACAAGGAGCGTCTTGACGTGGAAGAATATTGCATCAGCGAACGCTGGATCAAGGTTGCTTCCACCAAGTCCCTCGACCGCCGCGGCCGTCCGCTGCAGATCAAGCTGAAGGGCAAAGTCGAAGCGTTCTACCGCTAAGCAACACCTACCGTTGTCATCGAGGCCGATTTGCATCGGCCTTTTTTACGTCCGCAGGAATTGCCCAGCAGGCCGATCAGGCTGCCGGCGGCGGCTGGAAGGCGCAAAAACCCGGCCACTGGTCGCGGCTGTCGCACACTTTCAGGCAACCTTTGTTCTCCTTGAACGTGGCGACGACCTTGATGGGGAAGCCATAGAGTGGCGTAGTGGCCAGGAAGGCGGTCGAGCAGCTTTGCTCGTTGCTGAAGCGGAAAGTGATTTCTTCGCGGCGGCCCTTGCGCTCAAAGCTCAGCATGAAGGTTTCATTGCTGTTCCACTGCGCCTTGCCTGGTACGCGGAAACGGTAGCGGGGGCTGCCCTGTTGCTGACCCTCAAGTTTCTGCCCGAAGACGCGGCTGCTGGCCGTGGCCGTTTCGACCTTGGCAACGGGATACACGACGCCAAAGATATAGGTGCCGGCAAACCCCTGGTCGAAGCCAAGTCCCTTCTGGTAAAACGGCACGACGATATGCGGTGCACCCGCGTATTCCACGGTATTGCGCGCCGTCACGCGCGACGTCAGCTTGTCATCGGGCTCTTTGCCGAAGACCACGTCCAGTTTCAGCAACGCTTGTTGCTTGTCGATATCTTGCGCCAGATAATCCTTGGGGAACGTTTCGCCGTGCACGCAGCCGGCCAGCAAGGAGGCGGCGAAGCAGCCGGCGATCAGTTTACATATTGTCATGGCTGTTTTCCTTCCGGCGGCGCGGAAATGAGGCCCAGCCCCGTCACTTGCAAGCCGTTCTTGCCTTGTTTCCATTGAAATTGCTGGCCGAACCAGGCCAGTTCCAGCTCGCGCCGGATGCGGATCGAATCCGTGCGGCCCTGGCGCGCCTTGATGGCGGCGCCCGCCTGCGCGGAAGCGGCGTCCGACAAGGGCTTCAGCCACCGTTGATAGGTGTCCGGCGGTAAGGCCAGCTCACCGGCCACGCCGTCGTCGCGCGTGGCAACGATGATGCCCACCTTCGTCAGCGTATTCGTCAGATAGGCGCCGCGTCGCCCGTCGGGTGAGACGGAGACGAGCATGGCATGCGGATAATCGCCCCTGACGTTGCCTGGCACGTCAAACCACAGCAATTCGCCCGTGCCCGTATCGAGCGCGCGTCCGTCGCGGGGAAACAGCAGCACCTCGCTGTTGCCCGGCTGCGGCACGCCCCATTCGGGGTCGCGTTCCGTGCGCACCATGTTGTCGCGCTGCATGGGACTGATGGGGCGCATCAGCGGCTCGCCATTCTGCACGCCGATCAATATCGTGCCCTGGCCCGTATAGCCCTTGGTAAACGCCAGCAGCATGGGCTGGCCTTCGCGCGTGGCCTTGATCGGCCGCACTTCCACCACCTCGCGTGCGCCGCCGGGCCAGTAGCCGTGCCGGCGGAAAGTCAAGGTAACGAGCGGGTCGTGGCGGTCACGCGTGACGACAAAGTCGCCGTACTGCTTCATCACCGGCACGTAGGATGTTTGCGCCTGCGCGGCGGGCAGGACAGCGGCCAGCAAGCTGGCGGAGGCCGCCAGGCGGCATAAAGAGAGGGACAGCATGGCATCCTGTAAAGGTCGCACGGGGCGAAGAATCAGAATTCTAAACGATTCCTCGCCAGCAACACTGCCCAATTGGAAACATCAGCGGCGCTGGATTTCGATCAGCTCGATCTCGAACAGCTTGGGCCACAGTTTTCCCGTGACAAACAAGCGCTTGCCCCGTGCATCCCAGGCGATGCCGTTGAGCACGGCGTCGGGGTTGGCCGTGCCCCGCTGCCCGGGCGGCAGCAAGCCCGTCAGGTCGATCCAGCCGACAACCTTGCCGCTGGCCGGGTCGATGCGGGCGATCACGTCCGCGCCCCACACATTGGCAAACAATTCCCCGTCGACCATTTCCAGCTCGTTCAGGCGCTCGATGGCGCGGCCTTCCGCCTTCACCTCGAAGCGGCGCACCTCGGCCAGGGTTTTCGGATTGAGCACGCGGATGGCGGAGCTGCCGTCGCTCATGTAGACGAATTGACTGTCGCTGGCCAGGCCCCAGCCTTCGCCCTGGTAACTGAATTTGCGTTTCAATTTGAAGGTCTTCAAGTCGAAGACATAGCCGGTCTGCGAAATCCAGGTCAGGCCCAGGATTTCATCGCCCACGTCCGTGATGCCTTCGCCAAACACTGTTTTGTCCAGCATGGTTTTCTGCAAGACCTTGCCCGTCGCCAATTCCACCTTGCGCAAGGAGGACTGGCCGTTCTGGCCCGTGCTTTCATACAGGTGGCCATCCTTGAACAGCAAGCCCTGGGTGAACGCCTGGGGGTCGTGCGGATAGGTATTCTTGACGAAATAGCCATACACGGGAATGGCCGCCTGGGCGTAGCCCATTTCGCTCATCAGGCCCACGGTGCACAACAATCCCAGCAGCAGCGAACCTGCCGTGCGTTTCACACTTGTTTTACCGATATTCTTCATATTCTTGACGGTGGTTGGCGAGCGCCTATTGTAAACGGGCCGCGTCCGCCATGCGCGTCCTGACGAGCTCCAGCCAGGCGCGCGCGGCAAACGACAGCCGCCCGCCGCGGCGCCAGGCCAGCATCAGATTCCACTCCACGGGCGGACCGTCCAGGGGAATCACGTCAAACTGGGCGGCATCGAGCGTGTCGCAATACATCTTCGGCAGCAGGCAGATGCCCACGCCCAGCTGTACCAGCGAAGCAATGAAGTCCCACTGGCCGCTGCGGCCCGTGATGCGCGGCGCGAAGCCGGCCCGCTGGCAGGCGTCCAGCACGATGTCGTTCAGAGCGAAAGCGGCGCCATAGAAAATGAAGGGACTGTCGGCCAGCTCGGCCAGGGCCACGGAAGCGCGTCCCTGCCACGGCGAGCCGGGCGCGGCAAGCAGGCACAGCGGCGAGCGCACGAGGGGCAAGGCTTCGAAATCCTGCCAGGTGGCCGCATTGCCAGGGTAGTCGAGCATGGTGCCCAGTTCCACCGTGCCCGTGCGCAAGTCGCGCTCGATCGCCTGCGTGCCGCTTTCATACATCTTCAGCTCGATGCCGGGATAGCGCTGGTGGTATTCGGCAAGCCACGGCGCCAGGGTCGAATGGGTTTGCGGCGACACGCCGACTCTCAGCTCTCCCCGCTCCAGATGTTGCAGGTCGCGCAATTCCACTTTTAATTCCGCGTGCAGGGCCAGCAACTCATGCGCGCGCGCCAGCACTACCTGGCCCCCGTCCGTCAGGGTGAAGCGCTTGCCCGCGCGGTCGAGCAAGGCCAGGTCCAGCGACTGCTCCAGCTGGGCGACCATCTTGCTGACGGTGGGTTGCGTCACGTGCAGCCTGGCGGCCGCGCGCGTAAAACTGGCTTGCTCGACCACTTCGACGAAGTACCGCAAGGAGCGGATATCCATGATGCATTCCAATATCGAATGATAATCATGAGTTTAAGTCATTTTATCTTTTGATGCGGGATCCCTACAATGAAAACTTCCCCCTGCCGCCAGAAAGCCTGCCGTGAAAGCCGTCCCTTATTCCACTACCGCCCCACTTTCCGTCCCCGTCTGGCGCCAGCCTGCGCAGACCGTGTGGCAAGTGGGCGTGCTGATCGCCGCCTGGTGGCTGTCCGATGCGGCCGCTTCCGCCTTGCACTTGCCGTTTTCCGGCGGCGTCGTGGGCCTGTTCGTGCTGGTGGCCCTGTTGCTGGCCGGCTGGGTGCGGCCGGCCGCCATCGCACTGGGCGCGAACTGGCTGCTGGCCAACATGCTGCTGTTCTTCATTCCGCTGGTCGTGTCCGTGGTGCAATTTACGCAGCTGCTGAAGTCACAGGGCTTGATGCTGTTCGTGAATATCGGCCTGGGCTTTGCCAGCGTGATGCTGGTCACGGCGTTCACCGTGGAATGGGTCTGCCGCTATGAACGCAAGTTGCGCCTGCAAAAGTTGCTGCGCCAGCGCACAGCCAGGGCGCAAGCATGAACACCGTGCTCTTGTCCCTGCTGTTTTTGCTGCTGACCCTGGTGCTGTTCTACGCCAACCAGGCGCTGCACCGCCGCCATCCGCACTTTTTGCTCACGCCCGCCATTTGCACCTCGGCGATATTGATCGTCATCGTACAAGCGACCTCGACGCCGTTCGCCACGTATTTCGGCGAAACGCGCTGGCTGCCGTGGCTGCTGGGCCCGGCCACCATCGCGTTTGCGCTGCCCATCTTCCAGGAGCGCAAGCTGATCCGCAAACACTGGCTGGCCCTGTCGCTGGGCAGCTGCGCCGGCATTGTCGCCTCGGTCGCCGCCACCCTGCTGCTGGACCGCTTGCTGGGGGTGCACGGCGACATGGCGCGCAGCCTGCTGGCGCGGTCCGTGTCGACGCCGTTCGCGCTGGAAGCGTCGCGCCACATGGGTGGCTCGGCCCAGCTGACGGGCATCTTCGTGGTGATGACGGGCTTGTTCGGCTTGATGCTGGGCAAACCGCTGCTGAAACTGCTGCCCTTGCGCATGCGCATCGCCCGTGGCGCCCCTTATGGCGCGGCCGCGCACGGCTTTGGCTTGTCCGTGGCGCGCCGGGTCGGCACGGAAGAAGGCGCCGTGGCTAGCCTGACGATGATTTTCTCGGGCGTCGTGACGGTGCTGCTGGCGCCGCTGCTGGGGCGCTTGCTCGCTTAACGTTCCCTCGGCGCGATTGCGGCAGGTCAAAGCGGCAAGCGCGGGTTGGGCGATAGTGGGTGGAGTTTCGTTCGCCCACCATCCCGGAAACCCTATGGCAAGCACATCCAATCCAGGGCCGCAAGCCTTGCAAGTCGACTATTTTTCCGCCAGCGACCAGTTCCTGTTCACGCAGACGGCCGCCAATCTGCTGGAGCAGCAAGCCAATCTCGACCTTGACGCGCAAGTCGATGCCGGCCTGGCCTATCAGGTCAGCCAGTTCCAGTCGCAAATGAAGAGCCGGGCGATAACCGCCGGCGACCGCATCCTGCCCGCCTACATCGGTCTGCTGAGCCAGGCGACGGCCTTTGCCGCGCTATGGGACGCCGCCTACCAGCTGCAACGGCCCCGGCTGGCGCAAGCGGCGCAGGATGCCGCCGCGCGCGCCGATATCGCGCAGGTCTACCGGCAACTGGCGGTGCAATCGGGACACATCAACCAGCAAGCCCAGGCGCTGTCGGGCGACATGCGCGTCATCGCCGGCGAACTGGCGCCGCTCAACGCGGGCTTCAATACGGCGCTGTCAGCCACCATCGCCGCCCTGGGCGCCGCTGCCAGCGCGTCATCGGCCAGCATTGACCAGCTGAAGGCCGCCATCAACACGAATATCGCCGATATCGTCGCCGGCGCCAACAAGACGGGCGCTGCCGTGACGGAATTGATCGTCAAGACCATGACCACCATCAGCGACGCCCAGGGTGATGGAAAGACCGCGCCATCGGGCGACTTCGTGGTGCAAGGCATCGATGCGGCGGAACAGGGGGTGGCCGAAACGGCGCAGGCCCGTGCGGCCCTGAACGCCAACAATGCCCTGCTGGCCAGCGCCTACCAGCAGCTGGCCGACGCCGATGCGCTGGTGGCCGTGGCCAAGGTGGTGCAGGTGCAGAACAGCCAGTTCACCAGCGCGTTCAACAGCGCACTCGATACGGCCCAGATGCTGGCCGAGGACTGGGGCCAGTCGCCGCAGGCGCCGCCGGCGACGGGCGTCAGCGCCGGCCTGGCCGCCTTTGCCGACGCCGTCGCCGGCATGGCCAGCAATGCCGACGCCGAGACGCTGGGCGGGCAGCTCGATTACGCCAACACGGCGTGGCAGCTGCTGGCCGCCAGTCTGGCGCCGCTGGAGCAAACCATGACAGGCGCGTCCTGAACGGTGCGCCACCGCTTGTCCCCACAACGATCCATCCGAGGAGCCGCGCATGTCGAATCAAAACCAGGCAGCACAAGGCATCAGCACCGCCAACAAAGCGCAATGTTCACAAGCACTGCTGATACAAACCTACGCCAACAGCATCAACGAACAGCCCAGCGTGGATTTTTCGGGCGACGCCAATTTGCTGAAATACCAGTCGCAAATCAACGATGGCCTGGGTCAGGCGCAAACCCACGCCACCGCCTACCTGAATGTCATCCAGCCCACGATCATTGCCAACATCGCCAATATCGGCAATTACTATGCGCTCAACAATGCCGTGCTGACGGCCTTGCCTACCGGCTCGACCGAGGCGCAATGGATCGCCACCCTGACGGCGCTGCAACAGCAATCCCAGCAATACCAGACGGCCGCGAACGGCGTCGTCAGCGCCCTGCAGACCTTGCACGACAACCTGACCACGGATTCCGCCTCGTTCTCCACCACCGTCAGCGACCTGAACGCGGCCGTGAATGGCGACAATGGCGTGCTCAGCTCCATCAACAGCCAGCTCGGCACCATCCAGGGCCAGATCGACGGCGCCATTGCCGGTACCGTGCTGAGCGGCCTGGCCATCGTGGGCGGCACCTTCATGGTCGTCGTCGGGGGCGTGGCCGATTTCGTCACGGCAGGCACGTCGACGCCGCTGGTGGTGGCCGGTGTTGCCGTCGTGGCCGCCGGCATAGGCGGCGAAGTGGCCTCGGCCATCACCCTGAAAAACCTGAACGATGAAAAGGCGACCTTGCTGGGACAGGAAGCGTCGCTGACAGCCGAAGTCAAGCTGGCCACCGGCATCAGCAGCGGCTATGCCAGCCTGTCGAACCAGGTGCAGGCAGCCGTGCAATCGGCCACGCAGATGGAAAACGCGTGGGAATTCCTCAGCAGCGACTTGGGCAGCCTGATCAGCGATCTGCAGCAAGGCATACAAAACACGGACACCATCCGCACCCTGTTCCTGACGGCCGCCAACACGGAAATGCAAGCCGTCACCACGGACATCACCACCATCAAGGGGCAGATGACGGGCGTTACCAGCATCGTCGCGCCCAAGGGCCAGACGGTGGGCGAAGCGGCCGTCGCCGCAGCGGCGTGAGCGCCATGGCCGGCCTGCTGACGCAAACCCTCGCCAACCTGCTGGCCGCGCAGCAGCGGATCGCAGCCCTCGGCGGCTTGCCGCCAGCCGCCCAGCAGATCCAGGCAGGATGCAATGCCTTGATTCAACCCATGCTGGCGCAAACGCGCGCGCTGCAGCAGGCTGTTGCCGCCTTCGTCCAGACGGCAACGCCGCAACTGGCGCAAGTACAAAGCATGCTCTCGGCGCAGGCGCCGCTGCCTGATATCAAGGCGGCCATGTCGGCCCTGCAGCAGCAGGCACAGCAGCTGCAAGGCACAGCCAACGCCACGGCCGGCACGCTGACGGCGCAAACGGCGCAATTGATGGGGTATTTCAACCAGCTTGCCGGTGTCGAAGCGGGCCTGCAAAGCCAGGTGACAAGCTTGCAGGGACAACTGGGCGACGCGCAAAGCGAACTCGATGCGGCGCAAAAGCGCTATTACTATCTGCTGGCGCTCGGTCCGTTCGGCCTGGCCGGCCTGGCCGTGGCCCTCGGTCTGTACTTGAAATGGAAATCCGATGTCAGCGACCTGCAAGGCCAGATCGGCGGCTTGAATGGCCAGATCGGCGCCTTCAATGGCATGAAGGCGGCGTGCCAGCAGCTGGGCACGGATTGCCAGGGCCTCGCCAGCAGCATTTCAGGCGTGCGCAATGCCGTCAATTTTCTCGTCAGCGACCTGCTTGAGGTCAGCGGCGACCTGGACGCGGGCGATGCCGCGGTCGTCATTGCCTTGATGGCGACGGCCGCCAGCACGGAACTGGCCGCTCTGGGCACGGATGCCGCTTGAAGCGCCTGGCATCCATTGCTTGCAGGGACTGACGGCACGGGCGTTTATCGGGGATAATACGTCTTTCCCCTTGCCAGCACCCGCGCCACGATGAAATACCCCGCAGTTCAGCCTTTCAGCGATATCCTGCCCCGCTTGAGCGAGTTCGATGCCATCATCGACGTGCGCAGCCCGTCCGAGTTCGCGGAAGACCATTTGCCGGGCGCCATCAACCTGCCCGTGCTGGACGACGAGCAGCGCGTGCGTGTCGGCACCTTGTACAAGCAGACGAGCGCCTTCGAAGCGAAGAAGCTGGGCGCGGCGCTGGTGGCGAAAAATATCGCGCGGCATATCGAAGAGGGTTTGCTCGGTCAGCCGCAGCATTGGAAGCCGCTCGTCTACTGCTGGCGCGGCGGCAACCGCAGCGGCGCCATGGCGCACATCCTGGCGCGCATCGGCTGGCCCGTCACGCAGCTCGAGGGCGGCTACAAGGATTACCGGCGCCACGTGAACGCCGAGCTGGCCACCCTGCCCGAGCCCTTCGACTTCATCAACGTGCTGTGCGGTCCCACGGGCAGCGGCAAGAGCCGCTTGCTGCAAGTGCTGGACAGCCAAGGCGCGCAAGTGATCGACCTGGAGCAATTGGCGGCCCACCGCGGTTCCGTGCTGGGCGGCTTGCCCGAGGAAGACCAGCCATCGCAAAAAGCGTTTGAAAGCGCGCTGTGGCAGCAACTGCGCACTTTCGACCCGGCACTGCCCGTCTTCATCGAATCGGAAAGCAAGAAAGTGGGCCGTTTGCGCGTGCCCGATGCGCTGATGGAAAAGATGCGCGCGGCCGCTTGTACGGACGTCCGGCTGGCAACAGACCAGCGCGTGCAATTGCTGATGCAGGACTATGACCATTTCGTCGGCGACCCGGCGCGCCTGAACGTGCAGCTGGCCCTGCTGACGCAGCTGCATGGCAAGGAGAAAATCGCCCACTGGCAGCAGCTGGCCACGTCTGGCCGGATGGCCGAGCTGGTGGAAGAACTGCTGGTACAGCATTACGACCCCGTTTACCGGCAATCGATTGCCCGCAACTTCAGCCGCTACGCCCAGGCGACGCCACTGGTCTTGCCCGATATTTCAGAACATGCCTTTGAGCAAGCCGCGCGCGCATTATGTGCTATCGTCGGCGAACACCGTACCGCCAGCGCCGCATGATGCCTGGCTTGCCACTTAATTACTTATTTCAGCAGGATGAAGACCATGTCCGATAGCGCAGCAACATCCGATACACCGATCCGATTGACCGAATTTTCCCATGGCGGCGGCTGCGGCTGCAAAATTGCGCCGGGCGTGCTGGCCGATATTTTAAAGGGCAGCGGCGGCTTTCCCCTGCCGAAGGAATTACTGGTCGGAATAGAAACCTCGGACGACGCGGCCGTCTACCAGCTCAACGACGAGCAGGCGCTGATCGCCACGACGGACTTCTTCATGCCCATCGTTGATGATCCGTTCGACTTTGGCCGCATCGCCGCCACCAACGCCATTTCCGACGTGTACGCCATGGGCGGCACGCCCATCATGGCGCTGGCCCTGGTCGGCATGCCGATCAACAAGCTGCCCGTGGAAACCATCGGCCTCATATTAAAAGGCGGCGAAACCATCTGCGCCCAGGCCGGCATCCCCATCGCGGGCGGCCACACCATCGATTCCGTCGAGCCGATCTATGGCCTCGTCGTGCTGGGCCTCGTGCACCCGTCGCAAGTGAAACGCAATGCGGGCGCGCGCGCCGGCGACAAGCTGGTATTGGGCAAGCCGATCGGCGTGGGCATCTTGTCGGCCGCGCTGAAGAAAAACGCGCTCGACGCGGATGGCTATGCCTCCTTGATAGCCAACACCACCAAATTGAATACCCCGGGCAAGAAACTGGCCCTGCTCGACGGCGTGCATGCGCTGACGGACGTGACGGGCTTCGGCTTGCTGGGCCACACCCTGGAACTGGCGCGCGGCGCCAAGTTGCAGGCGCGCATCGCCATGAATGATGTGCCGCTGCTGCCGCAAGTGCAGCAACTGGCGCACAACGGCAACATCACGGGCGCCTCCGGCCGGAACTGGCAAGGCTACGGCGCGCAAGTGGCGCTGGCCGACAGCCTGAGCGCCATCGACAAGGCGATTTTGACGGACCCGCAAACGGCCGGCCCCCTGCTGGTGGCCTGCGCGCCGGAAGCCGTCGAGCAAGTGCTGGCGATTTTCCGCGCCGAAGGTTTTGCCGACGCCGTCGTTATCGGCGAGATGCTGGAAGGCACGACCGGGGTTTCCGTATATTAATGAACAATTTTTTTAAAGGTAGTCCCATGACCACATTCTCAAAATTCCCCGCCATCCTGGCCACCGTTGCCGCCACCCTGGCCATCCACAGCGGCCTGGCGCAAGCGCAGCAAGTGTTGCGCGTGTCCGCCATTCCCGACGAAGCGCCGACGGAGTTGCAGCGCAAATTCAAGCCGCTGGGCAGCTACCTGGAGAAAAAGCTGGGCATGAAGGTGGAATTTACGCCTGTCACCGATTACGCGGCCTCCGTGGAAGGCTTGATCAACAACAAGCTCGACATGGTCTGGTTCGGCGGTTTTACTTTCGTGCAAGCGAACGTGCGCAGCGGCGGCAAGATCGTGCCGCTGGTGCAGCGCGAGGAAGACACGAAGTTCCGCTCGGTGTTCGTGACCACCAGCAAGGACATCAATCAATTGTCGGACCTGAAAGGCAAGAATTTCACGTTCGGTTCGGAATCGTCGACCTCCGGTCACTTGATGCCGCGTTACTACTTGCTGGCCGCCAAGATCAATCCGGACACGGACATGAAGCGTATCGCGTTCTCGGGCGCGCATGACGCCACCGTGGCGGCAGTGGCCGGCGGCAAGGTCGATGCGGGTACCTTGAACATTTCCGTATGGGAAAAGCTGGTCGAAGCGAAAAAAGTCGATCCAAGCAAGGTGCGCGTGTTCTACACGACACCGGGCTACTACGATTACAACTGGAGCGTGCGCGCCGACATGAACCCCGTCGTGCGCAAGAAGCTGACGGACGCCTTCCTGGCGCTCGATCCATCGACGGCCGAAGGCAAGGAAATCCTCGAACTGCAGCGCGCCACCAAGTTCATCCCGACCAAGGCCGAGAACTACAAGGATATCGAAGCGGCTGCGCGCGATGCGAAGTTGTTGAAGTAACTTTATTGCCGAACCTGTCGGATTACGTCCTGCGGACTAATCCGACCTACGCTGTCCGTTGTATGGCGTAGGTCGGATTAGCGGCGCAGCCGCGTAATCCGACACCGCCCCAAAAAAACCGAAACATCGCATGACATTCCAACTTCACAAGGTCTCCGTCCACCACGCGGGCGCCGCCGGCAATGCGCTGGCCCTGCGCGAGCTGAGCCTGGACGTGGCCCAAGGTGAACAGATCGCCCTGATCGGCCCCTCCGGCGCCGGCAAGACCAGCTTGCTGCACACCTTGGCCTGCGCGCTACGTCCGGAATCGGGCACATTGAACATCCTGGGCACTTCACCGTGGCAGATCGGCAGCGCCGAACGCCACCGCTTGCGCGCGCGCTTGTTCCTGGCACCGCAAACGCCGCCGCTGCCGCCGCGCCAGCGTGTCGTCAACGCCGTGCTGGCGGGCCGCTTGCCGCAATGGAGTTTATGGACGGCGATGCGCTCGCTGCTGGCGCCCGTCGACCCGCGCGCCGCGTGGGAAGCTTTAGGTAAATTCAACTTGCAGGACAAACTGTATGCAAGAGTCGACCGCCTGTCCGGCGGCGAACGCCAGCGCTGCGGCATGGCCCGCGCACTCGTGTCGGATGCGCAAGTGTTCCTCGTCGACGAACCCTTGTCCGCGCTCGACCCCACACTGGCCTTGCAGACGATCCATGTGCTGCAGGCGGAAGCGACGGCGCGCAACGCCACCCTGATCTGCAGCCTGCACCAGGTGGAAATCGGCCGCGCCTGCTTTACGCGCATCGTCGCCCTGCGCGATGGCAAGATCGTGTTCGATGCGCCCAGCAGCGAGGTCAGCGACGCCATGATCGCCGAGCTGTACCGCAACAAGGCCGATCCGGCACCGCAGTTCGAGGCTGTGGAAACGAACCTGGACGCCGCGAGGCCCCTTTGCTGAAGAGTGCCAACCACGCCATGCCGCGGGACCCTGCCTGGCGCGGCCGCCTGACCATCACGGCCGTGGCGCTGCTCGTGCTGTGGCCGATGCTGGTGCAGGCCGAGTTCAAGCCGTGGATTTTATGGGATGCGCAAAGCCTGGCGGCCACCTGGCAATTCATCGCCAGCTTCGTGCCGCCCGCCCACTCGCTGGAATTTTTGCAACTGGTGGCTGTGTCCAGCTGGGAAACCATCGCCATGGCCACGGCCGGCATGGCGCTGGCCATGCTGGGGGCCATTCCATTGACCCTGCTGGTGACGGAGCGCCTGTCGATCTCGCGCATCGGCTCAGGCCGAGTGTCGCCGCTGGCCGCCAGCGTGCGCCATTGCGTGCGTGCGCTGCTGGTGCTGCTGCGCAGCGTGCCGGAACTGGTCTGGGCTTTATTATTAGTGCGCATCGTCGGCCTGGGGCCGACGGCCGGCGTGATCGCCATTGCCCTCACCTATTGCGGCATGCTGGGCAAGGTCTACGCGGAAATCCTCGAATCGTCGGATGCGGCCGCCTGCAACGCCCTGCTCCACAATGGCAGCGGCCGCCTGAAAGCCTTGCTGTACGGCGCCTTGCCCGAATCGGCCGCCGAACTGGTGTCATACACGATTTACCGCTGGGAATGCGCGATCCGCGGCTCCGTCGTCATGGGCTTTGTCGGCGCGGGCGGCCTGGGCCAGCGCATGGATGAATCGATGAAAATGATGGCGGGCAGCGAACTGGCCACCATGCTGATGGTGTTCGTGCTACTGGTGGCGGGCGCCGATGCCGTGTCCGCCATGCTGCGCCGGAGGCTGGCATGAAGCATCCGAATTTCGCCGCGATGCCCGCGCCTGCACCCGTGCGCTGGTCGACCTGGGTCTTGCTGGCCGGTTTGCTGCTGCTGGTCATCGCCAGCTTCGCCACCCTGCCCCTGAAATGGGGCGAATTCTTCAGCGCCGACGCCGTGCGCACGAGCGCCGACTTCCTGCACGGCTTCGCCCCGCCCGAGCTGGCCAGCCCCTTCCTGATGAAAGTCGGCATCGCCACGTTTGAAACCCTGGCCATGTCGGCCATCGGCACGGTCATCGCCGCTCTCCTGGGTGCGCTGCTGGCCCTGCCCGCCAGCGGCCGCTTTGGTTCCTTGGCGCGCAACGCCACGCGCGCGGTGCTCAACGTGCTGCGTTCGGTCCCGGAACTGGTGTGGGCTTCGATTTTGCTGATCGCCGCCGGCCTGGGCCCGTTCGCGGGCACCCTGGCGCTGGCCCTGCACACGGTAGGCGTGCTGGGCCGTCTGTTTGCCGATGCCTTCGAAAACTGCCCACCCTTGCCGGCCGCCACCTTGCGCATCAACGGCGCGCGGCCCGCCGTGGCATTTCTGTACGCGACCTTGCCGCAATGCAGTCCGCAGATGATGTCCTACACTTTGTACCGCTGGGAAAACAATATCCGCGCCGCCGCCATCCTCGGCGTCGTCGGTGCGGGCGGCCTGGGGCAGATGCTGAAATACCATCTGTCGCTGTTCCAGATGCAGAACGCCGCTACAGTCATCGTCGCCATGCTGCTGATGGTGGCCACCGTCGACGGCCTCAGCTACCTGCTGCGCCGCGCCATGACCCGTTAACTTTCACTTTTCACAAGGACAACCCATGTCAGGCTGGTGGACCATTATCTCGACAGAAACGCCGGAGCAAATGGCCGATATGACGAAAGTCAACAAGGAAGCTTTTCTCGCCACGTGGGAAGCGGGCCTGTTCGGTGCGGACTGGATCGCGCAACTATGCCAGCAAGGCAAGGCGACCCAGCTGGCCTTCAACGGCTTTCCCAACCGCTACACGGCGCTGGCGAACGTCGTCGTGCCTCTGCTGCAGGCGGGCATCGCCGAAGCGCAGGATGGCGAATTTCCGCAAGGCCAGCTGACGGGCTGGCCCGGCTGCATTACCGTGCACCAGAACCGCATTGCCGCATGTGAACCCGGTCAACTGCTGACCATCGAAGTGTGGGACCAGTCCTGAGTTGCACTCGATAAATACGATCAGGGAGCCGGCACGGCAGCGATGCTGTTAATATTGCCAATGACAGCTATGACTGAGCTTGTCGCCTGAGGAATCCTGAAGATTTGAACAATATTCTCATCCGTCCCACCACCGCCAGCGACTGGCCCGCCCTGAAAGCTGCGCGCCTGGCCGCCCTGCTCGACGCCCCCACGGCCTTTGGCGCCAGCCACGCCAGCGCGGCCGGTTTTTCCGATGCCGACTGGCAGCAGCGCGCCGTCAGCACGCCGCAGCGCACGTTTTTCCTCGCCTTTGATGGAGACAAACCCATTGGCCTCGCCGCGCAAGTGGTGGCCGGCAATGGCGAGTGCCATCTGATCGCCATGTGGGTGCATCGCGAATATCGGGGCCTGGCCGTGGCGCAGGGCCTGGTCGACGCCGTGAAACAATGCGCCGTGAACAATGGCCATCCTCGCCTGGTGCTCGACGTGGCGCCGGAAAATGCGCGCGCGGCCGCGTTTTATCAGAAACAGGGCTTTGTCTTTTTGCCGGAATGGGAAGCGCTGGAAAGCCATCCGCATATCCAGGTGCAGAAAATGGAATGGCGGGAGCCTGCCTAGACATTAACAATGGAAAGACGAAACGCGATGCGACGATATATTGCAACACTCCTGCTATTCATAACCGCCCTTGCCGGCAAGGCAAACGCTGACAATATTCCACAGATCGTTCTTGAATATGCGCATGCGTTTGCGCAATCAGAGGCGGCGAACAAGCAAGCATCCACGCCGCCAGCCGAATATGCGCAGTGGTTCTTTCAAGGCTTGACTCATCCATACGGTGGAATTCTCACGCAATCAGACGTCATGCGTGATGCCTACACGAATGGTCAACGCTATTGGCGCGACCATCCATCCGAACACGCCAATATCATGGCAGGCTATGGCTACCGTATCATCGAACGCGATGGCGTCTGGTCGCGAGGCTTTGAAAAGAGCATGTTCCAGCCGGCCCAGCTTGACCCTGGTGACGCTGGCCCATGGTGGCTAAATTCCTTCGGCAGTGTTGCATGGCGGGACGTTGGCCTGGTGGCGCCCAATTCAGCCTATGAGCAGCCGCTTGTGCATATTGTCGCTTATCTCAGTCCCAAAGGTCATTATGGCCATCTGGGCGCCTATGAGCACGAGGCATTGGTCATTTCGGGCACCGCCATCAAAGCTGCGGATCATTGATGGCGAATCCGGAAAACGGCAATTTCAGGCACTCCATTCATCCCGATTGACATCCTGTCTTAAAAACCACCTGGCGCCTGTGTTTTTTTCTACACTCTGCCAAGCTGGGATTACGATTACTTGGGAGTCAAATGAACAGGATGAATATGCGTGCAATAGCTGGTCTTCTGCTGTGTTTATGCGCCGCCGCGGTCCAGGCCCGGGAGAACACGCCGCAAGCCACGGAGCCAGCCGGCCAGGAGGCGGCGGCCTCCGTCAATGTCAAAGGCATCCGGGATCCTGACTGGAAACCCTACAGTGCCATGCTCAAGGGCGTCAAACGCTTCGAGGAAAAACATGGTCTGGCGCCTGGCGCACAGCTGCGCTTCATTCTGGAGCCGCGCCGCGCCGAGGTCGACATGCACGCCATCGCCCTGCGGCTGGAAAGCGACGAGGCAGGGATGGCGATCCCGCTGGGAGAGCGCAATATCTTCAGCTTGCCCGTCGAGCCGGGTCCGCTGTATGAGAAAGCCGAGCTGAGCGTGAACCGCAAGGCTGGCTCGGTCCGGTGGATACCCTACGTCAGGAGCGCGGCCACCAGCGACACCATCCGCCGCCTGGGCGACCTGCGGCTGGCGTGCGAAGTCCATTGGGCCATCGACAAGGACACCTTGCCTTTCGCCATGCGCACGGCGATGGGCGCGCTGGGCGGCCCCTGCAATTTCGTGTCGCAAAAGGGCACCTACAGCTTTACCGAACCACGGCACATCACGGCCGCGACGATCAGCGACAACGGCAAAAGCGCGCCCGTGCCCTTCAGCGGCGCGTCGTTTACGCCGCCGCTGCGCGAGCAGGACTGGAGCGACGACAGCGTTGTCGAGCTGACGTTCGACGCCACCCAAACTGCGCGGTGACTATTTCACCCGCTGCTTTTCCAGCTTGCGCGCCAGGGTGCGCCGGTGCATACCCAACCGGCGGGCCGTTTCCGAAATATTAAAATCCGTCTCGGCCAGCATTTCGTGGATGCGTTCCCATTCCAGGGTCTTGATGTTGGTGGCGCGGTTCGTCAGTTCGATGTCGGCGTTGCCGGCCACATGGCCGAAGGCCGCTTCGATGTCGTCCGTGTTCGACGGTTTCGCCAGGTACTGGCAGGCGCCCAGCTTGATGGCTTCGACGGCCGTGCCGATGCTGGCGTAGCCGGTCAGCACGACGATCAGCATGTCCGGGTCGTGCTGGTGCAGCATCTGCACGCAAGCCAGGCCCGAGGTATTCCCATTGAGTTTTAAATCGACGACGGCGTAGTCGGGGCAATGCTGCTCCAGCAAGGCGCTCGCCTCGTCGAAATTGGTGGCCAGGATGACCTGGTAGCCGCGCCGCTCGAACGAGCGGCCCAGGGTGCGGGCAAACGCGGCGTCGTCTTCGATGATCAGTAACAGACGGTCATCCTGCATGGTGGTCGCTTTCTCTTTCCAGTTTGATGGCCGCCAGCGGCAAGGCCAGGTGCACCACCGCCCCGCCCTGCACCCGGTTGCGCGCCGTCACCGTGCCGCCCAGGGTACGCGCGACATTGACCACCAGGAACAAACCAAGACCGCCGCCGGGCTTGCCCTTGCTGCTTTGGTACGGTTTGCCCAGGTGCGTCAGCATCGACGGCTCGAAGCCCGGACCCGCGTCGGTAATGACCAGGTGCAAGGCGTCCGCTTCGCGCGTCGCTTCGAAACGCAACCACTCGGGTGATGCTTCCAGCGCATTGTCGAGCACATTGCAGATGGTTTGCTTCAGGGTTGAATCGAAGACGACGGGCACGTCGTGCTCGATGCGGTTATCGTACTCGAAACCCTGGATCGGGCGGCTGGTGCGCCACTCGTCGACCAGGTCGTTGAGGAAGGTATTGATCGTCGTTTTCACGGAAGATTCCCCGCGCGCCTCGCCCGCCGACAGCAGAATGCCGCTGACGATGCTCTTGCAGCGCTGCAACTGCGCCTGCATTTCCGTGATTTCTTCCAGCAACTCGCTATTCTTGCTCAGTTCCGGCATGCGGCGCCAGTCGCCGAGGATGACGGAGAGTGTTGCCAGCGGCGTGCCCAGCTCGTGCGCGGCGCCCGAGGCCAGTAAACCCATACGGATGATGTGCTCTTCCTCCGCCGCGCGCTGGCGCAAGTCCGCCACCTTGGCGTCGCCGGCGCGCTGGTTGCGGTTGATGCGCGTGATGAACACCACCAGCAAGGCGGCGTTGAGGATGAAACAGATCAGCAAGCCCTGCACGTAGAGGCTGGAAAAGCCCCGCTCCGGGTCGATCGGCAGGATCAAGGGGCCGGGCAGCAAGGCCAGGCCGGCCAGGCACAGGCTCGTGATGGCCACCATGATCCAGGTCGACCACACTTCCAGCAGCACGGCGCTGAGGATGACTTGCAATAAGTACAGGAAGGCAAACGGGTTGCTGATGCCGCCGCTCAGGTAGAGCTGGGCCGTCAGCACGGTGACGTCGACCAGCAGAGCGAGGAACAGGGCCGTGTTGGAAACGGGCTGGCGTTCATGCCAGCGCAGCAGGCTGGCAAGATTAAAAGCGATGAGGCAGGACAGCACTTCGAGCATGTAGGGCACGGGCAAGGCGATGCCCAGTCCCACGCCCACGCCGAAGATCGTGCTGATCTGGCCGATCACGGCCAGCCAGCGCAGCTGGATCAGCAACTTCATGTTCTGGTGGCCGGCCGGATGTTCCATCTCGGCCGCCACCGCACCGCGCTCTAAGACTTCGCGGTTGGGCAGGATCTCAATCCTGCCCGGCATGGTCACTCTCTTGAAGACCGGCACTACGGCGCGCGCGGCGGCGCTTGTCCTCGCGCACGAGCCACCACGTGATGCCGGCCACCATCAGGGCCAGCGCGAACCACGTCAAGGCGTACACGAGGTGGTTGTTGTGGAAGGAAATCACGGTCAGGCCGCCGACGGGGGCGTCGCTGGCCGTTTCCGATTTGGCCTTCGCATCGACAAAATACGGCGCCACGTTGCTCAGCATGTGCGAGGTGCCGATGGCGGCCACGTCGCGCGAATACCAGTGCTGCGTGGCAGGACTGTTTTCGCGCAAGAAACCGCCGCCCGTCTCGCTGACGCGTAGCAAGCCGTCGACGTGCACGATGCCGGCCGGCGTGCTGGCGGCGATGCTTTCCCGTTTCGGCACGAAGCCGCGGTTGACCAGTACGGTGCTGCCATCGGCCAGACGCAAGGGCGTCATCAGCCAGTAACCGCTGCCCAGTGCCGTCGTTGCTTGCACCAGGGTATTGAAAATGGGGAGATAGGTACCGGAGAGTCGCACATGGCGGTATTCATCCGTTTGCTGCGTGATGCTGGCCCAGGCTGCGGGTCCAGGTGCGTCCGTTGCGGGCGCATGTACGCGTTGTTCGACGCGCTCGATCAGGTCAAGCTTCCAGAACAGGCGCTTGACTTGCCAGGTGCCCAGGGCACAGAAACCGGCAAACAAGATCCCCGCCAGCAAGGCCAATGCAATTTTTGAATACTGCACGACCATGCCGCGTGGGCCTGGCGCGGCATCTTGCGATGCGGCGCCAGGGGCGCGCCCGGTGTTGCTTGGGCGCGTATTACTCATCATGGAGCCGTTTTCGTATGCATGTACTCAGGCATCAGATCCGGCATCATGTTGTGGTTCATGTGGTACATGACCCACAGCGAACCGGCCATGGCGATGCCCACGATCATGATCGTGAAGATCAGCGCCATCATGTTCCAGCCGCCTTCGGACTTGGTGTTCATGTGCAGGAAGTACACCATGTGCACCACTACTTGAACAGCCGCGAACGCCAGCAGGACCAGGCCCATGGTGCCCGAGTTGGTGATGGCTTTCGTCATCACCAGCCAGAACGGAATGGCCGTCAGGATCACCGACAGGATGAAACCGATCGTGTAGCTTTTCAGGCTGCCATGATCGTGGTTGTCATGGTGGTGGCTATCGCCGTGTGTGTGGTGGTCGCTCATGGCAGCACTCCCATCAGGTAGACAAAGGTGAAGACGCCAATCCAGATGACGTCCAGGAAGTGCCAGAACAGCGACAGGCACATCATGCGACGGCCGTTTTCCGGGGTCAGGCCATGCTTGTTCAACTGGAACATCAGGGTCACGAGCCAGATCACGCCGAACGTCACGTGCAAGCCGTGGGTACCGACCAGGGCGAAGAACGACGACAGGAACGCGCTGCGCTGCGGACCGGCGCCTTCGTGGATCAGATGAATGAATTCATACATTTCCAGCGACAGGAAGGCCAGGCCGAACAGGCCCGTGATGCCCAGCCAGACCAGGGTGCTGCGCAATTGCTTGCGCTGCATGGCCAGCATGGCGAAACCGTAGGTGATCGACGACAGCAGCAGCATGGCCGTGTTGACGGCCACCAGCGGCAGGTCGAACAGCGCGGCGCCCGTCGGGCCGTCCGCATAGCTGCGGCCGACCACGGCGTACGTGGCGAACAGACAGGCGAAGATCAGGCAATCGCTCATCAGGTAGAGCCAGAAACCCAGCAGGCTGCCGTTTTCCGGGTGGTGCTCGCGCACAAAGTAGCTGCGCGTGCTTGGTGCGGCGCCAGCGGCGCCGGTGTTATGGGCGATGGTATCAGACATGGCTGCTCAGCAATTTAGTATAAGCGTCTTCGGTACGGACCACTTCTTCCGCAGGAATGTAGTAATCGCGCTTGTAGTTAAAGGTATGGACGATGATGGTGACCATCATGATCACGAAGCCGATGCTGGCGACGAGCCACATTTGCCAGATCAGGCCAAAACCGACCAGTGCGCTCAGTGCGGCGATCACGAAACCAGCCCAGGTGTTCTTCGGCATGTGGATCTTCGTGAAACCGGACGTCGGACGCTGGTAACCGTGTTTCTTCATGTCAGTCCATGCATCGAGTTCGTGCACTTGTGGCGTGAAGGCGAAATTATAGTCTGGCGGTGGCGACGACGTCGACCATTCCAGCGTACGGCCACCCCATGGGTCACCGGTCACGTCGCGCAGAGCGTGACGGTTGCGGTAGCTGACGAAGAACTGGATCAGCATGGAAGCGATGCCCAGTGCGATCGAGACGGCGCCAAACCAGGCGATGATGGTCCAGATTTGCAGCGATGGATCTTCGAAGTGGTTGACACGACGGGTCACGCCCATCAGGCCCAGCACGTACAGCGGCATGAAGGCCAGGTAGAAGCCGACGAACCAGAACCAGAACGAGCACTTGCCCCAGAACACGTCAAGCTTGTAACCGAAGGCTTTCGGGTACCAGTAGTTGATCGCAGCAAATACACCGAAGACCACGCCGCCGATAATCACGTTATGGAAGTGGGCGATCAGGAACAGGCTGTTGTGCAGCACGAAGTCCGCTGGTGGTACGGCCAGCAATACGCCGGTCATGCCGCCGATGGTGAAGGTGACCATGAAGCCGATCGTCCACAGCATAGGCAGTTCAAAGCGGATACGGCCGCGGTACATGGTAAACAACCAGTTGAAGATCTTCGCGCCCGTCGGGATCGAAATGATCATCGTCGTGATGCCGAAGAAGGAGTTGACGCTGGCGCCCGAACCCATGGTGAAGAAGTGATGCAGCCATACCAGGTACGACAGGATCATGATGACGCAGGTGGCGTACACCATCGAGGCGTAGCCGAACAGGCGCTTGCTGCTGAAGGTTGCGACGACTTCCGAGAACACGCCGAACAGTGGCAGGATCAGGATGTAGACCTCTGGGTGGCCCCAGATCCAGATCAGGTTGACGTACATCATGGCGTTGCCGCCCAGTTCCGTCGTGAAGAAGTTAAAGCCTGCAACGCGGTCCAGCGACAGCATGGCCAGCACAGCCGTCAGTACCGGGAAAGCGGCGACGATCAGGATGTTGGTGCACAGTGCGGTCCAGGTGAAGACGGGCATTTTCATCCAGGTCATGCCTGGCGCGCGCATCTTGACGATGGTGGCGATCAGGTTGACACCGGACAATAGCGTCCCGACCCCGGCAATCTGCAAGGACCAGATGTAATAGTCTACCCCCACGTCCGGACTGCCGACGATGCCCGACAGCGGTGGATACGCCAGCCAGCCCGTGCGGGCGAATTCGCCGACGAACAGGGAAGCCATGACCAGGGCGGCGCCCATGGTGGTCATCCAGAAGCTGAAGTTGTTCAGGAATGGGAAAGCCACGTCGCGCGCGCCGATTTGCAGCGGCACCACGTAGTTCATCAGACCCGTCACGAAAGGCATCGCGACGAAGAAGATCATGATCACGCCGTGGGCGGTGAAGATCTGGTCGTAGTGATGCGGTGGCAGGAAGCCGGCATTGTCGCCAAAGGCGATCGCCTGCTGGGTACGCATCATGAGCGCGTCGGCAAAGCCGCGCAGCAGCATGACCAGGCCCAGGATCATGTACATGATACCGATTTTTTTATGGTCGATACTGGTGATCCAGTCGCGCCACAGGGTACCCCAGACGCGGAAATACGTCAGTGCCGCAACGAGTGCGATACCGCCCAGGGCAACCATCGCAAAGGTCGCCAGCAGGATAGGTTCGTGAAATGGAATTGCATCCCAAGTCAGACGGCCGAATATAAGCTTCGTCAGATCAATATGGTCTAGCATTGTTACTCTCAGAGAAAAAAGGGAGGCGCCAGGCAAGCGGCGCCAGTATCTGCAGCGCAATGCGCTGCGGGATTCATGCAGTCGTTACTTGGCTTGAACGCCCTTTTCAACTACTGCATCGCTAGCGACTACTGCCGTTACGGCCGCTACCGGGCTATTTGCCATCGTCAATTTGTATGGCTCGACCGGCGTCACGCACAGGGCGTCGGAAACGATGGTGCGATTCAGAATTGCCTTGTACAGATCGCTAGGCACGGCGCTGTAACGGCGCACCGGATCGCGTTCGCTAGGCTGGGCCAGCGACAGGTAGTCGTCGCGGTTCAGCGCGCCGCCACCGGCACGTGCCGATGCCACCCATTTGTCGAAGTCCGCATCATTCACGCCATGGAACTTGAAGCGCATGCCCGAGAAACCGGCACCGCTGTAGTTGGCGGAGAAGCCTTTATAGACACCAGGCTTGTTGATGACGGCATTCAACTGCGTTTCCATGCCCGGCATGGCGTAGATCTGACCTGCCAGTGCGGGGATGAAGAACGAGTTCATGACGGACGAGGCGGTGATCTTGAAGCGGATCGGACGATCGACGGGCGCGTACAGTTCATTCACGGACGCGATGCCTTGCTCCGGGTAGATGAACAGCCATTTCCAGTCCAGGGCCACGACTTCGACGATCATCGGCTTGTGGCTGGCAGGAATGGGGCGGTTGGCGTCGATACGGCTCAATGGGCGGTATGGATCGAGGGTGTGGGTGCTGATCCAGGTCAGCAGGCCCAGCACGATAATGATCAGCAGGGGCGCGCCCCAGATGATCAGCTCGAGGCGAGTCGAGTGGTCCCAGTCCGGCTCGTATTTGGCCGCGGTGTTGTTTTTTCTATAGCGCCATGCGAAAAGCAGGGTCAGGGCGATTACCGGAACGATAATCAACAGCATCAGCAATGTCGAGATGACAATCAGATTGCCTTGCTGAACTGCGATGTCACCAGACGCGTTCAGTACCACCGTATTGCAACCAGCCAACAATGCGAGAGGTAAAAGAAGCAGTCCGCGACGAACTTTTAATGAAAACATACAGGAAAGTCCAGTACAGGGGATGAAGATATGGTACTGTATTCTCACTGGAGCGCGTTGGCAATTGGACGTTTTGTCCTACCCCTTGCTCGGATTTTCACTCGGTAGTTGCGGAGTTTTCCTACAGCTATCTATTGAATAGTCCTACTCCGGGCGTGAGACACCCGGGGTATGTTACGCGTTGGCCGAACTCGAAACTATATTGGAGACGATCATCATGTCCAGCACGCGCATACACAGCGGGGATGTACCCGCCGACTTTTCCCCCCACTCCCTGCGCGACGCACGCGGGGCCGGCACGGTCGAATCGCATATCGACCCCGGTGAGATCGCCGTCGGCGTGATCATCGGCCGCGCTTCCGAATACTTTGACTTCTTTGTCTACGCCATCGCCTCGGTGCTGGTGTTTCCACGCGTCTTCTTCCCGTTTGAAGAACGCCTGGAAGGTACTTTATATGCATTCCTGATCTTTTCGTTCGCCTTCATCGCCCGTCCGTTCGGCACCGTGATCTTCATGGAGATCCAGCGCCGCATGGGCCGCAGCGCCAAGCTGACGATCGCCCTCTTCCTGCTGGGCGTGTCGACGGCCGGCATCGCCTTCCTGCCGACGTATTCGCACCTGGGCTTTGCTGCCATCATCTGGCTGTCCGTGCTGCGCATCGGCCAGGGCGTGGCCCTGGGCGGCTCGTGGGATGGCTTGCCATCGCTGCTGGCCCTGAACGCGCCGGAAAACAAGCGCGGCTGGTACGCCATGCTGGGCCAGCTGGGCGCGCCCGCCGGCTTCCTGATCGCCGCCGGCCTGTTCTGGTTTATGCTGACCACCCTGACGGATGAGGACTTCCTCGACTGGGGCTGGCGCTATCCTTTCTATGTCGCCTTCGCCATCAACGTGGTCGCCCTGTTTGCCCGCCTGCGCCTGGTGTCGACGAATGAATATGCGCGCCTGCTCGACGAACGCGAACTGCAGCCCGTGAGCGTGTTTGAAATGAGCCGCGGCCAGGGCCGCAACGTGCTGATCGGCGCCCTCGCCGCGCTGGCCAGCTACGCCCTGTTCCACCTCGTCACCGTGTTCCCGCTGTCGTGGATTTCCGTCTACCAGACCCGTTCGGCCTCGGACTTCCTGCAAATCCAGATGCTGGGCGCCGTGCTGGCCGCCATCGGCGTGGTGATTTCCGGCTTGCTGGCCGATAAAGTGGGCCGCCGCACCACCCTGGGCGTACTGGCCGTGCTGATCGCCATCTTCAGCGCCTTCGTGCCAACCCTGATGGGTGGCGGCAACTTTGGCCAGGACGTCTTCATCCTCGTCGGCTTCAGCCTGCTGGGCCTGTCGTATGGCCAGGCAGCCGGCGCCGTGACGGCCAACTTCCCTGCCCGCTTCCGCTACACGGGTGCGGCGTTGACGTCCGACCTGGCCTGGCTGGTCGGTGCCGGTTTCGCCCCGCTCGTGGCGCTGGGCCTGTCGGCCAACTTCGGCCTGGCCTACGTCAGTTTCTACCTGCTGTCAGGCGCCGTCGCCTCGCTGGCCGCCCTGAGCCTGAACCGGGCGCTGGAAATCCGCGACTGACATATAGAGGCAATCCGGGTGGCGGCGTGCCGTCACCCGGAACACCCCAGGAAACGCCGGCATCGTCCGGCGTTTTTTTATGCCTCAAACCGTCACTGTATCGCCAGCTGGCGGCCGCCCGTGCCTTCCTTCTTCGGCAAGTCCAGCAACAACACGCCATTTTCGTAGCGGGCCTGCGCGCCAGCCTCGTCCACCTCGTGCGGCAGCACGAAGCTGCGGTATTGCTGGCCGTACTCGCGCTCGCTGCGCACGGTCTTGCCGCCGCTATCGCGGGTCACCCTTTCATCCTTGAGTTCGGCACTGATGGAGACGCGGTTGCCGTCGATGGACACCTTGATATCGTCCTTGTTGACGCCTGGAATGTCCGCCTGCACCTGATAAGCTTGTTCAGTTTCGGAAATATCGACGCGCATGCGTGACGAACCGCCATCGCGCAGGCGCAGGGCGGGTGCGAAAAAGTCGTGCATGAATTCTTCCATGTCGCTGAACGGGTCGAAACGTGCCAGCGGGTTTTGCGGATCGCGACGGATCAAATGATTAGCCATGATGTCCTCCTGCATGGTCTGGTTTGCACACGGTGGCCAGCCGCATGGGCGCCACCACCTCCTGCATATTAGGATGTCAACAACCAATCTCTTTGATCCGCCTCAATCGTGGCCAGCTTGATTTTCCGGATTCTTTCATCTGTGCGCTGGCGCGCTTTGCACTACCTTGCGCCTGCGAACAATGCCCCAAGGCTGTTATGCTAACGCACGCTATGCTTGACCACCAGAAATCTTGCATTTCAATTAAAATTGATTTTTTCGCGACAGCCTTACACGGACATGATGAATACCAAGACCCCGATCGACTCCTTCAGCTTTCGCCGCATCCTCGCCCGCAATGTGACCTTGCCGCTGGTCATCGGGGTCGTCACGGCCCTCGTGTTTGTCGGCCTGATCGCCTACCTGCTCTCGGCCCTGCGTTCGGTCGAGCATTCCGAACGGGTGATCGGCAATGCGAATGAAGTCATGAAGTTGTCGGTTGACCTGGAAACGGGCATGCGCGGCTATTTGCTGACGGGCGACGAGACGTTCCTGGCGCCGTATAAATCGGGCAAGGCGAAGATCGCCGTGGAAATGACCACCCTGCTGGATCTGGTGTCCGACAGCCCCATCCAGGTGGACCGCTTGCGCCGCATCCGCGCGCTGCAAGGCCAGTGGCTCGATTACGCGGAAGCCGTGATCGCCCAGCGCCGCAACAACCAGGAATTCCTCGCGCGCGTGCGCCAGGGCGAAGGCAAACTGGAATTTGACGAAATCCGCCGCGAATTCCTCACCTTCCTGTCCATGGAGCAGCGCTTGCGCCAGGAACGGGCCGATACGGCCGAAAGCCGCACCATGCTGGCCGTCGTCGTGTTCCTCATCCTCAGCCTGGGATTGTCGGGCCTGCTGGCCTACCTGGGACGGCGTGAACTGCTGCGCCTGTCCGACATCTACAACGATGCGCTGGAGCAGCGCGGCAAGGATAACGACGTGCTGCAGGAGCAAGCCTGGCTGCGCACGGGGCAGACGGAACTGGCGGCGCATACGAGCGGCCAGCTGGGCTTGCCGCAACTGGGACGGCATGTGCTCGATTTCCTCGCTCACCGCCTCGACGTGGCCATCGCCACCCTCTACGTCGTCGACGAAGATGGCAGGCTGCGCCGCACGGCCGTGTACGGTTTCAACGATCAGGGCGTGAAGGACAAGCAAGTCTTCAAGCTGGGCGAAGGCCTGGTGGGCGAGACGGCGCGCGAAAAGCGCCTCAAGCATGTGCAGCAAGTGCCCGAGAATTACCTGACCGTGACGTCAAGCCTGGGCCGCGGCACGCCGCTGGAACTGGTCTTGACACCAGTCAACAACGAAGGCGTCGTCAACGGCGTCATCGAACTGGGCTTTACGCATCCCGTCAGCGCCCGCGCCAAGGAATGGCTGAACCTGATTGCCGCGAATGTCGGCACCTCGCTGGAAGCGGCCCTGTACCGCCAGCGCCTGCAAAACGTGCTGGAAGAAACCCAGCAACTGAATGAAGAACTGGAAGTGCAGCAGGAAGAACTGCGCACGGCCAATGAAGAGCTGGGCGAACAGTCGCGCGTGCTGGAACAGTCGCAGGCGCACCTGGAAGAGCAAAAGGCGGCGCTGGAGCAGTCGAACGAGCAACTGGCCGTGCAGGCGCTGTCGCTGGACCAGAAAAACATGGCTATCGGCGAGGCGCACGCCCAGCTGGAAGCGCGCGCGGAAGAGCTGCAGCGAGCCAGCCGGTATAAATCCGAATTCCTGGCGAACATGTCGCATGAGCTGCGCACGCCGCTGAACAGCTCGCTGATCCTGTCCAAGCTGCTGTCGGACAACACCAGCGGCAACCTGACGCCGGAACAAGTGACGTTTGCGCAAACCATTTATTCAGCCGGCAACGATTTACTCACCCTCATCAACGATATCCTCGACATTTCCAAGGTCGAGGCAGGCAAGCTGGAATTGACGCCGGAAGCCGTGCCCTTCAACGAGCTGCTCAGCAGCATGAAGATGCTGTTCGGCGCCCAGGCGCAGCAAAAGAAACTGGTGTTTGACGTCAAGGTGGCGCCGGACGTCGCGCCGTCCTTCGTCAGCGACCGCCAGCGCCTCGAGCAAATCCTGAAAAACCTGCTGTCGAACGCCATCAAGTTCACGGATGCGGGCACCGTGTCCCTGCACGTGAGCACGGATGCGGCCGGCCAGGTACGCTTCCAGGTGCAGGATACCGGCATCGGCATCGCCGGCGACCAGCAGCACAAGATTTTCGACGCCTTCCACCAGGCCGACGGCACCACCAGCCGCCGCTACGGCGGCACGGGCTTGGGCCTGTCGATTTCGCGCGACCTGGCCGCCTTGCTGGGCGGCAGCATCGAGCTGGCCAGCACACCCGGTCAGGGCAGCACGTTTACATTGGTGCTGCCGGCCGTCATGCCGGAGCGTGAGGTGGAAGCCGCGCCTGCGCCCGCCGCCGCGCCGCAAGCGCCCGCCGCGGCCGCCGCGCCCAAGGCCGCGCCCGCCGCCAAGCCCGTGCCGCTGCCCACCTTCGAGGATGACCGCAATAGCGTGCCGGCCGTCAAGACGGGCCAGCGTTCCGTGCTGGTGATCGAGGATGAACCGTCGTTTGCCGGCATCCTGTTCGACCTCGCGCATGAAATGCAATACCGCTGCCTGGTGGCGCACGGCGCCGACGAAGGCTTGCGCCTGGCCGAGGAATTCCTGCCCGACGCCATCTTGCTCGACATGGGCTTGCCGGACCGTCCGGGCTTGCTGGTCTTGCAGCAATTGAAGGAAAACCCGCTGACGCGCCACATTCCCGTGCACATCGTGTCCGGCAACGACCAGATCCAGGAAGCCATGCAGCTGGGCGCCATCGGCTACGCCACCAAGCCGCGCACGCGCGAACAGCTGAAGGAAGTGTTCCGCAAGCTCGAATCGAAGTTTACGCAAAAAATGAAGCGCATCCTGCTGGTCGAAGACGACGAACGCCAGCGCGAAAGCGTGGTCCACCTGATCAGCGACGACGACGTGGAAATCACGGCCGTGGCCCTGGGCGAGCAAGCGCTGGAATTGCTGAAAACGCAGATTTTCGACTGCATGATCATCGACTTGAAGCTGCCCGACATCCAGGGCAACGAGTTACTGGAACGCATGGAACATGAAGAGCTGTGCTCGTTCCCGCCCGTCATCGTCTACACGGGCCGCAACCTGAGCCGCGAGGAAGAAGCGGATCTGATGAAATACTCGCGCTCGATCATCATCAAGGGCGCCCGTTCGCCCGAGCGCCTGCTCGACGAAGTCACCCTCTTCCTGCACAAGGTGGAGTCCGAACTGTCGAGCGAGCGCCAGGGCATGCTGCAGCAGGTGCGCAGCCGCGAACGCGTGTTTGAAGGGCGCAAGATTTTGCTGGTGGACGACGACGTGCGCAATATCTTTGCCCTGACGAATGCGCTGGAACAGCGAGGCGTAGTGGTGGAAATCGGCCGCAACGGCTTCGAAGCCATCAGCAAGCTCAACAGCGTGGACGATATCGACCTGGTGTTGATGGATGTCATGATGCCGGGCATGGATGGGCTGGAAGCGACGCGCTTGATCCGCGCCGATGGCCGCTACAACAAGCTGCCCATCATCGCTATCACGGCCAAGGCCATGAAGAATGACCAGGAAGAATGCCTGCAGGCGGGCGCATCCGATTACCTGGCCAAGCCGATCGACCTGGACCGCTTGTATTCGCTGCTGCGCGTGTGGATGCCGAAAATGGAACGCATCTGATGTCTCTGCGCACCACGGACGCGCAACTGCACGCGCTGATGGAAGCGATCTATCAGCGCTACAGCTATGATTTTCGCGACTACTCCTTACCCTCGCAGCGGCGCCGCCTGAGTCAGGCGCTCGAACGCTTGCATTGCGCCGACGTGCCCGCCTTGCAGCAACTGGTGCTCGACGACGCGGCCGCCTTTGGCAAGCTGCTGCAGATTTTGACCGTGCCCGTCACGCAAATGTTCCGCGACCCGGCTTTTTTCCTCGCCTTGCGCGAACAGGTCGTGCCCGTGCTGAAAACCTACCCATCGCCGACCATCTGGGTGGCCGGCTGCTGCACGGGCGAAGAGGCGCTGTCGCTGGCCATCGTGCTGCACGAGGAAGGCTTGCTCGAACGCAGCACGATTTACGCCACCGACATCAATCCGCAAGCGCTGGCCACGGCCGCGCGCGGCGTGTATCCGCTGCACCGGCTCGACGAGTACGGCGCCAACTACCTGGCCGCAGGCGGCCTGGGCCAGCTGGCCGATTACTACACGGTCGAACATGCCACTGCGCGTTTCCAGCAGCGCCTGCTCGACAGTATCAACTTTACCGACCACAGCCTGTCCACGGACAGCGTGTTTATTGAAACGCAATTGATTTTATGCCGTAACGTGCTGATTTACTTCAACAAAACCTTGCAGGAGCGGGCCCTGGGCCTGTTCCACGACTCGCTGTGCCACCGGGGTTTCCTGGGCCTGGGCAGCAAGGAAAGCACGCATTTCACCCGCTTTGCCGCCGACTTCGAGCCATTGCCGGGTCCCGAAAAGCTCTACCGCAAGCGTGCGCCCTCGCACGCCGCTTCCCACTACGCTGGACGGCAAAGCCATGCCAGGAATGAAACATGATGAATGAAACAAGTACCAAACTGCTGATCGTCGACGACTTGCCGGAAAACTTGCGCGCGCTCAATGCGCTGATCCGCGAGAGCGACCGCAGCGTCTACCAGGCATCCTCGGGCGAAGAAGCGCTGGCCCTGCTGCTGGAACACGATTTCGCGCTGGCCATCCTCGACGTGCAAATGCCGGAAATGGATGGTTTTGAACTGGCGCAATTGATGCGCGGCACGGAAAAGACGCGCCACATCCCCATCGTCTTCGTCACGGCGGCCGGCAAGGAAATGAATTTTGCCTTCCAGGGCTATGAAAGCGGCGCCGTCGACTTCCTGCACAAGCCGCTCGACATCAATGCCGTGCAAAGCAAGGTCAACGTCTTCGTGGCCCTGCACCAGCAGCGCAGCGAAACGCGGCGCCAGGTGCAGGCGCTCGAGCACAGCCGCCAGCAGCAGGAAGCGTTATTGAAGGAATTGCGCGCCACACAGGCGGAACTGCAGCGCTCGCTGCGCCTGCGCGACGAATTCATGTCCATGGTGGCGCACGAACTGCGCACGCCCCTGAACACGCTGTTTTTGGAAACGCAGATGCGCACCGTCAACCTGGAACGGGGCAACCTGGCCGCTTTCGAGCCGGAAAAGCTGGGCAAGATGGTGGCGCGCGACGGGCGGCAAATCCGCAGCATGGTGCGCCTGATCGACGACATGCTCGACGTCTCGCGCATCACCAGCGGCAAGCTGTCGATCCGCCGCGAAGCCGTCGACCTGACCAGCCTCGTGCGCCGCGTGGCGGACGACCTGGCGCCATATGCGGCCACGACGGGCAGCGTGCTGGAAGTGATGGCCTTCGAGCCCATCCAGGGTTTCTGGGATGCCTTCCGCGTCGAGCAGATCGTTGTCAACCTGATCAGCAATGCCGTGCGCTACGGCCAGGGCCAGCCCGTGGAAATCAGCCTGGCGCACACGCAGAACAGCGCCGTCATCGAAGTGCGCGACCATGGCATCGGCATCAACGCGCGCGACCAGGAACGCATTTTCGACGCCTTTGAGCGCGTCATCCACCAGGACCGCACGGGCGGCCTGGGCCTGGGCCTGTTCATCACCAAACAGCTGGTCGATGCGCACGGCGGCGCCATCACCCTGCAAAGCCAACCCGGCAATGGCGCCCTGTTCAGCGTCACCCTGCCGCTGGCCGGCAGCTGAGGCCCCCATGAGCAGCACTCCCGCTCCCCGCAGCCAGACCGGCGCCAGCGGCGTCGCCTTTTTGCTGCAACTGGAACGCCGGCTGCGCCTGCTGCAAGACACGGGCGAGATCCTGTCCCTGTCGGCGCAATTGCTGGGCCAGCGCCTGGGCGCCCAGCAAGTGGCCTGTTTCGATATCGACCAGACCCTGCAGTGCCCCACCCTGCAGCATGCCTGGAGCGATGGCCTCGCGCCGGGCGCCGCTGGCGAGTATTTCCTCGGCGATTACGCGGCCGGCCTGGCCGATGCGCTTGCCGCCGGCCAGGCGCTGGCCGTCAGCGATGTGGCCAGCGACCCGCGCACGGCCATGCCGGCCGCGCTGGCCACGTTCGCGCGCCTGGGCATCCGCGCCTTCCTGAACATTCCCATTGCCAAGGATGGCCAGCTGGCGGCCCTGTTCGTCGTGCACAGCCGCGCTGCGCGCCTGTGGCATGCGGACGAGATCGAACTGGCCGTGCAAGTGTCGGAACGGGTCTGGTCGACCATTTTGCGCGCCCGGGCGGAATCGCGTTTGCGCGCCCTGACTGCCAGCATGGAAACGCAAGTGGCCGAGCGCACGCGCGAATTCGGCCGTACCTGGAACGTCAGCCCCGATTTGCTGGGCGTGCTTAACCTCGACGGCTATTTCGAACACTCGAACCCCGCCTGGCAAGCCACCTTGGGCTGGTCCGTGGAGGAAATCCGCACGACGAAATTTTTTGAACTGATCCACCCGGACGACTTGCCGCGCACGTATGCGGCCTGGGATGCGGCCAACCAGGGCCAGCCGGCCCTGCGCTTCGAAAACCGCTACCGCCACAAGCTGGGCGGCTGGCACTGGCTGTCGTGGGTCGCCGTGCCCGAGGGCGAGAAGGTGTATTGCAGCGCGCGCGACATCACCGTGGAAAAAAAACTGGAAGCGGACCTGGCCGCGCGCAACAGCGAACGCGAGCGGCTATGGCGCAGCGCGCAAGACCTGATGGTGGCCATCGATGCCGATGGCTGCTTTGCCGCCGTCAATCCGGCCGCCGGCGCCATCCTGGGCTGGCTGCCCGAGGAAATGCTGGGCCGCAGCATCTTCGACTTCGTGCTGCCCGACGATGCCGCCGCCACGCGCCAGGCCTTGCTGCAAGTTGGCAAGGAATCCATGCCCAGCTTTGAAAACCGCTACCGGCACCGCGATGGCGGCCACCGCTGGCTGTCGTGGGTGGCGGCGCCCGAAGGCGACCTGATCTTCGCCACCGGACGCCACGTCACGGTGGAAAAAGAGGCGCAAAACACTTTGCGCAGCATGCAGGAATCATTGCGCCACAGCGAAATGGCCTTGCTGCAATCGCAAAAGCTCGAAGCGCTGGGCAAGCTGACGGGCGGCGTGGCCCATGATTTCAATAACGTGCTGCAAATTATCTCCGGCAATCTGCAATTGCTGCAGCTGGGCCTGGATGACGACCCGCTGGCTGCCAAGCGCATCGCCAGCGCCTCGGCCGCCGTGGAGCGGGGCGCCAAGCTGTCGGCCCAGCTGCTGGCGTTTGCGCGGCGACAGCCCTTGAAACCGCTGGTGACGGACCTGGCGCAGCTGCTGCGCGCGACGGAAGAACTGCTGCGGCGCGCCACCGGCGAAAGCATCGAGACGCGCTTGCTGCTGGCCGACGACTGCTGGCGCGCCCTGGTCGACCCGCACCAGCTGGAAAACGTCATTCTCAACCTGGCCATCAACGCGCGCGACGCCATGGCTGGCCAGGGCCAGCTGACTATCGAACTCAGTAACAGCGTGCTGGGCAGCGACTACACGGCCCGCCATGCGGACGTGGCGCCCGGCGACTACGTGCAACTGGCCGTCTCGGATACGGGCACGGGCATTCCCGCCGAGCTGCTGGACAAGATTTTCGAACCGTTCTTCACGACGAAGAAGGAAGGCGAAGGCACGGGGCTGGGTTTGAGCATGGCCTACGGTTTCCTGCGCCAGAGCGGCGGCCACCTGACGGTGGACAGTTTGCCGGGCCATGGCAGCACCTTCCGCATCTACCTGCCGCGCTCGCTTGAAGCGGAAACGGAGCTGCCGCTGCAGCTGGGCGGCCCCGTGCTGGGCGGCAAGGAAACCATCCTCGTCGTGGAAGACGACGTGCAGGTGCAGACGACGGTGGTGGACATGCTGCGCGGCTTGGGATACGTCGTGCTGCGCGCCAGCGATGGCGAAAGCGCGCTGGCCATCATCGGCAGCGGCGTCCCCATCGACCTGCTGTTTACGGATGTGGTGATGCCGGGCAAGGTGGCCAGCACGGCACTGGCGCGCCAGGCCCGCGTGCTGCTGCCGCAGCTGGCCGTGCTGTTTACCTCGGGCTACACGCAGGACGCCATGATGCAGGGCGGCCGCCTGGAGCCGGGCGTGGAATTGTTGAGCAAACCCTACCGGCGCGAAGACCTGGCGCGGCGCATCCGCCACTTGCTGGCCAACGGCCGCCACGTGACTGCCCTGCACCAGTACCGCGCGCAGCTGGCGCCGCCGCAACCTGCGCCGGCGCTGCCGGTAGGACGCCATATCCTCCTCGTGGAAGACAATGCCGACGCGCGCGCCATGACGGGCGAGCTGCTGGACATGCTGGGACACACGGTGCTGGCCGTGGGCACGGCCGAAGAAGCCTTGCCACTGCTGGGCACGCCGGGACTGGAACTGCTGCTGACCGATATCAGCCTGCCGCGGATGTCGGGCGCCGAGCTGGCCGAGGTTGCGGCGCGCGACTATCCGCAGCTGGAAGTGGTGTTTTCCACCGGCCACGCGCCCGCCAATTCCGGCGTGCTGGACCCGCAGGCGCGCTTCCTGGTGAAACCATTTACCGTCGAGCAATTGCAGCAAGCCTTGCTGCCGCCGCCTTAGCCGCCTAGTAAACGTCGAGCCGGCGCGCCTTCAGTGCGCCGGCCAGCTCTTCCAGGCCAAACGGCTTGCGCAGGAAACGCGCGCTGGCGTCCTGCATCAGGCTGGCGCCCCAGTCGTGCCCGGAAGCAAACACCACGTCCAGCTGCGGCCAGTGCGCGCGCGCATGGCGCGCCAGTTCCAGGCCGGACATGGTGGGCAAGCTGATGTCCGTTACCAGCACGTCCAGGCCGGGCATGGCCAGCAGTGGCAAGGCTTCTTCGGCGCTGGCCACGCCATGCACGGTGTGCCCCAGCATATTGAGCATCTCGGTGGTCATTTCGCGCGCATCGTCATTGTCTTCCACCAGCAGGATGCGCCGCCCGGACGGGTCGGGCGCGCCCACCAGGCGGCGGTCGGCCAGCACATGGCGAATGCGCCGCGCCAGGTCTTCGCGCTGGTAGGGTTTGCTCAACAATTCCACGCCCGGATCGAGCCGCCCGCCCTGCATGATGGCGTTGTGCGTATAGCCCGAGGTAAACAATACGGCCAGTTCCGGCAGCAGCAGCCTGGCCTGCTGCGCCAGTTCCTTGCTGCTGACGGGGCCAGGCATGACGACATCCGTAAACAACAGGTCGATGGCCACGCCCGTGCCCAGCAGGGCCAGGGCCGAGGCGCCATCATCCGCATGCAGCACGTCGTAGCCGAGGCCGCGCAGCATGTCGACCACCGTATGTTGAACTGGAGCATCATCTTCCACCACGAGGATGGTCTCGCTGCCGCCCAGCACGGGGCCCGTCAGGCCCGGTGGCGGTTCGGCCAGCTTTTCCAGCGAACGGGGCAGGTATATCTTGAACGTCGTGCCGGCGCCCGGCGCGCTGTGCACCTTGATGTGGCCCGCGCTCTGGCGGATGAAGCCGTAAGCCATGGACAGGCCCAGTCCCGTGCCCTCGCCTTCGCGCTTGGTGGTGAAAAACGGCTCGAAAATCTGGTCGATCACGTCGCGCTCCATGCCATGGCCCGTGTCGGTGATGGTCAGCAGCACGTATTGTCCTTCCAGCACGTCCGCATGCCGGCTGGCGTAGTCCGCATCGAGCGTGACGTTGCTCAAGGTAAAAGTGAGGCGCCCGCCCTTGTCCATCGCGTCGCGCGCATTGATGGCCATGTTCAGCAGCACGTTTTCCATCTGGTTCGGGTCGACCAGGGTATGCCACAAGCCTTCGCTGATGAAGGTTTCCTCGGCAATCGCTTCGCCCAGGGCGCGGCGGATCAGCTCGTGCATGCGGCGCAGCAAACGGCCCAGGTCCGTCACCAGCGGCCGCAAAGGTTGACGCCGGGCAAAGGCCAGCAATTGCGACGACAGCTTGGCGCCCCGTTCGACGGCCGAGGCGGCCGAAGCGAGGCGCCTGGCCGCCTGCGGATTGTCGGCCACGGTCAGCTTCAGCAACTGCAGATTACCCGAGATAATTTGCAGCACGTTGTTGAAATCGTGCGCCACGCCGCCCGTCAGCTTGCCGATCGATTCCAGCTTTTGCGCCTGCAATAAAGCTTGCTCGCTGCGCACCAGCGCCAGCCGCGCCTCTTTCTCGTCCGTGACGTCGCGGCCGATGGCGTGGATCAGCTTTTGCGCCGGCACGGCCGTCCAGGAAATCCAGCGGTAGCCGCCATCGCGGCGCCGGTAGCGGTTTTCCATGCGCAAGGTGGGTGCGCCATGAGCCAGGCGCGACAAATCCTTCAAGGCCGCCATGCGGTCGTCCGGATGCACGAGGCTGATGAAGTCCATGCCCAGCGATTCGATTTCCGGCCGTTCGAGGATCTGGCTCCAGGCGGGATTGACGGCGATGATCATGCCGGCCAGGTCGGCCACCAGCATGATGTCGGTCGACAAGCGCCACATGCGGTCGCGGTCGGCCGTGCGGTTGGCCATTTCCACTTCCAGCGAGGAATTCAGGTAAGCCATCTTTTCCAGCACGTTCTTTTGTTCCTGCACGTCCGTATTCGTGCCCACCCAGCGCAGCACCGTGCCCGCCTCGTCGAACAGCGGCAAGGCGCGCGCCAGGAACCAGCGGTAGGCGCCATCGCTGGCGCGGCGCATGCGGAACTCGTGCTCGTAGGCACTGGCGGTGGTGACGGCCCGTTCCCAGCTTTTTTGCGTGGCCTGCACATCGTCCGGATGCACGCAGTGGCGAAAACCGCTGGTGACGAGCGACTTCAGCGATTGCCCAGTGTAGTCGCAGACTTGCTCGTTGACCCAGTAGGTGGCGCCGCTGCCATGCGCCAGCCAGGCCTGGTTCGGCATGGTGGAAGCGAGTGAACGGAACTGCGCCTCGCTGTCGAGCAAGGCGTTGCGCGCCTGCCAGTGCTCGTCGATATCCTCGCACGAGCCATACCATTTCACGGGCTGGCCGCGCTCGTCTTGCCGGCAGTAGGCGCGCGAATGCACCCAGCGGTACTGGCCGTCCTGCCGGCGCACGCGCATTTCTTGGTCGAAAGGCTGGCCGCTGCCCACCGCTTCGCTCCAGGCGGCCAGGGAATGGGGCACGTCCTCGGGGTGGATGGCGTCCAGCCAGCTGGTGCCCAGGCCGATGCCGCCCGTCCATTCGCGCCAGCGCTGCGCCACATAATCGAGCTTGCCGTCGACGTCGGCCGTCCACAGCACTTGCGTGTTCAGTTCGATGGCGTAATGAAAATGTTCGCGGCTGTCGTGCAGCGCCTGTTCCAGCTGGCCCCGCTCGATCACATGCGCGGCCACGCGCGCGGCCAGCGCCAGCAATTCGATCTCGGGTTGCGTGGGATGGCATGGCGCGGGGAAAAACAGACCCAGCACGCCCAGGATATGTCCCTTGGCGCCGAAGACGGGGGAGACCCAGCAGGCCCGGTAGCCGTGCAGCATGGCTTCCTTGCGTCCCGCGCTCCAGTGCACGTCGCGCGTGATGTCACCGCAATACACGGGCGCGCCGGAAAAGGCGGCCGTGCCGAACGGGGATGGCTGCTCGCCGCCGTGTCGCAGCGCCAGGCACAGGTCTTGCGGCAGGCTGGGCGCGGACAAGCCGCAAAAGCGGTCGGCCTCGTCGATCAGCACGAGGCAGGCATGCGCGCCGCCGTCGGCCAGGTCTTGCAGCGCCAGCAACAGGTGCTCCAGTGCATGGGCCAGGTCAGCGCCGGCCGCGATGCTGCCCAGCGCACTATGCTCGGCGTCCAGCAAGGAAAGAATGTTGTTTGCGTGCACCGTGTCGATAAGGGGAAAACTGATGCCCGGAATATACCATGGGGCAACCCTCTTGCAGGAGGAAAACAGCGCACTGCTTGATCTCTGCGACCCTGCGGCCCTATGCTAAAGTGTTGCTCTCTTCTCAAGCGAATTCCAGCATGCCTACTTCCTTGCCGTCCTCCCTGATCGCCACCGCCCTGCTCGCCTCGGTCCACGGCGCCGTTGCCGCCCCCATGAGCCTGGACGACTACCTGGCCCTGAACGGCCCGCCACCCACGGCGCAGATCGCCTATGGCCCCGCGCCATCGCAGTACGCGCAGCTGTTCCGGCCCGAAGGCAGCGGGCCGTTCCCCGTCGTTGTACTCGTGCATGGCGGCTGCTGGACGGTGGCCTTCGGCGGCATCAAGCAGATGCGCAACGTGGCCGGCGCCCTCGTGGCGCAAGGCATCGCCGTGTGGAATGTGGAGTACCGGCGCGTGGACGAGCCGGGCGGCGGCTATCCGGGCATCTACGAAGACATGCACGCGGCGCTCGACAGCCTGCAGCAGCACGCACCCCAATACCAGCTGGACGTGAACCGCATCGTCGCCATGGGCCACTCGGCCGGCGGCCAGCTGGTGCAATGGATCGCCGGCCGTGAAAAACTGCCAAAGACCAGCCCCCTGTACCGCGACCAGTTCCTGCCAGTGAAAAACATCGTCAGCCTGGGCGGCCTGGCCGACCTGCGCCATGAGAAAGAACTAATCAAAACCAGCTGCGAGCGCGACATCGCCCAGCTGGCAGGCAGCGCCAGCACCGACCGCCCCGACATCTACAGCGACACCAACGCCGCCGACCTGATCCCCAACGGCAGCCGCACCGTGTTGATCACAGGCGAGCTCGACACCATCTCCCCACCCCGCGTGGCGCACGACTATGCAGCGAAAGCTGTGAAGGTCGGTGACCATGCGGAGGTGCTGATCTTGCCGGGCGCCAGTCATTATGACGAGATTGCGGCGACGTCGAATGCTTGGGGGATGATTTTGGTGGTGGTGCGGGGGATGTTGGGGATGGAGGGCGACAATAATCAATAAGGTACGCGATCAATGCATGCGAATACGCAGTTTTCGAACCGGGCAATGAAGGTGAACCATGCGGGAGGGCAACCGGTGCCTGCCGGTTGAACTGAACGGGTGCTGGATGCGACTACAAACATATTAACTACGGTTATCAACTGCTAATCAGGGAAATCAAATATGGAAAAACCACCGGTAGCAAGAAGCAAAGGTGATGTAGCAAGAGAGGTCGGACGAGCGATTGTCTCGCTCGTCCCAGCAGCAGGTGGACCGCTTCAAGTGGCGTTTGAAAATCTATTTGCGTCACCGTTGGAGAGGCGAAAGGAAGCATGGCTAGAGCAACTTGCGGAGGTCCTGACTGAAGTAGAGCGGCGCATAGAGGGTCTGACGCCGGAAAAACTAGCTTCCAACGAGGCTTTTGTTACCGTCGTAATGCAAGCATCACAGGTTGCTCTTCGAAATCATCAGAACGCAAAACTCGAAGCCCTACGTAATGCAGTTTTAAATGCAGCCCTGCCAGGTGCACCGCAGGAAGATGAGCAGTTGACATTCCTGCGGCTCATTGACCAGCTCGCGCCATGGCACTTAAGAGTACTAGCTGTTCTCGACAATCCAGAACTGTGGATGCGTAAACATGCAATTCAAAACCCAGGATGGAGCGCAGGCGGAGTTTTTACCGTCCTTGAGCACTGTGTTTCAGAATTACGTGGCCAACGCGAAATCTACGACCAAATTGTGCGCGATTTACAAGCCGATGGATTGATGGGACAAGGTCAATTCTTGCACATAATGATGACAGGAAACGGAATGATGGAGTCTCGAACAACTGAGCGAGGAAAACGATTCATTCAGTTCATATCAGCGCAGCGATAGATCTTCAAAGCGAGAAACAGATGTCTAACGCATTTTGCGCATGCGTTCCTAGACTCATGACAACGAAGTCGCATGATAATAGATGCCTCGGCGCGACTCATTGCTGCCCTAGACCTTTAACAATAAATTAGGAGTACCGCATTGACCGATTTTACATTCACAGATAATGAAGAGATTCCCTACGGATTGAAGGGGCTGAAATGCATAAACATAATTCTAGGTCGTAACGGGGCGGGGAAATCTCGTTTCCTTCGTGCCATCGACAGCCATCTGGCTGAAAATTCCAAATATCGCGTGAATTATGTTACGCCGGAAAGAACAGGAACCTTTCAACGAGACGGCAATATTGATAGCAATTCCTCAACCAATCCTAATTGGATTCGGCAAATCAGACGCGCTAATCAGGTAAATGGCAACAGCTTTAAAGCTATGTCACACCTTGCTCTACGAAATGCTGAGACAGCATACCTTCGGCGACTCCAAGATGTCGACGCCCGTGGAAAAAGCTTTCAGATCGATTGCCTTGAGCCTATCAATCGCATGTTAGGTAATGTTTTCATTGAGCAAGGCGGTAGTGATTTTCTGATTCGAACCATGAACGGAACACCCGTTGCGCCAGGAGAACTGAGTAGCGGGGAATCAGAAACGATCGCCCTTGCCTCTGAAGTGATGAGTTTCATCATGGCTGTCGACCCAAGCAAGGACAACATATTGCTCTTGGATGAGCCAGACGTACACCAGCACCCTGATTTGCAGGCGCGATTCGGGCACTACCTGCTAGAACTATTGCGCACACTGCCGAATGAAACGAGAAACCGCGTATTCATCCACATAGCAACGCACAGCACAGCGTTGGTCTGCTCGCTGGCTAACAGCCAGCTCGTTGCGGTGGGAACGAAAGAATTTGAAAATAATATTATCACTCTCGGGGCGATTTCCGACAACCTCAAGAAAGTTGCTCCATTCTTTGGGCATCCACTTTCACTAAGCCTGAGCAACGATCCCATTCTGATTTTGGAAGGAGAAGATGACGAACGAGTTTGGCAGCAAGCTGCAAGGTCTTCGTCTGGACGCATACGTGTATTTCCGGTACTGGCGCAATCCGTTGACCAGCAATCTGAGTTAGAACGATTTTGCGACAAAATGCTGGTCAATGTCTATGACAACCCCAAAGCTTATTCTTTGAGAGATGGCGATGGCGTATCAGGACAGATCCCTGCTATTGGCTGCGTCGAGCGATTCCGACTGCAGTGTTACGCCATCGAGAATGCGCTCGTAACAACTGAATGCTTAGCGAAACTCAACCTAGACTGGGCAGGTTTTCAAAAGCTTGCTAATATTTGGATCGATGAGAACTCGGGACACCAAAATATCACTCTCTTGCAGGAACTCCTAGCCGCTGATGATCGTTTAAGAAATACCAAGATCAAAAACATTCGACAACTGATAGTTGCTATTTCTGGGTCTAATAAGCCTTGGGAAGTCGTTGTCGGGCAATCCTTGTCCAGTGTAATCGGTAATACGATGCCGGCAGAAGATCCATTTTCGCTTCTGGGTTTTGTAGGAGAGGCAGCAACTAAAGGTCTCTTACAGACTGGAGTGACGCACGCCTAATATGAAGAGACTTCCATCCTTCGCGGCATTTGTGATCTTTGTCCTTCGAAAGGGCGGCGATAGAAAGAATAGGCCCCCGCCCCAAACAAAGGCTCCCCCGGCCCAGCGGGCCTGAAAAATGGCCAGGGCAAGGCGCGCGGGCGAAGACAGTACGCATGTACGGCGAGCCCAAGCAACGCAGCCATGGACATTTTCTCAGGCCCGCGGCTCTGGCCCGCCATTCAATAAAAACTCACTGAACACGCGCCAGGTACTGTGCTAGCTGGGCGAAGGTCGCCCTAAACCCCTGCGTCATCGACTCATGCCCTTCCAGGAAAGTCCGATGCTGCTCATCCGTCGCCTTGTGCGGCGTTGACCGCAAGGTCATCGTCGTCTTGCCGTTTTCCTCGGTAAGCGTCATGACATTGAACGATTCCAGCGGCCAAGTGGCGCTGACAGGGTGCTGCACGGCATTGCCCTGCTTGTCGGCAAACGACAGGATGGAAACGATACGTTCAGGTGCTTCGATAGACTGATAGGTGAACTTGCCCCACATCTCGTAGCCATTATCGGCGCGCATGCCGTAGTGGAAAACGCCGCCCGGCTGCAAGTCCAGCGCCAGCACGCTCAATTCAAAGCCGACGGGACCCCACCACTGGGCCAGACGCTCCGGCTCCACCCACGAGCGGAACACCAGTTCGCGCGGCGCGTCGAAAGTCTGTGTGATGACAAAGTCGCTGCTGTCGCGGTGCTGTCCATCCTGCTTCTGTTCTGCGGTGGTCATGCTCTCTCCTGTGTTGGTGGACTGATAGTTAATGTAGCAGTGACGCCGAAAATGGGAAAGGCCTGCACGCCATCTTGGGCGTAGGTCGGGTTAGCGCACAGCGCGTAAGCCGACACCATCAACGGACCAGGCCAACAATGGTGTCGGATTACGGCCCGGAGGGCCTAAGCCGACCTACCCGACCTACTTGGCTTTGCCAGCAGATGCCACCTGGTCGAGGATATGCTTGGGCACGGCCGCATAATGCTTGAATTCCATCGTATAGGTGGCGCGGCCCTGGGTCAGCGACCGCAAGGTGGTGGAGTAACCAAACATTTCCGCCAGCGGCACCAGGGCCTTGACGATGCGTCCCGCGCCGCCGGGGATGTCGTCGACGCCTTGCACCATGCCGCGGCGGGCCGTCAGGTCGCCCATGACGTTGCCCATGAACTCTTCCGGCGTTTCCGCCTCCACCTGCATCATCGGTTCCAGCAGCACGGGCGACGCTTTGCGCATGCCATCCTTGAAGGCGATGGAGCCGGCCATGCGGAACGCGTTTTCGTTGGAATCGACGTCGTGGTAGGAACCGAACGTCAAGGTGGCCTTCACGTCGACGACCGGGTAGCCGGCCAGCACGCCCGCCTTCAAAGTTTCGACGATGCCCTTGTCGACGGCCGGAATGAATTCGCGCGGCACCACGCCGCCCTTGATGGCGTCGACGAACTGGTAGCCTGTGCCTGGCGGCAAGGGTTCGAGTTTGAGCACCACGTGGCCGTACTGGCCCCGTCCGCCCGATTGCTTGACGAACTTGCCTTCCACGTCTTCCACCGCGCGCGTGATGGTTTCGCGGTACGCCACCTGCGGCTTGCCGACATTGGCTTCTACGCCGAATTCGCGCCGCATGCGGTCGACCAGAATTTCCAGGTGCAGCTCACCCATGCCGGACATGATGGTCTGGCCCGATTCCTCGTCCGTATGGACCCTGAACGACGGGTCTTCCTGCGCCAGGCGGTTCAGGGCGATGCCCATCTTTTCCTGGTCAGGCTTGGTCTTGGGTTCGACCGCCTGGGAGATCACAGGTTCCGGAAAAATCATCTTTTCCAGCACGATGATGTGGTCGATGGCGCACAGGGTGTCGCCCGTGGTCACGGCTTTCAGGCCCACGGCGGCGGCGATGTCGCCCGCATACACTTCCTTGATTTCCTTGCGCTCGTTCGCATGCATCTGCAGGATGCGCCCCAGCCGTTCGCGCGCGCTCTTGGTCGGGTTGTAGACCATGTCGCCCGAATTGACCACGCCCGAATACACGCGGAAGAAGGTCAGCTGCCCCACGAAGGGGTCCGTCATGATCTTGAAAGCCAGGGCGGCAAAATGCTCGTCGTCCGTCGGATGGCGCTCCACTTCGTTGTCATGCTCGTCATGGCCCATGATGGGCGGCACTTCCATCGGCGATGGCAGGTATTCGATGACGGCATCGAGCATCGCCTGCACGCCCTTGTTTTTAAAGGCGCTGCCGCACAGCATCGGCACGATTTCATTGCGGATGGTGCGCGCGCGCAAGGCTTGCTTGAGCTCGGCTTCCGTGAACGTGTCGCCATTCAGGTAGCGTTCCGTCATGTCCAGCGTGGCTTCGGCCGCGTGCTCGACCAGGTGCTCGTGCCACTCCTGCGCCTGCGCCTGTAATTCGGCGGGAATCTCGCCATAGCTGAACTGCACGCCCTGGCTGGCGTCGTCCCAGGTGATGGCGCGCATTTTCAACAGGTCGATCACGCCTGTGAAATGCTCTTCGGCGCCGATGGGCAGCTGGATGGGCACGGCCACACCCTTCAGGCGGTCGGCAATCTGTTGGCGCACGCGCAGGAAATCCGCGCCCACCCGGTCCATCTTGTTGATGAAGGCGATGCGCGGCACACGGTATTTGTTGGCTTGCCGCCAGACGGTTTCCGATTGCGGCTGTACGCCGCCGACGGCATCGTAGACCATTACGGCGCCGTCGAGCACGCGCATCGAGCGCTCGACTTCAATCGTGAAATCCACGTGGCCGGGCGTGTCGATGATGTTGATCCGGTGTTCGGGGAAGTTGCCGGCCATGCCTTTCCAGAAGGCCGTGGTGGCGGCCGAGGTGATGGTGATGCCCCGTTCCTGCTCCTGCTCCATCCAGTCCATGGTGGCGGCGCCATTGTGCACTTCGCCTATCTTGTGATTCACCCCGGTGTAGAAAAGAATGCGCTCGGTGGTGGTGGTCTTGCCGGCGTCGATATGGGCGCTGATGCCGATGTTGCGGTAGCGCTCGATAGGTGTTTTGCGGGTCATCACAATCTCCATGGCTAGCCCCGGCGCCCGGTTTTCCAGTGTAGCAGACATCGATTTTGGCGGCACGGCAGCGGGCCGTTTACCAAGCGCGCAACACTGTCCGCGCTGCGCACGTCAGGGACACGGGGCTAATTGCAGATTCGGCTATACTTCCAAGACCTTAATTTTTGAACTTTAATTCAACAAAGATTAATAAAAATCAATACGCATGGCATCCCGCCATGCAAGGCGACGCCGCCGGCAAGCAGCCCAGGTGCGCACCGAACGACATGCCCTACTCAGCTTATGACTATCCAACTAAGAAAAATAATCCTCTCTTCCCTGCTGGCATCGCCGGCGCTGGCCATGGCCGGCGAACTGGAACAGCAAATGCAGCGTTGCGCCGTGCTTGGTGACGCCAGCGCCCGCCTGGGCTGCTTCGACACCCTGGCCAAGGCGGCGGAAAAGGCCACCATCGCGGCTGGCGGCGATCCCGCCACTGCGGCCGTCACCCTGGCAGCAGCGGCCGAGGTCGCGCCCCTCACGCCAGTCAGTCCGCCGGGCGTCGCCACGCCGGACGCCGTCAACGCCGCCATTCCCGCCATCGCGCAGGCTGGCGCTGCGCCACCGGAAGCGCCGATTTCGCGCACGCAGCAATCGTGGGAACTGAACGACGCCTCGAAGCGCGGCCTGTTCAACTTCCGCCCGCACCGCGACACCTATCTGCTGCTGGCCAATTACAGCGACGCCTCGAACGACGAGCCGTTCCAGGATTTCACGCCAGGCGGCATCAAGAGTCAGCATGTGGAACTGACTTTCCAGCTGAGCTTCAAGATGAAGCTGCTGGAAGACATCGCCGGCACACCGATCGACATGTGGTTCGGCTACACGCAGCAAAGTTTCTGGCAGGCGTATAACCGCAAGGCCTCAAGCCCGTTCCGCGAGACCAATTACCAGCCGGAACTGATGCTGGTCATGCCGATCAACAAGAATTTCGCGGGCGTGGAATTCAATTACCTGAACTTCGGCCTCGTGCACCAGTCCAACGGCCAGACGTCGACCCTGTCGCGTAGCTGGAACCGCGTGTATGCCGAGCTGGGTATGGAAAAGGACAACCTGGCCGTCACGACGCGCATCTGGCACCGCCTCGACAATGGCAAGACAGACAATGACAATATCGACATCACCGATTACATGGGACATGGCGATTTGCGCGTGAGCTACCGCAACAAGGGTCACGAGTACGCCGTGACGGCGCGCCGCAATTTCAGCAAGAAGCATGGCTCCATGCAGGCCAGCTGGGCTTTCCCATTGAAGGCCAACCTGAAAGGCTATCTGCAACTGTTCTCCGGCTATGGCCAGAGCTTGATCGACTACAACTATTCGCAGAAATCGATCGGCGCCGGTTTCATGGTTGACCTGTAAGCAACGCAGTCACGCAAACAAAAATGGCGCCGAGGGCGCCATTTTTTATGGGAAATATCTGGTTTATCGCCGGCCACCGCCCAGCACGCGCGCCGGCAGCATGACGATGGCGCGCAGCAATTCGAACACGCCTTCCACGCCAATGCCGATCAAACGGAATGGCAGCAACAGCAGCCAGGCCAGCGGATACAGCACGAGCGCCAGCAAGGCCAGGGGCCAGCACACCAGCAAGAGCAGCAACCACAGCACGAATCCCAGCATCGCGTTCCCCCTAGAATGAAATGTGCGGAGCAAGCCGTGCTTGCCCCGCTACCGTGACAGCACTATAGTAAAGCGCCGCCACGGCGGCAACGGCCATGCGATGAACTGCGCGCTACGGGGATGAACGGCGCAAAAACGGGAATGAACGGCGCCTGTGGATACCTTTATTGACCGACGCAAATCACTTTCGTGATGTATTCATGCGCGTTCGGCTTCTTGCTGGTGGCCCATTTGATGGCCTGGTTGGCATCTTCGATGGTCATGATGGTGGCCTTGTCCTTGGACTTGATGAAGGACACGCCTTCAAACACGCCTTCCTTGCTGCGCATTACCTTGGCAAACACGGGTGGCCTGGTCTCGCCATCGCTGATTTTGTTCTGTTGCACGAGGTAACGCTGATCGATCTGTTCCATGATAGTAAAGCTGTCCAGTGGGTAAAAGACGAAATATACCCTGAATGGACAAACGCCGCAGGACGAAATCGCTGCGGCGTTGCCTTTGCATCAGTGACACTTACGCGTAGACGGCGTTCTGCGTGACAGGCTGCAGGTTCACGTCATAGATGACCTGGGCGCGGATCGATGCTTCCAGCGAAGGGATCGAGCCACCGGCGCGGTACTGGAAGCTCACTTGCAGTACGTCGCCCGCCTTCACGGCCACCGGCGTGGCCAGCGGCAGGCACATATAGTGGTTCAGCCAGTCGATGGTGGTCGAGCGCTCGGGCACCACGGCCAGGATATTCTTGGTGACGAAACGCAAGGCGTTCAGGGTGCCGCTGCGCTCGACGACAAACTTGCCGTCAAAGCCGAACACGCTGTCCGTCGGCTGGCTGAAGTCGATGATGCTGTAGACGGAAGGCGGCGCCAGTTCCAGCACGCCAGGGTGGATGGCCGTGGTTTCCTGGAATTGCACGATGGGCGCATAGAAACCCTCGAAATCGTATTCCTGCTGCATCGGCTGCACGGCCATGATGACGGCTTCGGGCAGGAAGATGGGCAGCGGGCCGCCAAAGCGGGCCAGGTAGCGGCGCTTGAACGATTCGATCACTTCCACCTGCTTTTCGCGCAGCATGCCGACATGGATCATTTCGCAAATGACCACATCGACAGGCTCTGGCGGCAGGTATTCGAAAGCGTCCGCATGGACGACTTCGACCTTTTCCCCGTTGGGATTGAGCGCCAGCATCTTGCGCGCTTCCTTGACCATGTCCGGATTGAACTCCACGCACCACACCTTGTCGGCGCGTGCGGCCGCAAACCACGACAGCACGCCCGTGCCGCCGCCCAGCTCCAGCACCTTCATGCCAGGCTTCACCGCGTAATCGATCGCCGACTTGAACCCGTGCATGCGGTTCTGGTCCATCAACATATTGTGGTGGTAATGGACGGGGATAAATTGCCCCAGGTAACAACTCTCGATTTCTCGTTCATTCAGCATGTCTGTCCTCTTGGAGTCTGGCTCCGATGGCCGATCAGTTTTGTCATTCCAGAAAGCAGTGATATCGCACGGGCTGCGCGAGGGGCGGCGACAATACAGCCGGCGCCTGACGGTGAGGTGATGACCCATGCGACGTATCTCCTGATTAATGCGACACGATCATTATCGTTAATCGGCAAGGAGAACAAAGGGCTGAGGTGAGAGGCAATTCCATGCCAGTTTCAGCGCTGGCATGGAAAGTATTGAAATTAAAGCATTGCTTACATGGACTTATTTACGTGCCGCGCGCGCCTTCTGTGCCGCTTCGATGATGGCGACTACACCGGGCTTGTCGCCCGCCTGGGCAAACTGCACGGCCGTCCAGCCATGGTCGCTTTTCAGGCTGGCGTCCGCGCCCCAGGACAGCAGCAGCTTGACGGCGCCCTCCTGCCCTTCGCGGGCGGCAAACATCAGCGGCGTGACGTTGGCGGGCGCGCGCGCATCGACCACGGCGTCGCGGTCGAGAAAAATCTTCATGATGGGCAAGTCGCCCGCCGAGGCCGCATAGTGCAGCGCCGTCCAGCCGCTCTGGTTGACCTTGGCGCCCTTGGCCAGCAAGGCGTTCACGGCGTCCTGCTTGTGCTTGTAGGCCGCCATCATCAGCGCCGTGTTGCCATTGGCCGAACGGGCTTCGATGTCGATGCCGGGCGCGTCAAGCAGTACCTGGAAAACCCGGTCCGCATCGTCGCGCAGGGCCAGCACCAGGGGAATGTCGCCGCGCTGCGCATCAGGCTGGTTCGGATTCACGCCGTCAAGCAGCATGCTGCGCACGCCGCTGACGTTATTCACGGACACTGCGCGGAAGAAAGCGTCCGGTTCCGGCGCCGCCTGGCTGGCGGTGGCGCAGCACAGCAGCATCGCCTGCGCGAGTTTTTTCATCATGTCTGACCTTAAGAAGTTATGGCAACTGATTGAATAACTTGAAGAAATTATCCGTCGTCTGCTTCGCCACCTGGTCCAGAGGGATACCTTTCAGGGTCGACAGGTATTCCGCCACGTGGGCCACATAGCCGGGCTCGTTCATGCGGCCGCGGAACGGCACGGGCGCCAGGTACGGCGAATCCGTCTCGATGAGGATGCGCTCAAGCGGCACTTCCAGAGCCACGGCCTGCAAATCCTTGGCACTCTTGAACGTGACGATGCCGGAAAACGAAATATAGAATCCCATGGCTATGGCGGCGCGCGCCACTTCCAGCGACTCTGTAAAGCAATGCATGACGCCGGCCACGCCGCCGTCCGACACGCCAGCGCCCTCTTCGCGCATGATGCGTATGGTGTCTTCGCTGGCCGCTCTTGTGTGAATAATCAAGGGCTTACGCGTGATTCTTGAAGCTTTGATGTGCGTGCGAAAACGCTCGCGCTGCCACTCCAGGTCGCCCGTCAGGCGGAAATAGTCGAGGCCCGTCTCGCCGATGGCGATGATCTTCGGATGGTTGGCCAGGCGCACCAGGTCTTCCACGGACGGTTCAGGCGTGTCCTCGTAATCGGGATGCACGCCGACGGAGGCGAAGATATGCGGATACTGCTCGGCCAAGGCCAGCACCTGTGGAAAGTCCGGCAAATCGACGGACACGCACAAGGCATGGGTCACCTTGTTCTCGGCCATCTTGGCGAGGATCTCGGGCATGCGAGCAGCCAGCTCGGGGAAATTGATATGGCAATGGGAATCGATATACATAAGGCGGGATTGTACCGGAGCACGGGAAAACTGGCAGGGGGAAGGAGATTGCTCAAGGTACACTACAGCTTTCACTTTCTTTGCTGGTCTGTCAGCGCGCCCGGAAACAGTTGAGAGAAACCAGATGAATCTGCTAAATCACTCGAGTCTAGTAAGGCCTAAAGAATGAGTTTTGGCTTAATAACGGTCACACACAACTGAGGGCTTGACTAAGCGCTTGTAGACTTACAGCACATGCAGCTAAAGCAGCGCCTCGAGAATTCCATTTAGCTTGAGCAGCGAAAGTAGCAGACATATCCCATCCATCGAGAGATACCCCACCCAAGTCTGGCACTTCGCCCGTTAGAATAGCGTCTTTTTTACGTTGAACAATCACCTGTTCATGAGTAACTTTTACGTTGCTAGCATATAGCCAAGCCGCTGCTGACGTAAATCCAAAACCAATTGACCCAATGGTCATAAGTGAAAGAATCCAACAGGCCATAGTTCTCTACTCCTTGCCCTTTGCCATAAAAATATGGCTGTCTATTTTGCGGTGCCGCCACAATGCGCCACTTGTGGCAACTGATCGAATGCCCTACTGCCCCTCCGGCGGCTGCCACAGCTCCACCTTGTTGCCTTCGGGATCGATGACCCAGCCGAACTGCCCATACTCGGAATCGGGCGCCTTTTCCAGCACGTTGCAGCCCTCGTCGCGCAGGGCTTGCAGCAGCGCGTCGAGATCGTCGACCCGGTAGTTGATCATGAAAGATGCCTTGCCGGGCGCGAATTGTTCGTTGTCACTGGCCGCGACGGACCAGATGGTGGTGCCGCCAGTCGGCTTGCCGTCGGCGTCTGTCCAGCTGAAAGCGGCGCCGCCCCACGGCTGCACGTCCAGGCCCAGGTGGCGCTGGTACCAGGCGCGCAGCGCGGCCGGGTCTTGCGCGTGGAAAAAGATGCCGCCGATGCCAGTGACTCGTTTCATGCCCGCCTCCGTTGCTGTCCAGTGTCCTGACTGTATCACCGGGGGCCAGGCGTGGCAAACGGGTATGCCTGGTAGGCAAAAATATTATCAAGATGTATAGTGGCTTGCCGGTGCGCAACCATGGGGTTGCATGCGGATACGTGGAGAGTGTTCATGCTGAAAGTTACCCGCCCTTTGATACTGCTGGCCTGCCTGGCCCTGAAAGCGCATGCCCAGGATAAACGCGGCGTGCCCAAGCCTGCCGCCGAGGCGGGCCTATGCCAGCCCGTCTGCGCCTCGGCGCGCCAGGAGTGCCGCGCGCAGGCGCAAGGCGCCACGGAAAACGATACCAGCCCCATCTTGTCGATGAAGCCCAGCAGCAATCCCTACGTCGCGGCCGGCAGGAATGTCGACGCACAAGCGGAGCAGCTGCGCCCCACCGAAGCCCAGGCCTTCCGCGCCCGGCGCGCCGAACGCCAGCAAGCGTGCGAAGTGCAATACCGCAGTTGCACGCGCGCCTGCGGCTAAGCCATTCCAATCAGGCCAAGAACCGTACAATCTGGATTAACTTGATAACGCAAGCGCTTGATTTTATTGGCAGCTGGATGCGTAGTCGAGCAGCATGTCTTCCAGGAACAGCTTCGGTGACAAGGGGTGCTCGGCAATCGCCCGGCGCTCATTCGCGGCCTTGATGGCGGCCATCAGCCGGCTCACGTTGATGCGTCCTGCCAAGGCTTCCAGCTCGCGCCGGTGGCGCGGGTAGTAGCGGATGGTGCCGGATAGCTTGACGGAAAACACGTCGTACAGCCAGCGCTGCAATGACGCAACCAGCGGCGCCAGCGGCGCCTTCTGCAATTTATCGGCTGCCTTCAGGGCCGCTTCCACGCCGGGATTGGCCAGCACTTGCAGCAACTGTTCCGTTTCTTCGCGGCCGCCCGATTCGGACTGTGCCAGCGCGGCCAGCGGCGCGCCGCCCTGCTCGCGCAGCCAGCTGTCCGCATCGTTCAAGCCTTGTTGCTTGAGCCACGTCAAGGCTTGCTCGTGGCTGGGCATGGGCAAGGCGAATTTGCGGCAGCGCGACAAGATCGTCGGCAGCAAGCGGTCCAGGCTGTTCGAGGCCAGCAGGAACAAAGTGCCCGGCGGCGGCTCTTCCAGGGTTTTCAGCAAGGCGTTCGAGGCGGGCGTGTTCAGCGCCTCGGCCGGGTACAACACCACCACGCGCAAGCCTTGCCGGTGCGTGGAAATGTTCATGAAGTCGGCCAGATTGCGGATCTGCTCGATCTTGATGTCTTTCGACGGCGTCTTGGTCTTGGCACTTTTCTTCGCGCCTTCGCCCTCTTCGCCGTCGTCCGCCACCTCGTCTTCCAGCGCTTCCGGACGGACCCGGCGGTAATCGGGATGGTTGCCCTGGCTAAACCAGCCGCACGAGGCGCAGGCGCCGCAGGCATGGCCATCGGCGCGCACGTCTTCGCACAGCAAAGCCTGCGCGAAATGCTCGATGAAGTCGGCCTTGCCGATGCCTTGCGCGCCATGGAACAGGATGGCGTGCGGCATGCGCGGGCGCAGGGCTTGCAATTGCTGCCAGGCGTCCTGTTGCCACGGATAGAGAGTACTGGTCATTTTATTCTTTTAAATCAGAGTATTACGGGGCTTTGCTCGAGCAAAACATCCAGCAGTTTTGCCAGTTGCACTTGAATATCGGCAATGCTTTGCGTGGAATCGATGATGCGGAAACGCCCGGGGAACTGGGCTGCGCGGCGCAGGTACTCGTTGCGCGTGGCGGCAAAGAAGTCGGCCTGCTCCTGCTCAAACTTGTCGAGCGCGCGCGTGGCATCCAGGCGGGCTCTGGCCACGGCCAGCGGCACGTCGAACAAAAACGTCAGGTCCGGCTGCAAGTGCGGGTGCACCCATGCTTCCAGCGCTTCCATCTTGCGCAAGTCCATGCCGCGTCCGCCGCCTTGGTAGGCAAAGCTGGCATCGCTAAAGCGGTCGGAAATGACCCACTCGCCCCGTTCCAGGGCGGGTGCGATGACTTGCGCGATGTGTTCGCGGCGGCTGGCGAACATCAGCAAGGCTTCCGTTTCCAGATGCATTTTTTCATGCAGCAGCAGTTCGCGCAGCTTTTCGCCCAGGCTGGTGCCGCCCGGTTCGCGCGATGAAACGAGGCTCACGCCCCGCTGCTGCAGGTAGTCGGTCACAAAGCCGATATGCGTCGACTTGCCCGCGCCATCGATGCCTTCGAAGGTGATGAAGCGGGGTTGATAGTGTTGTGTCATGAAACTCTTAATCTTGTAATGATATTAACGCTGATACTGGTTCACGGCGCGGTTATGGTCGGGCAAGTTGGCCGAGAACTGGCTGGTGCCGTCGCCGCGCGCGACGAAATACAGCGCCTGCGTGCGGGCCGGCGCCAGCGCCGCCGTCAGCGATTGCGCGCCGGCCAGGGCGATCGGCGTGGGCGGCAAGCCGCCGCGCGTGTAGGTATTGTACGGGGTGTCCGCTTCCAGGTCGCGTTTGCGAATCTTGCCCTGGTAGTTGTCGCCCATGCCATAGATCACGGTCGGGTCCGTCTGCAGCAGCATGCCTGTTTTCAAGCGGTTGACGAACACGCCGGCGATCATGGCCCGCTCGGACTTTTGCCCCGTTTCTTTTTCCACGATGGAAGCCATGATCAGCGCCTCGTACGGGTTTTTATAGGGCAAGGCCGGATCGCGCTTGTCCCACGCTTCGGACAGACGGCCGATCATGGCCGTGTGCGCCTGCCTGAAAATCTGCATTTCGCTGGCGCCCTTGGCGAACAGATACGTGTCCGGGAAGAACAAGCCTTCCGGCAGCACATATTCCGGGCTGATCTTCGCCATCAGTTCCTTGTCGGACAGGCCCACGGTATCGTGCTTGAGGCCAGGGTGATTGGCCATCGCCAGGCGCATCTGCCTGAAGGTCCAGCCTTCGATGATGGTCAGCGACTCTTGCGCGAACTCGCCGCGCGCCAGCTGCGTGATCAGACGCTGCGGCGTGGTGCCCGGTTTCAACTCGTAGGAACCGGCCTTGATCTTCGAGGTCTTGCCTTCGATGCGTGCCAGCATGTTGAACAGGATGGGCACGATGGGCACGCCCGCGTCCGCGATTTGCTGGCCGGCCGCATGCGCGCCGCTGCCCGGGCTGATCGTAAACGGGATCGCCTCGCCGTCCGTGGTGATGGGCTGCTGCGCCCAATACACAAAAGTACCACCGACGCCGATGGCGGCGATGACTGAGCTGACTACAAGTTTTTTAAAGAAAGCCATTGTTCCGATTCTTGTGATGCGCTCGCTGGCGGGCAACGCGCGCTTGTTATGATCGTTCATTTGTGAAGCAAGTCCGCGCAAAGCGGCGCCAACACTGGCAATCTTGCCGCTGCCGACGCAATTTGCGCGACATCACTATAATGAACCCGTAATGATAATGCTTAATCGCTGATCTAATGGAAATTATGAATAACTGGAATCAATTTTTAACCGCCCAAGGCGCCCGCCCCGCTGCCACCGGTGGCGTGCCTGACGGCACCGCCCCCATCGCCGCCACCCCTATCCATGATTTCGGCCAGTCCCTGACAGTGCCCCAGCTGCAAGAAGGTTTTGTCGCGGCCATCACGGACCAGGGCTTGATCGGCTTGAACGGCGACGAGGCAGCCAGTTTCCTGCACGGCCAGCTGACCAACGACGTGGAACACCTGAGCCAGGAGCAAGTGCGCCTGGCCGGCTACTGCACGCCGAAGGGCCGTTTGCTGGCCAGTTTCCTGATGTGGCGCAACGCCACCACCATTTATCTGCAATTGCCGCGCGCCATACAGCCAGCCATCCAGAAGCGGCTGCAAATGTTCGTGCTGCGCGCCAAGGCCAAGCTGCACGATGCATCCTTTGACGAAGCGAACCAAGTCGTCCTGGGCATCGGCGGCCAAAAGGCCAGCGCGGCCCTGTCCGCCTGGTTCCCCACGCTGCCCGCCACGCCTTTCAGCAAGGTCGAGCATGAGTTGGGCACCCTGCTGCGCGAGGCCGATGCCTTTGGCAGCGCCCGCTATGAATGGCTGACGTCTGCCTCCACGGCGCGCGACGTGTGGCCCCCATTGACGCAACAGCTGGCCAAGGGCGGCAATGACGCCTGGCGCTTGTCCGAGATCCACGCGGGCATCCCGCAGATCACGGCCGCCACGCAAGAGCAATTCGTGCCGCAAATGGTCAACTTCGAGCTGCTGGGCGGCGTCAATTTCAAGAAAGGCTGCTACCCGGGCCAGGAAATCGTCGCGCGCAGCCAGTACCTGGGTAAGCTCAAGCGCCGCACCACCCTCGTCAGCATCGCCGATCCCTCGGTCGTGGCCGGCGGTGAACTATTCGCCGTCAGCGACCCCGAGCAGCCTTGCGGCATGGTCGTCAACGCGGCGCCGAACGGCGTGGGCGGCATCGACGCCCTCGTTGAAATGAAGCTGGGGGCCATCGAAGAAGGTGCAAGCGCCGCCGGCGCCGTGCGCTACGGCTCGGCCCAGGGCGCCGCCTTGCAATTTCTGACCATGCCTTACGTGCTAGACGCACTCGACTTGTGAGAATGCCATGAAAGATCTGTATGTTTACTATCAAGTAAAAGAAGAGCACGCTCAAGCGCTGGAGGCCAGGGTTCGCGCCTTGCAAGCCAAGCTTGCGGCCGCCTCAGGCGTGGCGCCGCAACTCAAGCGCCGTCCTGACGCCAAGGATGGCTTGCAGACGTGGATGGAAATTTATCCCGTCGTCGGCGAAGGCTTTACGGAACTGCTGGCCAGCGCAGCCGAGGAAGCGGGCTTGCTGTCATTGACGGCCGGCGCGCGCCATACGGAAGTGTTCATGGATTTGCCTCCATGTGCCTGATCGTTTTTGCCTGGAAAGTCAATCCGCACATCCCGCTGATTGCCGCCGCCAACCGCGACGAATTTTACGAACGCGCCAGCGCCCCCGCCGGCGCCTGGCCCGAACACCCGCAAGTGTATGCGGGCCGCGACCTGCAGGCGGGCGGCAGCTGGATGGGCATCACGCAAGCCGGCGCCGGCAGCTCGCGCTTTGCCGCCATCACGAATATCCGCAGCCCGCAAGACCGCAACCCGGACGCCCCCTCGCGCGGCGCCCTCGTAGCCGACTATCTGGCTGGCAACATGTCGCCGCAAGACTACATCGCGCAAATCCGCCCCGGCTGCAAAGCCTACAACGGGTTTAATCTGGTGCTGGGCGACGCGGATACCCTGATCTGGTTTTCCAACCGGGGCGATGGCGATGCGCGCAATGGCCAGCCTCTGGAACCGGGCATCTACGGCCTGTCCAACGCGCTGCTCGACGCGCCATGGCCGAAGGTCCTGAAGACCAAGGCCCAGTTCGCCAGCTTGCTGTGCCAGGGCGCGCCCGACGAAGCGTATTTCGACATGCTGGCCGACACCACGCGCGCGCCCGACTTCCGCTTGCCGGACACGGGCGTGCCACTCGACCTCGAGCGCGTACTGTCCGCCGTCTGCATCGAAACGCCGGGCTACGGCACTCGCACCTCCACCGTCGTCAAATTGTTCCCGGATTCTCCCGGCGAATTGCATGAGCTGGTGATTCAATAACGCCACCTTGCATCATGCGTAGGTCGGGGTAGGTCGGGTTAGCGCGCAAGCGCGTAAGCCGACAACACCACCACACTCAACCGGCATCACCACCGTCCCCGATGTCGGATTACGCGCCCCTGCGGCGCGCTAATCCGACCTACGCACGCTTCCCCTTGTCTGCATCGAAAAGCCACTCCGCATGTGTTCGCGCAAAAAAGAAAGCGCTTGCGCAAGCGCTTTCTTTTGTTTACGATAGCTTCAATCGCGGCGACACAGCCGCACACTATCGCAGTACACAATAATAATAAAAACCTCAGGAGACACCATGGCCACCATGGAAGATGTAGCGCGGGCGGCGGACGTATCGCTGTCGACCGTCTCGCACGTAGTCAACGGCACCCGCAAGGTCAGCCCGAAAACCGTCGCCGCCGTCAATGCGGCCATGCAGCAGATCGGCTATGTGCCGAACATGCTGGCGCGCGCGCTGGCCGGTTCCTCGTCGGGCACCATCGGCGTGGCCATTTCCGCCTTCACCAATCATTACTTCAGCGAAACCGTGCGCGCCATCGAGGCGGCCTGCACGCGCCATGGCTTGATGATGCTGTTTTCCGATACGCATGACGATCCCGAGCAGGAACTCAAAGTGGTGCAGAACTTGCACCAGCGCCGGGTCGACGGCATCGTGCTCGCGCCGTCCGGCGATCCGCACAACCGCGCCCTCGACTATTTAAACAGCAACAAGATCGCTTCCGTGCTGGTCGACCGCATGTCGCCACAACCGTTCGACCAGGTGGGCGTGGAAAACATCGAGGCGACGGCGCAGCTCGTCAGCCACCTGATCACGGCCCACGGCCACCGCCGCATCGGCTTTATCGCCGGCGCGCCCGGCCTGTCCACGACCCACGAGCGTATCGACGGCTACCGCCTGGCCTTGCAGCGCGCCAATATCGCCTTCGATGCGGAACTGCTGCGCTCGGGCGACTCCAACCTCGAGCGCAGCGGCGCGGCCACGCTCGAACTGCTGGCGCTGCCGCAGCGCCCGACGGCCATCGTGGCCGGCAATAACCTGATGACCATCGGCACCATGCATGCCTTGCGCGACGCGCACATTGCGGTACCGCAAGACGTCGCGCTGGCCGGCTTCGATGATTTCGACTGGGCCGATTACTTCAGCCCCCGCCTGACCGTGATGGCGCAGCCGCTCGAAGAGCTGGGCGCCATGGCCGTCGACCTGCTGATCGAGCGCATCGCCCATCCCGGCCGTGCCCAGCACGTGCAGCGCCTGTCGCCGACCTTGCGCGTACGCAATTCCTGCGGCTGCCCCTGACCTTTTACAGTAAATCAACATGCATCCAGCGATTTCCCTCGGTATCGACCTCGGTACCTCCGAACTGAAAACCGTGCTGATGGACAGCACTGGCGCCGTGCGCGGCCAGGCGTCCGTGCGCGTCGACACCAGCCGCCCGCTGCCGGGCTGGTCCGAACAAGCGCCGCAGGACTGGTGGGCCGCCTGCGTCAACGCCCTGGCGCAGCTGCGCGCCGGCTGGCCGCAGGAATACGCACAGATCGCCTGCATCGGCCTGTCGGGCCAGATGCACGGCGCCGTGCTGCTCGACGACCAAGACACCGTGATCCGCCCCGCCATCCTGTGGAACGATGCGCGCGCCGAAGCGGAAGCGGCCAGCCTGGCGCGCGACTATCCAGCGTATGCGGACGTGACGGGCAGCCTGCCCATGGCGGGCCTGACGGCGCCAAAACTGCTGTGGCTGCAAACCCACGAGCCTGACGCCTTTGCCGCCATCGCCTGCGTGCTGTCGCCGAAAGACTACCTGCGCCTGCAATTGACGGGTAACAAGGTCACCGACATGTCCGACGCGGCCGGTACGCTGTGGCTGGACGAGGCCAGGCGCGCCTGGTTCACCCCCATGCTGGCCGCCTGCGGTTTGCGTGCGGAACAGATGCCGGCGCTGGCCGAAGGCGACGCCGCCACGGGCACCGTGCTGGCCGCCGTCGCAGACAAGCTGGGCTTGCCAGCAAACGTGGTGATGGCGGCCGGCGGCGGCGACAACCCCGTCTCGGCCGTGGGCATCGGCGCCGTCAATGGCGGCGACAGTTTCATTTCGCTGGGCACCAGCGCCGCCATCGTTTCCGTCACCGAACAGCCTTTGGGCAATCCGGCCGGCGGCGTGCACAGCTTTTGCCACGCCCTGCCCGGCCGCTGGTATGCGATGGGCGCGATCCTGTCCGGCGCCAGCTGTCTGCGCTGGGCCACTGGCGTGCTGGGCCAGCCCGACGAGGCGGCCCTGCTGGCGCTGGTGGAAGCGCTCTTGCCGCTCGACAGCACCATCGCCCCGTCCTCGCCCCTGTTCCTGCCGTATCTGTCTGGCGAGCGCACGCCGCATAACGACCCGCAAGTGCGCGGCGCCTTTTTGCAGCTGGGCCATGACAGCACACCGGCGCAGCTCGGCTATGCCGTGCTCGAAGGCGTGGCCTTCGCCTTGCGCGACGCCATGGCGGCCGTCACGTCGACGGGTGCCGTGGTTCCCCACTGCATGCTGGTGGGCGGCGGCGCGCGCAGCCAGTACTGGGCGCAACTGCTGGCCAATGTGCTGGGACGCGAAATGCGCACCCTGCACAACAGCGAACTGTCGGCCAGCCTGGGCGCGGCCAAGCTGGGCTTTGCCGCCATCGGCCAGCGCCAGCTGCTGGCCACTAGCTTGCCCATCAAAAACAATTTCTTGCCCGATGCCGCGCACAGCGCAGCCTTGAGCATCCGCTACAGCCGCTACCGTAGCCTGTTTCCCGCCGTGCAAGCCTTGCACCAACTCAGTGATAAGGAAGAGTAATGAATCAGCTGCAACTATTGAAGCAACACAGCACCGTCGTCGCCGACACGGGCGACTTTTTGCAACTGGCGCGCTTCGCGCCGCAGGACGCCACCACCAACCCGTCGCTGATTTTAAAAGCCGTGCTGCAGCCCGATTACGCGCCCTTGTTGGAAAGCACGGTCGCCGCGCACAAGAACGCGTCGCTGGACGATATCGTCGACCAGGTGCTGGTGCGCTTCGGCCTGGAAATTTTGAAGGTGGTGCCGGGTCGCGTATCGACGGAAGTCGATGCCCGCCTGAGCTTTGACCGCGACGCCACCGTGGCCCGCGGGCGCCGCCTGATCGCCCTGTACGAGCAAGCCGGCATCAGTCGCGAGCGCGTGCTGATCAAGGTCGCCGCCACCTGGGAAGGCATCCAGGCGGCGCGCGAGCTGGAAAAAGACGGCATCTTTTGTAACCTGACCCTGCTGTTCGCATTTTGCCAGGCCGTCGCCTGCGCCGACGCGAAAGTACGGCTGATTTCGCCTTTCGTGGGCCGCATCTACGACTGGCATAAAAAATCGCTGGGCGCGGCATGGGACGAAGCGGCGCGCAGCTTGTCCAACGATCCAGGTGTACAGTCGGTCACGCGCATCTTCAATTACTACAAACAGCATGGCATCGCCACGCAAGTGATGGGCGCCAGCTTCCGCAACGTGGGCCAGATCACGGCCCTGTCGGGCTGCGACTTGCTGACCATCAGCCCCGACCTGCTGGCCAAACTCGAAGCATCCGACGCGCCGTTCGAGCGCGCGCTGGGCGGCGACCTGGGCGCGGCGCAGCCGGCCGTCACGTATGACGAGGCCGCTTTCCGCTACGCCTTGAACGACGACCCGATGGCGACCGAAAAGCTGGCCGAAGGCATCCGCGGCTTTGCCGTCGATGCGGGCAAGCTGGACGCCATGATCGAGAAATTACGCAGTCAATAAGTTTGCACCCTTTTTCACCCGTAGCACCGTTTGTTTTTCACAATAAAAACCCTTGGAGATCCTCATGAAAAAAGTCATTACCGCCTCCCTGCTGCTGTCCGCCGCCTGCGGCGCTTTCGCTGCTGACAAACCGCTGAAATCGATCGGCGTGAGCGTGGGCGACCTGGCCAACCCGTTTTTTGTCGCCATTGGCCGCGGCGCGGAAGAAAGCGCGAAAAAGCTGGGCGGCCCTGGCGTGAAAGTCACCACTGTTTCCAGCAAGTATGACCTGAACACCCAGGTGGACCAGATCGAGAACTTTATTGCCAACAAAACCGACATCATCATCCTGAACGCCGTCGATTCCAAGGGCATCGCGCCAGCCATCAAGAAAGCGCGCAATGCGGGCGTGGTCGTGATCGCTGTCGACGTGGGCGCCGTGGGCGCGTCGGCCACCGTGATGTCCGACAACACTATGGCTGGCGACGTGTCGTGCGCCTACCTGGCCAAGCAGATCGGCGGCAAGGGCAATGTGGTGATTCTGAACGGCCCGCCGGTCACGTCCGTGATCGACCGCGTGAATGGCTGCAAGAAAACCCTGGCCGCGTTCAAGGATATCAAGATCCTGTCCGACAACCAGAACGCCGGCGGCAGCCGCGACGGCGGCATGACCGTGATGTCGAACTTGCTGACGGCCCATCCGAAGATCGACGGCGTGTTCGCCATCAATGATCCGACCGGTATCGGCGCCGAACTGGCGATCAAGCAATCGAAGCGCACGGACGTGAAACTGATCACGGCAGTCGATGGCGCGCCCGATGGCCAGAACGCCCTGAAAAACAAGGCCGGCCTGTTTGCCGCCACCTCGGCGCAAAACCCGTACCGCATGGCGACCGACGCCGTGCAGATGGGCTACGACATCATGAACGGCCGCACGCCGAAACAGACCATGGTGCTGTTGCCGACCCCGGCCATCACCAAGGAAAACGTCGCCACCTACACGGGCTGGGTAAAGAACTGATCTGCCTGACCTGAACCACGAGGCGCCGCTGGCCGGTTGGCAGGCGGCGCCAGTTTCACAAGCAAGGAAGGACAGTCATGAGCGACGATATTATTTTTGAAATGCGCGGCATCGAGAAGCGCTTTGGCGCCACGCGCGCGCTGCGCGGCGTGCACCTGACCGTGCGCAGCGGCGAAATCCATGCCGTGATGGGCGAGAACGGCGCCGGCAAGAGTACCCTGATGAAGATTTTATCCGGCGTGTACACGCCGGACGCCGGTGAGATCATTCTCGACGGCAAGCCGATCCGCATCCGCAACCCAGGCGAGGCACGCGCGCTGGGCATCAACCTGATCTACCAGGAACTGAGCGTGGCCAAGAACATGACGGTGGCGCAGAACGTCTTCATGGGCAGCGAGCCGAAGGGGCCGTTCTGGACCGTCAAGGGCGGCGAAATGCGCGCGCGCACGAACGCCATCCTGGCCGATCTCGGTTCCCGCTTCGACGCCGACACCATGGTGTCGACCCTGTCGATCGCCGAGCAGCAGCAGGTGGAAATCGCCCGCGCCCTCGTACACGAAAGCCGCATCCTGATCATGGACGAGCCCACTGCCGCCCTGTCCGACCGGGAAACAGAACAATTGTTCCGCATCATCGAAGAGCAGCGCGACAAGGGTCTGGCCGTACTCTACATCAGCCACCGCATGGCCGAAGTGGAACGCCTGGCGCGCCGCATCACGGTGCTGCGCGACGGCGCCTATGTGGGCGAGCTGGGCAAGGATGAGCTGGATCAAAAGAAAGTCGTGCAAATGATGGTGGGCCGCCCTGCCGACGACTTTTATTCGCACCAGCGGCGCACCACCCGGGGCGCCGAGCGCCTGCGCGTGGACAAGGTGGGCGGCGGCAAGGTCAAGCCTGCCTCATTCGCCCTGCATGCGGGCGAAGTGACGGGTCTTGCCGGCCTCGTCGGCGCAGGCCGCACGGAACTGGCGCGCCTGATCTTTGGCGCGGACAAGAAGCAATCGGGGCAAGTATGGCTCGACGGCCAGGAAGTGCATATCCACCGGCCGCTGGCGGCCATCCGCCACGGCATCGGCTACCTGCCCGAAGACCGCAAGAGCCTGGGCCTGTTCATGCAATTGTCGGCCATGGAAAACATGTCGATGAACATTCTGTCCAAGCACTCCACGGCAGGCGTGGTCAACCGTGGCGCCCTGACCCAGCTCACGCGCGAGGCCATCAGCAACCTCAACGTGAAAGTATCGGGACCGGACGGCATCGTCGGCGGACTGTCCGGCGGCAACCAGCAGAAAGTCTTGCTAGCGCGCTGGCTGGCCATCGCGCCGAAAGTGCTCATCCTCGACGAACCGACGCGGGGCGTGGACGTGGGCGCGAAGAGCGAAATTTACAAGATCATCCACCAGCTGGCGGACGCGGGCACGGCCGTGCTGTGCATTTCCAGCGAACTGGCCGAGCTGGTAGGCATCTGCGACCGCGTGATGGTGATGTGCGAAGGCAGGCTCACCGGCGAAGTCACGGGTGACGACATCACGCAGGAAAACATCCTTGCCTATGCCACCCTGCAAGAAGCGGCATAAAAATAATCATTCAGGAGATTTAACATGACAACGAGTACCACCAGCGGCGCCGCGCGCGCCGGCGAACCCTTCAATGCCTCGAACCTGATGCGCCGCCTGGGCATGCTGCCCGTGCTGGTGGTGCTCTACCTGGCCATGTACGGCCTGACCGTGTATTTCTCGGCTGACGGCACGTCGACGTTCATGACCAGCAATAACACCATGAACATCTTCCGCCAGGTGTCGATCAATATCGTGCTGGCGTCCGGCATGACCTTCGTCATCCTGACCAGCGGCATCGATTTGTCCGTCGGTTCCGTGCTGGCCGTCTCGGCCGTGGCAGGCATGCTGATGTCGCTGTCGGCCCAGTTCGCCGGCTTCTCGATTCCCGCCTTCCTCATCGTCGGCCTGCTGCTGGGTGCGCTCAATGGCGTGCTGGTCGCCCTCGTCGGCCTGAACCCGTTTGTCGTGACCCTGGGCACCATGACGGCCCTGCGCGGCGCCGCCTACCTGCTGGCGGACGGCACCAGCGTGCTGAACACGGAAATCCCGAGCTTTGAATGGATGGGCAACGGCAGCTTCCTGGCCGTGCCCTGGCTGATCTGGCTGGCGGCGGCCGTCGTCGTGCTGACGTGGTTTATTTTGCGCAAGACGACACTGGGCCTGCATATCTACGCCGTCGGCGGCAATATCCAGGCGGCCCGTTTGACCGGTATCAAGGTTGGCCTCGTGCTGATGTTTGTCTACACGATCAGCGGCCTGTTCGCGGGCCTGGGCGGCGCCATGTCGGCCAGCCGCCTGTATGCGGCCAACGGCAACTGGGGCACCGGTTATGAACTCGATGCGATTGCAGCCGTCGTGCTCGGCGGCACCAGCCTAATGGGCGGCGTGGGTTCCGTCTGGGGCACCGTCATCGGCGCCCTGATCATCGGCGTGATGAACAATGGCTTGACGATTCTGGGGCTGTCGTCGTTCTGGCAGTATGTGGCGAAAGGTGTCGTGATCGTGCTGGCGGTGATTCTCGACAAATGGCGCCAGTCGCACGCGCAGAACTGATTGTGCTGGTGGTGTCGGGTTACGCGCTGCGCGCTAACCCGACCTACCGTTGACGTCGTAGGTCGGATTAGCGCTACGCGCGTAATCCGACAACACCCTAAAACACCAGCCGCATCTCCACATGCGCAATCCCCGCCTCTTCAAACTGTTCCCCCTGCTGCACGAAACCGTGGCGCGCATAAAATGGCGCGGCCACGGTTTGCGCGTTCAGCACCACCGCTGCATCGCCGCGTTCGCGGGCCTTCTCCATCAGCAAAGTCAAAATGGCGCCGCCCACGCCCGTGCCGCGTCCCGGCTGGCGCACGGCCATACGGCCGATGTGGCCATCGGGCAGTAACCGGCCCGTGCCGATGGCGGCACCAAAGTCGTCATAGGCAACGGCATGCAGGCAGACGGCGTCCATGTCGTCGAGTTCGATCTCGGCCGGCACTTTCTGTTCATCGACAAAGACTTCAAAACGGATGGCAGTGGCGTCCGGGCCCAGGGTGGCCCAGTCGCCGAGGCGGATGGTGTGCTTGGTCATGGTGTACGGTAGAAAGAAACAGGCCCCATTGTCGCACGGCCTGCCACGCCTTGGCAGGTGGTGCGGCTCAAGCGTTCGATTTCAAGTAACGTCCAGGTGTTTCACCGAGTATTTTGCGAAACATGACGACAAAATTGCTCGCGTTCTCGTAGCCCAGGCCCTCTGCGACATGCTGGACCGTGGCACCCCTGGCCATCCATTGCAAGGCGAGCAGGATATGCAGTTGCCTGCGCCAGCGTCCAAAACTCATGCCGGTTTCCCGGGACACCAGGCGTGACAGCGTGCGCGCACTGATGCCCATCCGCTGCGCCCATGATTCGATGTTGCCCGGATCGGACGGACGCGCCATGATCCACTCGACCAGTTTGCGTAGCCGCTTGTCTGGCGTCAGAGGAAGATGAACCTGGCCGGGCTGCGCCAGCGCCATTTCGTCGAGAAGCAGTGTCATCACTCGTGACGCCATGCCGCCCTCTTCGTAGCGCATCGGCAATGCCGCTGAACGGATCACCAATTCACGCAGCAGCGGCGTGGTCGACAAGGTGCAGCACTCCCGCGGCAACGCGCCGCCCACCGCAGGATCGACATACACCACGTAACAATCGACCGTGCCGGCCCCATCCATTCGATGTTGTGTGCCACCGGGTACCCAAATGGCGCTTCCTGGCGGCACCAGCCAGAAGCCGCCGTCCACCTCGCAGGTCAGCACGCCGCGCATCCAGAGCAGGAATTGGCCTTTTCGATGCTGATGAAAATCCCTCTCCTTGCGGCTATCCATGTCGCGGCCAACGGCGCCAAGCGTGACCACCGGCCTTGGCACGCAGTCGGGGTCTTCCCACTCGACGGATGAGTCTTCGCTGAAAACAGGCATCAGGCACCTTTCAAGGGTCAGTATCAGTGGCAAGAATTCAATATAACATGGCCTGTTGGCTCATTGTGACCAACACGTGGCGCGCCTAACATGGACGCTGACATCACAACCACGAAAGCTGTCACATGGAACAAACGAAGAAAATCCTGATCTGCGGCGGCGGCATCGCCGGCCCTGCGTGTGCCTGGTGGCTGAGCAGGTACGGCTACTCCGTGGTGCTTGTCGAAAAGGCTGGCGCGCTCAGGGTCGGCGGGCAGAACATCGATGTGAAGGATGCCGCGCAGCAGGTCATCAAGCTCATGGGTTTGACATCACAGGTCGAGGCGCGCGACACGCTGGAGTGCGGCCAGAAGTGGCTCGACGCGGCCGGCAAGGTGGTGGCTGTTTTTCCCAAAGGTAGTATCGGCGGACTGACCTGCGATTTTGAAATCCTGCGCGGCGATTTCGCCCGTATTTTGTTCGATGCTACCCACGGCACTTGCGAATACCGTTTTGGCACGTCCGTCAGTGCCGTTGAAGAGATTGAAAATGGCGTGCGGGCAATCTTTGCCGATGGCACGGCAGAGGACTTCGAACTGGTGATCTGCGCCGACGGCGTGAGCTCGCCGACCAGAGACCTGGCGCTGGCTGCTGAAACGCGCATGCGTTACCTCGGTGCCTACATGGCTTTTTTCAACATTCCCCGGCGGCCGGAAGACGACTTCTGGGCCTGCTCCGTCAATGGCATAGGCGGGACGATGATCAACCTCAGGCCAGGTGGCTTGACGCACACTACCGTGCTGATGACCTTTCCTGCCGCTGAGCCTGGCCTGCGAAGTCCAACGGCGCCGTCGCCGCGCGAGACGCTGCGGGCGGCACTGGTGGGCCGGGGCAAGGTGGCCGATCGTATCATCGCCGAGCTTGATAACGTCCAGGACTTCTACTTCGGGCCGATGAGCCAGGTACAAGCTTCCACCTGGTCAAAAGGCCGGCTGGTCTTGCTGGGCGATGCGGCGCACTGCCCGACGCCATTTACGGGCAAGGGCACGGCGTTGGCGCTGGTGGGAGCCTACGTGCTGGCGGGGGAAATCAAGAGGTGCGCGACCCACACCCAGGCTTTCGAGGCATACGAACGCATCCTGCGCCCGTATGCCGAGCGGTCGCAGCGGGAGCTGAGCCCTCGCCTCATCCGGCTCATGCACGTGCGGACGCGGTTCGGCATCGCCATCGCGCACCTGCTGCAACGGTGCTTCGGCAGCGCCCTGATCCAGTCGCTGTTGCAAGCGAACGCCACGAGCAAGGTGCGCAGGATCGACGAGGATTTCACGCTCCCGATCTATTGAAAGCATTGCTGCGCTACCGGGCGCGCCCGGTCACTTTTCAGGACGGCCCGGTTACAACTTCACCAGCTGCTTGCCGAAGTTGCGCCCTTTTAAGAGGCCGATGAAGGCCTCGGGTGCGCTGGCCAGGCCGTCGGCCACGGATTCGCGGAATTTCAGCTTGCCCGTCGCCACCAGCGTTCCCAGTTCCGCCAGTCCCTGCGGCCAGAATTCCGGCTGTTCCGAAACGATGAAGCCGCGCACGCTCAGGCGGTTGGTGAGGATCAGGCGCGCATTGTCGAGGGGCGTCGGTTCGCCGTTGTAGCCGGCGATCCAGCCGCACACGGCCACGCGGCCAAAGGCATTGGTGCGCGCCAGCGCCGCATCGAAGATGGCGCCGCCCACGTTTTCAAAGATGGCGTCGATGCCGTCCGGCGTGGCCGCCGCCAGATCGGCCTCAAGATTGCCCGCCTTGTAGTCGACACAGGCATCGAAACCCAGTTCATTCACCACATAGGCGCACTTGTCCGCACCGCCGGCGATACCGACGACGCGGCAGCCTTTCAATTTCGCCAGTTGCCCCACGACGCTGCCCACGGCGCCGCTGGCGGCCGACACGACCACGGTTTCGCCCGCTTTCGGCGCCATGATCTGATTCAAACCATACCAGGCCGTCATGCCCGGCATGCCGACGGAACCGAGGTAGGCGGAGGCAGGAATATGCGTCGTGTCGACCTTGCGCAGCATCGTGCCGTCCGACACGGCCACTTCCGTCCAGCCCAGGGTTCCCACCACCGTGTCGCCCACGGCGAACTTCGGATGCTTCGATTCCAGCACGACGCCCACCGTGCCGCCGATCATGGTTTCATTCAAAGCCTGCGGCGCCGCATAGCTTTTATTGGCACTCATGCGCCCGCGCATGTAAGGATCGAGCGACAGGTACTGATTGCGTACCAGCAATTCACCATCCTTCATGGCGGGAAGGTCTTGAGTTTCCAGGCGAAAATGTGCCGGCTGCACTTCCTCCGTGGAGGCGGGGCGCGAGGCGAGGACGATGCGTTGATAGGTGGTCATGAATGCTCCTTGACGATAGAGAAGATCAGCGGAAGGCTGGGGTCAGACCCGCCGGGTCTGACCCCGGGTGTCTGTTGCGTAACGACTAAATCTCGTAATCCATGCATTGCCGCGCTTCCCGCACTGCCCCAAAAAACGGCTTGATTTTCACGTGCTCGGGATGGTTCTGGTAGGCATCGAGCGCTTCGCGGCTGGCGAATTCGCTGTACAGGACGATGTCGTAGGTGGCTTCCAGGCCCGGCTGGGCCACGGCTGCTTCGAATTTCAATATGCCGGGCACCAGGTCGGAACAGGAATCGAGCAAGGCTTTCAGTTTCAAGGCGTTCGTGGCGCGGTCGGCGCCTTCGGCGTGGTCTAACAGTTTCCAGAAAACGATGTGCTTGATCATGGTGGCAGGCTGCTTGTTTATTAATGAAGCATTACTGTACCCGCTATCGGCAGGTCTTGCAGGAAGCGGGCGCGCAATGCAAACGGGCGGCCCTGGAAGCCGCCCGCAGACTGGGTTTAATTTAAATCACAGTACTTCGAACAGCCCGGCCGCGCCCTGCCCGCCGCCGATGCACATGGTCACGACCACGTATTTGACGCCGCGGCGCTTGCCTTCGATCAAGGCGTGGCCCGTCAGCCGGGCGCCCGACACGCCGTACGGGTGGCCGACGGCAATCGCGCCGCCATTGACGTTCAGGCGGTCCATGGGGATGCCCAGAGTGTCGGCGCAGTACAGCACTTGCACGGCGAACGCTTCGTTGAGTTCCCACAGGCCGATGTCGGCCACCGTCAAGCCCGCCTTTTTCAGCAGTTTCGGAATCGCGTAGACGGGGCCAATACCCATTTCATCGGGTTCACAGCCGGCCACGGCAAAGCCGCGGAAGATGCCCAGCGGTTGTAGACCTTTCGCTTCGGCCACTTTCGCATTCATGACGATGGCCATCGAAGCGCCATCGGAAAACTGGCTGGCGTTGCCGGCGCTGATGACGCCGCCAGGAATGGCCGGGCGGATCTTCGCCACGCCGTCATACGTCGTGTCGGCACGGATGCCTTCGTCGGCGGCAATCGTCACTTCACGCGAGACCAGCATGCCGCTGGCCTTGTCGGCCACGCCCATGATCGTAGTCATCGGCACGATTTCCGCATCGAACAGGCCGGCAGCCAGGGCGCTTGCTGCGCGCTGCTGGCTTTGCGCGCCATAGGCATCCTGGCGCTCGCGTGAAATCTGGTAGCGCTTGGCCACGGTTTCGGCCGTCTGCAGCATGGGCCAGTACACTTCCGGCTTGTGCTGCTGCAACCAGACGTCGCGGTACATATGCGTATTCATTTCGTTTTGCACGCAAGAAATCGATTCCACGCCGCCCGCCGCATAGATATCGCCTTCGCCTGCGATGATGCGCTGCGCCGCCAGGGCGATGGCCTGCAAGCCCGACGAGCAAAAACGGTTGACGGTCATGCCGGCCGTCGTCACGGGGCAGCCGCCGCGCAGCGCCACCTGGCGCGCGATATTGCCGCCCGTCGCGCCTTCAGGGAAGGCGCAGCCGACCAGCACGTCTTCCACTTCCTCCGCCTCGATGCGCGCGCGCTCGACGGCGGCGGCCAGCACGTGGCCGCCCAGGGTGGCGCCATGCGTCATGTTGAACGCGCCTTTCCAGGACTTGGCCAGGCCCGTGCGGGCGGTCGATACGATGACGGCTTCATTCATGCTGTGTCTCCTTGTGGGGATATTATGGGGTGAGGTATCTGCGCAATGAGAATAGCACATTTAAGTACGGTCGTTCGCAAAGTTCGGACGAACAACGATTTGTAAGCTTGGTGTAAGTTTCAAGCAAGCATGACGTAAGGTTCGGAGAACACACTCGCCTCCAGCTGTTGCAAGAATGGTCAAAAAGACCGCGGCACCAGTTCACTATAAAACATAGGGAGACAAACCATGGCATCACCATCCGGCCCGGCCGACGTACGGAAATTTTCCACCAAAGGCACGCCTATCACGCCCGAGGAACGCAAGGTCATCTTTGCATCCTCGCTCGGCACCGTCTTTGAATGGTACGATTTTTACCTGTACGGTTCGCTCGCTTCCATCATCGCCAAGCAATTCTTCATCGGCGACCCTACCACCACCTTCATCTTCGCGCTGCTGGCGTTTGCCGCCGGCTTTATCGTGCGTCCGTTCGGCGCGCTGGTCTTCGGCCGCCTGGGCGACATGATCGGCCGCAAGTACACCTTCCTGATCACGATTCTGATCATGGGCGGCTCCACCTTCATCGTCGGCTTGCTTCCGGGCCACGCCTCCATCGGCATCGCCGCACCGATCATCCTCGTCATCCTGCGCATCCTGCAAGGCCTGGCGCTGGGCGGCGAGTACGGCGGCGCAGCCACTTATGTGGCCGAGCACGCGCCTGAAGGCAAGCGCGGCGCGTTCACAGCGTGGATACAAACGACGGCAACCCTGGGCTTCTTCCTGTCGCTGATGGTCATCCTGGGCACCCGCCTGGCGACCGGCGAGAAGGATTTCGAAGCATGGGGCTGGCGCATTCCCTTCCTGGTCTCCGTCATCCTGCTGGGTATTTCCGTGTGGATCCGCCTGGCCATGAATGAATCGCCGGCGTTTTCCAAGATGAAAGCCGAGGGCAAGACCTCGAAAGCCCCGCTGACGGAAGCATTCGGCCAGTGGAAAAACCTGAAGATCGTCATCCTGGCCCTGATCGGCCTGACCGCCGGCCAGGCAGTCGTCTGGTACACGGGCCAGTTCTACGCCCTGTTCTTCATGATCCAGACCCTGAAAGTGGACCTGGCAACGGCCAACGTGCTGGTCGCCATCGCCCTGCTGCTGGCCACGCCGTTCTTCCTGTTCTTCGGCAGCCTGTCCGACCGCATCGGCCGCAAGTACATCATCCTCGGCGGCTGCCTGATCGCCGCGGCCACCTACTTCCCGATCTTCAACGGCCTGACCCACTTCGCCAACCCGCAGCTGGAAGCGGCTCTGAAGAACTCGCCAGTAGTGGTGGTCGCCGATCCTGCTTCCTGCCACTTCCAGTTCAACATGACGGGCACCAAGAAATTCCCCTCGTCGTGCGACATCGCCACGGGCTTCCTGTCGAACAGCTCGGTGAACTACACGAAGGAAGACGCGCCAGCCGGCAGCATCGCCAAGGTGCGCATCGGTACGAAGGAATTTACGTCGTTTAACGCCGTCATGACGCCGGACGGCCTGAACTTCGATGCGGAAAGCAAGGCCCACGAAGTGGCGCTGAAGAAAGAACTGGGCGCCGGCATCAAGGAAGCGGGCTACCCTGCGAAAGCCGATCCGGACCAGATCAACAAGCCGATGGTCGTGTTGCTGCTGTTCATCCTGGTGCTGTACGTAACCATGGTGTATGGCCCGATCGCCGCCATGCTGGTGGAAATGTTCCCGACGCGTATACGCTACACCTCGATGTCCCTGCCCTACCATATCGGTAACGGCTGGTTCGGCGGCTTGCTGCCGACCACGGCCTTCGCGCTGGTGGCCTTCAAGGGCGACATTTATTACGGCCTGTGGTATCCGATCGTCGTCGCCCTGGCGACTGTCGTGATCGGCACCCTGTTCGTCAAGGAAACGAAGGATAACAATATCTACGCTGACGATTAATCTGAAGCAAGCCCCGGTCGCAAGACCGGGGTCCGCAATGCAAAACGCCGCTGACTGGTCAGCGGCGTTTGTTTTTTTGTACCGCGTATGTGGCGTCTGCTGCGGCGAACTTATTTGTCGCTCTTGCTCTTTTTCACCTGGTCGCGCTGCTGCACGTATTCCTGGTAGCTGGTCTGGTTGCGCTTGCGGCAGGCGTTGCGGTCGTCAAAATTATTGAGGCTGTTGCAGTACTCGCCGATCTTGTCCCGGTTCGCGTCATACAGTACTTCGCAGCCGGTGATGGCCAGCAAGAAGGGAATGATCAGATATTTCATTGCTACTCTCATGGATAGGGACGGGATTGCGCGAAAAAACACCAGATTGCCCACTGGATAAGCGGGCTGCTTTATCTTAACGCGATCTTGACGAAAAGTACAAGCGCTCGGTATTACTTATTGGAAAGGATACCCGGCGCAAGGAGCTGATCGGCGCCGGCCTCCTCGTTCAACAGCGGATTGCCGGCCGCAAACGCCGCCAGGTGCTCAAGCAAGACGCGCACGCGGGCCGGCAGGTAGCGCCGCTGCGTCCACACGGCGTACACGTGACGCGGCTGCGGCATCCAGTCGGGCAGCACGCGCACGAGGCTGCCGCTGGCCACTTCGTCGCGGCATTGCAGCAGTGGGCACAGCAAGATGCCAATGCCCGCGTCGGCCATCTCCACGGCCAGGCGCATCTCGTTGACGCGCAGGCGCGCCTGCGGTTCGATCACCATTTCGGCGCCGTCGCCAGGGCGCCGCAAGCGCCAGCTGCGCAGCGGCTCGGCCACGATCAGCTCGTGCTTTTCCAGTTCCTGCAAGTCGCGCGGCACGCCGGCGCGCGCCAGGTAGGCTGGCGCGGCCACCATCACCAGCGCGGCGCTGCCCAGCCGGCGCTGCATCAGCGAGGAATCGTCGAGCGCGCCCACGCGGATGGCCAGGTCGGCGCCGCTGCCCACCAGGTCTTGCAGCAGGTTCGACAGTTCCAGCTCCAGGCGGATGTCCGGATACTTCTGCATGAAGCTGACCCAGGCCGGCGTCAGCAAGCCGCTGGCGAAGTTGACGGGCGCCAGCACGCGGATGCTGCCCGAGACGGCCGACAAGCTGGCGTCGAGCTGCTGCGTCGCTTGCCGCAAGGCATGGACCAGGGGCCGGCACTGCTCGTAGTACTGCCAGCCTTCCGCCGTTGGCTGCAGGCGGCGCGCGCTGCGGTTGAGCAAGCGGTAGCCGAGCTGGCTTTCCAGTTTTTGCAGCCGGCGCGTGACGGTCGCGGCGGGCAAGCTTTCCTTGACGGCCGCCGCATGCAGGCTGCCCGCCTCGACAATGGCGACAAATAAGGCTAAATCGTCGAGCATGATTGCATTTTCGGGATTTGAAATTAAAAATATGGCTCTAGTATAGATTGCTGCAAGTCGTTACGCTGGCGTATCTTTACACTTTGAAAGTGCACCATGTCCGACGCCCTGCGCCTGCGCTGCGTATTTGCCTTCCTGATGTCGCTGCTCATGACCCTGCTGATGAGCGCCTGGGTCACCTGGCTCAATATCGGCCTGCAGGCCGACTTCCTGCCCCGCTGGCGCCATGCCTTCTTTGCCGCCTGGCCCGTGGCCTTTTGCGCCGTGATGCTGTTCGCGCCCCGCGTGCAACTGTTCAGCCGCAGCATCGTGGCCCGGCTCGCCAGCCGCCCTTAACCGGCAGTCGGCCAGCAACAGTATCACTCGGTCACTCCCGCCCACGGCCGCCCTGATCCGGGCTATGCTATGGCCGTCCTTGTTTTTATAGCGGAGTACCCATGCTCGACCACGTTTCCCTCACCGTCAGCGACCTGGAACGCGCCGAGCGCTTCTACGACGCCATCTTCGCCGCCCTCGCCGTGCCCAAGGTGGGCAGCGACCATGCCGATGCATGGATAGGCTATGGCGAGCGCAGCGATGCGCAGCATCCCGGGCGCAGCTATTTTTCCGTGCGCCTCGGCCCCACGCCCGACGACGCGCCGCGCCGTCATTGCTGCTTCAAGGCGCCCTCGCGCGCGGCCGTGGAAGCGTTCTGGCATGCGGGGCTGGCGCACGGCGGCATCGACCTGGGCGCGCCCGGCTTGCGCCATTATCACGCCAGCTATTACGCGGCCTTTTTGTTCGATCCGGACGGCAACCGCATCGAAGCCGTCTGCCATCGCGCCGACGCCGGCTGACAGGACGGGAAATACGCCTCTGTTCGGCATTTCCACTTCGATACGTTTTGCCTATAATGGCTGGCAAGCCATACCCGTCCCCGGTCCGTGCACCAAGAAGGAGATTCATGCATCATCTATTCGTCGGCCGCCCCGCGCGCACCATGCTCCTCTCCAGCGCCGGCTTGCTGCTGGCAGGCTGTTTTTCCGGCTGCTCCCTGTTGCCATCGACCCCGGTCATGCCCGGCGTGCCGGCCACGGCCGCCCTGCCTGACGCCAGCATCGCCTACACCCTGAGCGGCCAGAGCGGCTTGCCCGTGGTGTTCCAGTCGGCCATGGGCGACGGCAAGGATGTGTGGGCCAAGGTGGTGCCCGAAGTGGCCAGGCAGCACCGCGTGCTCGTGTACGACCGTCCCGGCTACGGCGACAGCAAAAAAACCACCACGCCGCGCGACCCGTGCACCATTGCCGCCCAGCAGCGCGCCCTGCTGGCGCAAGCGGGCCTGAAGCCGCCGTATGTGCTGGTCGGCCATGGCCTGGGCGGGCTGTACCAGTATGTGTATGCCAGGCTGTACCCGCAGGACGTGGCCGGCCTGGTCTTGCTCGACCCCACGCACCCGCAGCAATGGAACCGCCTGCAGACGGACGCGTCCGCCTACGCCATGCTCGTCAAAACGCGGCGCAAACTCATGTTCAACAGTACGGAATCGGCCGAATTCGATGCCCAGACGCAGTGCCTGCAGCACGTCGACATGAGCAGCCCGCTGCGCGTGCCCGCCATGCTGCTGGTGCGCGACAAGTTCGGCATCGAGGAAATGGGTTCGTTCGAGAACGTGGTGCGGGCCCAGGAAAAAGATTGGCAGCGCCTGTCCGGCGCGCCAGCCATCGAGCGCATCACGGGCGCCGGCTACTACATCCAAAAAGACAACCCCGTCATCGTCAACGAGGCGGTCAAGATGGTAGCGAAGAAGAAATAACAACGTAGGTCGGATTAGCGGCATGCCGCGTAATCCGACACCGCTACGGCCAACAATGTTGTCGGATTACGCGAGGCGAGCCTCGCTAATCCGACCTACATCTTTTCAACCGTGCCTCATCAGCTGTTAAAGCCCTTGCCCTCGCCCGCCAGCGTCACCAGCAGCGGCGCCGGTGTCCACGCTTCGCCGTGGCGGCCCTTGGCGTAGCCGGCTATCGTGTCGAGCACGTTCGGCAAGCCGACCGTGTCCGCGTAGAACATGGGGCCGCCGCGGAACAGCGGGAAGCCGTAGCCCGTCAAATACACCATGTCGATGTCCGAGGCGCGCAGGGCGATGCCCTCTTCCAGGATGCGCGCGCCTTCGTTGACGAGCGCATACACGAGGCGTTCGACGATTTCCTGGTCGCTGATCTTGCGCCGCGCCACACCGATGTCGGCGGAGTGCTGGATGATCATGGCGTTGACCTGTTCCGACGGATAGGCCTTGCGGTCGCCCGCCTTGTAGTCATACCAGCCGGCGCCCGTCTTCTGGCCATAGCGATTCAATTCGCACAGCAGGTCGGCCGTCTTCGAATACGTCACTTCCGGTTTTTCCACGTAGCGGCGCTTGCGGATGGCCCAGCCGATGTCGTTGCCGGCCAGGTCGCCCATGCGGAACGGGCCCATGGCGAAGCCGAATTTCTCGACCGCCTTGTCGACCTGTTCCGGCAGACAACCCTCCTCCAGCAGGAAACCGGCCTGGCGGCTGTATTGCTCGATCATGCGGTTGCCGATGAACCCATCGCACACGCCCGAGACGACACCGGTTTTCTTCAGCTTTTTCGACAGGGCCAGCGCCGTGGCCAGCACGTCCTTGCCAGTCTCCTTGCCGCGGACGATTTCCAGCAGCTTCATCACATTTGCCGGGCTGAAGAAATGCGTGCCGATCACGTCCTGCGGGCGTTGGGTGAACGCGGCGATCTTGTCCAGGTCCAATGTAGACGTGTTCGAGGCGAGGATGGCGCCCGGCTTCATGACGGCGTCGAGCTGCTTGAAGACGGTTTCCTTGACGCCCAGTTCCTCGAAGACGGCTTCGATGACGATGTCCGCCTGCGCAATGTCAGCATACGCCAACGTGCCGGAAACGAGCGCGATGCGCTGCTCGGCCTTCTCTTGCGTCAGCTTGCCCTTCTTGACCGTGTTTTCATAATTCTTGCGTATCGTGGCCAGGCCCTTGTCCAGCGCTTCCTGCCTGGTTTCCAGCAGCATCACGGGGATGCCCGCGTTGGCGAAGTTCATGGCGATGCCGCCGCCCATGGTGCCGGCGCCGACGATGGCCGCGCTGGCGATCGTGCGCACGGGCGTGTCGGATGGCACGTCGGGCACCTTGCTGGCGACCCGTTCGGCAAAGAAGGCGTGGCGCAGGGCTTTCGATTCCGGCGACTGCACCAGCTGCATGAACAGGTCGCGCTCGTACTTCAAGCCCTCGTCGAATTTCATCGTCACGGCGGCCGCCACGGCGTCGACGCATTTGAGCGGCGCGGGGAACGGACCCGACATGGCTTTGACCGTATTGCGCGAAAACTGCAAAAACGCTTCGTGATTCGGGTAATCGACCTTGCGCTCGCGCACTTTCGGCAGCGGGCGCACATCGGCCACTTTCGTGGCGAAGGCCACGGCGGCGGCCAGCAAATCGGCACCAGGCGCGATGACTTCGTCGAACAGGGCCGTGCCGGCCAGTTTTTCAGATGCGACGGGCGTGCCCGAAACGATCATGTTGAGCGCCATTTCCAGGCCCAGCACTCTAGGCAGGCGCTGCGTGCCGCCCGCGCCCGGCAAGATGCCGAGTTTGACTTCCGGCAAGGCCATCTGCGCGCCCGGCGCGGCCACGCGGTAGTTGCAGCCGAGCGCCAGCTCCAGGCCGCCACCCATGCAGACGCTGTGGATGGCCGCCACGACCGGTTTGGTCGATTGCTCGACAACGTTGATCAGGGTATGCAGGGTCGGTTCCGTGAGCGCCTTGGGCGAATTGAATTCCTTGATGTCGGCGCCGCCCGAAAAGGCCTTGCCGGCGCCCGTGATGACGATGGCTTTGACGGCCTCGTCCGCCAGCGCCTGGCGGATGCCGGCCACGGCGGCCGTGCGCGTCGCCAGGCCCAGGCCATTGACGGGCGGGTTGGCCAGGGTAATGACGGCAACGGCGCCGTTCACTTGATATTCAGCACTCATGTCTCTTCCTTATTGATTTTTGCTCAGCGATGAGGTGGTTGCAAGGGATGAAGCTTCACTATACCGCATAAAAGAACGCTCGTATTATTTTTGTCGTGGCGCGTCCGGTGCCAGCATGGTACGCCATGGTACAACATCGTTTGCGGGAAGATTCTGCTGCAAGCGGCAAGCTCCTGTAGAAGCTATCACTTGGATATTCATTTAAATAATAAAAGCACAATAATAATAACATCGTTTTATTATGTGAAAGAATGCGTTTGTTATATGCGGCCAGGGGTCAATTGCGACATTTTTTAGATTATTTATTCCCTCCCCTTGTTTTTCGCCAGATGCTGGGGAATAATAAATTATTGATTCAAATCAATACTCTACAATTTATCTACTATAGGCAATGCGTATGGCGAACATCGGCGCGGTTCATCGCGCACATTCTCACCGATTATCACCGGATGCCGGCTGATGCAATAACACCGCGACCTTAATCCTTGCCTTAATCCTTGTCTTAAACCGATAGCAGAAAAAATAATAACAGCAGCCTTATCGCTCCCATTCCTCTTCTCACCCCGAAGGAAATACTATGGACGCAGCCAGCCATGTCAGCCACTCCCAGGATCTGGACTTACAAGCGATAAACACTGCATTGAACCGTGTCCAGGCCGTCATCGAATTCGAGCTCGACGGCACCATCTTGCATGCGAATGAGAATTTCCTGCGTGTCGTCGGCTATACCCTGGCGGAAGTGCAAGGCAAGCACCATGCCATCTTCTGCGACCCCGAGTATGTCAAAACGGACGAATACAGCAACTTCTGGGCCAAGCTGGGACGCGGCGAATTCGACCAGGGCGAATACAAGCGCCGCGCCAAGGATGGGCGCGAAGTGTGGATCAACGCTTCCTACAACCCCATCCTTGACGCGGACGGCAAGCCGTATAAAGTCATCAAGTTCGCTACCGAGATCACGGCCCTGAAAAAGCGCAATGTCGAATACGAAGGCAAGGTCAGCGCCATCGGCAAGGCGCAGGCCGTGATCGAATTCGACATGCAGGGCAATGTGCTGGAAGCGAATGAGAATTTCCTCGCCGTCATGGATTACGACTTGAGCGATATCCAGGGCGAGCACCACCGCATGTTCTGCGAGCCCGAGTATGAGAGCAGCGCCGAGTACAAGAAATTCTGGCAAAAGCTCAACCGCGGCGAATTCGACGCGGGCCGCTACAAGCGCCTGGGCAACCATGGCAAGGTGGTGTGGATACAGGCCACCTACAACCCCATCCTCGACCTGAACGGCAAGCCATATAAAGTGGTCAAGTTCGCCATCGACATCAGCGAACAGGTGAACCTGGAAAACAGCATCCAGTCCAAGGCCGCCAACGACAGCCGCAAGGTCAACGCCCTGCTCGAATCGGTGGCGCGCGCGGCGCAAGGCGACCTGACCTGCAATATCGTGCCCGAGGGCGACGAGCCGATCGACCTGCTGGCCGGCGGCATCAGCAAGATGATCGTCGACTTGCGCGGCGTGATCGGCAACGTGGTGTCGGCCGCCAACGGCTTTGCCGACGCCTCGCACGCCATCGCCGAACGGGCCACGGGCGTGGCCGTGGGCACGCAGGCGCTGGGCGCCACGGTGGAAGAAATGAATGCTTCCATCGACGGCCTGACGTTTTCCATCAATTCCATCGCGGAAAACACTTCGAATGCCGATTCCCTGGCGAAAGCCACACAGCAGGAAGCGGAAGCGGGCGCGCGCGCCGTCGCCAAGTCGATCGAGGCGATGGACTTGATCAATCGCTCGTCGGAAGACATCGGCGAAATCGTCAAGGTCATCAGCGAAATCGCCAACCAGACGAATATGCTGGCCTTCAACGCGGCCATCGAGGCGGCGCGCGCGGGCGAGCACGGCCTGGGCTTTTCCGTCGTTGCCGACGAAGTACGCAAGCTGGCCGAGCGCTCGTCGCAGGCGACCAAGGAAATCTCCAAGCTGATCAACGAATCCGTCAAGCGCGTTTCCACCGGCAGCGAGATTTCGCGCCAGGCCAGCGACGCCTTCGACAAGATCGTCTCGGGCGTGGCGAAGACCACCCTGGCCATTTCCGATATCTCGAACGCGGCCAACGAGCAGCTGCTGACGGCGCGCGAAGTGTCGACGGCGATCCAGTACATCGCCGAGGAAACGGAAAAGTCGGCCGCCAACTGCGACAGCATCGCCCGCTCGACGGACGGACTGAACGAGCGCGCTGGCAGCCTGAACCAGACTGTCTCCGGCTTCGTGGTGTAGGCCATGAGCCACGCGGCCAGCTTGACGCCCGAGGTGCTGACGACGCTGATCGCGCTGGTGCGCCAGCATACGGGCATCGCCATGACGGCGCGCAAGAGCGTCTTGCTGGAACGGCGTTTGCAGCCACGGCTGCAGGCGCTGTCCCTGCACAGCTACCAGGCTTACCTGGAACGCGTGGCCAGCGACCGCGACGAGGTGGACCATTTCATCGACCTGGTGACCACCAACGACACCCTGTTCTTCCGCACGCCGTCGATCTGGGATTACTTCCGCGACCGCTACCTGCCCGCCTGGGCCCGCGCGCATCCGGACGGCTGCCTGGCCATCTGGTCGGCGGCGGCCGCCAGCGGCGAGGAACTGTATTCGATCGCCATGCTGTGCGAGCAATTCAAGCTGCAAACGCCCGCTTTCCGCTACCAGATCCTGGCCAGCGACATTTCTCAGCAGATCCTGGGCGCGGCACGGGCCGGCCAGTACAGCGGGCGCTCCGTCGAGCGCATCCGTCTGTCGCACCCGGACTTGCTGCGAAAATATTTCACGCCCGCACCGTATGGCGTCCAGGTCAATGAAGAACTACGGCAACACGTCAGCTTTGCGCAGCATAATTTGCTGGAAGCATTGCGTCCGGCACGGCAGTTCGACCTGGTGTTCCTGCGCAATGTGCTGATTTATTTCGATGCCGAGCACCAGGAAACCGTGCTGCGCCAGGCGCGCCTGAGCCTGAAGGATGAAGGCCGGCTGATCTTGGGCGAGTCGGAAACCATCGCCCGTCTCGGTACCGGCTATCAATTCGAGTTTCCCATGATTTATAAGGCAGGTAGCGCATGAGCATCATCATCGACCCTGGCTTGCCGCTGCACCATGTTGGCATGGGGCAACTTAGCGTGGGCACGCATGGCGAGCAGCTGCAAGCCTTGCTGGGTTCGTGCATCGGCATCGGTTTCATCTGGAAGAATGGCCCGTGCTGCGGCCTGGCCCACTGTTTGCTGCCGGAAGCGCCGGGCGCCGACAGCGGCCTGGGGGCACGCTACGTGAGCCAGGCGGTGCCTTCGCTGCTGCGCCTGATGGGCGTGCGCCAGGCCGATTACGCCGACATCGAAGTGGTGCTGGCGGGCGGCGCCAGCATGTTTGGTCCGCGCAACGGGAGATTGCAAGTGGGCCGGCAAAACGCGCAAGCGGCGCAAAAATACCTGGACCAGTGCGGCTTGGCGGTGAGTTTCTGCGCGCTGGGCGGCCGCCACGGGCGCCAGTTGCTGATCGATTGCGCCCATCACAGCTATGCCGTCACCGATGTGGTGGCGCCACCCGAATTAATTCCACGCAAGGAAGGCGCATATGGATATGCATGAAGCGACGGGCTTGCAAGCGCAGGGCGCAAGCGACACGGCCACCGAACTGTTCGGCTCCTTCCACCTGGGCGACGATGAATTCGCCCTGCCCGCCAGCTGCATCCGCGAAGTGGTGAACTACCCGGCGAAAGTCACGGCCCTGCCCCTGTCGCCCGCGTATCTGGAAGGCATGTTCACCTTGCGCGGCAGCGTCATTCCGGTGGTCAACCTGGGCCGCTTGTTCCGTGCCGAGGCGCCGCGCGCCGTCGCCACGGACAAGATCGCCATCCTCGACTTCCAGCAAGTGCTGATCGGCATCGTCTTCCAGGATACGGGCGAAATCCTGCGCGTGCCCGCCAGCGCCCGCAGCGCCCTGCAATATGCGGCCGGCGACAGCCACGCCGTCATCGCCGGCACGATCTTGCTCGATGGCGGCGCGCGCCTGCTGCAGGTGCTCGACCCGCACGCCCTGCTGCGCATTGAAAACGTGCCCCATGTGCTGGCCCTGCAGGCGACGGGCGCCAAGCTGAGCACGGCCCGCTACCATGCGCAAAGCGAACGCCGGCAATGCGTCAGTTTCCATGCGGCTGGCGCCACGTTTGCCTTTGAAATGCTGGCCATTCAGGAAATCATCCGGGTGCCGGAGCTGCACAGCTCCCTGCTGAACAGCGAGCTGTGCCTGGGGCGCATGCATTTTCGCGGCAGCCAGGTGGCCGTCATCGACTTCGGCGCCCTGCTGCAGGCGCCCGCGTCCGGCACGGCTGCAACAGGCGACCAGCGCGTCATCGTCGTGCGCCTCGACGACACGACCGTGGGCTTCCTCGTCGATTCCGTCGACAGCATCGTGCATTTCTTTGGCGACGAAGTGCTGCCGATTCCCCTGCTGAGCAAGGCGCGCGCCGCCATGTTCGCCGGCTGCATCACGAAAGAAGGGCTGGGCGACATCATTTTCCTCGACCACAAGGGCATCCTGTCGCAGGCGGAAATTGTCGAGATGCGCGACGGCCACGCGCGCCTGTATCCGGCCGAGACGGAAACGGCGGCCACCACGCGCAAGGCGCAGCGCCGCGTCTACATCACGTTTACGGTGGAAACCCGCTTCGCCGTGGAAATCGGGCAAGTGCGCGAAATCATCGATTTCAGCGGCGCCATCACCACGCCGCCGGGCATGCCGGCCTGCATGCGCGGCATGCTCAACTTGCGCCAGCAAATGATCAGCATCATCGACTTGCGCCAGTTATACGCCATGCCGGCCTTGCCGGACGATAGCACCGGCAAGATTCTGATAGTGGAACGGGGCAACGAGCGCTACGGCTTTCTCGTCGACCACGTCGACAACATCATGACCATTTCCGACAGCCAGCGCTTTGCCGCGCCGCAAATCATCCGCACGGGTGAACACGACGACTTGCGCAGCGAAATGGATGAGATGATCGATATCGGCACGGAGGCGCAGCGCCAGACCCTGTCCGTCTTCCAGTGCGATCATCTGCTGGAAAAACTGGGGGCGGCGCTGCCGCAGGCTGCCTAGGCTGCTTTACATCCCCGGCAACTGGTGCCCCTTGAACTGCTCGCGCAGCTTGTTCTTCTGGATCTTGCCCGTGGCGCCCATGGGCAAGGCGTCGATGAATAGCACGTCGTCCGGCGTCCACCACTTGGCGATCTTGCCCTCGAAAAACTGCAGCAAGGCGTCGCGCGTGACCGTCATGCCGGGACGCAGCACGACGACGAGTACGGGGCGCTCGTCCCATTTCGGGTGGAACACGCCGATGCAGGCCGCCTGCAGCACGGCCGGGTGCGCCATGGCCAGGTTTTCCAGGTCGATGGTGCCGATCCACTCGCCGCCGGACTTGATCACGTCCTTGCTGCGGTCCGTAATCTGCATGTAGCCGTCCGTGTCGATGGTGGCCACGTCGCCCGTGGGGAACCAGCCATCCTGCAGCACCTCGCCACCCTCGTTCTTGTAATACGAGGAAATGATCCACGGCCCTTTCACCAGCAAATGGCCATAACTGATGCCGTCCCACGGCAATTCCTTGCCGTCGTCGTCGACGATCTTCATGTCCACGCCATAAATCGCATGGCCCTGCTTTTGCAAAATCTTGCGCTGCTCGTCCTTCGGCAAGTCCAGGTGCTTGGTTTGCAAGCCGCCCGCCGTGCCCAGCGGCGACATTTCCGTCATGCCCCAGGCGTGGATGACTTCCACGTCGAACTTGTCGATCAGGGTATCCATCATGGCCGGCGGGCACGCCGCGCCGCCGATCACCGTGCGGCGGAAGGTGGAAAATTGCAGATTATTCTGCAAGGCGTGGTTCAGCAAGCCCAGCCAGACTGTAGGCACGCCGGCCGAAAACGTCACTTTTTCCGCCTCGAACAGTTCGTAGAGCGACTTGCCATCGAGCGCCGCGCCGGGAAACACCATGCGCGCGCCGGACAAGGGCACGGAATACGGCAAGCCCCAGGCATTCACGTGGAACATGGGCACGACGGGCAAGACGGTGTCGGAAGCGCGCACGTTCAGCGCGCTGGGCATGGCCGAGGCATACGCGTGCAGCACGGTCGAGCGGTGCGAATACAGGGCGCCCTTGGGGTTGCCCGTCGTGCCCGACGTGTAGCACAGGGTAGCGGCCGCATTCTCGTCGAACAAGGGCCACGTGTAATCGTCGGAATGCGTGGCGATCAAGTCTTCATAGCACAGCAGATCGGGAATCGTGCTGCTGGCGGGCATGCGTTCGCGGTCGCACATCAGCACGAAATGGCGCACGAAGGTGCAGTCGGCGGCGATCTTTTCCACCACGGGCAAAAAGGTCAGGTCAAACAGCAAGACCTGATCTTCGGCATGGTTCGAGATGTAGGCGATCTGGTCCGGAAACAGGCGCGGATTGATCGTGTGCAAGACGGCGCCCGAGCCGGACACGGCATAGTATGCTTCCAGGTGGCGATAGCCATTCCAGGCCAGCGTGGCGACGCGGTCGCCCATGCCGACGCCGAGGCCATGCAAGGCGTTGGCCAGGCGCCGCGCGCGCTGGTGGCAATCGCGGTAGGTGTAGCGGTGCATATCGCCTTCCACCCGCCGCGAAATGATTTCGCTGCCCCCGTAATGACGCGCTGCAAACTCGATAATGCTGGAAATCAGCAGGGGCTGATTCATCATCTGGCCCATCACTGGACTCAAGGGGAATGCCGACATCGTCTCTCCTGGGTGAATACTTGCTTGTTGTTGGAATTTAAAGACTTTCCTTAGTTTCGTACGGTCGTGCGGAAATCGTCAACGCATTTCGATATTGCGATGCAACATGGAATTCTTGATTCCGTTTCTTGCTATGCAAACACCTGCAAGAGCGCCCGCCACGCGCCTTGGCGCCGTGCGGTAAAATCGCACTCCAGGCTGGCGCTACCTGCCGCCACATCTAATTTGACTGGAATTGCCATCACCGCTCATACCTTACCACTGGATAACGCCTTTGCGGCCTTGCCGCCCGCGTTCTATACGCGCTTGATGCCCACGCCCCTGCCCGCCCCGTATTTCGTGGCCGCCAGCGCGCCAGCCGCAGCCCTCATCGGCCTCGATGCGGCGCGTCTGGCCGAGCCGGACTATGTGGCGCTGCTGAGCGGCAATGCCGTTGCCGAGCGTTCGATGCCCCTGTCGGCCGTGTATTCGGGCCACCAGTTCGGCGTCTGGGCCGGCCAGCTGGGCGATGGCCGCGCCATCCTGCTGGGCGATATCGCCACCGAACACGGCCCCATGGAGCTGCAGCTGAAAGGCGCCGGCGCCACGCCGTATTCGCGCATGGGCGACGGCCGCGCCGTGCTGCGCTCGTCCATACGCGAATTCCTGTGCTCGGAAGCCATGGCGGCGCTCGGCATACCTACATCGCGCGCGCTGTCCATCATGGGTTCGCAGCAAGGCATCATGCGCGAAACCGTTGAGACTGCCGCCGTCGTGACGCGCATGGCGCCAAGTTTTGTTCGCTTCGGCTCGTTCGAACACTGGTTTTACCGCAAGCAGCCGGACGAGCTGAAAATCCTTGCCGATTACGTCATCGACAGCTTCTACCCCCACTTGCGCGCTGCATCAAATCCATATCAAGCCTTGCTGGCCGAAGTGTGCGTGCGCACGGCGCACATGATTGCGCACTGGCAAGCCGTGGGCTTCATGCATGGCGTCATGAATACGGACAATATGTCGATTCTGGGACTGACGCTCGATTACGGCCCCTTCGGCTTCATGGAAGCGTTTGATGCCGAGCACATTTGCAACCATACGGACCAGCAAGGCCGCTATTCCTACGCCAACCAGCCGCAGGTGGGCCACTGGAACTGCTATGCGCTGGGCCAGGCACTGCTGCCCTTGATCGGAGAAGTGGAACTGGCGCAGGCGGCGCTGGACAGCTACCAGCCGGCCTTTGCGGACAAGATGAATGCCTTGCTGCGCGCCAAGCTGGGCTTGCGCACGGTGCAAGACGACGACACGGTGCTGTTCGACAGCATGTTTGCGCTGATGCAAGCCAATCACGTGGATTTCACCAACTTCTTCCGCGCCCTGTCGACACTGCAAGTAGATGCTCCCGAGCACGACACGGTGCTGCGCGACATGTTCATCGACCGCCCCGCCTTCGATACATGGGCGGCGCAATACCGCGCGCGCCTGTTGCAAGAGCACAGCATCGATGCCGAGCGGCAAGCGGCGATGAACCTGGTCAACCCGAAATACGTGCTGCGCAACTACCTAGCGCAAGTGGCCATCGAGAAAGCCCAGCAGCACGATTACACGGAAGTGGCGACATTGCTGGAAATATTGCAAAAGCCATTTGACGAACAGCCGGAACACCAGCACTATGCGGCCCTGCCGCCCGACTGGGCCAGCCACCTTGAAGTCAGTTGCTCATCCTGAGGAGTCATTATGACCACGAATAAAGTCAAGAAAACCGACGCCGAATGGCGCGCCATGCTCGACTCGATGCAATACGAAGTCACGCGCCACGCCGCTACGGAACGGGCCTTCACGGGCAAGTTCTGGGACCACCATGAACACGGCGTCTATACCTGCGTCTGCTGTAACACGCCCCTGTTCGCCTCGGATACGAAGTTCGACTCGGGCTGCGGCTGGCCCAGCTATTTCCAGGCCCTCGACCCTGCCAACGTGACGGAAATCACCGACCGCAGCCATGGCATGCTGCGCACGGAAATTATCTGCGCCGTCTGCGACGCCCACCTGGGCCACGTCTTCCCGGACGGCCCGCCGCCGACCGGCTTGCGCTATTGCATCAATTCGGCCTCCTTGCGCTTCGATCCGCAGCCATGAGACACAGGAATGCTTGGGAGCGATTCGGTTGCTCCTAAGCCATTCCTAAGATGATTTTAATAAGACCAGTGTAAAGTCTCGCCATGAAATTTCTATTCGACCTATTCCCCCTGATCGCCTTCTTCGCCGCCTTCAAGCTGGGCGGCATGTATGAAGCGGCCACGCACGATTTCGTGCAGCAATATTTGTCCGGCTTCGTGTCCGGCGGCCTGATCAAGGCCGACCAGGCGCCGTGGATACTCGCCACCCTCGTCGGCATCATCGCCACCGCCTGCCAGGTCAGTTATCTGCTGCTGCGCGGACGCAAGGTGGACGGCATGTTGTGGCTGTCGCTGTTCATCTTTGTCGTGTTCGGCGGCGCCAGCATTTACCTGCATGACGATTTCTTCCTGAAATGGAAGCCGACCCTGATTTACTGGCTGTCCGGCCTGGCCCTGCTGATCGCGCATGTTGGCTTCAAGAAAAACCTGATCCGCAAGACCATGGAAGCGCAAGTGCAATTGCCGGATGCCGTATGGAACCAGCTGCTGGCCGCATGGATCATTTTCTTCGGCCTTTTGGGCGCACTGAACCTGTTCGTGGCCTTCGTGCTGTACCAGGGCGACATGGCCGCCTGGGTCAGCTTCAAGGCGTTTGGCGCGACAGGCATTTTCTTTGCCTTCATCGTGGCGCAAACCCTGTTCCTGGCCAAACATATCAAGGAAGACGCATGATGACAAACGACACGACAACGCGCATGGAGCGCATTCGTACCCGCCTGGAAACGGCACTTTCTCCTGTGGAATGCGTGCTGGAAGACGACTCGGCGCGCCACCGGGGCCATGCTGGCGCCGCCTCGGGCGGAGGCCATTACAATCTACGCATAATTTCTAGTCAATTTGAGGGGCTCAGGCTCGTCATGCGCCATCGACTGGTGTATGATTCCGTGCACGATATGATGCATAATGAGATACATGCATTGGCGATTGTGGCCCTGGCGCCGTCCGAAGTAGTGTAAGGATGGCGTTTTGGCGTACCCGAGCCATGTTATAGATTCTTTCCATGCGTTTTTTACGAAACTTTCCCTAACAGGATTTAATAATGACTTTTAAGCCAGCCCGCTTGCTGATCGCACTACTCGCCGTTGTCGCGGTACCTGTTTTTGCGCAAAATGTTGCCGTTGTTAATGGCAAGCCTATCCCATCGTCGCGCGTTGATGCAGTCGTCAAACAAGTCGTCGCCCAAGGCCAGCAACCGGATTCGCCGCAACTGCGCGAAATGATCAAGAAGGACTTGATCGGCCGTGAAGTGCTGATGCAAGAAGCGGAAAACAAAGGTTTCGGTAAAGATGCAGCCGTCAAGCAGCAAATCGAGAACGCACGCCAGGCCATCGTCATCAACGCCCTGGTCGGCGACTACCTGAAAAAGAACCCGGTCAACGACGCTGAAATCAAGGCGGAATACGACAAGTTCGTGGCCCAGACCGGCGACAAGGAATACCACGTGCGCCACATCCTGGTGGCCACCGAAGCGGAAGCGAAAGACATCATCGCCAAGCTGAAAGGCGGCGCCAAGTTCGAAGACCTGGCCAAGCAATCGAAAGATGCCGGTTCGGCCGACAACGGCGGCGACCTGGACTGGGCAGCCCCATCGTCCTTCCCGAAAGTCTTCTCGGACGCCTTCGTGAAACTGCAAAAAGGCCAGGTCACCGACACCCCGGTGCAAACGCCTAACGGTTTCCACGTGATCAAGCTGGACGACACCCGCGCGGCAAAACTGCCGACCCTGGAAGAAGTCAAGCCACAGATCGCCGAAGCGCTGCAGCAAAAGAAACTGCAAGCGTATCAGGAAGAAATGATCAAAAAAGCGAAAGTTCAGTAAGAACTGACCTCCCCGGCGCCCTTTTCGGCGCCGGTCGTGTATTCTGCGCCTGAATGCGCACTGCACGGCAGTCGCGCGTATCGATTTTTAGTATATTTATTAGGAATGAACATGATTTTGAAGCCAGCCCGCCTGATCTTAGCCCTGGTCGCCGTTGTAGCGATCCCTGCGTTCGCGCAAAACGTGGCCACCGTGAATGGCAAGGCCATCCCTTCGTCGCGCGTCGACCAGGTCGTCAAGCAAGTCGTCGCCCAAGGCAAGCAAGCGGATTCGCCGCAATTGCGCGAAGCCATCAAGAAAGACCTGATCGGCCGCGAAGTGCTGATCCAGGAAGCCGACAAGCAAGGCTACGGCACGCGTCCGGAAGTCAAGTCGCAGATCGACAATGCCCGTCAAAGCATCATCATCAACGCCCTGCTGGCCGACTACGTCAAGAAAAACCCTGTCAAGGACGCTGAAATCAAGGCCGAGTACGACAAGTTCAAGGCACAGGCCGGCGACAAGGAATACCATGCACGCCACATCCTGGTGGCCACCGAAGCGGAAGCGAAAGACATCATCGCCAAGCTGAAAGGCGGCGCCAAGTTCGAAGAACTGGCGAAAGTATCGAAAGACGGTTCCGCAGCCAATGGCGGCGACCTGGACTGGGCTAGCCCAGCTTCGTACGTCAAGCCATTCTCCGACGCCATGGTTGCCCTGAAACCAGGCCAGGTCACGCAAACGCCAGTGCAATCGCAATTCGGCTTCCACGTGATCAAGCTGGAAGAGACCCGTCCGACGAAGCTGCCGGCACTGGAAGAAGTCAAGGGCCAAGTAGCCGAGTCGCTGCAACAGAAGAAGCTCGCCGCTTACCGCGATGAGTTGATGAAGAAGGCAAAAATCCAGTAATATCGGATGAAGATGAAAAGGCGCTCCACGGAGCGCCTTTTTTACGCCTGGAGATGCCATGAATCTACATCAAGAATTAAAAATCGCGCTGGAAGCGGCCTCCGACCCGGCTCGTGCCGGGCCCATGCAGGCTTACATGCGCGACCAGTTCATATTCCTTGGCGTGGCCGCGCCGCAGCGGCGGATGGCCGCCAGGGGCTTGCTGGCGGGCTTGAAGGGCATTGATGCCGGGACCTTGCTGGAACACGCGCAACGGCTGTGGCAGCAGCCGCAGCGCGAATACCAGCACGTGGCGCTCGACATGTTGGCCCTGCACCGGCGGCAACTGGATGCCTGCCACCTCCCCGCCCTGCTGGCACTGGCGCGCCAAAGGGCCTGGTGGGACAGCGTCGATGGCATGGCGGGCATCATCGGCGAGGTGTTGCAGGCGGCGCACCAGCGCGGCGGCGACGGCCATGCGCACATGGATGACGCGCTGCGCCACCAAGACTTCTGGCTGCGCCGCATCGCCATGCTGCACCAGCTGGGCTGGCGCGCCGACACGGATGCCGGCTGGCTATTTGACGCGGCCCTCGCGCTGGCCCATGAAGACGAGTTTTTCATCCGCAAGGCCATCGGCTGGGCCCTGCGCGATTATGCGCGCCACGCGCCCGAGGCCGTGACGGCGTTTGCCAACGCGCACCGCCAGCAACTGTCGGCACTCAGCTACCGCGAAGCGCTGAAGCACCAGCCACCTTGAACGCCGATCCACCCAGCAGACGCAGGGCGGCGTCGATGCGGGGGCCGGCATCCCAGGCCGGCACGGGCGCCAGCAAACCCAGCGCCATCTGCCGCAGGGGCTCAGCAATCACCATCGCCAGCAGCAAGCCGGCCAGCTCCGACGCATCGCCGAGCATCACGTGGCCCCGCGTGGCTTGGCGCTGCAGCCACTCGGCCAGCATGGCCGTGCCCCGCTCGATGCCGTTGCGCTGATACACGGCAAGTAAATCGGCGCGCGCAGGAAACTCCGTGCACAGCAGGCGGAACAGGCCCACGGCGTCCGCCGTCAGCACGCGCGCCGCCATCGTCTGCAAGACCTCCTTCAATAACGGCAAGACCTCAGCGGGCGCGGTCGCATCGTGCGCCATGGCCGGCAAAAAGGCGTCCGTCCAGCCGCGCACCACCAGAGCGACCAGTTCCTCGCGGTTGGCCGCGTACTGATACAGCGACTTCTTGGCCATACCCGCGTGGCGCGCCACCGCTTCCATCGTCGTGGCCGCATAGCCTTCCTGCAGCAGCAGCCAGGTGGCCGCCTGCACGGCCGCCTCGCGCGCTTCCCCGGGCGGCCGCGCCGGACGGCCCCGTCCGCGCACAGCCTTGCTCTCTTCTTCCTGCATGCCATCTCCCAGCTTGATCGATAAGCAATTTTACACTGAAACATATTTTGGAAACGCTTTACGTTTCTTTAATATATAATTGGCTCACCCCAACAAAGGAGAAGGACATGACGCAGCATATTGAATTCCCATGGAGCATCACCAACACGGGCGACTTGCTCGACCCGTTTCCCCTGCACCTGGAAACGGGCATCACGCGCCTGCCCGACGGTTGCCTGCTGGTGGCGGCGCGCACGGAACTGCACGGCTGCAGCGGGCGCATGCTGGACTGGTGGTTCACGTTTTTCGAGACGACGCAGCACATCAAATGGTGGCACCCGCACGATCACGTGGCCCATCACGGCTGGAACAGCGCGTGGAAAAAGGGAGCAAATTACTACGGCGCCTCGATCGAGGCGGTGGAATCGCTGGGCGACATTCCGCCCGTGAAAGCCAAGCTGAAGTTCCATGACCCGAAGGAAGTATTTGATCCGGCGCAACTGCAACAGGCCCAGGACAGCGGCGCCCTGTCGGCCGCCATCTGCGCGCGCATCGGCTTTGGCGAACATGTACAGCTGGACCCGCAGGGCGATCCGCTCGATGGCGAAATGCTGCACCTGACGCGCGACACGCCCACGGGCTGCGTGCTGCGCAGCCGCTTCTTGCTGGGCCGCAATAGCCTGAATCCCGTGCGCGACGTGCCCGACGTGCTGGGCCTCAATTTGCTGCGCCATTGCTACAGCGAATTTACCTATCTGTCGCGCTTCCTGCCGTCGCTATACTACGGCGAGCACGCCAACGGGGAAAAGGCGCCGCTGCCCTGGTAAAACATGGTTTTACAACTGCTTGTGCATGCGCGCCAGCGGCAGTTTGATGTCATCGGGCAAATCCAGATGAAACTCTTCCGTCACGGCAAAGCCGCTGGCCAGGTACAGCGGCACGCCGGGCAAGGTGGCGGCCAGTTCCAGGGCGGTAAAACCGGCGGCCAGGGCCTGCCGTTCGCAATGGCGCATCAGCATGCTGCCCAGTCCCTGGCGCGCGGCGTTGGGCTCCACAAAGAAGGCGCGGATGCGGCCCGGCTGGCTGGCCGGATCGAGCAGCGGGTCCGGCCCGCTCTTGGCGCGGTCGGCGCCATACAGGGTGGCGCGCAGGCTCCAGCCGCCGCAGGCCAGCATGGCGCCATCGCGTTCGATGACGAAATACGTCCGGTCGGCAACGAGCTGCGTATCGACGCCGAACACGTGGCGCGTGACGGACTCGGCCTGTTCCTGCGTATAAAATCCCGCGCTCAGTTCCACGCCGGAACGGGCGATCAGCGCATTCATGGCGGGTACATCGGCCGGCAGTGCCACGCGCAAGCGGCTCAAAGCGCCAAAGCTGAACCAGGCACGGCTGATGCGGCCCTGCTCCACTTCATACGTCGCCACCAGTTCCTGGGCCGACACGCCATCGTCCGTGTCGCCGTGGACGATTTCATGGTCGATCACCAGCTTGCCGCAGGCTATGCGGTTGAGCAACTGCGCCCGCGGCCGGCTGGCGGCGAAACGTGCCGTGAAACGGGGGCCGATCTGCGCGCTGCCTTGCGCCAGCAAGGTATCGGGATGCTGGAATTGCTGTGCGTCATCGGCGTAGATGGCCAGCAAGGCCGGCACGTCGTGGGCGTTGTAGGCGTCCAGTTGGGCCTGGACCACCGCCGTTGGCGAAATAAGTGTATCGTTGGCAAGCGCCATGCGTGCACCTGTTGTGATGTGGTTGGAAAGTTGCAAAGCGTAACACTGTCGCTCCTGTCGCGGCGCAGTTTGCTGCGATAATCGTAAGATTCGTTATAAGATTCACCGCAAGAGACATCTTGCGGCGTCACCAATCAATCGCAAATCGCAGCAGGAGTAGATATCATGAAATGGGAAGGCAATCGCGAAAGCGACAATGTGGAAGATCGCCGTGGCGAAGACGGTGGTGGGAGCGGCGGTGGCGGCGGCTTTGGTTTTGGCGGGCGCTCGATCGGCATCGGCACCATCGTCATCGCCCTCGTCGGTTCATATGTGCTGGGCGTCAATCCCTTGACCTTGCTGAACCTGCTCAGCGGCGGTGGCGGCCAGATCAGCACCCAGCAAAGCCAGGCACCGGCGCGCCAGCCGCCGGAATCGGACGACATGGCCCGTTTCGTGAAAACCGTGCTGGCCGATACGGAAGACACGTGGGGCGCCCTGTTCAAGGCCGAGGGCGGCAGCTATGTGAAACCCAAGCTGGTGTTGTTCTCGGGCAGCATTCCGACCGCCTGCGGCACGGGCCAGAGCGCCAGCGGGCCGTTCTACTGCCCCGGCGACCAAAAAGTCTACCTGGACCTCGATTTTTTCAATCTGATGCAGCAACGCTTCAAGGTGTCGGGCGAGTTTGCCGAAGCCTACGTGATCGCGCATGAAGTGGGCCACCACGTGCAAAACCTGATGGGCTTGTCCGAGAAGGTCGACAAGGCGCGCCGCACGCAATCGGAGCGCCAGGCCAACGCCATGTCCGTGCGCCTGGAATTGCAGGCCGACTGCTTTGCCGGCGTGTGGGCCTTCCACGCGAACGCCGACCGCAAGATCCTGGAACAGGGCGACGTGGAAGCGGCCCTGAAAGCGGCCACGGCCATCGGCGACGATGCGCTGCAGCGCCAGGCGCAAGGCCACGTCGTGCCCGACTCGTTTACGCACGGCACCTCGGAACAGCGCGTGCGCTGGTTTACCAAGGGCATTGAAAGCGGCCAGATTGCCCAGTGCAATACGTTCGAGGCGCGCCAGCTGTAAATGAATCCACGCATGCCGCCCCGCGCGGGCCGGCATGCGCATCCATCAGGGCACGCCGACGTCGTAGCGCTTGCCCAGTCGTTTCAGCTCGCCCGTCTCGATCAGGCTGTTCAGTTCCTGGTCGAACTGCAGGCGCAGCTTGTCGAAAGTGGGCGAACGGGGGAAGGCGAAATAGCCGTTTTGTATCTCGATGACTTTGGGCAGAGGTTTCACCTGGCGGCCGTAGCCCAGACGGGCGATGACGGGATCGGTATTGCGGCGGTTGCTGACGAACACGTCGACGTGGTTGTGCACCAGCATCTTCAAACCATTTTCCACGTTGTTGGCCACGCTGGCCTGCAAGCCGGGCCGCACGCGCTCCCAGTCCGCGCCATAGGCCCAGCCATTGAGCAGCACCACCCGGCGGTTCTTCAGCACCGCGTAGTCGCCATCCCAGCCGAAGCTGGCGTCCTGGCGCGTATAAAACACCATCTGGTCCTGGTAAAAAGGCTTGTCGGAAAACGCCATGCTGGCGATACGCTCGGGGGTTTTGTAGGGGCCGATCAGGATATCGGCCTGGCCCTGCACCAGCATGGCTTGCGCGCGCGCCCACGGTACCATGCGAAAACGCACGGTGTGACCCGTGCGCGCCGCCATCAGGCGCAGCAGTTCCGCGCCCAGTCCGCCATATTCACCGCTGTTTTGATACTCGAACACGCGCTCGAACTGCGCGCCCACGGCCAGCAGCTCCCGGGCTGGCGCCTGCGATGGCACAAGCAGCGCCGGCCACAGCAGCGCCAGGGCCAGCAGGCGCCGCCCTGCTTTTTTCATCAGCCGACGATGCGCAAGGAGTAATCGGTAGCCCGCACATCCTTGGTCAGGCTGCCGATCGAGATGCGGTCCACGCCCGTTTCGGCAATGGCGCGCACGGTGTCGACGTTGATGCCGCCGGACGCTTCCAGCAAGGCGCGGCCGTTGGTGATGGCCACGGCCTCGCGCATCATGTCGTTGCTGAAGTTATCGAGCAGCACGGAGACGGCGCCCGCATCCAGCGCTTCTTGCAATTGCGCCAGGGTTTCCACCTCGATTTGCACGGGCACGCCCGCGTCGAGGTTGCGCGCGTTTTCCAGGGCCTGGCTGACGCCGCCCGCGGCCGCGATATGGTTTTCCTTGATCAAAATGCCGTCGTACAGGGCCAGGCGCTGATTCTTGCCGCCGCCGACGCGCACCGCATACTTTTGCGCCAGGCGCAGGCCAGGCAAGGTCTTGCGCGTATCTAAAATGGACGCCTTGGTGCCGGCGACCACATCGACATACTGGCGCGTGGCCGTAGCCACGGCCGACAGCAACTGCAGGAAATTGAGGGCGCTGCGCTCGGCCGTGAGCAAGGCGCGCGCCGGCGCTTGAATCGTGCAGACGACGCTGTCGGCCGTCATCAGGTCGCCTTCGGCGTAATGCCAAACGATGTCGATGCTGCGGTCCAGGCTTTTCATGATGCCTTCGAACCACGGCGCGCCGCACAGCACGGCCGCTTCGCGCACGATGACACGTGCCGTGACGATATGGTCGGGCGGCACCAGCTCGCCCGTCAGGTCGCACTGGCCCACGTCTTCCAGCAAGGCGGCCAGCAAATTGCCTTCGAACGCGCGCGCCAGGGCCGCATCGAAAGGAGCGAAAGAATTAACGAGGGTACTCATGCTGGACCGATTCCTTGGAACAATGTGGTTTCTTTTGCCAGGTCCGCACCCGGCTTGAGGCCCGCCTTCTTGGCGGCGGCGAAGTCGAGCATGCGATTGATCGAGCGCACGGCCAGCTGGCCGACGGCGGGATCGACGTGGATTTCGTTATGCATGTTTTCCAGCGTTTGCGCCAGGTTCAGCAAGCCGTTCATGGCCATCCACGGGCAGTGCGCGCAGCTTTTGCACGTGGCGCTGTTGCCGGCCGTGGGCGCTTCGATGAAACGTTTGCCAGGCGCAGCCGCGCGCATCTTGTGCAGGATGCCGTTGTCGGTGGCGACAATGAAGGTGTCCGTGTCCATGGTTTGCGCTGCCGCAATCATTTGCGACGTGGAACCGACCATATCGGCCAGCGCCACCACGTTCGCGGGCGACTCCGGATGCACGAGCACCTTGGCTTGCGGATACTCTTCCTTGAGCAAATCGAGTTCGATGCCCTTGAATTCGTCATGCACGAGGCAGCTACCCTGCCACAGCAGCATGTCGGCACCCGTCTGCTTTTGAATATACCCGCCCAGGTGCTTGTCGGGCGCCCACAGGATTTTCTTGCCCTGCGCATGCAGGTGGGCAACGATATCGAGTCCGATGGACGACGTCACCATCCAGTCCGCGCGCGCCTTGACGGCCGCGCTGGTGTTGGCGTAGACGACGACCGTGCGGTCAGGGTGGGCGTCGCAGAAGGCCGTGAATTCGTCGGCCGGGCAGCCGAGGTCGAGCGAACAGGTCGCGTCGAGGTCGGGCATCAGCACGGTTTTCTCGGGACTGAGGATCTTTGCCGTTTCGCCCATGAAGCGCACGCCGGCCACGACCAGGGTCTTGGCCGGATGGTCGCGCCCGAAGCGGGCCATTTCCAGCGAGTCGGAGACGCAGCCGCCCGTGGCTTCGGCCAGGTCTTGCAGGTCAGCATCAACGTAGTAGTGGGCAACGAGCACGGCTTCGCGCTCGATCAGCAGGCGCTTGATACGCGTGATCAGTTCGGCTTTTTCAGCCGGGGAAGGCGTCGCTGGCGTGCGTGCCCAGGCGTGGGCAGTGCAGCTGGCTCCGTCTTGTGGATGTTCGTACTCGACGGATTTGATGGCTAAAGTTTGCATGGCTGTGTCAAACAAAAACGGGATAGACCGGCACGATTGCAATAAAGCAGGTGCGCCGGAACGAAAGGACCGCGGCGCGTCGGTGTGGTGCTGGGTGGCTGGCGGTTGGCAACGCCGGCTTGGATTGTCGGATTACGCTCCACCTCGGCGGCCCCGCTAATCCGACCTACGCGACCAACTCAACCTGACGTAGGTCGGATTAGCGCACAGCGCGTAATCCGACGCAACGTTACCCTACAAATTAATCAATACCCTGGCTCTTCAAATAGTCTTCGTAATTGCCGCGGTAATCGACCACTTCATCTTCCTTGATCTCGATGATGCGGTTCGCCAGCGAAGAAACGAATTCGCGGTCATGCGACACAAAGATCAGGGTGCCAGCGTATTTTTCCAGCGCGATGTTCAGCGATTCGATCGATTCCATGTCCATGTGGTTGGTCGGCTCATCGAGCATCAGCACGTTGTGGCGGCCCAGCATCAGCTTGCCGTACATCATGCGGCCTTTTTCACCACCGGACAGTACCTTGACGGCCTTCTTGACATCGTCGCCGCCGAACAGCAAGCGGCCCAGGATGGAACGCACGGCCTGGTCGTCGTCGCCCTCTTTCGTCCACTGGCCGATCCAGTCGGTCAGGTTCGTGTCCTTGGCGAAATCTTCCGTCGGATCTTGCGGCATGTAGCCCACGTTGGCGTTTTCCGCCCACTTCACGCGGCCCTGGTCAGGCTGCAAGCCGGCGATGTCGCCCGCGATGCAGCGCAGCATGGTGGTCTTGCCGGCGCCGTTGGCGCCGATGATGGCGATGCGTTCGCCCGCCTCGACCATGATGCTGAAGTTCTTGAACAGCTGGCGGTCAAAGCCTTTCGAGATGTTCTCGACTTCCACAGCCAGGCGGTGCAATTTCTTTTCGCCGTCGAAACGCACGAACGGATAGGCGCGCGACGATGGCTTGATGTCGTCGACCTTGATCTTTTCGATCTGCTTGGCGCGCGACGTGGCCTGGCGGGCCTTCGACTTGTTCGCGGCGAAGCGGCGCACGAATTCCTGCAGCTCGGCAACCTTGTCTTTCGCTTTCGCGTTGTTGGCCAGTTGCTGATTGCGCGCCTGGGTCGAGGCGAACATGTATTCGTCGTAGTTGCCTGGGTAAATCTTCAGGGTGCCGTAGTCCATGTCGGCCACGTGGGTGCAGACCTGGTTCAGGAAGTGGCGATCATGGGAAATGATGATCATGGTGGAGTTGCGCTCGTTGAGCACGTCTTCCAGCCAGCGAATCGTGTTGATATCGAGGTTATTCGTCGGCTCGTCGAGCAGCAGGATGTCCGGGTTCGAGAACAGCGCCTGCGCCAGCAGCACGCGCAGCTTCCAGCCTGGCGAGACATTGCTCATCGGGCCTTGATGCAGGTCGATGGCGACACCGGCGCCCAGCAGCAGTTCGCCGGCGCGCGATTCAGCCGTGTAGCCGTCGTATTCGGAGACCTTGCCTTCCAGCTCGGCGGCCTGCATGTAGTCGTCGTCCGTCGCTTCCGGGTTCGCGTAGATCGCGTCGCGTTGCTGGATGGCGGCCCACATTTCCGTGTGGCCCATCATGACGACGTCGAGGACGCGCATATCTTCAAAGGCAAACTGGTCCTGGCGCAGCTTGCCCAGGCGTTCGTTGGTATCGAGCATGACGTTGCCGCCCGACGGGTCCAGATCGCCGCCCAGGATCTTCATGAACGTCGACTTGCCGCAGCCGTTCGCGCCGATCAAACCATAGCGGTTGCCGTCGCCGAACTTGACGGAGATATTCTCAAACAATGGCTTGGCGCCAAACTGCATCGTAATATTTGCTGTAGATAGCATGTGATATTGGGTCTTTATTCAGTTAAAACAGCTAGTTAGGTACTTTGCACCCATTATACAGCACCCACCCTCTTCCCTCTATAGGGGGCCAGCCAGGACGTTGGAAATCAATGCAAAGAAATAATGGCAAGAAAATACGATTGCCGTATTCCCATTTAGCAGATACGCTGCGCGGCATCCGTTTTCTCCCTCCACCTTACAGGCCTCACTTGAAAAAAATCACCATCGCCGCCGCTCTGGCCGCCGTTGCCATCGCCGCCACCGCCTATGCCTCGCCCTACTACGCCTTGCACCAGATCAAGGCTGCGCTGGCCGAACGCAACGCCGAAGCCCTGGCCGCACACGTGGACTTCCCCGCCTTGCGCGCCAGCGTCAAGACGCAGCTGGAGGCCAGCATGGCGCGCAGCATCGAAGCGACTGCCGGCAGCGGCAACCCGCTCGCCGCCCTGGGCCAGTCGATTGCCAGTGCCATGCTGGGCAAGATGGTCGATACCATGGTTTCACCGGCAGGCGTCGTCGCGCTGGTCAACAAGAGCGCCGTCAGTCCGCAAGCAAGCGACACGGCGGACGCGCCCGCCGATGGCGCGCAGAAAAAGGCCGAGTATTCGGCAGGCTATGCTGGCGTGAACACCTTTGTCGTGCGTGCAAAAGACGGTAATGCGCAGGACGGCGCACTGGTCCTGCTGCGCCATGGCGTATGGGGCTGGAAACTCAGTTCAATCGAGATTGCGTCGGCGATGGCTGGAAAGTGACTGAGGAGGTAAAGAAGGCTGGGCACGATCACAACAATAACTGCGGCTGATCTCACTTCCATTTCTCAACTTCAAAAAAGCAACTTCAATAGATTGGTATCGCACATAATTAATATCCCCAATGTTGAATTCATGCAATTAAGATAGCAACAAGGGAGGAGAAAAGCTTAGTGGCGATTCGGGCGCAACATCGCAATCCATCGATGAAGCCCCTTCGGCTCTACTGGCCGCACGATCGGCTCCATTAAAAAATCACGGTTGATACTTTCCGCATCGGTTGGATGTAGGCACAGCTTGCCATCAGCCTCCGGAGGGTCTATGACAAGTCCGATTGGCATGTTGCGCAATAATGCGGCTGCAAGAAAACCTCGCAACTTATATTGCGGCATACCGTAGACTTTTAGTTCATTTCTATTCGGAAGCAATTCCAAGTACGCATCGGCATGTTTCTTTGATATAAATAATGGCAGTTTTACGGGAAAACTTTCAGGAAAGGCATAGAAGTCACCATCCGGAGCTTGGTTGTGTTGATCAAGTACGGCAATATACCAAAATGGCTCCCCAACGCAATTTTCCTCAGGGATGAATGCCGCTAAGATCCGTTTACCAACCAACTGTCCAAGCGTAGGGAGATCTTTCTCCGTGAGCATGAGGATTCCATGCCGGCTGCCAACATCAATTGCTCCGGACTGATACCCTTTCTTTGATATAAAAACGCCCACTAATTCGTCACCAATATTTTTTATCTTCTGATGAAAGAGTAAAACCTGTCCTTGGTCGACAGGTTTCTTCCAATCCTTACATTCAATAGCGACGCGATGTCGCACTCCGGCGTGAATGAATTCATAGTAAATATCGATCTCATAAGATTCATGCTCACCCACCCTAAACTTCGTGTTTTTTGAAACCTGGATACGCTCACCTCTAAGGTTTAAGATGGACTGATATACAAAGTGGACATAGCTTTCAAAACTCGCTCCATTTTTCATTAAATTCATTCCTTTTTAACATGCCTTACTTCACTCAAAGCCAGAACGCATATAATCTTAATCCATGCTGCTGCGCAGAACTAATTGACGCACCAGCTCAACTTCATGAGGCTGTATGCTCACAAAACATGCTTTTATACTGACCATGGCGACCAGCCTTGCCTGCGCCGCGCTATCCACCCCAGCCCACGATGGGATTGCTGCCGCCGAGCGCAGCCACTCCGTTGCCGCGCGCATGCAGGCGGAAACATCCACGGCCGCCGATCCCGACGCCCCCGCGCCGCTGCCCGTGCCCAGCGACATTTCGCTGGCCGAACTGGAGCGCCGCCTGGCGCTGGGCCAGGCGCAGGCCGCTGAAAAACACTATACCAGCGCGCTCGATCCGGTCGCTTTGACCGGCCTGGCGCAGCAGATGGGGTGTCACGATATCGTCGGCGTGCAGCCGTTCGGTTTCCCGCTGGAACAAGCGCAGCCCGCCATCCTCAGCGGCGCGCACCTGCTGGCCCGCTGCCCGGACCGGGCCTATGTGACGATCACGGCCATGTCGATGGCGGGCAAGACGGGCAAGCGCGCCCGTATGTCGGCGCAGTCGTTCAAGCACACGGTCGACGGCAGGCCCGCGCGGCGCCTGTATTACAAGGCGCCCAACGGACGCCAGAAGGAATCGCTGACCATCATCAATGGCAGCTATGCGTATGCGCTCGAGTACTGGTCGCTCGATGCCAGCCAGCAAAGGGGCATGGTCGGCATACGCCGGATGGAAACATTGATATTGCCGCAATAAGACGGGCGAGAACAGGGGAAATACTGTATATTTATACAGTTACTTACTATTATCCTGCCCAGTATGCCTGCACATTCGCACAAGGACTTACCCTACACCATCTGCGTCAGCGCCACGATCGACGCGGAGGCCGAGCAAACCATCCTCGAGGGCTTGAACGCCTACAACGATACCATCACCGGCTATAGCGACAGGCAGGTATTGAGCGTGGTCGTGCGCGACCACGACAGCCAGCGTGTGCTGGGCGGCGCCATGGGCCGGACCTCGCTGGGCCTGCTGTTTCTCGATTTGTTTTATTTGCCCGCCGCCTTGCGGGGGCGGGGACTGGGCAGCCAGATACTGGCGCAGTTCGAAGAGGAAGGACGCCGGCGCGGCTGCGCTTCGGCGGTACTGTACACCATCAGTTTCCAGGCGCCCGAATTTTACGAGCGGCACGGCTGGCGCCGCTTCGGCGACATCGCCTGCAGCCCGGAAGGCACGAGCCGGGTATTCATGAGCAAGACCTTGTAGGCTGCATGCGACAATGGCTGACGGTAAACTTGTCGCCAGCCATTGTCAGCGACATCGGCTTACATGCCCAGCGATTTGAGCAGGTCGGCGTTGTCGTCGTCTTCCGGTTCCGCCGCAGGCGCTGGCGCGGCGTCCCGTTCGCGGTTCGCGAATTCGCCATCCATCAGCGAGTCGGCGTCGACTTCGCGCGAATCGAAATCGTGCAACTTGATGAACTCGGTACGGTCGATCGCCAGTTCCAGATAGAAAATATTGTTCTTTTCCGTATAGAAAGTGACGCGGCGCATTTCCGGGCGGTCCAGCGGCGTGTCGACGCTAAGCATCACCTGCTTGTTCAGCACCAGCATCTTCGGCTGGCTCTGGGTGATGTTCGTTTGCAGCTCGCGCCGCACCTTGCCCGTGAAGTCGCCCACGATCTGGTTCATCAGCTCGCCCATGATGTTCGACACTTCGTCCGACGTGTAGAAGTTGGCCAGCTCCGACTTCGGCATACCCATGTGCAACATGTAGCGCTCGTAGATTTCCATCGCCGTATCGGCGGCAAAATTGAGCACGACCAGGCCCGTGAAACCACCATCAAACATGACGAAACAGCCGATGTCCGGCTTCAGGCCAGTCTTCGTAATGCGCTGCACCATGCCTGAATAATTGACTTTACTTTGTGTTGCAACGTTGAGCACCCGAACCACCGAGTTGCACAAACTCATCAACAAATCTTCTGTACCGTACACAACATCCTTTTCTGCATCCATGAGCAACCTCTCCTACTATTTTAAAGATGACAGCACCGTTCCCTGCCCGCCGCGAGCCGAAACATGACCGTTTCGCTCAGCAGGCGGACGACTTCACCTTTGCATGCCTGACCTTGCGTGGCAGCGCGCGCCGCGTTCCCGCCGGCACGAATCGCCCTCTTACCTTTTTCTGTATAGAAATAACTGTATAGAAATAAGTATCATGCGCAGAATACCCAGATGTAACATTTCCGTCCAGCCATACCTGCATTTACTTGACGATCTGTGCGGAAATACCATACCTGGCCAGGACACGGGCATCGGTACAGGAAAAAGTGACTAGAAATCAAGTGCACGCAAGACCACGGCGCTGACCAGCAGATCGCGGCTCAGGTACGCGAAGGCACGCTGGCCGATGCGCAGGCGGTGGGTGTCGAAGATGGCCAGCAAGTCGCCGCCCTGTCCCTGGTCCAGGCTGTGCAATGCGGTGACGGTGATGCGGCAGGTCTTTTCCGCCCCGAAAACAGTCAAATGGAAACGGATGGCGTCACCCGCCTGCTCGAGCGCGATGCTGTCGCGCAGGATTTCATAGGGCATGGCCGTGGCTCCCGTTCATGTGGCAAACGTGGGCGCAGGATCGGCATGCTGTGGCAGGTCGATGATGAAGACACAGCAATATCGTCCGCAGCCTCCGGCGGCAGGCCGGCGCCATTATCCTCCACCTCGCGCTTGAGACGCCCACCGCCAGGGTACGCAAGCCCACCAGACTGCGGTCGAGCACGGCACCAGTCGCGCCCGACAGACCCATGCCAACGTGCTTGAGCGCCGCGACGGCGAGGCTGGCCGTTCCCAGGTGATTGCGCAGTTCATGGGTAAAGTGACCGATGCGCTGGTTCAGTGCCAATGCCTGTTCATTGGCGACCAGCACATCGCGCCGCTGGATAAATTCGGACACGGCTTCGGCGATGCCGTTGTCGAGGCAGCGGTTCAGCGTTCTGAATTCCTCGACGGCGAACGGCTCCTCCATGACCACGGCAAGATCGCTGACAGCCTGGCACAGCTCGCCATAGTCGTGCACTACCTGGCTGATCGAATAGCCGAGCGCCAGCAATTGCCCGCCGTGCGTCATTGCACTGTGGGCCAGTTCCGATGTGCCATGCGCACTGCCATCGGCGGGACCGGAAATGACCAGGCTTTGCGCCATCTTGCCGGCTTCTTCCGCCCTCAGGGTACGGATCAGCTGATCGAGAAAGATGGGAACGCCATGTTGCAACTGACGCTCGGTCGGCAAGCGCAGAGGTCTCTTGGCGACGTTTTCGCGACAACGGCGCTCAAGCTCGGCGCGATTTTCCGCTAGGAATAAATGCATCATGACGTTTCCTGCAATCTATAATGAGTGACAAGCAACAAGACTACCGGTAGCACACGCAAGCTACCGTCTGTTACCGTACACATTTGCGCGCGTGCCGGCGCCGTGCACGCGCCGACCATGCCCTGTGCTATTGTCATCGGATACATCACCAGGCAGGAGCCATGCATGAGCAACATCGTTACCAGCGTCTCGTTCCGTTACATCGATCCGCGCCACAAGGAACCGGGTCCGAGCAGGGAATTCATCAATCAGAACATTCTGCTGCCGCCGGGCGCCCATCTGCCGCGCATGGGCGAAGCGATCGAACTCATGCACTGGGACTTGAACCGCGACATGAAATCCGGCGTGTATTCGGTCCTGTTTGTCCACACGCGCATCGCCTTGTTTGATGGCAACGACAAGCCTTCCGGCTGGCATACCACGATCACCGTGGGACCGCAGTCCAACGAAATCGACGCGCGCTTCCTCACCGCCCCCTCCTGACAACCGTGCGGCCCTTGTTGCGATCAGGTCCGGCCACCTAAAATAGTGCTTTATATTAAACATGATCGTGACGGCAACCGATGGCGCTGCCGCGCGCAATGCAAGGAAGTCAATGAGCACACTGTTAGAGCAGGCAACACAAGAAATGACGGCGGCCATCCACGCCTGGTTCGATGAGCGACTGAAGCGCACCGACCTGGAAGAGGCCGTGAACCGGACCACCTTGCAAATCGGTGTCTTCAATGACTTATTGCTCGATTACAAACCGGGCCGCACCACCGCCGACGATATCGATCTGGGCTTGGACGCCGACGTGCGGCCCCGCACGCCGGCGCGCCTCGACGATGCGCAAGTGCGCGACTTGATCGCGCCGCAGCTGACGGCGCTGGTGCAAGCCCGTCTGGCACCGCTGGTGGACACGCCGATGATCGACTACCGCTTCACCTTGCGCGGCAAATTCCAGACGGCGCAGGGCAAGCTGCACCTGACCTTGCTGGAATACGTCAACGAAGGCAAGCGCCAAACCCTGCTCGAACGCATACATACTTACGTCACGCAAAAACTCGAGCACGGCAAGCGGCCGACAAAAAAACTGGAAACGTTTTTCCTGGCGCGCCACCTGCTCGATCCCCACCTGTTTCCACAGCCCGATATCGCCTGGACGATCGCCCTATTCGAGCGCATCGAGCAACTGAACAAGTCACGGCCGCAAGCGCTGGCCGAACACCGCAGCGATATCATCCAGGCCGTGTCGGGCTGGGCGGAAAAGCAGTTCCTGCCGCAGTTCTATGACGTGCAGAAATCGAGCTACCGCAGCGCGGAATACACCCTGAAGCCGGATGCGGCGCCAGACGCGCAGGTGCTGGCGCCGATCGACTTGCTGCTGTATGGCGCCGTGATGATATTGCGCCACGAACCGAGCTACGCCAAATCGACGGGCCTGAAATTCCTGGAAATCGCGCGCGAACTGGGCAGCGAACGGGCCGTGCGCATGCTCAAGGAAGGCAGCGGCACTTTCGCGCCCGACGCCATCCACCTGAAAAATGCCCAGCTGGAATGCCGCGCCAACGATGTGTTTGCCACGATCAACATCTCCATCGTCCAGGAAGAGGAAGACGCGTATGCGCAGGCGCTGGCGTTCGTCACGCATTTGCTGAACAACGGCTTTCCGAAAAGCTACCAGATCAAGCTCAAATCGAAGGTCAAGGCATATCTGCCGCTCAAGGGACTGGCGAAATCCGACACGCACCGCTTCTTTGCCAACGCCCTCGCCTGGCCCGCCCTGCAGCCGCAGCTGGAAGCGTATGCGCGCGCCGCCATCGAGCAATTCGAATTTTATGCCGATACGGAAGGCGAAAAGAACTGCATGCCAGGCAGCTACGCCACATTTGGGCTGGGCTTGCTCGACGCTCGCTATTTTCCGCTGGTGCAGCACTACATGGCGAACGTCGACGAGGAACATCAGTGCGTGCAGGATCAGTTCACGGCGGCCTTCGCTGAAAAGCATGGCGTCACGCCAGACTCCGTTCCCGTGCTGGCGGCCTGCCTGCGCGCATGCACGGATAACGCCAAAGTGAAAATCCAGGCGGAACTGGAAGATGTCGAGAAACTGGAACTGTTCTGCCAGCAACTGCAAGGACTGGAAGACTATCAGGTGGAACACATGCTGTATCCGGTCTGGGGCAAGCTGGAAAAACTGGCCACCCTGGCGCGCAAGGCGCAAGGCCGGCGCAAGGAGCTGCTGCTGGCTTTGCTTGAAGCGGCCAGCAAGGCGTAAGCCTAATGTGTGCAACGTTATGACTTTCACCATTTATAATGCGGGCGCCAAAATTTCTTTAAAGCATCTTTTGGCGCCTACATTGAATCGTGGAGAAAATACATGCAACAAACACAAGTAAGCTCGCGCACCGCCCTGCTGGCGGCAAGCATGGCCGCCGCCGTGGCGCTGGCCCAGCCCGCCATCGCCGCCGACGCCGTGGAACTGGCTCCGCTGGACGTAGCCAATCTGTACATCAAGACCATCATCAACCAGGATGAAGCCAGCGTCGCCAAACTCAACGCCTACCTGCGCCCGACCCGCCTGGCGGGCCATCAAAGCGCCGAATACGCGTCGTACAGCGGCTTGAAGGAAGCGGATGCCAAATTCCCAACGCAAACGGGCAAACTGATCGCCGACCTGTTCCCCGCGACCATGCGCGCAGCCCTGACGCCGGCCGCCGAACAGCTGGCCGCGAACGTCATCGCCGCCAAGAATGGCGCCGCCTGCCAGGCCACCAAGGCGGACCCGGTGACGGTGGAAAACGGCATGCAGACAGCCGCCGTCAGCTTCGAATGCCAGGTCGTCAAGGTGCCTGTGGCATGGGCACCTGCCGCCCAGCAACTGGCGAAGAGCGGCTGCAAGGTCGAGCAATGCAAGGCTGGCCTGCAAAAGATCGCCGCAACCTACACGAGCTCGCCGAAGCAGACGTGGCGCGCCGTGTTTGGCGTCAGCCGCGAAAAGAACTCGGAAGCGTGGCGCAACGATTTCGCGCGCGAAACCTTCGATGAAATCTGGGATTACCTGTAATCCTGACCTCGTTTAGAATGGTCGGATGGATAAGTTGATACCCGTACCACAGCCCGCAGGCCTGGCCTTGCTGCACCTGCTCGCCCCCGAGCATGTGGAGGTCACACTGGGCGCGCAAGTGCTGGCGCAGGACTTGCCTGCCCTGCACGGCAAGCAATTGCTGGCACTGCTGCGCCGGCTGCGTGCCGCCCAATCCAACCAGCAGCACTATGCGGGCGCCAGCGTTGAGCAGGCTGAACAGCTATTCGGCGCCGCCATCGCCGCCGTCAAGGCGGAGCTGGCCACGCGCCCGCACATCCCCAACAAGCAGGAAGCGAAGGCCTTGCGCCAGGCAGCGGCAAAAAAGCGCTGATCGAGGCGCAAGCCGGCTGCCAGCAAGGCCGTTTCGTGTGGGCAAGCTCGCCGGCCCCCTCCTATAATCGGAGGCTCTATTGTTTCCGCTACAGAAAGTTCCCCATGCCCACACAGTTTTCCCGCCATGTATTTGGCTGCGCCATACTTGCTTTCTCGGCTCTGGCAAGCGCGCAGGCGGCCAGCCCCCAGCACATCGGCCCCATCGATGCGCGCGCCGTGTGGCAGGAACGCTCGCTATCGGCTTGCCGCAGCGAACAATCTTCCACCGCACCCGACGTGTGCCTGTTGCGCACCATGCAGCGCAGCGGTGCGCGTCCGCAAGCCATCGCCGCCGCCAGGATGCTGGTGAAGGCAAACAACGCCGGCTTCATCTCCGCCTGGCGCCCGCTGGGCAAGGCGGCCCTGGCCACCGTCACCTATCCATTCCGCGCCAACACGAATGAAGGCACCTTGCTGATCGGCAGCGATGGCGCCGCCATCGACGTCGACGAAGGCTCCGTGAGCGAGGAAGACCGCGCCACGCCGGCCTGGCGCGCGTTTGCCGCCGCCCATCCGGACGCTGTCCCGTTTGCGCCCGCCGACTTCGTCGGCAGCACGGCGACCAGCGATGGCGGCCAGAGCGTGCTGTTTTCCACGCCCCTGATCACCTGCCATGCCTGCGCCGAGGATGGCGCCCTGCTGGTCGCCTACACGATCGACAAGGCCGGTATCGTGCGCGAGCGGAAACTCTTGACGATCAAGTAATGCTGCATCAAAGATAAGATAGAATTGCCCGATGGCACGTCCATACACGTACATGCCATCTTTCCACTACTTATCACGGGAAACCATGCGCCGCTCCTGCCTTGCACTGCACCTCGCCGCCGCCCTGCTGCTGTCCAGCCCCTTCCACCTCGCCAATGCCGCGCCCGCCGCCACCGCTTCCTCCAGCGCGGCCACGCCGCTCGTCATCGGCGAAAGTTTCAGCATCGATTCGCTGGCGCTGAAAGAAAAGCGCCACATCAATGTGTACATGGCGCGCGCCTGGGATACGCCGCCCGATGCACCGCTGCCCGTGCTGTACATGCCGGACGGCGGCGTCGCGGAAGATTTTTTGCACGTGGCCGGCTTGCTGCAAGTGTCGGTAGCGAATGGCACGATGCGCCCTTTCATGCTGGTCGGCATGCAAAACACGCAGCGCCGGCGCGATTTGACGGGCCCGACGGACAGCGCCGAAGACCGCAAGATCGCCCCCGTCGTGGGTGGCGCGTCCGCCTACCGGGCCTTCATCCGCGACGAACTGATGCCGGAAGTCAAGCGCCGCTACCGCACGACGGGCGAAACGGCCATCGTCGGCGAATCGCTGGCCGGCCTGTTCGTGGTGGAAACCTATCTGCTGGAACCGCAGCTGTTCGACCATTACCTGGCCTTCGACCCCAGCCTGTGGTGGAACCACGGCGCCCTGCCGCGCCAGGCGGCAGGGCTGATAGCCAAGGGCAAACCAGGCAAGCACAGCCTGTATCTGGCGTCCAGCAGCGAAGCGGGCATCGCCATCGAAGTGCAGCGCCTGTCCGACGTGCTGGAGAAACAGGCACCGCGCGGCCTGCAATGGCATTTGGAAAAGATGCCGGAAGAAACCCACGGCACGATCTATCACCCGGCAGCCCTGAAGGCGTTCCGCAGCGTTTTCAAGCCGCAGGCGCCGGCTGGGCAATAAAACATGGACAAACTGTAATCTGGCGAGGGACGTAGCCGCAGGACCGGGCGGGTAAAATCGGCGGCCCTGCTTTCCCCGCCCGAGTCCGATACCCATGAGCTTCTTGCAATTATTTATACTTTCCATCGTCCAGGGCTTCGCCGAGCTGCTGCCCGTATCCAGTTCCGCCCACGTCATCATGGCGGAAAAATGGATGGGCCTCGATCCCACCTCGCCGGAGCTGACCATGCTGCTGGTGATGCTGCATACGGGCACCATGTTCGCCGTCATCGTGTATTTCTGGAAATCCTGGCGCGCCACGTATTTCAGTTCGGCCAGCGCCTTCCGCAGCAATGTCCTGCTGCTCGCGGCCGCCACGGCCCTGACGGGCATCGTCGGCTTCGGATTGCTGAAGGGCATTACGCACGTCATGAGCAAGGATGCGCCCGGTTTTGAAATCGAACACCTGTTTGGCAACGCGAAGCTGATGGCCGCCGCGCTGGCTGCCGCCGGCGTGCTGATCATTGTGTCGTCGCGCCTGCAGGCGCGCCAGCATGGCACCTTGTCCATCGGCAAGGCGATGGTGATCGGCGCCGTGCAAGGCCTGTGCCTGCCTTTCCGCGGCTTTTCCCGCTCGGGCGCCACCATTTCCGCCGGCATCGCCATGGGCGTTCCGCAGCGCCGCGCCGAGGAATTCAGCTTTGCCCTGGCCGTCGTGCTGACCCCGGCCGTGCTGGTCAAGGAAGGCTGGCGCTTTTACCAGGCCGTGGCAAATGGCAGCCTGGACCATCTGGAACACGGCAACAGCCTGCTGCACCTGCTCGGCCCCAGCCTGCTGGGCATGCTGCTGTCCTTCCTGGCCGGCTTGCTGGCCCTGCGCTGGCTGTCACGCTGGCTCGAGCAAGGGCGCTGGCATTTCTTTGGCGCGTATTGCCTGCTGGCCTCCTTGGTAGTGCTGTACCTGGGGTAAAATCGCCGGGTTTGCAGTTTATACACACATCCCAGCCAGGTTCTACTGAAAGCCAACGATGAATTTCGCCGCCACCGCCGCCCTCTCGCTTGCCATGTCCACCGACGCCTTCGCGGCCGCCGTGGGCAAGGGCGCCGCCCTGCACAAGCCGCAATGGCGCGAGGCGCTGCGCACGGGCCTGATCTTTGGCGTCATCGAAGCCATCACCCCCATCATCGGCTGGGCCCTGGGCAGCGTGGCCGCACCTTACGTGGAAGCGTGGGACCACTGGATCGCCTTCAGCCTGCTGGGCATCATCGGCTTGCTGATGATACGCAACGCGCTGTCCGATGCCGACGAGGAAGAGGCGCCGGCCCAGTCGCACTCGTTCTGGGTGCTGGCCGTGACGGGCCTGGCCACCAGCATCGACGCCATGGTGGTGGGCGCTGGCCTGGCCTTGCTGGGCGCAAATATTGTCGTGACTGCCGCCGCCATCGGTTTTTCCACCTTCGTCATGGTGACCCTGGGCGTGATGCTGGGCCGCGTGCTGGGCACGGTGGCGGGCCGGCGCGCCGAACTGGTGGGCGGCCTGGTGCTGATCGTCATCGGCTGCGTGATCCTGTACGAGCATATCGGCCATCCGGCCTGATGACGGGCCGGGCAACGGGCGCGCACGCCACAGGCAGCAGCGTGGCTGGCGACGCGCTTTGTGCTACATTCAAGGCTCTGCATTCCTGTCTCGCAAGGTGACCATCATGGAAACTCTTGAGCTGCTTTTTGCCTCGCTGGTGCGCGAAACGGCTGAATCGATACGCGACCACCACATCCCATTTGCCATCAAACACGACGAGCGCGCCTATTTCGAGTGGATGGATGAGCATCCGATCAATGGCTATATCCAGGAAGCGTATCGGGAGATCGAGGAAACCGCCCAGCAGATCCGAGCCATTCGCGCGGGGTGATGACGGCTGCCGCAAGCTACTGCGCGGGGGGCTTTGCGGCTGGCGATGCTCACCGCACCAAAGTGCGGTTGCGCTTCTCAGCCACACATCCCCTCCGCTCGCTACGCTTGCGGCGGCCGTCGAGACGTTAGTTGAACCGTTGCTTGAATTGGCGGTCTTGAGCCAAATCAAACACTCAGCTGTTCAATACGCATAAAAAGGTCCGGGCCACGACAATCAGGTCTGGAGGCGGGAGACATGGATCAGGGACAAAAACACCAGATCAGGGGCTATGAATTTCATGTGACGGGGGCGCTGGAGAAGGATGGGCGCTACCGGGGCATGATTTTGATCAGCAAGCGCGGCGATACGCAGCAGGTGTACGCCAAGCCGGTGCTGGTTGAAACGCCCAGCAGTTTCAAGTCCGTGCATGCGGCCTTGATCGAGGCCTCGGCGTATGCCCAGGAACTCATCTATAACGGTGCCATCAAGGCGCTGCTGCCGGCTGATGCGCCGCTCGCGGGAAAGCAGGCACCGCAGCCGCCGGATTTCGTCGGCAACTGACGCCGGCATGCCCATCCGGACGCCTTGGCGGCGCGTATAATGACGCGCTTTCCCGGATGAAAACACAGAACAATGGAATATGTGAACTTGCCGCTGGTCTTCCTCGTCGGCTGCGCGCTGATCGCCTTGCTGGCCAAGAAGAATGGCTATTCGTGGTACCTGTTTTTCTTTGCCATTGCCGTGCCCGTCCCACTGTTGCTGCTGGCCTTGCCACATGTGCTGGGTGTGGAGACCGCTTCACTGACCTCCGTACGGCTGGGCGCTACCCTGCTCTTCCCCCTGGCCGGCCTGCTGCTGGCCCTGCGGGGCAAGCGCTAAGGCCGTTTCAACGTGCCGACACGCCATCGGCCAGGCGCCAGCCGATGGACAGCGCCAGTTGCTGCGCCTCTTTTTCATTGCTGCAATCGTCGTAGTCGCAAGTGTCCGCATACGCGCCGCAGGCCTGGTTCTGGCTCACATACGAGCCGACCCAGCGGCCATCGCGGCGCTGGCTGGCCGTGGCGCTGATGATAAAGCCTTTATGGATGGTGGGATTTTCAAAAGACATATTTCCTCCGGTGCAAGAAGCGTCAGGAAGCTGACTGGTCCCTACTGTGCGCCACGCGCCGCTGGCAGTCTGTACGTTTGATCACACACAGGAAGCGCGCACGCGCCTGCCCGCGCAGCGCCCGGCGATCGGGTATGATTTCGCCATGTGTGGACGATTCGATCAAAATGACACGGCGCGCGTGCTGGCGTCGTCCTTCGGCTGGACCGACGCCGTATTCGACAGCGAAGCCGAGCCGCACCTGAACGTGTCGCCCGGCACGTACCGGCCCGTGCTGCACATCCAGGATGGCGTGCACAGGGTCGACGATGTCTTCTGGGGCTACCGGCCCGCCTGGGCAGCCGCGGCCACACCCGCTCCCGGCAAGAAAAAAATCCCCATCGCCATCAATGCCCGCCTGGAAAAACTCGCCGGCGCCTACTGGAAACCCTTGCTGCGCGCGGGGCGCGGCATCGTTTGCGTACATGGCTGGTATGAATGGACGGGAGAGAAAGGCAGCAAGCAACCGTGGCACATCCACCGCAAGGACCGCGCGCCCCTGTTCCTGCTGGCGCTGGCCCAGTTCGGGCCATACAAGGTCAATCGCGAGGAAGCGGGCTTCGTGCTGGTGACGGCCGACAGCCTGGGCGGCATGGTCGATATCCACGACCGCCGCCCCGTGGCCGTCAGCCAGGAAGACGCGCACCGCTGGCTCGATCCCGCCCTGACACCCGAGCAAGCCCTGCACCTGGCGCGCACCTGCATGCTGGACGTGGAACTATTCGAGTGGCATGCCGTCGACAATCCGCTGGTGCCGTCGGCCAAACCCAAACCGCCACCACCGGCCGCAGCGCAAAGCGCGTTCGACTGGGGCGACTAACTCAGGCGGGCAATCGCGCCAGACGGCGCCACAGCGCTTCCATCGGCCCCTGGCGGAAATGCCGCAGCCAGTAGCGGCTGAGCAGCACCTGCCCCGCCATGATCAGCACGGCCAGGCCCAGCATCTCGGCCGGACGCAAGCGGGCGCCCCAGCCCAGGCCCGGCCCCTGCAGCAACCAGGTGCCGATCAAGGATTGCAGCAGATAATTGCTCAGCGCCATGCGTCCCACGGGCGCCAGCCATGCGCCGAGCCAGCGGAGCATGAAGGGGCCGGCCAGCATCAGCGCGGCCACGTAGCCGGCCGCCAGCACGGGGCCGCCGGCGAACAGGCCCACTTCGAACAGGGCCGTATCGAACACGGTTTGATACGGATCGACTACCTGCCAGGCGACGGCCCCGGCCGCCAGCAGGTTGAACGGCAAGCCCAGGCCCAGTCCCACGGCGCGCACCCGGCGCCACAGCCGCTGGTGGCGCTGCGGCTGCGTCAGCCAGCCACAACGCACGGACAAGATGCCCAGCAGGAACAGCACGATGATATGCGGCAGCATGACGGTGGCGTACAGCAAGGAGACGAGGAAATCGTTGGCGCGCAGCCTGGCCACGGCCCATACGCTGCCTTGCGTGTAGGTGGCGTAACGCTGCGCAAAGCCTTGCAGGTCGCGCGCGATGTCCGGCGCGCCGCCCTGCTGGCCCACGGGAATCAACAGGCACATGAACAGCAGAAAACCGGCGGCCACCAGCCAGGCGCGGTTGCGTATGCGGCTGAGCCTGGCGGATGCCAGCGGCAGGATCAGCATGCCGGCCACGGCATACGAGGTCAGCACGTCGCCGCTCCAGATGAGGAAACCGTGCAGCAGACCAACCACGAGCAGCCAGCGCAGCCGGCGCCGATAGGCAGCTTGCGCCTGCTCCCAGCTGCCCAGCTGACGCTGCAGGGAGCGTGTCTGCAGGGCAAAACCGGCGCCAAACAGAAACGCGAAGATGGGATAGAACTTGAATTGCGCCAGCGCCGCAATCCCGAAAATGACGAGCTGGTCGAGCACAGGCGGCTGCGCCGGCAAGGTGCCGTAGCGCAAGGAAATCGTGCCCCAGGCAAAGCCCCAGATATTCACCAGCAGGATGCCAAACACGGCAAGACCGCGCAGCACGTCGAGCTGCAGCAACCTGCCGGGCTTGGCGCTAATGGAGTTCAGGGAGTTCAGGGGCGCGCCAGGGTCGGGTAATCGGTCACCTGCAAGCTGAAGCCGGACGCATCCGACTGCAGGCGCGCGTGGCCGCCGAACGGCAAGGTGACGCGGCGGCGGATATGGCCAAATTCCAGCCCCGTCAGCACGGGCACGGGCAGGCGCTGGCGCACATAGGCCAGCATGGCGTCGAAATCATAACCGTTATCCATGGGGCTCAATTTATAGGCGGAAAAATCACCGAGCACCACGGCTTGCTGGCGTCCGATGACGCCCGCGTGCAGCAATTGCAGCAGCATGCGCTCGACCCGGTAAGGGTGTTCGTTGACGTCTTCCAGGAACAAAATGCCGCCATCGATTTCCGGGAAGTACGGCGTACCGAGCAGATGCACGAGCATCGCCAGGTTGCCGCCCCATAATTTGCCGCTGACTTCGACCTGCGGATTGCCCGCCGCCGTGCCCGTGACCGTGTGCGTGGGACCTGCCAGGCACGACCACAGTTGATCCAGTGTAAATTGCTCGGGTTCGTCGCGCGTAAAATCGTCGCAGAGCATGGGGCCGGCAAAGCTGGCGCGGCCCGTTTTCGCCATCAAGCCCATGTGGAAGGCCGTGAAGTCGCTATAGCCGACAAACAGCTTGCCACTGTCCGCCATGCGGTCGAAATCGATGTCGGGCAGGATGCGGCTGATGCCGTAGCTGCCGCGCAAGGCGAGCACCACCTGCACGTCCGGGTCGGCAGCGGCCGCGTTCAGCTGTGCCAGGCGGCCCGCATCCGTGCCGCCGAAGCGCTGGAATATGTGCTCGTGGTCGTAGTAATTGTGGACGGTGGCGCCTTGCGCCTGCAAGCGGGCGATGCCGCGCTCCAAAGCCGCCGCGTCGGGCGCATAACCGCCCGGTGCGACGATGGCGATGCCAATCTCAGGTGTCTTCAAAATGCCCGTGCCTTCAAAAGTTGTGGGCGCGCCGAGTTACTTTTAAGCTGGCTGGGAGCGCATCTGGGGCGCCATCTTACCTTGCAGATGCACATCGATCAAGGCGAGCAGGCGCTCGATCAGCTGGGGCGGCATGTCGTGTCCCATGCCTTCGATCACCTCGAGCCGGGCGCCCGGAATCAGCGCCGCCGTATCGATGCCGCAGGCGACGGGAATCAAGGGGTCGGCCGCGCCATGGATCACCAGCGCCGGACAACTAATGCTCGGCAACAAGGCCGTGCGTTCGCCCGAGGCGGCGATGGCCACCATCTGCCGCGCCACGCCTTCCGGGCAACTGCCGCGCTGCAACGCCGCTTCGATGCGCTGGTACAGCAATTTTTCCGAGACCGGGTAGGCGGGACTGCCGATGACGCGCACGGTGGCTGCCATGTGCGCCATCAGTTCGGCGCGGCTGGCATTGCGTTTCGGACGTTGCAATAGCGCATTGCGCGCCGCCCGCGTGGGGCCGGGCAAGCCGCGCCGGCCGCTGCTCGACATGATGGAGGTCAGGCTGAGCACCTGCTGCGGCGCGCGCGCCGCCATCACTTGCGCGATCATGCCGCCCATCGACACGCCGATCACATGCGCCTGCGCAATGCGCAAGGCCGCCAGCAAGCCCAGCGCGTCGTCCGCCATGTCATTGAGGGTATAGGAAGTTTTGAGGGGCCAGCCGAGCAGGTTTTTCACGTAGGCCAGCGGCAGATACGGTTTGCCCGCCAGCGCCATCTTGCTCGACAGTCCGCTGTCGCGGTTGTCGAAACGCAGCACCCGAAAGCCTTGCTCGACGATGCCTTCGACGAAGTCCGCCGGCCAGGCGATCAGTTGCATGCCCAGGCCCATGACCAGCAGCACGCACGGATCGTCGGGGTCGCCGTGGCTTTCATAGGCTATGTTGAGGCCGTTCGCCATGATGGTTGCCATGATTGCCTCTCTTCCAGGAACCAGCACGCAGACACGATCGCTGCGGCCTTGCAATCAGCATACCACTATTGTGCTTCAGACATGAGACCGGCACGCGGCACCCACACTGAAGTGTTGCCGCGCCGGTACGGCGCGCGGCAACTGTGTTGAACAACGGTGCTGCTTACTTTGCCTTAGGCAAGGAATCGGCCAGGTCAACCCAGCTTTGCGGCTGCGGTTTGCCGCGCTCGCGCACGCCGAAGAAGGAGACCACTTGCGTGCCGTCGTTGTCGAAGAATTCGACGGAAGTGACGCCGCCGCGCTTGACGACCCAGCCGCTGCGCAGGGCCGTGTCGCGGATGTGCAGGTTGAAATCCGGGTCCAGCACATTGAAGAAGCCGCCGGCGGCCATGGTTTTTTCGATCTTGCCGCTGTAGATCTGCGTCAAGCCTTCATTGCCCAGGAACACCATGATGGCGACCTTGTCCTTCGCCGCGTTTTCCAGCAGGGTGCGCAGCGCTTGCGGCGTCACGCGCTCGACCACGCCGGCCGGCGCCAGGCGCAGCGCCTGTTCGCGCGTCAGGTGGAATTCACGCATGATTTGCGCGAACTGGTGCACGTCCGTCATGTCTTTCCAGGCCAGCTGGAATTCCTTGACGTCGATCTCGGCATCCGGCTTTTCCGCCGCTTTCGGCGCCACGGCCAGCACGTTCAGCTCCGCGCTTTGCTGGGGCAGGCGGAAGGTCGCCACCAATTTATCGTAGACGGCCACGCCCGGCTCGTTGCGCAGGTAGATCTTGTGCACGGCCGTGCCGTTGGCGTCAAAGAATTGCAGGCTGCGCGTCGGCTTGCCATCGCGGCCCGCTTGTTCCACGGCAAATGCGTATTTCCAGTTTTCAAAGTGGAAACGCAGGTCGATCTGGCCGCCCAGGTAGCCGCCGGCGATATTGCGCTGGCGCGCTTCCGTTTCCGGGTCCTTGGCGTCGGCCTGCTCGGACTTGTCGCCCGCCTGCTTGAATTTGCTGGCGACGCCCGTCGTTTCGATGACGCCGTTTTCATTGCGCGTGATCGCTTGCACCAGCCCCAAGTCCAGCGCGGCGCGCATGATTTCGCGCGGCTGGTTGCCGTCGGCCTGCAGGCGCGTGACGCCCTTGCCGATGTTGGTTGCCAGCAATTGCGCTTCGGATACACCCAGCGCGCGCGCCGCGTCGCGGATCTGCAGCTTCGGCTGCTCCGTGCGCAAGGTGGACCAGCGTTCCGCCAAGGTGGCTGGGGCCGCATATGCGTTTGCAATCAGCAGGCTGCCTAGCAGGGATAGAACGAGTTTGGATAACTTCATAGAGAGACCATTCAATCAAACATGGAAAAAAAGAGGGGCAAGCACCCCTCCCCGGTAAAAATTTAGAAGTTCACGCTGAGGCTGGCGGCGACGTTGCGGCCCGGCTTGGTGTAGCGCTCGATCTCGGCGCGGCTGGCAACCGTGGTGCCGGCGGCCAGGCTGCGCGCGGCGGCGTAATCCCAGTACTTGCGATCCGTCAAGTTGTACACGCCGACGATGATCTTGGCGTTCTTGTGCACGTTCCAGTAGGTCGACAGGTCGAAGATGGTGTACGACGGCACCTTGAAGCGCGGCGCGGTCCCGCCCGTCAGCAAATCGTTCGGCGCCTGTTTCTCGCCGGCATGCAGCGCCGTCAGTTCCAGGCCGAACAACTTGTTCGTATGGTCATAGCCGAAGGTCAGCGCCGTCTTGGCCGGCGCCACCGAGGCCAGGCCGCCGCTCTCGCCCGTCAGGGTATTGAAGGAGCGGCCCTTAGCCACGCCCGTGGCCAGGTCGACGCGGTAGCCCTGCATGGCTGGCAACCAGGTGCCCAGCTCCGCGTGCAGGCTCAGCTCGGCACCCCAGGTGCGCGCATTGCCAATGTTTTCCGGACGGAACAGGCCTTGGGTGAGGGTCGGGTAATTCACCGGATCCAGCTCTTGCGCCACGTACTCGATCATGTTCTTGTACTCCGTCTGGTAGACGGACGCCTGCATGCTCAAGCCCCTGGTCACGTCGCCTTTCAGGCCCAGTTCATACGCCTTGCTGGTTTCCTTGCCCAGATTCGGATTACCCAGCACGGCATAGCCATTCCCCGTGCCCGTATAGCTGATGGAATCATAGGTACCCGTGCGTTCGATCGCCGTCGGCAGGCGCGTGCCGCGCGTGAACGTGGCGTAGGCTTGCATTTGCGGCAGCACTTCCACGGACAGGCTCAGGCTCGGCGTGAAGTAGGTGTCGCTTTCCTTGCGCACTTCCTTGGCCGCATTCGGCACGCCGATCAGGTAGTTCTGCAGGTTTTTCGGCTCCAGCTTGCGGTAGTCGGCACGCAGGCCCGGCGTCAGCACGGCTTTCTTGCCGCCCAGGTCGAAACTGAGGTCATCGCGCACGTACAGGGCCAGCTTGGTGACATCCATGTCGGCCATGCGGTTCTTGCGCGTGATCTGGTGCTCGCCCGTGGCGATGAGGGTGCGGTCTTCCATCCAGGGCCGGCGCGATTTGGCCTGTTCCAGCTGCACGCCGTACAGCAGCGCGTTGTCCGCGTTGAGCTGCTTGAACGCTTCCGAGCTCAAGCCGATGCTGTCATTCTTGAAGCTGGTGTCGATGGCGCGCAGGGAGTTGCCGCGGTAGACATAGCGCCCCTTGCTCTTGTCCTCGATCTTCGCGTTCTGCAGGTAGACTTTCGAGGTCAGGCGGTCGAACAGGGAGAAATCCTTCAGCACCACCTCGTGGCCCAGGCTGACGCGGGTGCGCTTGGTGGTGGAATCCTGCTGCACGCCGTCCGGGTACATGGCGCTGACTTTATTGTTGAGGTCGCGCTTGTTCTTGCGTTCGAACATGTCGACCGTCAAGTCCAGCTTTTGTTCGCCCGGCAAGGTCCACACCAGCTTCGACAGCAAGGCGTTCGAATGCCAGTCATCCGGGTTGACGGCGGCGCTACCGCGGCTGTCCAGCTGCTCGCCGTCGCGGTGCACGTACACGGCCAGGCCTTGCAGACTGGTGCCGATCTTGGCCGCACCCGTCAGGGTGTGCGCATTGCTGCGGTCGGCGGTCGCGCGGCCGTATTTATAGGCCACGTAATGATCCACCCCGTCGCCCAGGTAATCTTCGGGCGACTTGGTGATGAAAGCCACGCCACCACCCAGGCCGGGATTGGCGCCGCTGACGGCCGTCGTGCCCGAATCGATGCGCACTTCGCGGAAAGTTTCTGGATCAAAATAATCGCGGCCCATGCCGAAGGCGTTCATGTTAGTGCTGTCCGGCTTCGGTGCGGCATCCGGCAGGGAAATGCCATCGAGTTCCAGGCTGACCCGGTTGCCTTCCAGGCCCCGGATGTTGTAACCGGTATTGCCCGCGCCATCCCAGATGCCGCCACCGCCCGAGGCCGCCATTGGCGTGCTGATCAACGGCTGATAGCGCACGATACCGGCCATGTCCGTCACGTTGCGGCGCTCCAGGTAGTCGCTGCGGATCACCGTCTTGGTGCCGGCGCGGCGCTCGTAATCCTGCTTGGCATTGACGACGATTTCCGGGAAGACAGGCAGCTTGGCCGGTTCCTGGGCGGCCGTGCCCGCGTTGATGGCGGCCGTTTGCGCCATGGCAGGCAGCAGCGGCGCGGCGAACAGGCCCAGCAAGGCGGCACGCAGCACCAGGTTATGGCGGCGGGCAGGCAGTTGGGCGGCAGGAACAACGGGGGCAGCGAGGCGCTGCGTAGGCACAGTAGTCATGATGATCCGGTCTAAGAGTAAAGGCTGGCTCTTGAACCCGGATCGATAACGAAAGTGTTAACGATACATAAGGAAAGTTTGCTGGCGAAAACAATACTGTAACACGAATCATTCTCATTTGAGAATGGCAAAGTGGTCTATACAGATGTTATTTCGCAACAGTTATAAAAAATGCCAGCCGCAATGGCTGGCATGGCTGGCAAGACCTGGCTAGCAGGCCGGCGGATTGGCCAGCTTGCGCGCTTCCGCCTGCGCGCGGCGGCGCTCGGCAAAAAAACGCTTGAGGAAAGCGCCGCACTCGTCCGCCAGCACACCGCCCTGTATCGCCGTCTGGTGATTCAGGGCCGGCTGCTCGAACAGGTTCAGCACGGAACCGCAGGCGCCCGTCTTCGGGTCGCCCGCGCCGTACACCACGCGCGCCAGGCGCGCATGCAGCATGGCGCCCGAACACATCACGCACGGCTCCAGGGTCACGTACAGCTCGCAGCCGGGCAAGCGGTAGTTGCCCAGCTTTTCAGCGGCCGCGCGCAGCGCCATCACTTCCGCGTGCGCCGTGGGGTCGTGGCGGCCGATGGGCTGGTTGTAGCCGACGGCGATGACTTCGCCATCCTTGACGACGACGGCGCCGACGGGCACTTCACCCAGGTCCCATGCGTGCTGGGCCTGCTCCAGGGCCAGCTGCATGTAGCGCGCGTCCTGCGCGCCAGCGTGCGTTTCAGTCATCGGTCACTTCTGCCCAGCAATTCGGCGTTTCATGCAGCACCAGCTTATGCAGGTGCAAGCCCGTGCCGAAGTGGTCGGTAAATGCCGCTTTCAGGATCTCGAAGGCGATGCGCGCCAGGTTTTCCACGGTCGGGATGCGGTCGATGACGACGGTCTTATGGTCGGGCAGGCTGGCCAGGAAGTCGCGCACGGCCGTGTCTTTTTCGTAGACGAGGAAGGCGTGGTCCCAGACGTCGACCAGGTGCTGCTTGGCCAGGGTTTTCACGTCGGAAAAGTCCATGATCATGCCATTATCGGAATTGCCTTCCGCTTCGATGACCTTGCCGACCAGGGTGATTTCCACTGTGTAGCGGTGGCCGTGCAGGTTGCGGCACTGGCTTTTGTGGTCGGGAATGCGGTGGCCCGCGTCGAATTCGAGCTTGCGTGTGATAGTCAGCATATTATTGTATTGATACTAGTATTTAAGGAATTTGCAGGAGTTTGTGGGTTTGCAGGCTCAGCTTCCACTTCGGGTTGCTTTTGCACGTTTCGATGGCCAGCTTCATGTTGTGCGCGGCCAAAGGACCATCCATCGCCTGCACGAAGAAGTTCTCGAAGTCCAGTTGTTCGTAGGCGGCCAGGTCTTGCTGGAACTGGGGAATGACCACCTTGATTTCGTTACCCTTGTGCACGACCAGTGTCGAACCCATCTTCGGGCTGACGCAGATCCAGTCCACGCCTGGCGGCACGGGCAAGGTGCCGTTGGTTTCGATGGCGATGGTAAAGCCCACCGCGTGCATGGCGGCGATCAGGGCCGTGTCGAGTTGCAGCAGCGGTTCGCCGCCCGTAAACACCACGTATTTGCTCGGCGCGTAGCTGGCCGGCCACAGGCTGTCGATCAGCGCGGCCAGTTCCTGCGGCGTCTTGAACTTGCCGCCCAGTTCGCCGTCGGTACCGACAAAATCCGTGTCGCAGAACTGGCACACGGCCGTGGCGCGGTCGCTTTCGCGGCCCGTCCACAGGTTGCAGCCGGAAAAGCGGCAAAACACGGCCGGACGGCCCGCGTGCGCGCCTTCGCCCTGCAGGGTGTAAAAAATCTCTTTGATGCTATAAGTCACTGTATTTCCTAAGAGCTGGCTGGCGTCATCGCGCAGGGCGAACGCATCGAGGCCGGCGCAGCGCGCCGTCACCGCAAAAGCCGATTGACAACCCTCTATTATATGCCGCCACGACACTTCCCGTGCAAATGCCGTGCCCGCCACCTGCCGCCGCGGCATCCAGCGGACCAGAAAGCCACATTGGCGGGCATAACTGCGTAGCTTTTGCGTTTAGACAATATAAATAGCCCCAAGTTAATATATTTTCTGTAATAACATTGCCTGATGGAAAACATTTTTGGGGAGCATGGAGATGCTGCAACGCTGGATACGTCCGCCGTACCGCCTGAGCATTCTGGTCTGCCTGGCGGCCATCGCAGTCGCTTCCCTGCACGCCGGCCATGCCGCCGGGCCGCGCCCGCTGGATGGCAGGCCCGGCCCTTTGATGCTGGCCTGCGCCATCCTGCTCGCTGCGCTGGCGCTGCTGCTGTGGCGCCAGCGTCGCCTGGCGCTGCGCCTGCAGGCGCTGGAACAGTTGCGTGCGGACGCCGAACAGGCGCGCCTGGCCGCTGAGCAAAACAAGGCGCGCGCACAGGAACGCCTGCGCATCGGGCGCGACATCCACGACGACCTGGGCCAGCATCTGCTGACCCTGAAATTCGACCTGGCCATGCTGCAGACCAGCACGCATGACGCGGCGCCCTTGCTGGCGCGGCAACTGGCCGTGATGGCGCGCAATGTCGACCTCAGCATCGCGGCGCTGCGCTGCGTCATCCACGACCTGCGCCCGCCCGCCCTCGACGCAGGCCTGCAGGCGGCGTGCGACGGCTTGCTGGCGGACTTCAAGCGCACCACAGGTATCGATTGCAACTGCGATTACCAACTCGACGCCGCCGCCGGCAACGCGCATGGCCCCCTGCTGTACCACGCGCTGCAGGAAGCGCTGGCGAACATCGCCCGCCATGCGCGCGCCACGCATGTCCAGCTGAGCCTGCAACAAACGGGCGCCACCCTGGCATGCCGCATCAGCGACGACGGCGTCGGGCTGTCGGGTTCTCCACCGCGCCTCGGTTGCGGCCTGTCCGGCATGCATGAGCGCGTGGCCGCCGCCGGCGGCAGCCTGCACATCGAAAGCCTCAGCGGCGCCGGCACCACCTTGCGCGTGTCGCTGCCTTTGCCTGGCTGCCACGACGAAGCGATGGCGCATCGCTGAAAATATTGCTCAATATCAACATCTCCCGTCTCGCTGCGCTGCATCATGGCCAGCGAGCCAGCCCCATTCACCCCAAGAAGGATGTTTACATGCCGGATAGCCATGCACAGGCCAGCGCTGCACCCTGCGATGCAGCCCAGGGTTTCGCCGTCAAGATGATGGAATTGCTGGTGGTGCCCACCTTTGTCCTCGACGTGCATGGCCAGGTGATGATCTGGAACCGCGCCTGCGAGCAGCTGACGGGCGTGCCCGCGGCCGAAGTGCTGCGCACGCGCGAGCCGGGCCGCTGCTTCTACAACGACGAACGCCCCACCCTGGCCGACCTGCTGCTGGCCGGGCGCGGCGGCGACATGCGCGCGCTGCATGCACAGCAGCAATACCGCAGCAGCACGGGCAGCAATCTGTGCGCGGAAAACTGGTGCGACATGCCGCGCACGGGACGGCGGCGCTACCTGGCCGTCGATGCCAGCCCCATCTATGGCAATCACGGCGAACTGATAGCGGTCGTCGAAACCCTGCGCGACATGACGGATGAAAAGCGCGCGCACGTCGAACTGGAGCGCCTGGCCACGCGCGACGGCCTGACGGGCCTGGCCAACCGGCGCTGCTTCGACGACACCATCCTGGCCGAATGGCAGCGCGCCCAGCGGCAGGGCCAGCCCCTGTCGCTGCTGATGGTCGATGTCGATAATTTCAAGGAATATAACGATAACCACGGCCACCAGGGCGGCGACCTGTGCCTGCGCAAGGTGGCCGGCGCCGTGGCCAGCGAAATGCGCACGAACGACCTGGTGGCCCGCTACGGCGGTGAAGAATTTGCCGTCATCCTGCCGAACCAGTCGCTCAAGGGCGCGGCCATCGTGGCCGAACGCATCCGCCAGCGCGTGGAGCGGCTGCAACTTCCGCGCAAGCGCGCCGATGGCGCCAGTGCCAGTGCCTGCGTCACCGTCAGCATCGGCGCCGCCACTGCCCTGCCCGGCCCCGGCACGGAACTGGGGCAGCTGATCCACACGGCCGACTGCGCCCTGTACCGCGCCAAGCACCTGGGCCGCAACCGCATCAGCCTGCCGGAAACGACGCTGACGTAAGCAACAAATTCGCGTCCAAGTAACACGACCAAATTTGGTGTATATTTGGTCGTATCGCAGTTTATCTCATTCGGAGCCGCCATGAACCTCAAGGAACGCATCAAGCCGATCTCCTATCTCAAGGCAAATACGACGGAAATCGTCAACGGCTTTGACGCTGGCCAGGATGAGCCCATCATCATCACGCAAAATGGCGAGGCGAAGATGGTCGTGCTGTCCATGCACGCCTACCAGGAAGGCAAGCGGCAAGCGCGGCAGATGCAGGAACAGCATGCGTTCATGAAATTGATCGCCATGGGTAACCAGGAAATCGCGCGCGGCGACGTGGTGTCCGAAGAAGACTTCCTGTCCAGCCTTGACCAGGCTTGAGATGGCGCGCATCGTCGTGCTGAACAGCGCGCAAGCCGATTTCAATGAGCTGCGCAGCGACTTCAAGGCGCGCCATACGACCGCCGCCCAGGCGCAGTTCAGCGCCGCTTTCCGGCAATTATTCGCTGATCTGAAAGCCTTTCCCGACAGTGGCACGCCCGTCGAGGCCGCCCGCGAAGTCGGCATGGATGTGCGGCAACGCCTGTGCGAGGAGATCCGCGTGATCTACCACCATGACCGCGCGCACGGCATCGTGTATATCCGCATGTTCCTGCCCACCCGGCGCGATTTTCTCAGCCATCTCACGACACGCATCCTGCGGCCCGACTTTTAGCCCCTATGCAGGGCGGCGTGAATATTCTATGCTGCGGCGTTGCACTTTCCACATTCCAAGAAAAGAAGGAGCCCCCGTGTCAAGAATCATGCCTGCTTTATTACCTGCTTTCGCCCTGGCCCTGTCGGCCATGGCCGCGTCGAACCTGGGCGCCGCGCCCGTCAAACCGGCCGCCGCCCACAGCGCCACCGCCAGCAAAGCCGATTTGCTGCCGTTCAAGGCGACGGAAAAGACCCTGGCCAATGGATTAAAGATCATCATCGTGCCGACCGGTTTCCCCAACCTGGTCTCGCTGCAGATTCCCGTGCAGACGGGTTCGCGCAATGAAGTCGAGCCGGGCAAGTCCGGCTTTGCCCACTTCTTCGAGCACATGATGTTCCGCGGCACCAAGGCCTATCCGCCCGAAAAATACCAGGAAGTCATCACCCGCGCCGGCGCGCGCCAGAACGCGTACACGAGCGACGACCTGACGAATTACCACACGACGTTTGCCAAGCAAGACCTGGAAACCGTGCTGAAGGTGGAGGCGGACCGCTTCCAGCACCTCGACTATGCGGAAGACGCGTTCAAGACGGAATCGCGGGCCGTGCTGGGCGAATACAACAAGAACAGCGCCAATCCCGTCTCGAAACTGTTCGAAGTGATGCGCGACAGCGCCTACACGACGCATACCTACAAGCACACGACGATGGGTTTTATCCAGGACATCGAAGACATGCCGAACCAGTACGCGTACTCGAAGATCTTCTTCGACCGCTGGTACCGTCCCGAGCGCACCACCATCATCATCGCCGGCGACGTGGAGCCGCAGCAAGCCATCGCGCTGGTGGAAAAATACTGGAGCACCTGGCAGCGTGGCAAGCAGCAGACGGCCGTGCCCGTGGAACCCGCGCCACGCGGCCCCGTCTACAAACACGTGGCCTGGCCCACGCCGACCCTGCCGTGGGTGGCCGTGGGCTTCCACGCGCCCGCGTTTTCCGTGAAGGACAAGGACCAGGCCGCGCTGGCAACCTTGCTGTCGCTGTCGTTCGGCCGCACCTCGCCGCTGTATAAACGCCTGGTGCAAAACGAGCAGAAGGTCGACCAATTGTTCGACATGACGCCGGACCGGGTCGACCCGACCCTGGCCGTGCTGGGCGCGCGCGTGAAAAACATCGACGACGCCGTCTATGTGCGCGACGCCATCCTGAAAACCGTGGCCCAGTTGCGCGATACGCCAGTGAGCGAAAAAGACCTGGCGGACGCCAAGTCGGCCGAAAAATACGGTTTGATACGCTCGCTCGACAACACGGAGCAAATCGCCGGCACCCTGGCGTCGTTCGTGCATTTCGACCGCTCGTACGCCACCATCAACCAGTACTACCGCCTGATCGATACGCTCACGCCAGCCGACCTGCAGGCGGCCGCGCGCAAATACCTGACGGATGAGGGCCTGGTGGTGACGACCCTGTCGCACCAGCCGATGGCGGCCGCCATCGCCACCACGCCTAAACTGGCCAGCCTGCTGCCGGCCGTCTCGACCGCAAAGTTCGACGTGCTCGTACAAAAATCCGCGCTGCCGCAGATCCGCTACAAGCTGCTGTTTACGGCCGGTTCCGCGCAAGATCCGCAAGGCAAGGAAGGCCTGGCCGCGCTGACGGCCGCCATGGTGGCGTCCGGTGGTTCGTCCGAACGCAAGATAGACGAGGTCAACCAGGCCCTGTTCCCGCTGGCCGGCAGTTTCAGCCAGCAGACGGACAAGGAAATGACGACGTTTACGGGCTCCATCCACCGGGATAACTGGACGCAGTTCAACGCCATCGCCCTGCCGCTGCTGCTCTCGCCGGGTTTCCGCGAAGACGACTTCCGCCGCCTGAAGGATGCGCAAAAGAATGCATTGCTGCTGGACCTGAAGGACAATAACGAAGAAGAATTCGCCAAGGAACGCCTGCAAACGAATGTGTACGCGGGCACGCCGTACGGCCACCCTGTGCTGGGCACGCTTGCCGGCATCGACGCCATCACCCTGGACGACGTGAAACAGTTCTGGAAGAGCGCATATGCGCAAGGCGCCGTCAAGGTGGGCATTTCCGGCGACGTCTCCGACGCCATGACGGCGTCGCTGACGCAGGCGCTGGCAAGCTTGCCGGCCGGCTCCGGCTTGCCGGCCACGGTGAAACCCGCGGGCCGCAAGGCAAACGGCCTGGAAGTGGAAATCATCGAGAAAAACACGCGCGCCACGGCGATTTCCTTCGGCCTGCCGCTCGACGTGACGCGCACGCACCCGGACTTCCCGGCCCTGTGGCTGGCGAAAACGTGGCTGGGCGAGCACCGCGCCTCGAATTCCTATCTGTACCAGCGCATCCGTGAGCTGCGCGGCATGAACTATGGCGATTATGCATACATCGAAGCCTTCCCGCGCGGCATGTATCAGTTCTTCCCGAACCCGAACCTGGGCCGCAAGGCGCAGCTGTTCGAAATCTGGATCCGCCCCGTGGCGCCGGACAACGCCCACTTCGCGCTGCGCGTGGCCCTGACGGAACTGGGCAAACTCATCGACAACGGCTTGACGCAGGATGACTTCGCCACCACGCGCGACTACCTGATGAAGAACGTCTTCGTCATGACGTCGACGCAGGACCAGCAACTCGGTTATGCGCTCGATTCGCAATGGTATGGCACGCCGGAATTTACCAAGCTGATGCGTGACGGCTTGTCGAAGCTGACGGTACAAGACGTCAACCGCGCCATCAAGCAACATCTGTCGGCGAAAAACCTGTCCGTGGTGATCGTTGCCAAGGATGGGGCCGGCTTGAAGGAAAAGCTCGTCAGTGACGCGTTTTCTCCCATCAAGTACGACGGCAACAAGCCGCAGGCCCTGCTCGATGAAGACAAGGTCATCGGCGCGATGAAGCTGAACATCCAGCCGTCAGCCGTCACCGTGACACCGGCGGCGCAGGCCTTCGCCAAGTAAGTTTGTGCCAGATCAACCTCGTCCGACGCAGCTTGCCGGATGAGGTTGATCTATTCTTCGGCCCGGCCAAACCCGCCTTCAGTCTGCCAATCCCGGCCTTGGTCGGAAAGTAGCATCTTGGCAATCTGCTTATCCGCATACTGTTTTTCGACTCTTCCCGAGCGAAAACCACGACAAGGATATCCATGCACCTGTTCCCTCCCCGCCTTTACGCCACCTGCGTCCTCGCTGTTGCCGCCCTGCCGGGCACCCTGTACGCGCAAACGCCGGCCCTCGCCGGACAGTGGCAATTCCAGACGGCGACGGGCACGACCACGACAAATGGCGTCGAGGCCGACCTGATCGACACGGGCATACTCGACATTAGCGAAGAGCCAGGCGGCTTGCGCGCGACGATCGCGTGGCTCGACGAACGGGGCCAGCTCACGCCGCCGCGCACGGTGCATGGCACGGCCGGCCCCGCCGGCACCATCTTCCGGCACAGCGGCAAGCGCGTCAGCACTGGGCGCAACGGCAAGGAGGTCAGCACCGAGGTGACGATACGCTGGACCTTGCAAGCCAAGGGCGACGTGCTGAGCGGCGAACGCCTGGTCGAAACCGATGAGAACGAACCCAAGCCCGTGAGCGGCACGCGGCTGCAGGAACGCTATGTGCCGCCGGCGCTGCTGGCCGCGCCGCCCGTGGCCAATGGCGGCGCGCGCGGTCCTTCCACGCCGGCCGAGCGCGCGCGCGTGCTGCGGATGGCAACAGAGGCGCAGCGCGATCCCCTGGCCGTGCAGCGGCGCGACGGCGCCTGGCTAACAGAATGGATCGAGGCAATTCCCGACTTCACGCTACCGGCCAGCGCGCTGGAAAGCTGGCTCTCCATCGCCAGCCAGGCGACTATCCGCGAGGCGCTGGTGTTTCAATACCTGGCCAGCGTGATGGCTTTCCAGATCGAACATCCGGACCAGGCCGGGCAGCAAGGCGCCAGCGACCTGGCGGGCATGCAGGGCGTGCTGGGCGCCTATGAAACACTGCTGCGCCAGGATAAGCGGCACCGTTCCGCCAAGCTGGATGCGGCGCTGGCGGCGCGCCAGCACGACAGGCTGCCCGCCTTCCTGACCGCGCTGTCCGGCAGGGATGCCGTCATCCAGCCTGCATCGTCGCCATCGGGCGACGCCACGGCGCGCCGGATTGTGGCGCTGGGCACCAGCGAGCCGCGCGCGATGGAGTGGCTCGACATCCTCAGCAACCGCTTTGGCGGCCGCATGGCCGGCAGCGATGCCTACACGCATGCGGCGCAATGGGCGCGCATGCAACTGCGGCAATGGGGCGTGCAAGCCGAGCTGGAAGAAGCGGGCCAGATGCCCGTCGGCTTCAACCGCGGCCCCTGGTCGGGCACGATGCTGGCGCCCCAGGTGCAGCCCCTGCGCCTGGCGACACCCGCCTACACGGCCGGCACGGGTGGCGTGCAGCAGGGACTGGCCATCGTGGGTCCGTCTACCGTGGAAGAAGCGCGGCAACGCGCCGCGCAATTCAAGGGAAAATGGGTGCTGACGGGCGGCGAAAACGGTGGCGGCGGGCGCGATGGCAGCACCATCCACAAGCCCAGGGCCATCACGCAAGTGCTGATGGCTGCTGGCGCCCTCGGCACCATCCAGTCCGGCGAAGAACCGCTGTATGCCGCCAGCGCCGCGCCCGCCACCTGGGCGGCCCTGCCGACTTTGCCCGACATCAAGCTGGCCGCGCCACAGTACACGGACATGCGCCAGCGCCTGGCGCGCGGCGAAACCGTCACGCTGGAATTTGACATCCGCAACTGGTTCTATCCTGGCCCGGTGACGTATCACAACGTCGTCGCCCGCATTCCCGGCACGGACAAGCCCGAGGAAATCGTGCTGATCGGCGCCCACCTCGACAGCTACGATGGCGGCACGGGCGCGGCCGACAATGGCGGCGGCGTGTCCACCATGCTCGAAGCGATGCGCCTGCTGGCGTTATCGGAAGCGAAGCCGCGCCGCACCATCATGTTTGTCGCCTTCGGCGCGGAGGAAATCGGCCGCAAGGGATCGTTCGCGTTCGCCGAGCGGCATGCGGGTGAATTGAAGAATATCGTCATGATGCTCAACCGCGACGGCCGGCCCGGCGCCATCGACGGCATCGCGATTCCCACGGTCTGGCAACCCGTGTTTGGCCGGGTCGAACGGGCGCTGCAAGACATCCACCCCGTGTTCGGCTTCGCCGCCAGCATCAATGACGTGCCGCGCGATGCCAGCAAGGCAATGAACGCGCGGGCCGGCAGCGATGACGCCGTCTTCAGCCTGCATGGCGTGCCGACGCCGAAATTTACCGTGCTCGGCGATTTCGACTATGCGCGCGTGCATCACACGCTGCTCGACACGTATGACAAGGTGCTGCCCTTCAGCGCGGCGCAGCAATACTCGGCCATCGCCATCGCCTTGAGCGCGTATGCAGTGGCGAACGCGCCGGAAGAGATCAGCAGGAAAGGCTATTATCGCGCCGCCAAAGCGGCACAGTAGACCTTCCCGCCAGCGTCACTCGAAGGGATTGGCCACCGACGTCACCTCGGGCGGCGGCAGCTGGTCGGGCAGTTCCTGCTTTTCCAGCTGGGCCACCACGTCGGCCAGCAGTTTTTGCAGCTGTTTCGCCAGAGCCAGGCCCGGCTTGTCCAGGGTCAGGTCGATGTCGCCGCTGATGCTGATGCGGTCGATGCGGTTTTCGATGCTCAGGTTGCCAATCTCCAGCACATCGCTTTCATTGGCATACGGGACGAATTTCTTTGCGCACATGGTATTTCCTTTTCGACGGTCTTGTTATTTCCTGGACTTGCTATTGATCTTGGGCAAACTCAGCATGCGCAGTTTTTGCTGGCGCGTCAGCGACGGTAACAGATCGATGCCTATCCTGTCTTCCAGTTGCGCAATGCTCAGCACCTCATACGTCTTGGTATCGACGTTTTCTATGAAATAGGCGGCGCCAGCGCGCTGGCGCGGGCTGTACACGGCCTTGTACAAATGGCTGGGCACGATGACTCTTCCCACCTTGCGCAGGTTGCCGCCAATAAAAGCCGGCCCCGTGATCACGTACAGATCGCCCTCTTTCTTTGCCATCTTGCGCACGGCGCCCTCGATGCCGGCCCATACATAGCGGTTGTTGCGCGCATCCTGCGGCACCATGTTGGCCAGGGTAAAGCTGTCGCGCTGGCTCTGGCGATCCGGCATGTCGCCGTTGGGCGCCATGTGGCCACGGTCGAAGCCGCTGCGCGCATAGTCGGCCAGTTCCGCGCGCTGGGCGGCGGGCAGCTTGCGTTCGGCATGGAAGGAATTTTCGCGCGACAAATCCTGCGCCGCTTCGAGGTTGTTCGCCGTCAAGTGCTCAGCCGACCACAGCGGCGTGCGCGTAATCCCCGAGTGCATCACGCCAAACACGTTGTAGCACAGTTCCTTGGTTGCCACGTCCAGCTTGGGGTTGGTGATTTCCGGCTTGCGGCCATCGACGTAATGGGCGGGACAGGCATCGGCATGCGCCAGGTTCGCGGCAAAGGCGGACGCCAGCAAGCCGCACGCCAGAGTCAGCCTGGCGATCGATCGTTGAATCATATTTCCCTCTGAAATCTTTGCAGGCCAGCATTCTAGCGGACACGGGCGCCCTACCACAATCCTGCCGTGCGCCCCTGTGCAAGGCCGCATGCGGCCCTGCCACGCGCTGGCGCAAATAAAGGCCAACAGGCCGCGCACAGCCATTCATATCTGCTAAGATTGCCTTGATTCGTTCGCATCGACCATTCAAGATTTGGAGAGCATATGATCAAAAAAACCCTGCTGCTGATCGTTGTCGTCGTCGCCGCCATCCTCGGCTATGCCACCACCAAACCCGACACCTTCAGTGTCCAGCGCGAAATCACCATCAAGGCACCGCCCGAGAAAATCGCCGCCCTGATCACGGACTTCCATTACTGGGCCGCCTGGTCGCCGTGGGAAAAGCTCGATCCGGCCATGCGCCGCACGTTTACGGGTCCGGCCAACGGCCTGGGCGCGCAATATGCCTGGACGGGCAATGACAAGGTGGGCGCCGGCCGCATGGAAATCACGGAAGCGGCCCAGCCCGAACGCACCGTCATCAAGCTCGACTTCCTGAAACCGTTCGAAAGCCACAACACCACCACCTTTACCATGACGCCAGAAGGCGACGGCACCAGGGTGAACTGGACCATGACAGGCCCCAGCCCTTACGTCAGCAAGGTCATGACGGTCTTCGTCAGCATGGATACCATGATCGGCAAAGATTTTGAAAAAGGATTGAACAGCCTGAAGGCGGCGGCGGAGCGCTAAGCCCGCTCACCGCCACCAGAAACAGGGCCCGCGCGGCCCTGTTTTACTTGACATCCGGTCAGAACTGCTCGATCCAGGCCGCCAGGTGGTCCGGCGTGAGTGCCGGTTCAGCCTGCACCATCTTGCCTTGCAAACCTAGTTCCGTCTTGCTCAGCTGCAAGGACCAGCCGCGCCGCGCCAGCCACAGCAAGGTAGCCAGCCAGAACGAGTGCAGGGCCGAGACAGGCGCCGTGGTCGGCGTTTCCAGGAATTCCGTCAGCAGCCGGCCGTCGAGAAACAGCGCCGTGCCGCCCTGGTTTTGCAGGGCCGCGCCCACCACGGGCAGCAGCATGTCGATCACATGCTCCACGCCGCGCCCCGGATGCTCGCGCTCGAGCGTGTCGAGCTGCTGGCGCACGGCGGCGGCAAACGCCGTGCCGCGGAAGGCTTCCGAGCTGACCAGGTCGGCATAGTCCATCAACAGCCAGTCCGGCTCGGGCGGCGTGACCCCGGCCGTCAGGGCCGCCGACAAATACGCTTCCACCGGCAACTGCTGTTCCGGACCGGCCAGGCTGGCGCACAGGGCGTACAGGGTGCCGATGCGGTTGGCGACGGCTTGGCGCTGGCGCACCATCAGCTTTTCGCGCAGCAACTGGGCGTGTTCGTTGCGCAAGCGCGCCAGTTCCAGTGCCTGCTTGAGTTCCATGCGCAGGGCCGCGATATCCCACGGTTTCTGGATGTAGCGGTGGATCTGTCCCTGGTTGACGGCTTCCACCGTGTGCTCCAGCTCGGAATACGCGGTGGTCAAAATGCGCACGATGTGCGGATGGCGGTCCCAGCAATACGACAGCAATTCGTTGCCGTAGGCGCCGGGCATGCGCTGGTCCGACACCAGCACGGCGATACGGTCGGCTTGCTCGTCGAGGATGCGCTTGCCCTCCTCGACCGAGGTGGCCGTCAGCACGTCGGCCAGCGGCGCGATGGCGCGCTGGAAGTATTTGAGGGCGTTGGCCTCGTCATCGACATAGAGTATCGTCGGCAAGCCTTGCGCCGACTCACGCTGAGCCGGCAAACGCAGATTGGCGTCAATCATGCTCGTTCCTTATATGTACTGGAAAATTCAGGGTTACCGTGGTGGAAGTGCCAAACTCGGTGGCGATATCGAGGTTGCCGCCGAACGACTGCATCATGCGGTGGCAAAACACCATGCCCCAGCCCTTGCCTTCGCCGCCGCTGGCACTGACGGGGTCGATCAACAGCTGTTCGACGATCTCGGGGGCGATGCCGGCGCCGTTGTCGCGCACCGTGATGCGGCCGGCGTCGATGCGGATGCCGATCGCCGGATGGGCTTGCTCGCCGGCCGAACGCAAGGCATTCGCCAGCACGGACGATAAAATCAGGGCGACGCAATTGGGCGACTCGGCGATGGAGAAATCGTCGCCCACGTCGACCGTGATGGCGGCGCGCTGTGCCGCGCTCAAGGGATAGCTGTCAAGCAAGGCGTCCAGCAACTGGCGCGCGCTGCCGGCGCGGCGTCCGCCCTGCATGCCGGGCCCGGCGCTGGCCAGGCGCACCGTGTCGATAAAGCTGGCCAGCACGGACAGGCAATAACGCGCATTGTCATGCATCAAGGCGGCCGCTTCGCCGATCTCGGCCTGCGGTGCGGACTCCGCCTGCGCGCGGCGCGCGATGCCGCGCGCAAAATTGGCGATGGCCGCCAACGGCGTGTTCAATTCATGCGCGAGGAAGGCCAGCGATTCTTCCATCGCCACCAGGCCCTGGCGGCGCGCGGCGCGCTCGCGTCCCGTCTGCACGGCCAGTTCCAGCGCCGTTTGCATGGCGGCCAGGTCGAGCGGCTTTTCCAGCAGGCGGAACAGCGAGCCGCCGTTGATCAGTTCGAGCAGGACATCCTTGTCCGCATACGCGGTCACCAGCATGCAGACGATGTGCGGATAGCGCTGCGCCACTTCCTGCAGCAACTCGCTGCCCAGCCGGTCCGGCATGCGGTAATCGGTGACGAGCACGTCGATCTGGCCGGCCTCGTCCTGCAGCAGAGCGAGCGCCGCATCGACGCTCTGCGCCGTCAACACCCGGTAGCGGGGCCCGACGGCGCGCTCGAAATACTTGCAGGCAAGCGCTTCGTCGTCCACGTACAGGACGCTGGCGCGGCTATCGCTGTCCATGCTAGCGGCCCTCCCAATCGGAGCGCTGCAAGTCGAAATTCATGCTGGCCCACACGCCCAGCTCGCTTTCGGCGCTGAGAGTGCCACCGTGGCGCTCGATCACGCCATAGCTGATGCTCAGGCCCAGGCCCAGGCCCTGCCCCACTTCGCGCGTGGTGAAGAACGGTTCGAACACGCGCGCCAGGTTTTCCGGCGCGATGCCGGGGCCATTGTCGCGCACGCTGATGCGCAGGCGGTTGTCGTCCCAGTGAGCCGTGATGCGGATCTCGAACGGCGGCGCATTGCCCTTGCGCATGGACAGCACGGCATTGCCCAGCAAGTTGATCAGCACGCCCACGATGGCCGCCTCGTCGCCGCGCACCAGGGTATCGACCGGCAAGTCGTGGCTGATGCTGACATTTTTCGTTTCATGGCCCACCAGGCGGATGGCCGCGTCGAGCGCGCTGCGAAACTGGAAGTGTCCCGTCTCCAGCTGGTTGCCGCTCTTGCGATAGGCAAAGGTTTTCAAGTCGGACACGATGTGCTGCACGCGCAGCATGCCCTGCTTGGCGTCGGCCAGGCATTCGCTCACCAGCGCGCTTTGCTTGGCGGCCGGGTCTTCGATGGCCACCTCGATGGCCATCATGCAGAAATTCACGGGATTATTGACTTCATGCAGCATGCCGGCGGCCAGGGTGCCGATGGCGGCCATTTTCTCTTGCTGCAGCATCTGCCCCTTGATATCGGCCAGGCTCTTATTCGTTTCTTCCAGTTGCGTATTCTTTTGCGCCACTTCCGCCTTCAGCTGGAACAGCATGAAGCGGGCGCGCTCGTTAAAATAGGTAAATACGGCGCTGATGCTGGCCGACATGATGAGGAACAGACAGTTGACGACAAACGTGCCGGCCAGGTCGAAGCCGCCCGCATGCCAGGCGCAGGCAGCCACGTACAGAAGGCAGGAGATGGCGCCGAAGACCATGTTTTGCCACAGCCCGAAAGCCAGCACGATGCCCGAGGAATAGATGGCCAGGGTCATGCCCACATAATAGATCGAGGTGGCGCCTTCCGTGACGGCGATCATCCAGGCGATCATGATTTGCGGCAGGATCAGCCAGACAAAGGTCAGGCCCTGGATGCGGTCTTGCGCCCAGCGCGTGCGCATGGCCAGCACGACGCAAAAAATCAGCACGGACACCAGGATGCGCGCACTGGTAAATGCCGATTGCTTGTCCGGATACAGGGCAGAATCGAGGCCCATGCCCAGCAGGATCAGCACGATGCCCGTGTAGGCCCCGCCACGGCTGAATTCCAGGCGGAAGTCGCGCAAAACGGCCGTGTAGCCAGCGTGCAGGCCTGGAGTGTCCATCAAGGAATGCTCACTTCCGCGAACACATTCACGCCCGTGGGATCGACGTAGATCAGCGGATCCGTCGCGTGCTCGGGCAGCAAGGCTGACAGGCCCTCTTCATTGCGATAGATCAAATGCCATTCGAGCAAATGCTCCATGCCGAACTTGCCCGGATTGTTCGCGTGCACATTGGTGACGAGCAAACGTCCGCCCGGCCCCACGCGCGAGGCGAAGTGCATCAGCAGGCGCGCACAGACCTTGTCGGACAGGTAATCGAACAGGCCGGCGCAATACACGGCGTCGAAACTGCCGGGCAAGCCCGTGACGCCCGAGCCATGGCGGCGCTTGAGCAGGTTGTGCACGGAGTCGTGCACATAATCGATCTCGACCACTCTTCCCGTGCGCTGCATGATGGTGGTCAACCGCGCGCGCGTCCAGTCCAGGGTTTCGCTGCTGAAGTCGACCAGCTCGAAGGCCAGCCATTGCGCGTCCGGACAAGTTTCCAGGAAACGCTGCACTTCAATGGCCGGGCCGCAGCCCACGTTGAGCACTTTATACACACGCCCTGCCGCACGCGCCGCGGCCGCCTTTTGCGACAGGAATTCCGTCAGGATATCGATGCGGTTGCGGTGCGCCGTGGCCACGGCCGCCTGCAGGAAGGCCGCATTGACGATCTGAAAATAGGTGCTCGGCCCTTGCCGTGGATCGTCGAGCAGCTGGTTGACCATCTGGTAGTCGCCCGCATAGCCGAGCGGCTTGGTAAACGTGCGGAAGACGAACGGTGCGCGCAGGATCAAGGGGTGCAGCGCGGCTTGGGCGAAGGCGCGGTGGGCCGGCGCCCGCTCTTCCTCGACGAGCGACGCTTCCACCTCGAGCTGGCGCAGGTACAGCTGGGTCTGCTCCATCAGCGGCAGGGCCAGCTCGTCAAAGATGTCGGGGCGCAGGCGGCCGTTTTCCTTCGGCAGCGAGTCGGACAAGTCGACTTGCTCGACCCAGCGCGACACTTCCGACAAAAAGGCGCGCATTTCGTTGACGACGATCTGGTAGTCGCGGCGGATGCGGAAGCGTTCGCCCCAACCGGCGACAAAGGCGCTGGACTCTTTCAATACGGCGCCCTTGACGACGACCACGTCGCTCAATTCGCGCCACTCGTCGATCAGGGTCACGGAAACGATGGCGGTCAGGCCCGTATTGACGCTGCTGATGACGACGGCCTTGCCGACGTAGGCGTTTTTCGCCCCCATGCGCACCGTCACGTCATTGAGCACTTCGCTGACCTGCACAATCGAGTATGGATTGTAGATTTCCATGACCAGCGAATTGCGCTGCAAGTTGAAAATCGTGCCACGCACCGCCTCACCCTGGGTGTTGCGGAAACTGACGACTGGATCGATCTGCGATTGTGAATACACGATTGAGCATTATCAAGTTGCCCGGTTCCCGGCGCACCACACTGGTGACACCAGATTCCAGGCTGGGTTAAGGCACGGCACACCGGTCGTTTGCCGCCGGCACCGCCATCAAAATGGCGGTATTGCGGCGTCGCGTGACGCCGTGCCGGAGCGCCTCAAAGCGCGTCTGTTCGCTCTCTGATCGAGTGTACTATGGATGTAGCAGAACGGGCAATTGTTCCCTCAGGAACGACTGTCCGTGGCGCTGGCGCGCAACGCCCGACAAAACCCGCGCGCCCCACATGGAATGGGCGACGCCCATCAAAACCGTAGCGAGCGGAAGTGAATTGCGGCCGAGAAGCGCAACTGTGCTCTAGCACAGTGAGCATCGCAGGCCGTAAGTCACGACGCGCAGTAGGTTTTGATCGGCGTTCTCATCCAGCGACGAACAGGGCCAGCGCGTGACGCAATAGTTGCGGCGTTTGCCCCGTCCAGCGCTTGAACGAGCGGCGGAAGTTGGTGGCATCATGAAAGCCAAGGTAGGCGGCCACGGCATCGTTGTCGTAGCCATGCGCCTGGAACAGATAAATCGCCTTGTGCGCGCGCACCTGGTCCAGCTCGGCCTGAAAATGCGTGCCATGGCGCGCCAGGTGGCGCTTCAGGGTGGCGGGGCTGACGCCGAATTCCTGCGCCGTGCGCTCCAGCGTGGGCGCGCAGCGAATGTTCGCCAGCAGATAGTCGTACAGCGCGCCGAGCAGGCTGGCGGCGGGCACGGGCGCCAGCGCCGCCGCGCGCAAGGCCAGCGCGGCAGCCGTGGCATTGCCGCGTGGCCAGGGCTTGTCGAGCCAGCTGGAGTCGATGAGCATGGCGTCGACCTGGCAATCGAAACGCAGCGCCTGGCCCAGGTGCACTTCATGCTGCTCCACGTGGCGGGGCCGCGCGCGGTTGAAGCAGAAGCGCCACGGCAGGGATTCTCCGGCCAGCCAGCGGCACATGGCCGCCAGCGCCGTCATGTGCATCTCCACCAGAAAAGGCAGCTGGCTCGGCGCGCCGAACGCATCGACCCAGTACAGCACATGCATGTCGCCCGCTTCGCGCAAACGCGGCTGTAACAGCGGACACAGCAAGGTATGGAAATCGCACAGGATGCTCAAGGCCTGGCGCAGATTCTGCGCCTGCAGCAAGGCGTGGCTGGCCGCGCCGTAATGGCCAGGCAGCATTTGCTGGCCCAGCATGAAGCTGGTGTCGGCACTGTCCAGGCCGCGCGCCACGTTGGCCAGCAATTGCAGGTATTGCGCGGCGCTGACCTGGCTTTCCACAGACGGCAGCTCGCCGCCATCGAGACCCGTACCCTTGAGCAGCGGCGCCACAGCCAGCTCGCGGCTGCGCGCGTAATCGAGCACCAGCGCCGGCTGATGGTGGGCAGCGATGCTGGGATCGCCTTGCTGGTTCAGCGGCATCAGGCAGGCGCGGCGGCACTGATCCCGGCACCGGAGCGCGGCGTTTCCACTGCCCGGCTCAGCTCGGCCAGCACCACTTCCGGCACACCATCGGTGAGCGAGCAGGCATGCCGCAGGCTCAGGCGGATTTCACGGTTGTCGTTGGCGTGGTGGCGCATCTGCCCCACCATGGCGCACAGGTGGCGCGCCTTCACGGCCGCATCCTCGCGCGATACGCCGGGCATCAGCACGGCGAAGCGGTCGCCCGCATAGCGGCACAGCAAATCGTCATTGCGCAAGTTCAACAGCAGCATGTGGCCGACGGCTTGCAGCACGCGGTCGCCTTCGCGGTGGCCGTATTCGCGGTTAATCAAATGAAAGCTGTCGATGTCGAGCAAGACCAGCGCGCAATCGAGGCCGGGCCGGCGCTCCTGCTCCAGGCGCATCTGCGTGCGCAGATAGCTGGCGTCGGCCAGCTGCGTGATGCGGTCGAAGGCGCGGTGGTCGCGGAACAGGCGTTCGCGCTTTTGCAGGTGCTCGTTCAGGCGGAACTGTTCCTGGCGCCAGTAATACATGCCGATCGTCAGCACCAGCATGCCAAACGGAATCAAGGCTTCCAGCCAGTTATCCCACACGGCGCTCTTATCGACGGCAAAGAATTCATCGAGGCAATCGGCCCAGGAGCCCAGCATGATGGCGCACAGGCCGCCTGCGATCAAACTCGTCACCAGTCCGCGCGGACGGCTGCTGAGGGTAAACAAAAACCAGACCCCCGCCATGACGGCCGTGCCGCCTTCGCAGACGATATCCATCCACTTCCAGATGGCAATCGGTTTGAGGTGCCCCAGTGTGGCGTACAGGAACAAGAACAGGGGCAAGGCCAGTGCGGCGGCAATCAGGCTGTTACGGTGCAATGGCAGCATGTGGGGAAACCTTTAAAAGTGGTGCTGTCGCCACGATAGCGCCCGCCCATGACGGCACGATGACATGCCCCACGCCCGTGCGGCAGGTGCAAACGGCTCATCATTAGCAGTGCAGCTGCTGCAAATCTAGCAAGCCGCATCCCATGCGCCCTGCGCCGGCAGGTCATTTCAGCTCATGGCGGCAGCATTCCGGCCGCAAAGCGTTCGCATGCCGTTGTTTTCAGGGTGGCTAGCCCTTGCCTGTCACGCAACCGTCATATTTGCTGCCTAGAATCCGCCCGGTTCCTTCCCCTAACCGAGCCCTTCATGAAAACCATGCACACTTCGTTCCCCTCTCCGCTGCGCCTGACGGCCGTGGCCCTCGGCATCATGGCCGTCTTCAGCGGTCAAAGCCATGCGCAAGCGCAAGGTGAGGATGGTCAGCCGGCCGCCACCGTGGTCGTCAGCGGCCAGCGCGCCAGTCTGCGCAACGCCATCGCCGCGCAAGAGAAAGCCGACAACATCATCAGCGTCATCAGCAGCGACGATATCGGCGGCTTGCCGGACAAAAACGCGGCCGAAGCGCTGGCCCGCTTGCCCGGCGTATCCGTCCAGCGCGACCAGGGCGAAGGCCGCTACATCACCGTGCGCGGCCTGGGACCGGACTTGAACGCCGTCACCATCAACGGCGCGCTGGTGCCGTCGCCGGAAGCGGGCCGCCGCGCCGTGGCGCTCGACATCCTGCCTGCCGGCTTGATCCGCACACTGGAAGTCTCGAAAACCTTGCTGCCGGAAATGGACGCCAACTCGCTGGGCGCCACCGTCGAAGTCAAATCGCTGTCCGCCTTCGACTTGCCGGGCAAGCTGCTGTCGGCCAACGTGGGCGCCAGCTATGACGAAAAGACGGGCAAAACCAGCCCCAGCGGCGGCGCTCTGTGGGCTCAGCGTTTCCTCAACGGCAAGCTGGGCGTCGCAGCCGGCCTGAGCGCGGAAAAGCGCTCGTTCGGTTCCGATGACGTGGAAACGGGCGGCGCCTGGAGCAAGGGAAAATTGTCGGGCCTGGAATTGCGCGACTACCTGCCCGTGCGCAAGCGCGGCGCCCTGGCCGTCAATCTCGATTATCGCCCCGAAGCGGGCAACAGCTGGTTCCTGCGCTCTTTTGTGAGCGAATTTTCCGACAATGAAGTGCGCGACCGCCTGACCATCAGCAATATCGCGGGCGGCAGCCTGGCCGAAGAGCAGACGGCCAGCGCGCGCGCCGAGCGCCGCATCCGCCAGCGCAAATACACGCAGCAAGTACGCTCGCTCGTGCTGGGCACGCAACAGAAATCGGGCGACTGGACGCTGGACGTGAAAGGCGGCATGAGCCGCGCCACCGAGGACACGCCGGAATCCCTGAACGACGGCCGTTTCCGGGGCACCAGCAATTTCGCCAGCATCAGTTTCAATGGCACCGAGCAACCATTGTTGAGCGGCCCCGCATCGCTGTACGACCCGGCCAATTACGCGCTCAATGCCATCACGCTGCAAAAGCGCTACTCGAAGGACAATGAACACCATGCACGCATCGACCTGGCGCGCAAGTTCGACATCGCCACCCTGAAATTCGGCGCGAAAGTCAGCCGCCGCGAAAAAACCAACGACACGGATCAATGGGCGTATAACAGCAGCAAGGCATCGAGCGGCAACTACTGGGGCGCCGGCTCCACGTCGATGAGCAATTTCGTGCAAGGCCATACCCTCGACTACGACCTGGGCAACATCGGCGTGGCCCTGGACCCGGCCCTGATCCGCGCCAGAGTCGCCGGCCTGGACCGCGCAAAGGCGCGCCTGGCCACGGAATCGATCATCAATGATTACCGCATGCATGAAGACATCAACGCCATGTATGTGCAAAACAGCTACGACTTCGACGCCTGGCACATCCTCGGCGGCGTGCGCGCCGAACGTACCAGCTTTGAAGCGGCCGGCTCGCAGGTGGACAGCACGGGGATTGCCAAGGCCTTGACGCGCGAACGCTCGTACACCAACTGGCTGCCGAACCTGCAAACCCGTTATGACCTCGATCAAAAGACCAGCGTGCGGGCCGCGTGGACGCAAGCCGTGGTGCGCGCCAACTTCAGCCAGCTGGCACCGGGCATCAGCCTGGCCAGCAACACGGAAGCCGTGATCGGCAATCCGGACTTGAAACCCTTGAAAGCAAACAATCTGGACCTCGGTATTGAAAGAATCCTGGGCAACGACGGCGTGATGTCGGCTTACGGTTTCTACAAGGACATCAAGAATTTTACGTACACGACCAACCTGGCCGGCACGGGTCAATGGACGGGCTACACGACGGCCACCTCGTATGCGAATGGCGACGCGGCCAAAGTCAAAGGCATCGAACTGGCTTACATGCAGCCGCTGCGCATGCTGCCGGCGCCGTTCAATAAATTCCTCGTCGGCGTGAACGGCACCCTGAGCACGTCGAGCGCGCAAATCGGCCGCTTCGACAAGGCGAGCAAGCAGCAGATGAACCGCGACATCCGCCTGCCGGGCCAGTCGAACCAGGTGATGAACTTGATGCTGGGCTATGAAACGGGACCGGTGAGCGCCCGCCTGGCCCTCAACTACAAGTCGCCGTATCTGCTGGAAATGGGCAACGACATCCTCGATCAAAGCCAGGACCATATCGTCGCCGGCCAGAAGCAACTTGATTTCTCGCTGTCGTACCAGATCAACAAGCAATTCCAGCTGATGTTCGAGGCGGCTAATCTGAACAACGAGAAATACTATGTCTACCAGGGCACGAAGCAATACAACGTGCAGAACGAACAATACGGCCGCACTTTCAAAGTGAGCCTGAAAGCCAGCGCCTTCTGATGATGATTTTACCTACCATGAAAAAAACCGTACTCTGCAGCGCTTTGCTGGCTGCTTTTTGCCTCGCGGCTACGGCGCAAGCCGCGCCTGTCCATACTGTTCCTTCCTTCACGCAGGAAGCGGAAGAGCTGGCGCGTCTGCCCGGCGGCGGCTGGCTGCTTCTCGACAAGCATGGCTTGCGCCTGTTCAATGCAAGCGGCCAGGAACAGGACCGCATCGCCGTGCGCGCCAAGCAGCTCGACACGCGCAGCGACGGCAATAAAGTACTGGCCGTGTTCCTGGAAGCTGACACGCAGCGCCCGCTGCCCGTCTCCGTGGACGTGCAGGCTGGCAAGCTGGTCAAGCTGGCGCCGTTTCCCGTCCCCACCTTTTCCGTGGAAGCGTCGTGTTTGTACCGCGACGCCCAGCAGCTCGATCATCTGTTCCTGATCGGCAAGGATGGGCAAGCGGAACAGTGGGTGATGCAGGGCGAGCAGCGTCAGCTGGTGCGCAAGCTGGCCTTGCCGCCGCATGCCAAACATTGCCGGGTCGACGATGGCGCTCAGCGCCTCTTGGTGAGCGAGTCCAACATGGGCGTGTGGGCGTATGACGCCGATTCCGAAGGCATGGGCAAGCGCGAAGTGGTGGCGCTGCGCAAGCCGTATGGCCAGCTGGACGGCGGTGCTGGCGCGCTGGCCGTGCTGCCGGGTGGCGTGGCCGTGCTCGACGGCAAGGCGGAAAAGCTGCACCTGCTGGCACGCCAGGGCGGCAATTGGACCGCCCTGCCGCCGCAAGCCGTCGCATTGAACGTGCGCAAGGGTGACAGCCAGCTGGCGCTGGACAAGGACTCGCTACTGCTGCGCGGCAAGAACGCTTGGCAAGCGCGGCCCTTGAAATGGACGGGCAAGGCGGAAACGCAGCCTGCGGTGGACATCATCGCCCCGCAAGCGCAGACGGAACCGATGGCGCGCCAGGGCGACGCGGCCGATGATCCGGCCATCTGGCTGTCCAGCAACCCCGCCAATGCACGCATCCTCGGCACCAACAAGAAGCAAGGACTGCTCGTCTACGACCTGCAAGGCAAGCAGACGCAGCTGCTGGAAGTAGGCCGCCTGAACAATGTCGATGTGCGGCAGAATATCCAATTGAATGGCAACAAGGTCGACCTGGCCGTGGCCACCCAGCGCGACGACAACAGCATGATGCTGTTCACCATCAGCGCCGATGGCATCGTGGCGGAAGCGGGCCGTTTCCCTACCGGTCTGAAAAGCATCTACGGCATGTGCTTGTACCAGCCGGCCAGCGGCGGCGTGCAAGCGTTCATCAACGACAAGGACGGCACCTTCCAGCAATACAAGGTTGAAATGAGCGGCATGAGCGGCAACAAGTTCAGCGCCACCCTCTTGCGCAGCTTCAAGGTCGCCACGCAACCGGAAGGCTGCGTGGCCGACGATGCCAACGCCCGCCTGTTCCTGGGCGAGGAAACGCGCGGCGTCTGGACCACCTCGGCCGACGCCGCCAAGCCGGACGCCCTCACCATGGTCTTGCCCGTGGGAGCGATCCTGACGGCCGACGTGGAAGGCATGGCCATCTACCGCAAGCCGGGCGCCAAGCCGGACAGCGGCTACCTGATCGTCTCCAGCCAGGGCGACAGCAGCTACGTGGTGCTCGACACCCAAGCGCCGTACAAGGTGCGCGGCCGCTTCAAGGTAGGTTTCAACCTGCCCGCCGGCATCGACGGCACCTCGGAAACGGACGGCCTCGACGTCACCTCCGCCAACCTGGGCGGCGCGTATGCGCAAGGCATGCTGGTGATCCAGGACGGCTACAAGCGCCTGCCCGATGGGCCGCAAAATTTCAAATATGTGGCGTGGGGGGATGTGGCGAAGGCCTTGAAGCTGGAGTAATGAGCATGGGGCGGCCAGTCAAGGCTGCCCCATGTCCGATAGCGATATTAAAAATTGCCGCTATCTTGTGCGCGGCATATCGATGGCAAAAGGCAGACTTTTGCCAAAAAAGTCCACGCTGCCCGTCACTGCCAGGCGTTGCGCCGACAATTCCTCCAGGCGCAGATCAGCTACGTCACGGTATTCCATCATGTAAAGAGCGGATTCACACTGCGTATTGCCTGCATCGACGGCAAGCCTATGCACGGGCGCGGCATCCGTTCCCTCCACGAACAAACCGTGCAAAATGAAGGACGGCGGATACAACGCCCACGACCAAGGCGCATCGTCGTCTTCCGTCAGCCGCATGAACACGTCGTCGTCGGCCTCGATCGTGATATTGATTTCCCACATGCCATCGGCGCGCGCCTCAAGGCTGATCCGGGATTTCGCGACATCCACTTCAAAATTGGTGTCGCCGATACTAAATATATGCATTGCCCTTCTACTCCTGATTGACACGTTAATGCTCTGCTCGACAGGCCAGCAGATTAGCGAAGCGCTCTGCCAATATGGTCACATTTCGCTGAGATCGGCATCAGCGTTCAATGCATAGGCCTTGCAATAGGCAAGCAGCTCTTCGCTGCGCGTCTTGCCGAGCGAAATGGTCCCGATTCCATACGGCATCCATGCCGTGACATGCGCCAGCTGTTTAGTTCCATGTGATCATATTCCTCGTCGCAGCATGGCCCTGTTCCGTGCCGGAGCTGTGCTTGACGAGTTGATAGGCGGTTTGCCACCAAGATCGTCCCATCGCTTGCAGCACATCGCATAAACTTCAGTCCATGAGCTCACGCATTCATCCCCAAGCCCGCACCACCCCGAAGATCCGGCAGGAAATCAAGGACTCCGGACTGTCCGAGCGCATAGCCGCCAAGGTCTTCAATATCACCCGTGCACGACTGCCAAGTGGCTCAAGCGGGACGATGTACAAAACCATTCGCACCGGGCCCATACACTGCATACCACGCTGAGCGCGACGCAGGACATGATCAAATGGGACTGGACAGTAACAGTCTACATCGAAAGATTGCAGCTAAATTTCTTGCCATAAACAGGAATAATCTTGGCTGCGTTACTTTTAGGAATTTTTATTGCCTTCCCATTAAACTTCACAACGGCATTTCCTTTCCTCAGATTCTCCAGCAAAGAAATGAAGTTATTATCACCTGCGCGGCTGTCGGCGCTGAATGGCCCATCATAAGAAACGCCATTGACGTCAACGGTAAATTTCTCAACTTCCTTATTATTATTCAATTGCGAAAGCGATACGCTCGATTGGGAATCTGCACTGCCATCTTGCGTTGGACAGCCAATATACAGCCGCATTCCATCCTGATCGATAAAGTACTCGAGATTTCCCTGCCCAAAACCTTCAGTCCACCGCCCCTGAGCCGCAAACGAGTTAACGCAAATGATGGCAACAGCGAGACCCACGGCAATTTTTCCAACCTTACTCATTTTACTGCTCCTTTTTTTACAATAGCATGACACATGCACAGCCGTCCCGACGACCAGTGCAGCAGCGAAAAGGGTGCTCCGAATAATGCAAATGGCGCACCACAGCTTGAGCATGAGGTGTTAGACTTTTTCAAAAAACAATTTTGCAATATATCTTTCTCAATTGCAAGCATTGTGACAATATTAAAGGATAAATATCGCCACGAGAGCGACTCTCGCAAACTGTCGCCTGCCGCACGCGATTGCAAGCAAGGATTAATGGCTGCCTGATTGGCACGAAATGGGGTTGATAGCAGGACTTGTAACCCGCCTGCCTCGCAGACTTGGCACTTTCACACGCCGCTCGCGTATGAACACAAGCTGCCCAATTTAAGTGCACTGGGTATTACCACTTATTACACAAAATAATATTATGATAATAAAATCCTTGTTCAAACGCGATGCAGCAAACCCATCCATTGCGTTCCGACCTTCCGTCCAGAAAATCGCGACGATTATCCGCTTCTTGCAAAAAACGGAGGCGTTTGGAAAGAATTGGTTTCTGTCGCAGGAGACAGAAGCAGAGTCGTTTCTGTATCCGGTTTTCGATGCTTCGGGAGAACTCACCACTGCGGCCGAAGCCGTACTCGAGGCCGAGTTCAAGGATGAGCAATTTCGATATCTCAGTGCCTGGAATGGCGAGCTCGGAGACGGTGAGGGCGCAAGTATGGCGCTTGGGTTCAGCGACAGTGACTGGCCCTCACGGACTTTCAAGATCAGCGATTATGGTCAAGCCGCCAGACGGCTCGGCATTGATGGCGTGAAAGAACTGCTGTCCATTATCGGTGGCTCCCTACGGCCGGTCTTGATCACGGTTGCACGTAATCAGTATTTTAAAAAACAAGTCTTCAAGGATCGTCCGGGTGCGGGCTGGATGTTGTACTTGCCGCGTGTACTGACGGTCCAGCAAGTGCCAGAAGCCCGCGCCTTGATCCCTGTGATGGCGATAGACGAGCAAGGTGATGACCAACAGATCGGCACCATTATCGTCAGCGTCACCGACGAGCCTTTTTCTGATGAGAACCCCGAGCATGTCAGGATCGCCAACGCCATTGAGATTGGCTTGGTCGAGCAGGACTTGCTGCCTCGCTATGTCGATATTTAATGAAGGAGAACGCGTTTCGCCCACATGGAAATACCCTGCCATGCCGGCGGTAAACACCAAAACGACTGGCATCTCCATCCATCTGCAATATCGGCTGCCAGTACAGGCCAATAAATTACGGTCGCTTGCATGTCTGCCAGCGACTGGCGGCCCGTTGCGTATTAAAATGGCGTCCCATGACCTCCCCCGCCTCGACCTCTTCCCTCCCCGACAGCATTTTGCTCCCTTCCCTGGCCGTATTGGGAGGGCAGATTTCCGTCAATCTGGGGGCGGCGATTGCGAAGAATCTGTTTCCTGTCATTGGCGTGGAAGGGATTACGGCGTACCGGGTGGGGTTTTCGGCGCTGATATTGCTGGCGATCTTCCGACCGTGGCGCTACCGCCTGACGCGCAAGGATGTGCTGAACTTGCTGGTCTACGGTTCCGTGCTGGGGCTGATGAACTTGCTGATTTACCGGGCGTTTGCGCTGATACCGATCGGCATTGCGGTGGCCATCGAGGTGACGGGGCCGCTGGCTGTGGCCATGCTGTCGTCGCGGCGGCCGCGCGATTTGCTGGCCGTGGCCTGTGCCGTGTTCGGCTTGTATTTGCTGTTGCCCCTGCAAGGCAGCCCGGGCAGCCTGGACCCCGTCGGTGTGGCCTACGCGCTGGGGGCGGCACTGTGCTGGGCGTTGTACATCATCTTCGGCAAGCGCGCCTCGACCTTGCAGGGCGGGCAAGCCGTGGCCTGGGGCATGACGGTGGCGGCCATGGTGACGGTGCCCATCGGTGTCGCGTATTCGGGCACGGCCTTGCTGGCGCCATCGATTGCCTTGATGGGCCTGGCCATTGCCATGCTGTCCAGCGCCCTGCCGTATTCGCTGGAAATCTTTGCCCTGCGCCGCTTGCCGCAAGGCGTATTTGGAATGTTCAGCAGCGCGGCGCCCGCCGTCAGCGCGCTGGCTGCCATGGCCGTGCTGGGAGAATTGCTGAGTCTGACGCAGTGGCTGGCCATCGCCTGCATCGTGTTTGCGTCGGCTATGGCGGCGCTAGGCGCACAGGGCGGCAAGCGCTAGCGGAATTCACTCTACCCGGCAGCAACTCCTGCAGCGTAGCCTGTGCCGCGTCCTGGCATCGCTGCCCAGCTGACAGGCAGCTTTTGATGCCCGCCTGTAAAATGCGTCATCGCTCGCCATATCCATATTGCGCACTTCCGCCTCACCGATGACATCCATATATCTTTTTCGCTGGCTCTCCCCTTTAAGCGCTGCAGCCTTGCTGCTGGCGCCAATCGCCATGGCCAACGCGGCCGCGCCAGCCGCTGCGGTCGCCCTCACGGGCAATGCCGAAGCAGGCAAGGCCGCGTTTCGCAAGTGCGCGTCCTGCCACCAGGTGGGGCCATCGGCGCGCGGCGGCTTCGGTCCCAAGCTGACAGGCGTGATCGGCCGCAAAGCGGGAGCCACCACCGACTATAAATACTCGGCGGCCATGAAAAACGCGAATATCGTCTGGACCGAGCAAAACCTGGCCGGCTTCCTGAAAGCCCCCAGCGATTTCATTCCTGGCAATAACATGCGTTTCTGGGGCATCGGCAACGCCCAGCAAGTGGCCGACCTGCTGGCCTATCTGCGCACGCAGTAAGCACACAGGCACACCGCCTCAAGCCCTCCTCAAGCCCATTACGCCAGAGCTCCCAGCGCTTGCAGCACACCCTTGCGCTTCTTGTGCGCCGCTTCATAGTCGCGCAGGCGGTGCAACTGGGCGGCGGACAGGCCGTCCAGCTTATCGCGTATCTGCGCCACCGTCAGGTGCTGGTATCCGGCAATCGGCAAGTCGCGCGCCGCCGCTGCGTCGGCAACCCTGGCCGCAGGCTTTTCATCACGCTGGCGGCCTTGCGCCTTCTGCGTTTCACCCGCCTGCGCCCTTTGCTTGTTCACGATACGGGCGGCGACTTCTTCCTCGCGGCCTGGATAGCGCCCTTCCTGCTTGAACTCTTTTTCAAGCTGCTTGAATTCGCGTTCGCGCTTGGGGCTGGCACCAACAGGCATGCGACCTCCCGTCTAGGGCTTGGCTGGCAACTTGCGCACGCACAGATAGATGGAATACAGCGCCGCCAGCCCCACCAGCACGTACACGCCGCGCGACGCCGTCGACATGGCGCCCAGGATGCGGGCCACGATGTCGATGTCGAACAAGCCCACCAGCGCCCAGTTCAAGCCGCCCACGATCAACAGGATCATCGAGATCCAGTCGACCACGTTCAGGCGCTTGGCCGTCATTTCCTGTTTTGCCGCTCCGTCCGATCCTGCCTGGATATTCGCCATATCAGCCTCCTGTGAGAAGAAATGCCCCGTCAAGGGTCTGTACAAGTAACAGTGTAGGCGGAACACCGGCACATGCCAGTCGGACGATGCCGGCTATTGAGGTAGGAAGCGTCTGTAATCAGACGGGTGATTTTATCTGGCAACAGGCCGTGCCGCTGTTGCTAAACAGGCAGTGACTAATTCCAATATGGAAATATTTATAGATTACTTAGTACCGCGCTGCTACACTCATTTCACCCCAGCAACTTCAGGGGCAAGCGCCGCCTCATGCCGCAGGCATGGAAGACGGCCACCATGGGACAACAGCTGAGGGGACATGAATATTTCAAACATACGTATCGGTGTGCGCCTGACCACAGGCTTTTTGCTCGCATCGCTTTTACTGGCCGTGGTGGTGATCATCAGCACGTGGCAGCTGTCGGCCGTGAGCGGGGAAATCGACAGCAGCGTGAACCAGCGCTATGCGCGCATCGCGCAATTACAGGCCACGCGCAACAGCACGCAGGAACAGCCTGCCCTGCGCGAGCTCGACCAACAGATCGCCACGCAATCGGCGCAGATGCGCTCGGCGGCCGAGGCGGCCATGGCCCGCGCGCACGATACCAGCGTGCTGATCATTGTGCTGGGCCTGGTCGGCGGCGTGCTGAGCCTGGCGACGGCCTGGTTCATCAGCAGCGGCATCGTGCGGCCCTTGCGGCATGCCGTCAAAGTGGCCCGCAAGGTGGCTGGCGGCGACTTGAGCGAGCATATCCGCGTCGATTCCAGCGATGAAGTGGGGCAACTGCTGCAAGCGCTGAAAGACATGAATGCCAGCTTGATCACGATCGTGGGCGAGGTGCGCGGCGGCACGCACGACATCGCGGGCGCTTCGGGCGAGATTGCCGCCGGCAACCTGGACTTGTCGCAGCGCACGCAGGCACAAGCCAGTTCGCTGGAGCGCACGGCCGCCTCGATGGACGAGCTGACTGGCACCGTCAAGCAAAATGCCGATAACGCACGGCAAGCCAATCAGTTGGCGCAATCGGCGGCCGCTGTGGCCGGCAAAGGGGGCACGGTGGTGGCGCAAGTGGTCGATACCATGAGCTCGATCAACGCTTCGTCGAAAAAGATCGTTGACATCATCGGTGTCATCGACGCCATCGCCTTCCAGACGAATATCCTCGCCCTGAACGCGGCCGTGGAAGCGGCGCGGGCCGGCGAACAGGGGCGCGGTTTTGCCGTCGTGGCCGCTGAGGTCCGTACTCTGGCGCAACGCTCGGCCAATGCGGCCAAGGAAATCAAGCAGCTGATCGGCGACTCCGTGGAGCGGGTCGACGCGGGCGCGCGCCTGGTCGACACGGCTGGCGCCACCATGCGCGAGATCGTGGCCAGCGTGCACCGCGTCACGGACATCATGGGCGAAATCAGCATGGCCAGCGGCGAACAACTGTCCGGCATCGAACAAGTCAATGCGGCCATCGTGCAGATGGAACAGGTAACGCAGCAAAACGCGGCCCTGGTGGAGCAGGCATCGACGGCGGCGGCCAGCATGCAGCAGCGCGCCACGCTACTGTCGGGCACGGTGGGTATCTTCAAGCTGAGCCGTGACCAGACACCCGCCCAGGCCGCGACCGGCATCAGCCTGGTAGCACAGACCACTCACGCTGTCACAGCGCCGGCAAGCCGGCCTGACGTAGGTGTTAGAGCGCGGCTGAAAGCCTGAGTTCCCCACCTATCGCTGCGCCGCCCCAACTTATAGCTGCTTGTACATGACCGTGGTGGCGTCCAGCCGGTCGCCGGCCGGCGCCAGCGCATAGCCGGGGATGCTGCCGGCCACCACATAGCCGAGCGACAAGTACAGCGGTTCCGCATGGTCGCTGCTGCGGGTGTCCAGTGTCAGCAGGCTGCGCGGCAAGAGGCGCGCCTGCTCTTCCAGCGCCTGCATTAGCTGGCGCGCGAGGCCTTGGCGGCGGAAGGCAGGCCCAACCAGCAGCTTGCGCACTTCGGCCCGGTGCGCCTGGTTGGGATTGGTATCCCAGTCCAGCTGGACGGCGCCAGCCACACGGCCATCGACTTCGGCCACCAGCAGCAGGCGCACGCCGCGCGTGACAGCCGGCAACACGTTATCCATCCAGAACGCTTGGCTGGCCGCCGTGTCAAAGGGCAAGATAAAGCCGATGCTGGCGCCGTCGTGCACGCATGCCTGCAGCAGCGCGCCCAATTCCGGCAGGCGCTCACGAATATCGGTGGATGAAAAGTGGCGTAGCGATGCGCGCATGCTGACCTCAGACAAGAAAGAGAAAATAGCGGGCGCCGCTGTCTGGCGGCGTCATGAATGCGCTGGGGCCGTGCAACTGGTAGCGCAGGCAGTCGCCGGCCAGCAAGTCGTGCGAGCGGCCGTCGACCGTCACGTTCAGCTTGCCATCCTGCAGCAACAGATGGTGTTCCATGCCGGGCCGGGGCGAGGCGGCATAACTGATCGTCACGCCAGCGCCCAGCTCGCATTCGAGCGCTTCGCCCGCCAGCGCGCGCGCCGGCGGCGAGACGGAGCGGCGGATAAATCCCGTGGTTGGGTCCGTCCACACGCTTTGCTCGGCCCGCCGCAGCAGCGGCGGGAAATCGTCTTCCACCATGCGCAACAGGCGTGACATGGCCAAGCCATACGCGGCGCACAACTTGCCCAGCACGACGGTTGTCGGGCTGACTTCGCCATTTTCCAGGCGCGACAGGGTGGCGCGGCTGACCTGGCTGGCAGTGGCCAGCTGGTCCAGCGACCAGCCCCGCTCCACACGCAACTGTTTCAGGCGCGCCGCCAGCCGCTGTTCCGTATCGTTCTCTATGCTCAGCAAATTTTCCATATACGGGAATTTATTCCATATATGAAAAACAGTCAAGCCATGCGCGAGGCATGGCGGCACAATTCCAGGAAACCAGCCAGACGCGGTGAAAGTATCTTCTTGGACTGGCGGATCAGATAAAAGTTGCGCTCCAATGGTGGCAGCATGGTCTCCAGTTCCACCAGTTGCCCGCTGGCCAGCAGATCTGCCACGACAACACGCGACAGGCAGGCGATGCCCAAGCCCGCCGCAGCGCCATATTTGATGGCTTCCGAATTGCTGAACTCGCCAGCGGCGCGCAGATAGTGCAGATATGGCACCAAGGCTTGCTCCACGGCTTCGCGCGTGCCCGAGCCCGTTTCGCGCAGCAGCCAGCCCGCCTGGTTCAGTTCCGTAAAGCTGAGCAGATGGCGCAGCTGCGCCAGCGGATGCGTGGGCGCGGCCACGATCAACATCTGGTCCGTCAGCCACGGTTCCACCAGCAAACCCGCTTCGTGGCACGGCCCTTCGATCAGGCCGATATCGACACGGAATTCCGCCACGGCAGCCGCGATGTCGGCAGTGTTGGCAATCGTCACTTGCGGGATGCTGCGCCCGTATTGCTGCGCCGCCTGCGCCAGAATCTGCGGCAACAGATAGATGCCTATCGTCGTGCTGGCGCCGATTTGCAGGCTGACGGGCACGGACGGGTCCGCGCCCGCGAACTGGCGCTCGATGCTGGCAGCCCCGTCGCGCATCTGCCGCGCCTGGGGCAACAGCAGGCGGCCATTGTCATTGAGCAGCAATCGCTTGCCCACCCGGTCGAACAGTTGCGCGCCCAGCAAGGTTTCCAGTTCATTCAGGGCCGCGCTGGTAGCCGATTGCGACAGCGCAATCAGCTCGCCAGCCGCGCTGGTGCTGCCCGTGTCCGCCACGGCAAGGAAAATTTGCAACTGGCGCAAAGTTAGCGACATTCCATCTACCTATTTATCAGGTTAATCATACAAAAACAATCCGTTTTACCATTTAATCCGCGAACTGTACAGTCGAGCCATACGCAACAAGAATATGGAGTACGGCATGGCATCCCTCTCAACGACGAACACAAGCAATTTCAGCGACCGCTACGGCCGCCTTCTACCCGGCCTGCTGCTAAGCGGCGTGCTCGCCTATGGCGCCATTCAACTGGGCAAACTGGAATGGATGCAAAGCCACGGCATGAGCGCCCTGACCCTGGCCATCATGCTGGGCATTGTGCTAGGCAACAGCGTGTATGGCCGCCTGGCACCCACCTGCGGCGCGGGCGTGGCTTTTTCCAAGCAGACATTATTACGGCTTGGCATCATCTTGTACGGTTTCCGTCTGACCTTCCAGGATATTGGCCAGGTGGGCCTGGCCGGCATCGCCATCGACGCGCTGGTGCTGGCGTCCACGTTTGGCCTGGCCATGTTCCTTGGCACCAAGGTGTTCAAGCTGGAACGCAACAGCGCCATCCTGATCGGCGCGGGCAGCTCGATCTGCGGCGCGGCGGCCGTGATGGCGACGGAACCCGTCGTCAAGGGGCGCAGCGAAGATGTGACTGTCGCCGTCTCCACCGTCGTGGTGTTCGGCACCATCGCCATTTTCCTGTACCCATTGCTGTACCAGTTGAACCAAGGCTGGCATGTGCTGGGCGCCACGCCCACCGCGTTTGGCGTGTACATCGGCTCGACTGTGCATGAAGTGGCGCAAGTGGTGGCTGCCGGCAAGTCGATCGGGCAAGAGGCGGCGAATGCGGCCGTGATCGCCAAGATGGTGCGCGTGATGATGCTGGCGCCGTTCCTCGTCATCCTGTCGTCCGTGCTGGCGCGTGGCAAGTCCAAAGGCGGCAGCCACGATAAATCCAGCAAGCTGGCCATTCCCTGGTTCGCCTTCATCTTCATCGGCGTGGTGGCCGTCAATTCGCTGGGCCTGCTGCCAGCGGGCACCGTCGCCACCATTACCGAACTCGATACGGTCCTGCTGGCCATGGCCATGGCGGCCCTGGGCTTGACGACGCATATGTCGGCCATCCGCCGCGCCGGCATCAAGCCGCTGCTGCTGGCCGGCCTGCTGTTCTGCTGGCTGATCGCCGGTGGCGCCGCCATCAACCACGTCGTCGCCAGCCTGTTTGCCTGACTTTGAGCTTGATCCAAGCCGGGGCCGCTGACGCGGGAGCCGAAAACTTCGTACAATACAGGTGTTTTGACTCTCAATCCGGCTTCGGCCCCACCCAGGAACACCCATGCATCTCTCGAACTGGCTGCTTTTCTGCAGCGTCGCCCTGCTCGTCACGTTTTCTCCCGGCCCGGCCGTCTTGCTGGCTATCTCGAATGCCATCGCTGTCGGCCCGCGCCGCGCGATGATCAGCAGCATGGGCAATGGTTTTGGCTTGTTCATCATTTCCGGCGTGGCCATGGCCGGCATGGGCGTCGTGCTGGCCACCTCGGCCACGGCCTTCATGCTGCTGAAGCTGGCTGGCGCCCTGTACCTGGTGTATCTGGGCATCAAGCAATGGCGCAGCAAGACCAGCGTCGTGGCCGATGCCCCTGTGGTGGCCGGCGCGGCGAATCCAAATTCGTTCTGGAAACTGTTCCGCCAGGGCTTGACGGTGGCGCTGACCAATCCGAAAGCCATCCTGTTCTTCTCGGCACTGTTCCCGCAATTCATCACGCCGGGCGAACCGGTGGCCATCCAGTTCACCGTGCTGACGACCTCGTTTGTCGCCTGCGCCATGCTGGCCCACTTGTTCTACGCCAACCTGGCGCGCCTGCTGAAAACCCAGCTGGCCACGCCGGGCCGCGCCAAGCTGTTCAACCGCATCACGGGCGGCGCTTTCGTCTTGCTGGGCCTGAGCCTGCTGCGCCTGCGCAGCAAGGCAGCGTAATTACTGTAGTAAAAATGTCTCGATGCTGGCCGCCAGGGCCAGCGGCGTTTCATTCATCGGATAGTGTCCCGCATTGCCCAGCACCTCCAGCCGGGCTTGCGGGTACCACGCCAGATACGTGCGGCGCATCAGGGCCGCATCGAAACGGGGATCGTGCTCTCCCACCAGCGCCAGCAAGGGCAATTCGACGCGCGCTGCCTTGATTTCCTCACTAAAATCCGTCCCGCTCCAGGCCAGGAAATAGGCGCCAAACGCGGCTGGATCCGACCTTTCCCACGAATACTGCGCCTTCCAGTCCAGCCAGGCGGCAGGCAAGCGCCCACCCGTGCTGCGGTCGATGATGGCGCGCCGCGCCGCCACGCTATCAACGGCCGCGAGAAACGTCGCGCGAGCCGCCGCGTCAAAGTCCACGCCGCAGCTGGGCACGGGCGCCACGGCCACCAGTTTGCGCAGGCGCAAGGGCGCCAGCAAGGCCAGCCGTTCCAGCGCCATGCCGCCCATCGAGTGCCCCACCACGCTGAAGGTGTCCAAGCCCAGCGCATCGGCCAGGGTCAGGGCGTCGCGGGCGACCTCGTCAATCGAGTATGTTCCTGCCGCGCCGCGCATGCCGCCATAGCCGCGATTGTCCATGAAGACATAACTGAAACTGGCGCCATCGAGGGCCACTTCCATCGGCGCGAATGCGTGCGCGTCGCCAAACCAGCCGTGCAGGAAGATGACGGCATGCGGGCCATGGCCCACGCGGTGATAAGTATTGTGCATGCTCACTCCTGAAAAAGAGTGCATGGTAAGCGGTCTTTAAACGGCCCGCCTTCGATGCCAGGTCAAATACTGTAGAGTATGGGCCATGGATGATTTTTATACGGAAGTGCCGCGGCCCTTGATCGCCACGGCGCGCGACTATGCGGCTGATGCCGTCTTTCCCAGCCACAACCATGCGCGTGGGCAATTTGCGTATGCGGCGCGGGGCGTCATCAGCGTGCACACGCCGCAAGGCAACTGGCTGGTGCCGCCGCAGCGCGCTTGCTGGGTACCGGCCCAGCTCGTCCACGGCATGCGCATGCACGGCGCCGTGACCATGCACAACGTGTTTATCGACGCGCCCGCCATCGCCGGAAGCGGCTTGCCGTCCCACTGCCAGGTCCTGGACGCCTCGCCTCTGCTGCGCCAGTTGTTGGCCGAGGCCGTGACTGTGGAGGCCTTGTATGCGGAACAATCGCGGGCGGGGCGGCTGATGGCCTTGCTGCTTGATGAGATTGCCGCCGCCCAGCCGCTGCCCCTGAGCGCGCCCCTGCCGCAGGAGCCCCGGCTGGCGCGGCTGTGCACGGAATTTCTACGGCAACCGAGCCTGGACAGCAGCCTGGATGCGATGGCGGCGCAGGCGGGCATGAGCCGGCGCACCTTTACGCGCCAATTCCGCGCCCAGACGGGCCTCGCCTTTGCCCAATGGCGCCAGCAAGCGTGCCTGCTGGCGGCCATCACGCGGCTGGCCGACGGACAAGCCGTCACCAGGATCGCGCTCGACCTCGGCTATGCCAGCCCCAGCGCCTTTACGGCCGCCTTCCGCCGCGTGCTGGGCCAGGCGCCCAGCGATTATCTAGCTTAGGCAATGATGGCGGCGATACGCCGCGCCAGCGCCTGCGCCAGTTTCTGCACATGGTAGCCATCGACAAAGCCATGGTGGGCTTGCGCGGAAAACGGTATCCGCATGCGGCCATCGTCCTGCGCGGGGCCGAACTTGCCCCAGGTAAAGGTCGGGATGTCGGCATCGCGGTGGCGGTAGATCGGGTGCTCGATGGCCGCCAGTTCCAACCAGGGCAGGCAGGTGATGAAAATATTGTTGCGCTGCTCGCGCTCGGTCTCGCCCTCGCCCGTATTGATCAGCGCGGAACTGGCTTCGGCCAGGCGCTTGGCTTCCAGGCTGCGCGCGATGAATACATCGAGCTGGTCCGTCATCGTGAAACGCGTGTAGTTGAGGTTATCATCGCCGTTGATGACGGTGTACGAGGCGGGGAAATCGTCGATGCGTATCACTTCGCCCTGGTAGATGCGGTACATGAAGTTGTCGATTTCCCTGACCGTATTGAGCAGGCAAAACAGGAAAAAATGAAACACGGGGATATTCTGCGCCTTGCAGTACGGTCGGAAGTCCGGCACGTCGAGCTGGAAGTTGATGTTGACGAGGGGATTGTCGAACGCGCGGAACAAGTCATAGCGGTCGCGCCGCTTTTCAAAATTTTTCATGCGGCGAGTGTAGACGATGGTGGTGCTGGCGGGCAAGTCACGCAGTATCGGCTTGCCAGTAATTTGCCAGGGCGGCCAGGGCATACTGTCCAGGCAGGCTCTCATCCACCTGTGCGACAAACGTCAGGAATTGCACGACGGCCTGTCTTTGCGCCGCATTGAAGCCAGCGTACTTCGCGATCGCATAGGCGCGCGAATCCCGGTTCTTTTCAGACGGTGAAAGCGCATGCACTGTCATTCCGAGCACATCTGTTTCCCAGCTTGCCCGATGCTGATATGCCACAGCGTAGCGCATGTATGCCGGCAAGTAATACAGAAATTCCTCAGCCTCCATATGGGCGAGCAAACCTTCGCCCTCCTCGATTTCAGCATCGGGAATCTCTTGCCAGATCGAATCGACTCGATCCTTGCCGCTTGCAACCCATTCCCTCTCGCTGATGTCCTCCGACATACCATATTTATCCGTCAAGAGAAATTGGCGCAAAGATGTTTCCGCGCGCTGCGTACCAGCGAACTCGCGTTCAATGCAGGCAATCAGGCTGGCCGCGTCCGCCGTGGCCGTCGATACATTATCTGAACAATTCATTAAAAATCCTTGGATATCCCCAAAATCGCCCGGGCCACCTCGACCACGCCCTCTTCCACCTCACCTGGCGTTGGCATCAGGGCGAGGCGGGTCAATTCCCCATTCAAGGCCGCCGCCAGCCCGGGAGAATGGCGCACGATGCCCTGCAAAATAAAATACTTCCATTGTTCGTCATTGCCGGCCAGCACCGTTTTCACATCCGGGGCCAAGCGCGGACCGATGCCGGCCAGATACGGCAGCAGCACGGCGGCCACGGGCCAGTTCGCGTCTTGCACCCATTCCAGGATCTGCGGCATGGCTGGAGCAATGTCGTCCCATGGCAATGCGATCAGGGCTTGCGCATGCTGCGTATCGTGTTTATCGCGCGGCAATGGCAGCGTCATGCGTGGTGTCATGTGGTGCCGCCGTGCGCCAGGCCCCGCTGCACTTTCCACGCCAGCGGTAAAGTGAGCAGCAACACGGCCGCCAGCGCCAGCAAGGCCGTCGGCACGCTCGTATGGTCACCCAGCGCGCCGAACAGCACGGGCGACAGCGCGCCGCCGCCGATGCTGCCCGTGTAGAACAGCGCGAACGCATGCTCGCGCTTGCCGGGCTCAGCCAGTTCCGGCACGGCGCCGTACAACACGGACGAGGTGCCGTTCAGCGCCAGCCCCAGCAGGGGCAGCATGGCCATGACGCCGGCCAGCGGCAGCCACAGGGCCAGCACGATCAGCAGCGAGGTCATCGATTCCGTCAGCCACACGGTCTTCATCATGCCGATGCGCGCACCCAGATAGCCGCACAGCAGCTTGCCGAAGGCGCCGCCCACAAACAGCAGAGACAGGGCCACGCCGATGCCGGCCGTGCCAGCGCCCTTGCTTTTCAGCAGGAATGGCAAAAAGGTGAGAAAGCCCATGCGCACGGCGCTGTCGAGGGTGCCCGTGGCCAGCAGCGCACGAAAGCTGCCTTTCGAGCCGCTGCCTACGATGATCTTGCCCGCCTTCTTTGCGCCGGCTTGCAGCTCGCCCGGTTTCGGCAGCAGCCACCACAGCAAGCCCGCCGCAGCCAGCCCCAGCAAGCCCAGCAGCGAAACGCTGGCTTGCCAGCTGCACACCAGCAACAGCAAGCCCACCAGCGCGGGAATCAGGGTCTTGCCGATATCGCCGGCAAAGTTATAGTGCGACAGTGCCTCCTTCACGCCGCCGCCCGCCTCGTGCGTATCGGTGACGATGGACGAGGCCAGCGGATGCTGGGTGCTGGCGCCCAGGCCTCCCAGCAGCAGCGCGAACAGCAGCACGCCCAAGCCGCCCGCCTGCCCTGCGATCAGGTAGGCGACCCCGGCCAGCGCCGTGCCGCCCACCAGCAGGCGTTCGCGCCCCCAGCGCCTGGCCATGCGGCTGGCCAGCAGCTGGAAACCGGCCATCATGCCCGAGTAGGAACCGCGCAACAGGCCTACCATGGCATAGCTGATGGCAAACTGCGCCTGCCAGATGGGCAACAGCACGTAAATGACGTCCGTCAAGCCGTCATGCACGGCATGCGCGCTGCAGGCGGCGAACAGCGAGCGGCGGCGTATCGGTTTGTCGGAGGGAGGTGCTTCGGGGGACAGCGCGGCAAGCGATGGTTCGTTCATGATTCTGCAAGCGGGGAAAACGCGAGACAGCCAGCTTACACCAATTGGCAACTTCGCATCTTGAAGCGTAGCAAGAATAATATTATTGCAAGATTGGTCTGACGCAAACGCAGGGGGAGCGCAAACCAGGCCCGGCGCCGTCACGTTGACGGCACCGGGCTTCCACCTTACTTGGCCATCGCATCCTTCGCCATGCCATCCTTTTTCATTTCATCCTTTTTCATCTCGCCCTTGGCCATGCCGTCTTTCGCCATGGTATCTTTTGCCATGCCATCCTTGGCCATGTGATCCTTCTTCATGTGCTTCTTGGCCATCGGCTTCTTCATGCCGTCCTTGCCCATCGCATCCTTGTGCATGGCGTCGGCCGAAGCATCCTTGGCCATGGCATCTTTTTTCATGGCGTCCTGGGCGAAAGCGGCGCCCGACATGAAGATGGCGGAAGCGATAATGGCGGTGATGGTGGTTTTCATGATATGTCCTTGTCTCAATGTTGGATGGGCGAGATTGCCCGGTGGTAAAGCTGTTGCTGTGCTACAGGTGTTGCTTGCTGCTAAATAACAGGAAGGCCGGGAGGTGGTCAGGGCCAGGCGCATTGGCGCAGGCAGTACGATTAGTACGACAAGGCAATGCAACGCCGCACTGGCCGGCTCCCCGGTCTTCCTAAGATCCGCCGAACCAGTTGTAGCCCTGATTCTCCCAATACCCTCCCGGGTAGGAATTCGTCACGAAAATCGCCTGGATGTGCTTGGGATTCTTGTAGCCCAGCTTGGTCGGCATACGCAATTTCATCGGATAGCCATACTTGGGCGGCAATTCCTGGCCGTCATACGTCAGGGCCATGATGGTTTGCGGGTGCAGGGCCGTGGCCATGTCGATGCTGGTGAAATAATCGTCGGCGCACTTGAAACCGATGTATTTGGCCGTCGTGTCGGCGCCGACCCGCTTCAGGAAGTGGGAAAACGGCACGCCGCCCCACTTGCCGATGGCGCTCCAGCCTTCCACGCAAATGTGGCGCGTCACTTGCGTTTCCTGCGGCAAGGCGCGCAGCTGCGGCAAGGTCCACGGCTTCTTGTCGGCGATCAAGCCGCTCAACTCCAGGCGCCAGGCGTCGCCATCGACCTCTTCCACTTCATCCTCGCCGTAATAGGCGTTGAAGGGGAACGGCCGCGTGATCATGGAGTCCGGGTAGGTCGGCGCCAGTTTGTTCGGATCAAACAGCCAGCCCTGCACCGTGTCATTCATGCGCGACACCGCCGTCAGGGCCGTCTCGATGGCGGACGGGTCGCTGGCGTTGCATCCCGTCAGCAAGGACAGGCCGCCCAGGGTCAAACTGCGCTGCAGGAACAAACGGCGCGACGGCTGCTTGATCTGGCGCAAGGCGTCGGCCAGCATGGCCTGGCCCTGCCTTGGCACGAGGATGGTTTTTTTCATGCTCATCTCCTTAGCGGCCGCGCAGCATGGCGACCAGGGTGCGCGGCACCAGCGCCACCATCAGCAGGTGCACGCCGACAAAGCCCGTCAGCAGCGCCATGGCGATGAAGTGGACCCGGCGCGCGCTCTCGTAGCCGCCCATCAGCTCGCGCAGCTGGGGGAATTGCACGGATTTCCACAGCACCAGGCCGGACAGCACCAGCACGATGCAGTCGAGCATGACGAACAGGTAGGCGGCGCGCTGCACCATGTTGTAGTGGCGCGGGTCAGCATGGGCCAGCTTGCCCTTCAGCGCGGCGGCGAAATCGGCCAGCAGCAGGCGCGGCGACAGGGGAAAGAACTGGCGCCGCAGCCGTCCCGAGACGATATTGATAATCAGATACAGCAAGCCATTGGCCACCAGCAGCCACATGGCGGCAAAATGCCATTGCAGCGCGCCGCCGAGCCAGCCGCCCAGGGTCAGCGCGCGCGGCAGTTCGAACGGGAAGAATGGCGCCGCGTTATAAATGCGCCAGCCGCTGGTGGCCAGCACGACCACGGCCACGGCATTGAGCCAGTGCGTGATGCGCAGCCAGGCGGGGTGGATCACGTTTGCTTGTCCGTTCATCACATCGCTCCCTTCGCGCAGGATGCCGTGCTGACGGCTTGCAGGATGGCGCTGCTGTCGCTGCGCTGCACGAAGGCGACCACTTGCAGCTGCTCCGGACGCCAGCTAGCGGGCAGCTTGACTTCTCGGCGCAACTGGGCGCGGCCTTGCGCCAGCGCAACCGGTCCCAGCCACAGGCGCACGGCCGCATCGTGCTGCAGGGTGGCGCCGCGGTTTTCGCCGCGCAGCACTTTCGAGACGATCGCGCTTTCGCTGATGGCCACGTACAGCTGGCCGCCCGTCTGTGCGTCCGGCGCGCTGGCATGGGCTTCCAGCAGCAGCTTGCCACCTGGCCCCGGCGTGGCGGATAGGTCAATCTTGACGGGCGCGGCGGTGGCGTTGATGCGGCGGATGGCGGCCGGCAGTTGCGTATCCCAGCTGCGCAATTCCGTGCCGCCGACGAAAAACTGCGGCGTGTAGGCCACGTGGCGCGGCTGGTGGCGCAGCAATTCAGCCTGGCGCGCGTCGAATTGCGCCTGCGCCAGCGGATCCGTCCAGCCGATCTGGTCCCAGTAGGTGACGTGCAAGGCCAGCGGCACGATCAGGCTGGCCGCTCCCGCTTCCTTGCGCAAGGCGCTCAGGCGCTGGTCGGCAGGCGGACAGCTGGAGCAGCCTTCGCTGCTGTACAGCTCCACCAGCGCCGCCGTCTGTGGCCCGCTTTGCACGGCGCAGCGCTGGCCGGCCGCCATTTGCGCCATGGCCGGGGCGACCACGGCCGCGCTCAGGACGGGTAAAAGCAGTGTTGCAAGGCGGTGCTTGATGTCCATGGTCGTTACCCGGTATATTGAAATAAGAAGCGTGAATGAAGAAACGTGCTTGCCTGTCAATTCGCCGCGATGGCCGGATTGGTTACAGCCACCCTCCATTATTTTTGAATTTATTTTTTTCAACGCCTGTCACCAAAGGCCTGCATGCAACGAATACCTGTAAGCGAACACCTGCATGGCACGGAACTGCGGCTGCATGGCTTGATGCTGCGCGGACTCGATGGCGATGCGGCGGCTTACCGCAGTTTCTTGCAAGCCACCAGCGGCCATTTGCGCGCGTTCCTGCGGCGACGCCTGCAGCGCTGGCCGGATGAGGTGGAAGACCTGGTGCAGGAATGTTTGCTGGCCATCCACAACCAGCGCCTGACGTATGACACGGGCGTGCCGCTGACGTCGTGGATTCATGCGATTGCGCGCTATAAATTGATCGACTGGCTGCGCCGGCATGGGCGGCGCGAGGCGCAGCACTTGCCGTACGACGAAGAAGATAGCGCGCAGGAACTGTTTTCCAGCGCAGATGCGGAGGCGGCCGAGGCCAGCCGCGACCTGGCCAAGCTGCTGGCCAGCTTGCCCGCGCAGCAGCGCGACGCCATCGTGCACACCAAGCTCGACGGCTGGTCCGTGCGCGACACGGCCGCCGCCATGCGGATTTCGGAAGCCAGCGTCAAAGTGGCCGTGCATCGCGGCTTGAAAGCACTGGCAGCCAACTTGAGGATAACGACACCATGAAAACCGATGACTTGATCACCATGCTGGCCAGCGGCCCCGACGTGGCGGCCGCGCCGCCGCCGGGCACGCACTGGCGCGCCGCGTCCACCTTGGGCGCCGGGCTGCTGGCCAGCGTGGCGCTGATGGCCATGCTGCTGGGCGTACGGCCCAATTTGGAACAGCTGGCCCTGCTGCCCGACTTCTGGATCAAGGTCGGTTTCGTCATCTGCCTCTCCCTGGCGGCCTGGCACATCAGCCGCCGCCTGTGCGTGCCGGGCGCCACCACCCGCGCCCTGCTCCTGCTGCTCGCCATGCCCTTGCTGCTGATGTGGGCGCTGGGCGCCATCGTCCTGAGCGAAGCGCCACCCGAGCAACGGGCGGAACTGTTCTGGGGCGCCACCTGGCGCAGCTGCCCCTTGCTCATCGCCCTGCTGTCGCTGCCCATCCTTGCCGCCGTGCTGCGCCTGATGCGCCAGCTGGCGCCCACGCGCTTGCGCCTGGCCGGCGCTGCGGCCGGCTTTGCCGCCGGCGCAATGGCAGCGCTCGTGTATTGCCTGCATTGCCCGGAACTGGCGGCCAGCTTCGTCGGCTTCTGGTACGTGCTGGGCATGCTGGTGCCGACCGCCATCGGCGCGGCCATCGGGCCCAAAGTGCTGGCCTGGTAAACACACTCTCCCCGCAAGCGGGGCGCCGGTCAAGCGGGTTTCGAGCGTCTATCGTCTCCATATCCGCATACTCACGCATTCCCACGCGCCCCGTACACGCCTTCGCAAACGCCGCGACATAGCGCAACAGGCTATCGCCATCACTGGTGGCGGCGTCTCTTCTTGTCCACAAAATATTTTTTCTTACTGACGTGCAATATCCACGTAGATTCGACCTCGTGCGCCAGCCCCTGGCGATCGACGGCCGTTCATTCCGCTGCCCAAAATTAATTTGCAAGGAATGAATCTGATCGCGCTGGCGCTCCGTACAACTGATGCAGCCCCGTAATTCCCGCTAGTCCTACGTATGCACATAACAATCAGGGAGAATCGACATGTCATTGTTACACTCGAAAACCGCACTGGGCGCCGCCCTCCTGGGCAACCTGCTGGCTTTGGCCATCGCGCCATCGGCCTTCGCTTCCAGCCACCGCGAAGCGCCGTTCATCACGCAAAACCCCAAAGTCGACGCCACCGACTTCTATATGTTCCGCAGCTATGAAACGGGGCGCGGCGCCTACACCACCCTGGTGGCCGACTATATTCCCCTGCAAGACGCGTACGGCGGCCCGAACTACTTCGCCATGGACCCGAACGCCCTGTATGAAATCCATATCGACAACAACGGCGACGGCAAGGAAGACCTCACCTTCCAGTTCCGCTTCACCAACACCATCAAGGATGGCCAGTTCACCGTAGGCGGCAAGAAAGTCTCGATTCCGCTCGTCATCAACGGCGGCGCCATCGATTCCGTCAACCCGGCCGGCCTGAACGTGCGCGAAACCTACAGCGTGACGGTGGTGCGGGGCGACCGCCGCACGGGCACGCGCAGCAGCGTCACCAACGCCAGCGGCGGCGGCACGACCTTCGACAAGCCGGTCGACAATATCGGCAACAAGGCCATCCCCAATTACGCCGCGTATGCCGCGCAGCATGTGTACGCCGTCAACATTCCCGGCTGCGCCACGCCGGCGCGCCTGTTCGTCGGCCAGCGCAAGGACCCGTTCGTGGTGAACCTGGGCGAAACGTTCGACTTGATCAACATCAAGGCGCCCGCCACGGAGTTTGCCGCGAATGCGGAGTCCGCTGCCAAGGATGACCTGGCGAAGAAAAACGTCACGGCCATCGAGATGGAAGTGCCGACCGCCTGCCTGACCGCCGGCGCCGACCCCGTCATCGGCGGCTGGACCACGGCCAGCCTGCGCCAGGGCCGCTTGCTGAACCCGGCTCCCGGCACGGCCACCGCGGCCTCGAAGGAAGGCGGCGCGTGGGTGCAAGTGTCGCGCCTGGGTATGCCGTTGGTAAATGAACTGGTCATCGGCCTGAAGGACAAGGACCGCTTCAACGCCAGCAAGCCGTCGGGCGACGCGCAATTTGCCGACTACGTCACCAACCCCACGGCGCCAGCCCTGGTGGAAGTGCTGTACGGCTCGGCCGGCGCCAAGGCGCCCACCAACTTCCCCCGCAACGACCTGGTGGCCACCTTTTTGACGGGCATCAAGGGCGTGAACCAGCCCGTCACCGTGACGGCGTCCGAAATGCTGCGCCTGAATACCTCGATCGCCGCCACCAACGTCGGTGCGCAAAACCGCCTCGGCGTCATCGGCGGCGATAACGCGGGCTTCCCGAACGGCCGCCGCCCCGGCGACGACGTGGTGGACGTGGTGCTGCGCGTGGCCATGGGCAAGCTGTGCACCCTGAACATCGGCTGCGCCCCGGCCGACGCACCGGCCGGCGGCCTGCACTTCACGGATGGCGCCTTCCTTGACGAAACGTCGTTCACGGCAGGCTTCCCCTACCTGAAAAATCCCGTGGCCGGTTCGCCGCAGCTGTAACCAGGAGAACGCGATGAAAAAGCTCTATGCATGCGGCGCCCTGGCGCTCACGGCCTTGCTGGCCGGCTGCGGTGGCGGCGGTAGCAGCAGCCACGGCGGCGATAGCGGTGGCATCAATCCCCCTCCCGTCGTCCTGCTCGACGCATTTTATGTGGCCGTCAGCAACGTCATCCTGACCACCAGCGATGACAAGGATGGCGTGGGCATCGACGCCATCATGGCGACGTCTCCGGACAATACGGAGCCGGTACCACTGTAACGTGCGGGCGCCGGCGAGTGAGCTCTCCGGCGCCTATACCAATCACCGTCGATGGCGTCCACGATGAAAACACCGATTTCCCTGTTGTGCGCCTGCCTGCCCTTGCTGGCATGGGCCGCGCCCTACACGCCGAAAGATGGCGGCGCCGTCATCGAACAGCTGCCGCGCCGCGCCGACGCCACGCAACTTGAACTGCGCGCCTTGCGCCAGCAATTGAATACCACCCCGCAAGACCTGGCCCTGGCCAGCGGCCTGGCGCAGCGCTACATTGCCCTGGCGCGCAGCGACACGGATCCGCGTTACCTCGGTTATGCGCAAGCGGCGCTGGCACCGTGGTGGCGGCAGGCTGCGCCGCCCGTCCCCGTGCGTTTGCTGCGCGCCACCATTTTGCAAAGCACCCACCATTTCGGCCCCGCCCTGCAAGACCTCGACGCCGTCATCGCGCAGCAGCCGCAAAACGGCCAGGCCTGGCTGACGCGCGCGACAGTCCTCACCGTGCAGGGCGACTACGCGAAGGCGACGGCCAGCTGCGCCCGGCTGTCGGCCTTGACAACGCAGCTCGTCACCGTCACCTGCCTTGCCAATATCGCCAGCGTCACGGGCCGCGCCGCCGCCAGCGAGCGATTGCTGGATCTGACCCTGCAAAGAAGCGCCGGCGCGGCGCCCGAACTGGAAAGCTGGGCCGCAACCCTGCTGGCGGAAATGGCCACGCGGCGCGGAGAGTGGGCGCTGGCCGAAGCGCGCTACACCAGGGCGCTGGCGCAGCAGCCGCGCGACAGCTATCTGCTGGGCGCCTACGCGGATTTCCTGCTCGACCGCCAGCGCCCGCAGGAAGTCGTCAAACTATTGAAAGAGCAGCAGCGCATCGACGCCCTGCTGCTGCGTTACGCGCTGGCCCTGCAAGCGCTGCCCGGCCAGCAGGCAGCCTTCCTGGCGGCGAAAGCGGAACTGGCGGCCCGCTTCAACGCCGCCATGCAGCGCGGCGACACCGTGCACCAGCGCGAGCAAGCCCGTTTCGCCCTGTTTGTGCAACAGGATGTGCCGGCCGCCCTGCAACTGGCGCAAAAAAACTGGGCCATCCAGAAGGAAGTGCCCGACATGCGCATCTTGCTGGAAGCAGCGCTGGCCGCGCGCAACTATTCGGCGGCACAGCCCGTACTGGCCTGGATCACAGCGAATGGTGTGGAAGACGTGGCCCTGCAGCGGCTCGTCAGGCAGCTGGGGCCGCAGGATGGGCAGAAACTCAGTAGTGCAAAGAAAGTGGGTGCCCTGTGAAACTGCGCCTGCCTTGCATGGTTTTGCTCCTGTGGATGTGGCTCGCGCCCGCGCAAGCCCACAAGCCCAGCGACAGCTACCTGAGCCTGGCCGTGCACGGCCAGCAGATCGACGGGCAATGGGATATCGCCCTGCGCGACCTCGATTTCGCCATCGGCCTCGATGGCAATGGCGACGGCGCGCTGACGTGGGATGAAATCCGCGCGCGCCACGCCGCCATCGCCGCCTACGCCTTGCAGCGCCTGCAAGTGGCCAGCGACCAGGGCGTGTGCCCCTTGAAAGCCGTCGAGCAGCTGATCGACCATCATACGGACGGCGCCTACAGCGTGCTGCGCTTCCAGGCCAGCTGTCCCGGTGCTGCCCCGGCCAGCCTCACCATCGGCTACACCCTGTTCGCGGACCTCGATCCGCAGCACAAGGGACTGTTCAAGATTGATAGCAATGGTTCCACGCAAACGGCCATCTTCGACCCGGACAGCCCGCGCCAGACGCTTTCCCTTGCCGCGCCCGACCGCCTGGCGCAGTTCGGCGCCTACGTCAAGCACGGCATCTGGCATATCTGGATCGGCTACGATCATATTTTGTTTCTCTTGTCGCTGCTGCTGCCGGCCGTGCTGCTGCCTGGTATAAGCGAGCAACAAAAGCGCTTAAACCCCACGGCAGAAAACCGGGGTCGGACCCTGAGGGTCCGACCCCAGACCTCGCATCTGGGTTTGAATGCGGCATTTTTTGACGTTTTCAAAGTCATCACGGCATTTACACTCGCCCACTCCATCACCTTGAGCCTGGCCAGCCTCTCGCTCGTGTCACTGCCCTCGCGCTGGGTGGAATCGGCCATTGCCGCTTCCGTGATCCTGGCCGCGCTGAACAATCTGCTGCCGCTGTTCCGTGGCAAGCGCCCGGTGGCCGCCTTCGCGTTTGGCCTGATCCACGGTTTCGGCTTTGCCAGCGTGCTGCGCGACCTGGGCTTGCCGCAGGGTTCATTGCTGGCCAGCCTGCTGGGCTTTAACGTGGGCGTGGAAATCGGCCAACTGGCCATCGTCGCCGCCTTCCTGCCCCTCGCCTGGCTGCTGCGCAAGACATGGTTGTACCGGCAAGTGCTGACCGTCGGCTCGCTGGCCATCGCGCTGGTGGCGTGCGTCTGGCTGGTGGAGCGGGTGGCCGATATCAAGCTGATTTCAGCCTGACAGCGTTGCTGGACGGCCACTAGCCAGCCACAAACGCGCGCAATCGGGCTACAATACGAACAATTCTCAATCGCATCAAGGCCGGACTGTCCCGCGGACCATGGCATGGAAAGGTGGCATGCTAGGCCCCGAACTGGAACTGCACCGGCAAATCGAAGTGCTCTACAGCGACCACCACGGCTGGCTGCAGGGCTGGCTGCGCCGCAAGCTGGGCAACGCTTTCGATGCGGCCGACCTGGCGCACGACACCTATCTGCGCATCCTCGCGCGCGGCCGCGCACCCGAGCCGGACGAATCGCGCCAGCACCTGGCGCAGATCGCCAACGGCCTGGTGGTTGACCTGTTCCGCCGCCGGCATATCGAATTAGCCTACGCGGACGCCATCGCCGCGCAGCCGGAAGCGGCCGCGCCCACGCCGGAAATGCGCGCGCTGATCGTCGAGGCGCTGATGGAAATCGACGCCATCCTGGCCAGCTTGCCGCATAAAGTGCGCGAGGCCTTCTTGCTGTGCAAACTGGAAGGCATGGCCTACGCCGACATCGCCACGCGCCTCGACGTTTCCGTCTCGTCGGTGGAAAAATACATCGCCCGCGCCTTGCTGGCCTGCTGCGCGGCGCAATTCGCATGAGTTCCCAGCTCGATAGCGCGCCCATCGCCCCCGCCGTGCTGCAGCGCGCCGCCGAGTGGATGGCGCGGCTGTGGGCGGAAGACGCCAGCGCGGCCGATGCCGACGCCTGCGCCGCCTGGCGCGCCGCCCATCCCGAACACGAACGGGCCTGGGCCCGGCTGCAGCGCTTTGCCCGGCAATTCGAAGCGTTACCGCGCGAAGTGGCGCGCGGCACTCTGGCACCAGCGCCGCGTCACACAGTCGGACGCCGGCGCGCCTTGCAGCTGCTGGGCTTGATCACGGCGGGCGGCGGCACGGCCCTGCTGGCGCACGAAACGGGCCTGTGGCAGCGCGCCGCCGGCGATTACCGCACATCTGTCGGCGAGACGCGCGCCATCGCGCTGGCCGACGGCACGCAAGTGGTGCTCGACACGGCCAGCGCCATCGACGTGGCGTACGGCGCTGAAGAACGGCGCATCGTGCTGCGCGCGGGCGCCATCCTCGTCACCAGCGCCCACGAAGCAACGTCCCCCTACCGTCCGCTGCTGGTGGCAACGCCGCAAGGCACGGCCACGGCGCTGGGCACGCGTTTTAGCGTGCGCCTCGATGACGGCGAGAGCCGTGTTGCCGTGTTCCAGGGCGCAGTCGCCCTGGAGCCATCGCAAGACAACGCCGCGCCGGTACACCTGCAGGCGGGCCAGCAGGCCGGCTATACGCGACTGGTGGTGCAAGACGTGACGAACGTCGAAGACAGCGCCGCCGCCTGGGCCGATGGCAGCCTGGTGGCCGAGCGCATGCGCCTGGACCAGCTGCTGGCCGAGCTGGGACGCTACCGTCACGGCGTGCTGCGCTGCGACGCATCCATCGCCGGCCTGCGCGTGACGGGCGTGTATTCGCTGCGCGACACGGACCGCTCGCTGGCCAACCTGGCCGCCAGCCTGCCCGTGCAGCTACGCTACCGCACGCGCTACTGGGTCAGCGTGGGGCCGCGCCCCGCCGCCTGAAAAATATATGCAAAATAAGTGAAAAAACGTTGAGGGTTTTGGCTTTTCGTTCGGAATACGGGAAGAACCGATTTTTTCCCGCCACTTTCCAAGGATTTGCACCATGCCCCCTCGCCTGACCGCACCCGCGCACAAACCGCGTCCGTTTCCCCTCGCCGCCGCCATCCAGGCCCTGTTCCTGGCTGGCGCCGCAGCCGGCGCCCTGGCCGTCACGGCGCCAGCCGTCCACGCCCAGACGGTCGACACGACGCAAGCGAAGCGCCAGTACGCGGTTCCCGCCGGACCGCTGGAGCGGGTCCTGACCACGTTCGCCAGCGCGGCCGGCGTGGAACTGTCGGCCGATGCGGCCCTGTTGCAGGGCAAGCGCAGCGGCGGCCTGGCAGGCAGCTACACGGTGCGCCAGGGTTTCGAGGAACTGCTGCGCGGCCAGGGCGTGCGCGTGGCGGCGGGTGCCAACGGCGCGTATGCGCTGCGTGCGGAGAATGCACCAGCGCCGGCAGCCACACCGGCACCGGTGCAGGCCAGCGCCACCCTGCCGGCCATCACCATCAATGCCAGCAGCGAACGCGAAACAGCGACGGGTCCCGTGCGCGGCTACGTGGCGCGGCGCGCCGGCTCGGCCACCAAAACGGATACGGCCCTGAATGAAAACCCGCAATCCGTGTCCGTCGTCACGGCTGATGAAATCAGCGACCGCAATGCCGAATCGCTCGATGAAACCCTGCGCTACACGGCCGGCGTGACGCCGAACCAGCGCCCGCTGGGCAGCGATGATTCCTCGCTGCTGCGCGGTTTCACCATCGAGACGAACGGCATCCTGCAAGATGGCTTGCGCAATTCGGGCCGCACCTTTGGCGCCTCGATCGAACCGTATGGCCTGGAACGCCTGGAAGTGCTGCGCGGCCCCGCGTCCGTGCTGTACGGGCAGATTCCGCCGGGCGGCATGGTCAACGCCGTCAGCAAGCGTCCCAGCGCGGACGCCGTGCGCGAAGTGGGTTTGGAATATGGCAGCTACCAGCGCTGCCAGCTGAAGGCCGACATGGGCGGCACCATTGACGTGCCGGGCGCCTGGACTTACCGGGTCGTCATGCTGGGCCGCGAAGCCCATACGCGGCTGGACCGCGACCGCGACAACCGCCTGTACTTCGCCCCCTCGCTCACCTGGCAGGCGGGACCCGCCACGCGCTTGACCCTGCTGGCCCGCTACGAGCAGGACAACCAGCAGTACGCGTTTCCCAACCAGCTGCTGCAGCCGGGTCCGCGCGGCCAGGTCGATCCGAGCGTGAACCTGATGGGCGACGATAACCGCTTCAAGCGCCGCAACACCATGCTGGGCTACGAGTTCGAGCACACGTTCAACGATACGTGGTCGCTGCGCCAGAACCTGCGCTATACGCGCCTGAAGAACGACCGCACGGACATGTTCCCCGGCGGCCTGAATGAGGACGGCACGGTGGAGCGCTATTTCATGCCCGTCGATACGGCGTCGAAAAGCCTGTTCGCCGATACGCAGCTGCAGGCGAAGTTTGCCACGGGCGGCCTGGCGCACCAGGTGCTGCTGGGCGTCGATTACGCGAATATCCGCAACACGGACGACTACCGCCACCAGAAGGGTTTTATCGAGCCGATCGACCTGTACCAGCCCGCGTATGGCAAGCAGCCCCTGGTTCCGGCCAAGGCGCCCACGCGCGCTGAAGCGCCGTCGCGCCAGCTGGGCCTGTATGCGCAGGATCAATTGAAATGGGACCGCTGGGTCGTCACGGCGGGCCTGCGCCGCGACAAAGCCACGCAGTCGCGCGACGTCACCGATCTGCATAGCGGCGCCGTCAAACCCGACTTCCACCAGTCGCCCTCGGCCACCACGGGCCGCGTGGGCGCCGTCTACCTGTTCGATGACGGCTGGTCGCCGTATGTCAGCTACGCCACCTCGTTCTCGCCCGAACTGGGCATCACGGCCAACGGCGACGCCTTGAAGCCGTCGCGCGGCAAGCAATTCGAAGCGGGCGTACGCTACGAACCCGTGGGCCAGCGCGCCAGCTACACGGCGGCCGTGTTCGACCTGGTGCGCGACAACGTCACCACGTCCGACATCGGCAACCCGGGCCGCCTGCAGCAAACGGGGAAAGTCGGTTCGCGCGGCGTGGAACTGGAAGCGCGCACGGAGTTCGCCAGCCGTCTGAGCCTGATCGCGCAATACACCTACCTCGATACGGAGGTCACAAAGAGCAATAACGGCGACCTGGGCTTGCAGCAGGCGGGCGCACCGCGCCACAGCGCCTCGGCCTGGGCGCGCCAATCGTTCACGCTGGCCGGCAGCCTGCCCGCGTATGCGGCGCTCGGCATGCGTTTTCTCGGCGCCATGCGCTCGAACTCCGATGGCGAGAACCTGAATATCCGCAATGGCGGCCTGACGCAGTGGGATGCGGCGCTGGGCGTGTCGCGCGGGCCATGGCAGTTCGCCCTCAACGTGAACAATGTGCTGAACAAGCAGACCCTGTATGACTGCGGCTACCTGCCCAACCTGTGCTACCGCAACGCCGAACGCACGGCCAACGTCAGCGCGATGTACAGGTTCTGATGCGCCCTGTCTTGGCGGCCATGCACCGCTATGCGGGCCTGCTGATGGCCGGCTTCCTCATCGTCGCGGGCGTGACGGGCAGCGCGCTCGCATGGAAGGATGAACTGGAGGCGGCCATGCTGCCCGCCGTCTTCCGCGCCGCGCCGCCCACGCCGGGCGCCGTGCCGCTCGACGCCCTGCTGCTGCGCGAATCCGTCGCCGCGCGCTTTCCCCAAGCGCAGGTGAGCTACGCGCCGCTGTCCGCGCCACAAGGCCACAGCATGGTGTTTTACCTGCGTCCGGCGGCCGACGCGCCGCTGGCCAGCGACGAGGTGTTCGTCGATCCCTACACGGGCGCGATTCTTGGCCAGCGCCGCTGGGGCGCCATCAGCCAGGGCGCCATCAATCTGCTGCCCTTCATCGAGCGCCTGCATTACGCGCTGGCGCTGGGCGACACAGGCTTGCTGGTGTTCGGTCTGGTCGCCATCGTGTGGACGATCGACTGCTTCATCGGCGCCGCCCTGACCTTCCCCGCGCGCCTGAAGAAACGCGCGCCGGGAGCAAAACCGTGGCTGCTGCGCTGGCGCCCGTCCTGGCTGCTGCGCCGCCACGGCGGCAGCTATAAACTCATATTCGACCTGCACCGCGCGGGCGGACTGTGGCTGTGGGCCATGCTGCTGGTGTTTGCGTGGAGCGGCGTCGCCTTCAACCTGTATGGCGCCTATGCGGCCGTCATGCATCCGCTGTTTGCCCACCAGGGTGCCGAGGAGATCGTCGCGCGACACATGCCGTCGCCGGGGCCGCAGCTGGACTGGCCGGCCGCGCGCGCGCAGGGCCGCCAGTTGATGGACGCGCTGGCGCGCCAGCACGCATTCACCATCCACGAGGAAAACGCGCTGGCGTATGAACGCGCGCTGGGCGTGTACAGCTACAGCGTGCGCAGCAGCCGCGACGTGCGCGCCCACAAGGGCCTCACCACTGTCTTTTTCGATGCAGCCAGCGGCCGGCAGCTGGCCGCCTGGCTGCCCACGGGCGCGGCCAGCGGCGACACCATCCGCAGCTGGATCAGCGCCCTGCACATGGCCTCGATGTGGGGCTGGCCCTTCAAACTGTTCATCTGCGCCATGGGCGTGCTGGTGGCGGGCCTGAGCGTGACCGGCGTGCTGATCTGGCGCCGCAAGCGGCAGGGGCAAGCCAAGGCCAGGGTGCTACGCCATTAGTCAGGGAAAGCCGATGAACGCCGCCGGCACGGCCTGCGTCAGCCACACGCCATTGTCCGATACATAAAACACGTGGCCCTGCGCCCGCATGGCGGCCGCGTCCACCGTCAGCACGACGGGCTTGCCATGGCGCGCCCCGACGGCCACGGCCGTTTCACGGCTGGACGACAGATGCACGTGGTTGCGCGATCCCGGCAGCAAACCGCCGGCCCGGATCGCCTCGACAAAGCGGCTGGCCGTGCCGTGGTACAGCATGGCCGGTGGCGTGGCGGGCGGCAAGGCGATATCGACGGCCGCCAGCGAATGCCCCTGATTGGCGCGGATGCGCAAGCCGTCGGCACTGATGGCATAGCGCGTCTTGCTGTCGCGCGCCACCACGTCATCTAATTGTTCACGGGAAAGGCGTCGGCCATGCCGGGCAGCCAGCGCCAGCAGCTGGCCGATGTCGGCCCAGCCTTGGGCATCGAGCGTCAAGCCGATTTTCTCGGGGGCGTGGCGCAGTATGAGGGAAAGGAATTTGCTGGTATTTACCAAGTGATCTGTCATGCCCCAGTCTACCGTTATCAGAACGCATATGACAAGGTCAGGCGTGCGGAACGCGGTTCGACCGGATGAAAATGCCGGTCATTCACCCCGTCAGCCCCTTCGCCGGGCAGGCGCGAGGCGTAGTAATAATCGATGTCGCTGGCGCGCTTGTCGAACAGGTTGAACACGTCGAGCGCAATGCGCGTCTTGCGGTTGAGCTGATACGCCACGCGCGCGTAGGCCAAGGTGGTGGAAGCGGAGCGCACGCTATTGTCCTCGATCAAGGGACGAGGGCCGAAGTAGCGCAGCTGGAAGGCACCCGACCACGGGCCCTGGTCCGTCACCGTCACGCCGAACGAGGCCACCTTGTCGATGGAGCCAGGGATGAAATTGCCGGCCGCATCGTTTTGCGTATAGCGCGAGCGCGAGGCGGCCAGGTCCAGGTCGAACAGCAGCCATGGCGCGGCTATGTAATGGTTGTTCCACTCGATGCCGTGGCGGCGGCTGGCGCGGCTGGGCTCCGTCTCGCCGGCGTCACCGACGAACAGCAATTCCGACGCGATGTCGAGGCGCCACAGGGCCAGCGAGCTTTGCAGTCCCGGCAGCCATTCCGTGCGCGCGCCCAATTCCATGCCTTTCGTCGGCGCCAAAGGCGTCACGGGCGTGGACGGCTCGCCATCGGCCAGGCGCGTCTGCGTCGTGCCCCGTGCATCGTTGCTATGGAAACCCTTGCCATAATTCACGAAGAATTCCGTCTTGCTCCATGGCCCAAGGATCAATGACAGCTTGGGCGACACCACGTGGTCATTCGCCGCGCCGCTGTTTCCCTCGATACTGCTGTCCACATTGAAACGGTAGGCGTCATAGCGCACGCCCGCCACGGAACGCAGCCAGGGCAGCCATTGCACGGTGTTTTCCCCATACAGGCCGATGCTGGCTTCGCGCACCCTGTCTTCGCGCACCGTGCTCTGCCGCACTCTCTCCACCGTGTTGTACAGCCCCACGGGCGACAAGCGGTCATAGCGCGCCTGCACGCCCAGCTTGTTGCGCAGGGGAAGACCGAACAGCTCCATGGTCCAGCTTTCGCTGGCGTTCACGCCCGCCACCGTGCGCCGCTCGCTTTGCTGGAACTGGTCGCCGGCTACCGGGTCGGCCAGGAAGTAGGTGAAATCGCTATTGAGTTCCAGCTGCGAGCGGATCAGGTAGGCGTCGAGCTCGAACAAGCGGTTTTCCGTGCGCTGGCGCATCGCGTACGACAGGCTGGTGCGCGAGGTGTCGCCGCCATCGCTGGGCGCCAGCGAGCCGAAGCGGCCGATCTGGCCCGATTCCACGGCCCGCAGCGGCACCTGGTCGGTGGCATTCCAGCTATTCTTGTAGGCCATGCCCGTCACGCTGAAACCGTCATCTTGCGTGCCCTGGCTGTAGCGCAGCACGCCGCTGACCTTGCGCACGCGCTCCGGCACGTCCCAGGGACCGTTGTTGCGGTTCACTTCCAGGCCAACCAGCAAGGTGCCAGACCCGGCCGCGACCGAATCGGCGACGACGCCGCGCAGATAGCCGTGCTGGCCCACGGACACGCTGGCCTGGCCTTGCGGCAACTTATCGGCCAGGCGGATGCGGGCGCTGCCTGCCGAGGCGAAATCACCCTCGCCGGCAAAATACGGCCCCTTCTTGTAATCGATACGCTGCACCAGCTCGGGAATGAGGAAATTGAGGTCGGAATAGCCTTGGCCGTGCGCATGCGTGCGCATGTTGACGGGCATGCCGTCGACATACGTGGCGAAATCCGTGCCATGGTCAAGATTAAAGCCGCGCAAAAAGTACTGGTTGGCCTTGCCGTCGCCGCTGTGCTGGGTGACGATCAGCCCCGGCACGAATTCCAGCAATTCGCCCGTACGCAAGGCAGGCCGGTTGACAATCAATTCAGTAGTGATGACGCCCTGGCTGGCCGCATCCGAGGTGCCGACGGCGTTGTCGTAATGGCCCGCCACTCTTACCGTGCGCGCCTCATCGGCGATGGCGACGGCCTCGGCCGGGTCCTGCGCCGCCGCCTGGCGCCCCATGCCCAACAATGCCAGTGCACAAGCTGCTACCAGTTTGCGTTTTCTCAATCGCATCGCGTCTCCAGTTTTTATGATGTCAATATGGGCCCACGGCCTGGTCTAGCCTACCCGATATATACGTGGATGGCAGCTTGTTTGGATTCAGTATTTTTTGAAGGAACGATCATGGACCTGGGCGACAGCACCGGCAAGGCAACAAACGCCGCCGCCGTGCGCAAGCGCGATGCGCTGCCGTATATCCTGCTGTTCATCCTGCTGGCGGGCTTGCTGGCCGTGCTGGCAGGCGCCCTGCTGCCGCCCTACTACCACGCCGTGCCGGCACTGCTGTGGAGCCTGGGATTCTGCGTCAGCGGCATGCTGCTGGGTTTTTTGTTCGGCATACCGCGCACCCTGCCATCGGGCACCGTCAACGCAGCTCCGCCCGACGAGCGCACCAATGGCAAGACCCGCCCCACGGACGAGCCGCCGGCCGCCGGGGCCGATGCGGCGTCCGCAAACCCCAGCAATACCCTGTTCCTGGGCACGCCCACGCCCATGGAAATCAATTCGAATCTGGTGGAAGTGTCGGATTGGCTGACGAAAATCATCGTCGGCGTGGGCTTGATCGAGCTCAAAAGCCTGCCCGGCAGCGCGCGCAGCATGGCCGCCTTCATCGCACCGAGCCTGGCCACCGATACGGGCACAGCCATGGCCGTCGTGGGCGGCATCATGCTGTTCTTTTCCGTGCATGGTTTTTTGATCGGCTACCTGCTCACGCGCATCTACCTGTCCATCATGATCAAGCGGGCCGACAGCATGGTCAAGAACGAATCCGTGCGCCTGGAGAGCGGCAAGGAAATCGAAGTGACGGAACTGAGCCGTTTGCAGCAAAAATCGCTCGACGACATGCAGGAAGCCGTCACGCAGCTGCTGCTGGCGCATCCGCCGGACGGAGACGTGGCCGTCACGGCCCTGGCCGGCATGCCGGCGGAGAAAAAACCCGCCAGCCTGGTGCTGTGGCTGGACGACCACCCGCGCAACAATACCTTGCTGGTGGAACAGCTGGAACGGGAAAACATCAAGGTGGACCAGGCCGTGTCGACGCGGCAGGCGCTGGCCATGCTGCAACAGAAGCCCTATGCGCTGTTCATCACGGACATGGCGCGGGTGGAAAACCGCCGCCGCATCAAGGATGCGGGCGTGCGCACGGTGCGCGAAGTGCGCCAGGCGCTGCCTGCGCTCCCGATCATCGTGTATTGCAGCAAAGATACGGTCGCCAGTTACGGCACGGAAGCGGAGGCGGCCGGCGCCCGTTTCATCACCACGTCGGGCACCAGCCTGCTGGCGGCCGTCAACAAGCTATTACATGAGGAACGCCAGGATGGCGATCAATCCACCCGGTAATGGTAGCTGCCCACGTAATGCAGCGAACTGCGCTGCGGGTGCGCCAGCTGGTTCGGCGCAAACACGCACACGCTCGTGTCAGCCAGCAAGTGCTGCCCATCCGCGTCCGCGCACGCCTGCGCCAGCCAGCTGTCGGGATACGACACGCCATCGAGCAATTGCGCCAGCGGCACGGCCGACGCCAGCATCGCGCTTTCAAAGCAGGCTGGCTCGTAGCACGTGAGGCCCGTTTCCAGGAAGAATGATGATGGCACGGCATCGCCATCTTCCGTGTACGTGGGCGACAGGTAGGCCTGCAGCGCTTCCCAGCTGGGAAAACGGCCGCTGCAGGCAAACACGTGGACGATGGGCAAACTGCCGGACACGCTTACAGCTTCTCCATCTTTTGCCGCACGGCCGGGGCCGTCGCCGCCGTCGGCGCCAGTTCCAGATAGGTTTTATAGGCGGCTTTCGCCTTGGCCGCATCGCCGGCCTTGGCATAGGCGTCGCCCAGGTTCAGATAGGCGATGGCGCGCGACGGGTCCATTTTGACCGTGTTTTCAAACCAGCGGGCCGCTTCGCGGAACTTTTCCTGCTTGTAGAAGACAAAACCCAAGTTATTCGCCGCCAACGCGAAGTCGGGACGCAGTTTCAGCGCTTCCGTAAATTGCGCTTCCGCCGCCGCATACTGTTTCTCCTTGTACAGCTGCAAGCCGCGGTCGTTGGCCCGCTGCGCCAGCTGACGCGTGGAGCTCGGCACGGCGCCCGGCGTGACGATCTTCTGTTCGCCACCCTGCAAATCCTTCACCGTGACGCTGGCTGCCGCCGGTTTCGCATCGAGCTTGCTGTTCAGGGCGATGGCTTCCGTCGACAACTGCGTCGTATTCGGGCTGAGGAATTCCGTCTCGCCCGGCAATTCAAAGACGAAATCGCCCCCCTCCGAGCCAGGCAAGCTGCCGAACGCGGGCGTCTGGTTCGATACGCTGGACACGGCCGGCGCCACATACGCGGCCAATTCCGTGGCAGTGATGAGGCCGTCGCCGTTGAGGTCGCCCTTGCCCGCCAGGCCCTGCAACAAGGTCCACGTGAACACGGAGTGACCGTTCGGCCCGCCGTCGGCCACCAGCTGGTCGCCGCCGCCAGCCGTCAGCATTTGCCGGCCGATGCGCTTGGCGTTGTCGCGCAGGAAGGAGCTGGAACCGGCGCCGCGTGTCAGGCCCAGGCCGCTGTAGCACGCGTCCATGACGAAGAACGCGTGCTTGGCCGTCAGCGATTCCGCGATATTCTGGATTTCCGTCATCGGAATCGCATCCGTGGCGAACTGCGCCGGGTCGGAATCGACGGGCACGATGTAGCCCAGGTCGCGCCCGGAACTGAGCTTGCGCGTGGCGCCGTGGCCGGCGAAAAACACGAAGATGCGGTCATTCTTTTGCACGCCACCATGGGCCAGCTTGTCGTGGAAGGCGGCCAAGATATTGTTGCGCGTCGCTTCGCCGTTTTTCAGGGTCACGACACGCTCGGGCGCAAACGCAAACTTTTCAATCAACGTTTCGCGGATGCCTTGCGCGTCGCGCACCGCATATTGCAATTTCGGCCACTTCGCGTAATCATCGATGCCGATCACGACGGCCCAGGAATTGGCGTAACCGGTGGTCACGGGCACTTTCTCGGGCGCCGGGGCCGTGCTTTTTGCCACCTGGAAGCTGGTGCCATCCCAGCCCGCGAATTGATAGCCTTCCGCGATCAGCTTGTCGAGCACGGCCGGCAAGGCTTTTACCGTGCGTTCGTGGATGTCGTGGAACAGGACGATGCCGCGTCCCGCCTTGTCGACGGACGCCAGCACCCGGTTCGTGATGGAACTAGGCACGGGGTCGGCCCAGTCCAGCGAATCGATATTCCACATCACGGATTTCAAATGCGCATCGGCCAGCGCGGCCATGCCTTCGCTGTTGCGCGCGCCATACGGGAAGCGGAACAGCGCGGCCCGCTCGGGGCTGATGGCCTTTAATAAAGTGTCGGTGCCGAGAATTTCGCCTTTCAGCTTGTCGCCCGTCTGTTTCGACAATTGTGCGTGGCTGAAACTGTGGTTGCCCACGGCATAGCCCTCCTTCATCAGCTTGCGGCTCACTTCCGCGCCCGCGTTCAGCTTGGCGTGGCCTTCCGCGTCCAGACTGCCCAGGTTGCGGCCCACGTTGAAGAACACGGCCGGCACGCCATACTGTTTCAAAATGGCGCTGATTTCTTCCGTGTAGCGACGGTGCGGGCCGTCGTCAAAGGTCAGCACGATGGTTTTCTTCGGCAAGCCGAGGCCGAAGATTTCCGCCTCATCCTTCTTCGGCGCCGGCTTGGCTTCGGGCACAGAACCAGCCGGAGGAACAGCATACGGCACGACGATGCCGTTTTCCTTGAGGATCTGTTCGCGGCTGTAGAGTTTTTTCAGCTGCGCCACATAATCGTCCCACCGCTCGCGCTTGAGTTCGATGGCGCGCTGGCCCAGGTTGCCGAAAATTTGCCGGATTTCCTTCTCGTAATTGCGCTCGATCTCGCCCAGCGCATCGAGGTCTTCGGAAATGCGCTTGTGCAGCTTGATCGCCGGCAAGGACGAATCCTTGGCCACGTCGGCCAGCATGCTTTGCAGCAGTTCGCGGAAAGCCAGGCGGTCCGCGTCGTACAGGCCGGGATCGGACTCGATATACGTCAACAGGCTGTCGAGCGCCTCGAAGCGGCCCGGATTGGTGGGCGCCGTCAATTGATCAAGCGCAAGATCGAGCTTGGCGATGCGTTCCTGGTTTTCATGGAACAACGCCTGCCCCACTTTGCGGGCTTCGTCGCGCGCCCCTTCGGGCAGACTTTGCTCGTCGGCCAGCAACACGATGATCTTGCGGAAATTGCCCAGCAAGTCGCGGAACTGGCTGGCTACGGCGGCCGTATCGACGGTGGATTGGGGCGCGGCGGCCGGGCTGCCCGCAGTGGGTGCGCCGGGCGTGGCGGTGGCTGCGGGACGGGTGTACGTGTAAATGCCGGCACCAGCGGCGAGTGCCACGACAACGGTGGCGGCGATCTTGATCGGTTTGGAAGTCACAGGCTTGTCATTCCCTTCACATACTATGCATAACATTCAGATGGCGCGGATGCGCACGATGCATAATTGTAAAGCACGCCTGGCACAAGCTCAGTCCGCACGATGAATTTCGGCAATAATATCGCCGAACACCTCCATAGATAGTGAAAACGGAAAAGACGATGCACAAGAAACTCTGCGCCGCGGCGCTGATGCTGGGCGTGGCCCTGATGTTGCTGCAACTGCGCGCGCATGCGGGCGACGACGTGATCAATGTGGCGGGGCGCGTGTGCCTGCCGCACTGAACCACATCCCACGCCAGCACTACACCTTGGCCGGTTCCCAGTAATTGGCCAGTCCCAGCTTTTTCAGGCCGGCTGCCACGAAGCGCGGTTCCAGCAATTCTTCCGCCGTCAAGGGCTGGCGAATCAGCTTTTGTTCCTGCGCAAACGCCAGCACCCGGCGGTAATGGCGGTACACGGCGTCGTCGTACAGGGGCGACCAGCGCTCCTTCCACTGCAAGCCCGGATCGTCGTAGCTGCGCCGCACCACGCTGTCGGGCGTACCGTTGCGCGTGCCATCCTTGATGATCGCCTCGCGGTTGCCGTCCAACGCCGCCCAGTGCTGGGCCCGCAGCCAGGCCGTGGCCACCAGTTCGGCGATGTCGGGATGGGCTTGCGTAAAATCGCGCCGCGCCCACAGTTCCGCCCGCATCTTGCGTTCCGGCAGCCCCTTGCTGGACCAGATGATGCGGCCAATGCCCTTGTCTTCCAAGGGATAGCCATTGATCATGAACAAGGCGTCGACGGCGCCCGTGGCCAGCGCGGCCGTGCCAGGCTTCAAATCCATATTGATCAAACGAAAATCCGTAGGCGACATGCGCTGGTCGGCGATCAGCTGGCGCAAGCCCAGTTCCCATGGCCGGCCCCGGTGCACGCTGATGCGCTTGCCCTTCAGCTCGGCCAAAGACGTGGCGCGCGAACCGGTGGGCACCAGCAGGAACTGGTCCGTGCCCCGCCCCGCCGGCACGATCACCTGCGTGCGCACGCCGCCCGCGTTGAGGATGACGGACGGCAAGTCACCATACGCAGCCATGTCGATGCGCCCGCTGGCGAACGCTTCGTTCATGGTGGCGCCCGTGTCGCCCGTGACGGGCAGCCATTCCAGCCGCACGCCCCGCTGTTTGAGTTCGCGCGCCAGCCAGCCTTCCTGCTGCACCCGGTAAGCGATGCCGCCCAGTTCCGCCTTGCCGTTTTCCGCAAAGCCTGTCGAGGCGATGCGCAGGGCCGCCGGCGGCGCCCCCGCCGTTTTCGCCGCCGACACCGCCTGTCCCGCCAGGGGCAGCAAAGCCAGCCCGCCCATCACCGTGCGTCGCCGCATCGTATTCTCCTCATCATCGAACATGGCCACTGTTGACGTGCTTCCCGCTCAAGCCGCCCGGCGCGTCTGCGCCAGCGCCGCCTCGAAAGGACGCGGGTCGATCCAGGCGCGCACGTCGACCTTGCTGGGCAGGAAATTCCAGCGGAACAAAAAGTCGCTGAAATCCTGCAAGCCCGCGACCGACGTTTCCGCCAGGTTCGTGTCCAGGCGCAGATGCGCATCCTTGCCGTACGCCACTTGCACCCAGTGCTCGCTGGCATTCGATTCGCGCGCGAGGAAACGCCGCGTCTCATCCGCATGACCGCGCGCCCACGCTTCGGCCCGCAGCACCTGGTCGACCAGGGTCACGGCGGAATTGAAATGGTTGTCGAGCAGGTGCGCATCGACGCTCAGGGTGCGCGGCGTGCCGTTGTTGGCGCGGATCAAGGGTTCCGGATGGATGCCCGTGTCGATCACCGTATGCAAGCCAAACTGCTGCGCCAGCTGCGCGGCCGAGGCGCCTTTCAGGAAGATGGCGTCCACCTCGCCTCGCAGCAGTCCCAGCAATTCCGGGCTTTGCCCGCCGCGCCGCGCACCGCTGAACAGATTCGTCGCCGCGCCCTGCTCCGGCGCCGTTTCGCTCTGGCCCGCGTTGATCACATAATCGACCAGTTCCACGTCAGCAACCGCCAGCCCTTCCAGGCTGAGCGCATTTTCCAGTCCACGCAAGGCTTGCGCGCGCGCAAAGTCGATCTGTGCCTTGGCCCACAAAGGCAAGCCGAAGCGCCGCCCCTTCAAATCGCGCACCGTCTGGATACCGCTGTCGGGCAAGGTCAATATCAGCTGCGTCTCATCCGACCACGACAGGCCGATCACGCGCGTTTCGCGTCCCGCCGCGCGTGCCCACAGGGCGGGAATATTGCCGCCGTGCCGCACGGAATTCTGCAGAGTATGGTCGAAATGCGATTCGCGCACGGCTTCCTGCTCCGATTCGCGCAAGGAGCGCAAGCTGGTGCCGTCGGCGCGCAACGCTTCTTCCAGCCAGCCTTGCTGCAAGGCTATCCCCAGGCCCGTCGGAACGGGGCAGCGCGTGTACCACAGGGTGTCGAGTGTGTCATTGCTCATGGTGTATCTCCAGAGTGGGTGGACCAGCCAAAAAGTAAACTACAGCGCCATCCTGCGCGCCCATTCATTGCCATCCCACAAGCTGCTGGGGTGTTCTTCCTGCGCCACGGGTGCATGCGATTCGTCGAGATCGCTGAAATCCGCATGCAAGCCGTCGCGGATGGCGACAAAACCGGGCGAACCGCGCTGGCGCGGGTGGGCCAGCGGCACGTCCTGCACCCGGCGCACCTTGCCGGGCCGCGCATCGAGCACGACGATGCGGTCGGCCAGGTAGACGGCTTCGTCGATGTCATGCGTGACCATCACCATGGTGATGCCCTCGTCTTGCCACAAGCGGCGCAACTCTTGCTGCAAACGCAAACGGGTCAGCGCGTCGAGCGCACCGAGCGGCTCGTCCAGCAGCAGCACGTCGGGCCGCCCCACGAGGGCGCGGGCAATGGCGGCCCGCTGCGACATGCCGCCCGATAACTGATGCGGGTAGGCATCCGCATAGCCGTCGAGGCCCACGCGCGTGATTTCCGCCGCCACGCGGGCTTCCCGCTCGGCCGGCGGCACCCTGGTATTGCTGAACGCCACGGCCACGTTCTGCTGCACCGTCAGCCACGGAAACAAACGGTGATCCTGGAACACGAGGCCCCGGTGCAGATCCGTGCCACGAATCGGCACGCCATCGTGCAGCAGCAAGCCTGTGTAATCCGTGTCCAGGCCCGCCAGCAGGCGCAGCAAGGTGGACTTGCCGCAACCGGACGCGCCCACGATGGCGACGAATTCGCCGGGCGCAATCGTCAGCGAAATATCATCGAGCACCAGCAGCGGCGCGCCTTTCAGCGAAAACGACTTGCTCACGTGCTGCACTTGCAAGCCGCCGCTCAGGTGCTGCCGCTGGGGCAGCAAGGTCGATGGGGAAACGAAATCATTCATGGCGCACTCTCTGCGGTAGGGGCGAGGGAAGGAATGGCGGCGGGCGGCGCCCGGCGCAGCCAGCGGCTGCCGTGGAAAACCAGCCAGGCGGCCAGCCAGGGAAATAGCCAAATCAGAAACACATTGCGTAAACCCGTCACGTCGGCCAGACGTCCTGCCGCCAGCGCGCCAGCCGTGCCGCCCACCATGCCGAACAGGGTCAAGTGGGCCGAGACTCTGGCCTTGTCGACGGGCGCGCGGGCGATATTGTCCGTATTGACAAGGTTATTCACGCCCAGGCCCAGGCCCAGCAGCACGGAGGCAGCCAGGTAAGCGATGCTGTTCGGCCACAGACCGAGGATCAGCAAGGCGGCCATGATGGCCAGGTGCGCGCCGCCATACAATTGCTCGCGATAGCGGCTGGCCAGCACGAAGCGCCCCAGGAACAGCAGCACGAGCACGCAGCTGAGTCCCTGCACGGCCATCAGCCAGACGGAGTGGTGAGGAGGCCAGTGCAGCATGCGGATGGCCAGCAAGATGGAAAACACGCCCACGCTGGACGCCGTGAAGCTGGCGAGGATTTCGAACAGGTACGTCACGCGCACAACAGGCAGGCGCAGCAGTTCGCGCAGGCTGGCCGCACCGGGCAGCAAGGCTTGGCCATCCAGCTTGCGCGGCGCCGTATTGCTGGGCAACACTTGCCAGCCCAGCACGGCCAGGATGGCGAACATCAGGGCGGAGATCAAAAAGCCCGCCTTCAGGCCCAGCTGCGCGATCAGGTAATTGCCGCACAAAGGTCCCAGGAACTGCATGCCGAGGATCAAGGTCCCCTTGTACCAGCCCGCCTTGCCCTGGCCCAGTTCCGGCAGGCGCACAAGGAAGACCGTGCTCATGGCAACAATGCGCAGCGAGATGCACAGGCCGACGAGAAACATCAGCAAAGCCACCCATTGCCAGCCGGGTAGCCACGGCAGCACGCAAAAAGCCAGCGCCAGGCTCAGGCTGACGCCTGCATACAGATGCTTCGGGTTGCCGCGCGACAAGATGTAGCCGGCCGGTATGGTACCCAGCGCCATGGCCAGGGTTTCCGCGCTGCTGATCGCGGCCAGCTGGAAATTGCTCACGTGTAAATGTAACCCCAGCAAGGTGGCCAGCACCTTGTTCATGCCGATGGTCACGCCCGACAGCAAGGTCAGGCCGATAAAGCGCAGCAAAAAGGCGCGCAGCTCCCCTTCGCGGGCGCTGACTGCCGCGTCTGGCTGGAATGGCAATGATTCACTCACTGCTGCGCCCCTTCACCAGCAAACGCGCCAGCCGCGCAAACGCCACGTTCATCGCTTGCGCCAGCAAGGCGATCACGAGCACGGCCAGCAGGACGACGTCCATGCGGCCCGACACTTCGCCATTGAGCAGCAAGGAACCCATGCCGGGGCCAGCCGAAAACAGCAGTTCGCCGCCCAGGCAAGCGAGCCAGGCGAAAGCCAGCGCATGCGTGACACCCGTGACGATGGCCGGCATGGCGCCCGGCAACAGAATCTGGCGCAGGGTCTGCCAGCGCGTCAGGGTCAGCACCTGCCCCACTTCGCGCAAGCGCCCCTCCACCTGGCGCATGCCCGCATACGTGTTGAGCACGGTTGGGTAAAAGGCGGCGATGGCGATCACCAGCAGCTTGGCGCCATCGCCATTGCCCACCCACAAGCCCAGCAAGGGAATCAGGCCCAGCAGGGGGACTTGGCGGATGCTGTGAAACAGCGGGCCGATCAATCGGTCCGCCAGCGGCGACTGCGCCATCAGCGCACCCGTGACGATGCCGGCGCTGCCGCCCAGCAGCAGGCCGGCCAAAGTACGGCCCAGACTGGCGTGCAGATGCACCCACAGTTCGCCCGTCAAGACCAGGTCGCGCAAGCTGTGCGCCAAGTCGCCCAAGGAGACAAAGATGTAGGCGGCCGCCGCGCCTTGGCCCGAGGCCCACTGCCAGGCACCCAGCAAGGCCAGCGGCAGCAGCGCGCCCTTGATAATGAGTATCATCCGTTGCTTCATTTGGACTCTCCACCGCGCTTCCAGCGCATCAACCGTGCCTCCAGCACATGGCAGAGCCGGTCCAGGCCAAAGCCGATCACGCCCGTCAGCACCACGCCCACCATCACCACGTCGAGGCGGAACATTTGCCGGCCCATTTCCATCATCTGCCCCAGGCCGCTGTCGGCAGCCAGCAATTCCGCGCCCACCAGCACCATCCACGAACGCGACAGCGCGATGCGCATGCCCGTCAGCGCGGCCGGCACGATGGCGGGCAAGACGATCAGGCGGATGCGCTGCCAGCGCGAAAAGCAATACACTTGCGCCACCTCAAAATAGCGCGCAGACAAGTTGCGGATGGCGTCATGCACGGCCAGCGCGACGATAAAGAAGCTGGCCTTGGCCACGATAAACACCTTGAAACTCTCGCCTATACCGAACAGCAAGATAAACAGGGGAATCAAGGCCACCGTCGGCAGCTGGCGCAAGACATTGAAGGTCGGGTCGACATAGCTGCGCAAGCCAGGCGACAGCCCCAGCACGACGCCAAACGCCAGGCCCGCGCTGGCGCCCAGGCCGAAGCCGGCCAACAGGCGGAACAGGCTGATGCCCAGGTGCTGGCCCAGTTCGCCGCTGTCGGCCAGGTCTGCCGCCGTCAGCAGCACTTGCCAGGGCGACATCAAGATGTGCGCAGGCATCCACTCGAACGTGGTGGCGGCCGTCCACAGCAGCAGCAAGGCCAGCGGCGACGCCCACACGGACCAGGGCGAGCGCACGAAGCGCCGCAGCCAGGGAACAGAAGCCGCACGCGTTGGCGCAGTGGCGCGCGGCAAGGCGATAGTGAAAGAAGTCATGGCGCCCAGTAAGTTTGCAGCTTCAGCTGCGCCAGCGCCTGGTTGACGAACTGGGGCGCGAACAGGCTGTCGACTTGCAGGGGCCGCCCGATCAGGCCCGCGCTCTTCGCGTATGCCGCCTCGCCCACGTAGTGCTGGCGCAGACTGGCCGTAAACAAGGGCGACCAGCGCGCCTGCCATGGCGTGTGGTCGCCCGCCAGTTCGCGCCGCACGACGCTTTCCACCTGGCCCGCAGCCGCCTCGGTGCGCACGTATTCATCTTCGCCACCGGCGCCAGCAGCCCGGTGGTGCTCGCGCACATAGGCCGTCACCACGAGCTGGGCCAGCTGCGGATAGCGTTGCAGGAAACCGCTGTCGGCCCACAGTTCAGCGCGCATCTTCCAGTCCTGCGGCGGCGCCTTGCTGGACCAGATGATCTTGCCGACCTTTTTATCTTCCAGCAGGAAAGCGTCGCTGAGGGTAAAAAAGGCGTCCGCGCCGCCCGTCGCCACGGCCGCCGCGCCCGCCTGCGGATTGAGGTTGAGTATCTTGACGTCGCGCAAGGTCATGCCGTTCGCTTCCAGCAGGCGCGCAAACGGGTATTCCCACGGCCGGCCCCGGTGCAGGGCGATCTTCTTGCCCTTCAGCTCCTTGATCGACCTGGCCGTGGAACCGTTCGGCACCACCAGATAGGTGTTGTTGGCGCTGCCGCCCGGCAAAATCAGCCGCGTCTGCAAGCCCGAGGCATTGGCGATAATCGACGGCAAGTCTCCATACTGGGCCAGGTCGATCGAGTGGTTGGCAAAGGCCTCGTTGACTTGCGTCGCCACGGAATTGGTCGTGACGGGCACCCACTCCAGCTTCACGCCCAGCTTGCCCAGCTCGGCCGCCAGCCAGCCTTGGGATGCCACCTGGGCGGCCGAACCGGCAAACACGGTCTTGCCGGACGGCGCCGTGCGGGCCACGACGGCGATGCGCACGGCGGCCGGCAGCGGCTCGGCCGCGGCCGCGATGGCTGGCGCCAGCAGGCTGACCGCCACGGCGGTAGCAAATACTTTGCGCCAGATCAAACGTAAGAATTTCAATGACATCGGGGGCCTGTTCTTGAAAGGTTTATATCAAATCGGTAGCAGGCAGCAGAGACAAGGCGCGCGCCGTGTCGATCAGCTTGCTCATCTTCCATTGCTGCAGCAGCACGCCGGGACCGAAGTCGCGCGAGCCGCCGATGGCTTCGGCAGCGATCTGGATTTGCGCGCCCTCTTCCAGCAGCAGGATGAATTCAGCCAGCTTCAGCAAGCCCTGCTTGCCCCACACGGTGGCGCCACCGTTCGCTTCCAGGATGGCCGTCGCGTGCGTGTTGCGGGCGATTTCGCCGAGGATGAAATCGACTTCCGGCTGGCGGCGGTCGATATAGATGGGAATTTCGCGGATCAGCTGGAAGCGCTGCACGGGCACGTAGCGGATCGGCAGCGTGCGGTGCGTCTGCGCCCACGCGCCCAGGGACGGCGAGTGCACGTGCGAAATCGACGTCACTTCCGGCCGCTCGCGGAACAGTTTTAAGTAACGCGCGCCGCCGTTGTTCGCGTCGCCCACGATCACCGTGCCATCGAGCGCCAGCACGGCCGCCTTCAGCGGCTGGCCACGGCGGAACGGCCCCGGATCGTTGACCACTACCACCTTGTCGCCGCCAGGGGTGCGCTCGACAAAGCCCACCGTGCCGTTGGCCGTCAGGCTGCCCGTCTCGCGCAAGCCGTCAAAGGCGACCTGCGCATCGCGCCGCACCTGCTCCACGAAGGCCAGTTCGGCCGTCGTCAGATCCTGCGCCTGTACTTGTTGTGCTTCCGCTTGTGCCACGTCCGTCATGTCATGCTCCATTTGCTTGGGTTGGAATACGGGTCAATCATGCCTCTACGTTTGCAAGACGCGTGCCAGCGCCGATGCCGGGAAAATGGTGGAACGCTGCTGCCTGCGCAACAGCGCCTGCTGGCGTGGCAGCAGTGGCGTGCGCACGCTCTGTCGGCCAGCCAGCACGCGGCGCGGGCACGTTTCCTGCACGGTTCCAGGCTCCACCCACCACCAAGGAATCCCATGACTACCGCACCATCTCCCGCCGTCGATACCGTCTGGTTCACGCGCTGCCCCGTGCCCACGGCCACGGGCCTGGCCTATAAACTGGGCTGGCTGGACGAGGAATTCGCCCGCGACGGCATCGCCTTGAAAACCCTGCAGGAAGTGGGCGGCGAGCTGGCGCGCCACCATTACGACCACGGCCTGTCCACGCTCGTGCGCGAAGGGGGCAACCTGCTGGCCCTGCCCGCGCGCGCACAAGGGGCGCCTACGCGCCTGATCGGCCTGACCTGGATCGACGAATGGCAAGCCATCCTCGTGCGCCCCGGCTCCGGCATCACGACGCCGGCGCAGCTGCAGGGCAAGCGTCTGGCGCTGCCCGTTTTCCGCGCCGAGGACTTGCGCGAAAACCGGCGCGGGCGCAGCATCGCGCGCGGCATGAGCCTGGCCGGCTACAAGGGCGTGCTGGCGTCGGCAGGCCTCACCTTGGACGATGTGCAGCTGGTGGAAGTGGGCGCCAACGCCCAGGCATCGGCCAATCTGGGCGCGGGCCTGTGGCAAGGCATCACGCCGCTGCTGCGCGGCGAAGTCGACGCCGTCTACGTGAAAGGCGCTGCGGCGGCCGAGGCGGCCCGCGCGGCGGGACTGGAAGTAGGCATCGATATCGACGCCCTACCCGACCGGCGCTTCCGCGTGAACAATGGCACGCCACGCCCGATCACCGTGCATGCATCCATGCTGGAACAGCATTTCGAGCTGGTCGTGCGCTTTTTGACGCAGACGCTGCGCGCCGCGCACTGGGCCCGCAGCCACCAGGCCGACGTGCTGGCCATCCTGCAGGGCGAGACGCGGGCCGGCGCCGATGCCGTGGCCGAAGCCTACCGTGATGGTTTTCATTTGACCCTGGCGCCCGACCTGTCCGATGACAAGGTGGCGCTGTTCCGCCAGCAGAAGGATTTTCAGCTGCAGCATGGTTTCCTGGACCGCGACGTGGATATCGAAAGCTGGATCGACCGCCGGCCTTTGGAGGAGGCGCAGCGGCGGCTGGAGGCATTGCTGCTGCAGGCAGCTTAAATGAGAAGGCCGGCGCAAGCGCCGGCCTTTCTGCATCAGGCAATCAGGGTCAGAACTGAATCGTATACGACGCGCCCACCGTGCGGCCCTGGCCGATGATGACGGTGTCGCCGTTGACGGCGCCCGGCACAAAGCTGGTCAAGGTGTGGTTGCGGTAGACCTTGTCGGCCAGGTTATTCGCATATGCCGTGATGCGGTGCTTGCCACCGGGGAGCACATATGACAGGCGCGCATTGGCCAGCGCGAAGCCTCCCTGGTTCAGCAGGTCGCGCGCGGCGTTTTGCGGGTCGACATAATAATACTGCTTCGACGTGTAGCGCACGTCGCCGCTGAAGACCAGCTGCGCACCATTGCCCAGCGGGTAGCGGTAGTCGGCCGCCAGCAAGGCCGTCACGTGGGGCGAGCGCACGAATTCATTGCCGGAGCGGTCGCCGCCATTGTTCTGGATGGCGAAATCGTCGAATTCCGTACGCAGCAGGCCGATATTGGCGTTGATGTGCAGCTTGTCCGTCGGCTGCGCCTCGATCTCGAATTCCGCGCCGTTCACATGGGCCTTGCGCACGTTTTGCAGGTAATTGACGCTTTGCGTGGGGTCGCCGTTGTACACACCCGTGATATTGACTTGCACGTTCTTGTAGTCATAGTGAAAAACGTTGGCGTTGAAATTCAAACGCCCGTCCAGCCATTCCGACTTGATGCCCGCCTCGAACGAGTTCAGGGTTTCCGGCTTCACCGTATTCAATGCCCGCACGTCCGTGGCGCTCGTGTTATAGCCGCCCGATTTGATGCCGTGCGCGTATTTCAGGTAGCCGCGCAAGGTGCGGCTGAAACGGTATTCCGGCGTCACGTCATACGTCAGCGCGTTCCACGTGGTCGAGGGGTTCGACGTGAAGTTGTTGTTGGCCACCGATGCGGCCGCGTAATTGCCGCCCCGGACCGTGTTCCACCAGTTGGCCGCGTCGCCAAACGTCACCGTATTCGATGCGGCCTGCACGCGCTGCAAGTCCAGGTCCTTGGTTTCCGTCGTCCAGCGCAGGCCGAAGGTGGAGAGGAACTGCTCGCTGAAGTTGACGGTCGTGCTGCCGAAGATGGCCGCGCTGCGCGCCTTGTGCTGGTAGATGGTGCGGTTGTAGCCGACAGGCTGCGTGCTGCCCGCCAGCGCCGGCACCGTGCCGTTGGGCAGGCGCGCGCCGGCCGCATCGGAATCGATCTTTTCATTGAAGTAGAACAGACCCGCCACCCAGCTCACGGCGCCGTTTTGCGGCGACGTCAAACGCAGCTCCTGCGACACTTGCCGGCTGCTGGCTTTTGAACGGCTGCGGCCCACTTCCAGCGGTGTGTTGTCGCTGTCGCCTGTCGCCTCGTTGCGGAAGTTTTCATAGCCCGTGATCGACGTCAGGGTCAGCTCGCCCAGCGCGTATTCCAGGTTCAGCTGCGCGCCGCCCTGCGTCACGTCGCTGTCGGCCGGCGCGTTCGTGCTGACGTCATCGGGATTGGTGCTGGGGATATAGCCATTGCGGTAGACGCCATTGGCGCCATAGCTGGCCACGGTGGTGGTGGCGCCCTTGGTCGTGTAGTCGCGGTAATGCAGGTTCAGGTTCGCCGTCAGGTCGCGCCCGATCAGGGCCTTGAGCTGGCCGCGAATGGCGCTGTCCTTGAGCTTTCCATCGCGCTCGCCCGTAAACTGGTTGTGGAAGCGGCCCTTGTCCTGCTGCTCCGTATGGAAGGAGAGGCGCCCCGCCAGCACCTCGTCGACCAGCGCGCCGCCAATGGCGCCTTCCGCCAGGGTGGTGTCGTAGCTGCTGTAGTCAAGCTTGGCGTAGCCGCTGGACTTGAACGAAGGCTTGCGCGAAATGACGTTGATGGCGCCACCCGTCGTGTTCTTGCCCCACAACGTGCCTTGCGGACCGCGCAGCACTTCCACCCGGTCCAGGTCAAACAGGGGAAAGCCCGTGGCGCTGGAATTGCTGATGTAGACATCGTCGAGATAGAAGCCGACGGGATTCGGAAAGTCGATCTGCTGCTGGCCAGCACCGACGCCGCGTATCCACCAGCGCGGGCGGCCATGCTGCTGCGTGCCGGCCGAGGCGTTCGGCACATAATTGAGGATTTCGCTGGCCGAGCGGCCGATGCCCGTATCGAGCAGCTCCTTGCCGCCCAAGACCGTGATCGCACTCGGCACTTTTTGCGCCGATTCCTCGCGCTTTTGCGCCGTCACCGTCACCGATTGCAGGGAAGCGCCCTCGCCGCCGCCATTCGCGTCGGCCGCGGCAATGACATCGGCGCCCGGCGCTTCCGCATGCGCCATGCTCGAAGCGAGCATCAAGCCGCCGATGGCGAAGGCCGAGCGCAGCGCACGGCGCAGCGGTGTCAGATGAAAGGGAAAAGAGGAAACGGCGGCGGGGGCAGTTGAACGGCGCATGGGTGGTTATCCTTGAGTAAAGTCAAAACGCGAGATGGTGATGACTGTTACTGCAAGGCGCATGCCCGCTGCCGCGGCGCAGCAAAATCGTCGGTAAGTGATTGATTACAAAGGAAGACTATCGTAATGATAGTGCTGTTGATTTGGCAGCAGCGGCGCTGCCGCGTGCTGCCTGCGCGACAGCAGGCGGTGACGCTGCTGTCGCGGCAACAGGTGATACTCAGGCGGCGCGCAACAGCGCCGCCGTATGCCCGCGCACGAGTGGCAGCACTTCCTCGCCCACCCTGTACGCTTCTTCCAGGTGAGGCGTGCTGGCCAGGATGAAGGCGTCGGCGCCCAGTTGCACCAGTTCGTCCAGACGCTCGGCCACTTGCTGGTAGCTGCCGACGATGCCCTGCGTCTGCCCGCCGCGCAGCAGGTTGAAGCCGGACCAGATGTTCGGCGCCGTGGTCAAGTCCTTGTAGCTGTTCAAGGTGGTCGGGCGGTTGCCCCGCTGGCGCGCGGCGCCCACGGAATCGCCGCCATCGGCGCCGAGGAACTGGCGCAGGGTGGCGGGGTCCACGGCGTCAAAGCCCTTGCGCACTTCATCCCACGCTTCTTCTTCCGTGGCGCGGGCGACGATGTCGACGCGCACGGCGCACTTGATCTTGCGGCCCAGCAGCGCCGTCTTTTCATGCACGCGGGCGAATTTCTCGCGCAGCTGCTCGAACGGTTCCAGCCACGTCAGGTAGTAATCGGCGTGCTTCGAGGCGGAACCGAGGGCCGCGTCGGACGAGCCGGAAAAATAGATCTCGGGGAAATCCTGCTCCGACAACGGCGTGGCCAGGCCCGCGTCTTCCACCTGGTAGAACTTGCCCTGGTAAGAAAACGGCCCGCCGCGCCACACACCGCGCACCACGTCGAGAAATTCCGTCGTGCGCGTATAGCGGTCGTCGTGGCCGGCCGAGTCGCCCCACCACAGCTGCGAAGGGCCGCCGCCGCCCGTGATCACGTTGTACAGGGCGCGGCCGCCCGTGGCCCGCTGCAGGCTGGCCGTCATGCGCGCGGCCACCACGGGGTTCAAAAAGCCGGGCTGGAACGGGATCATGAAGCGGAATGTACTCGTTTCGCGCGCCAGCAGCGCGGAAATGGCCCATGGTTCATCCGTCATCGGAAAAGACGGAATCAAGCCGCCCTGGAAGCCGGACAATTCGGCCGCGCGGGCGATTTCCGCCAGGTAGTCGATGTACGTAAAACCGTCGGCGCCGCCACCACCGAGGCCGGCCTGCCGCAGGTTGTCATTGCCGGGAAACCAGTCGCCGCGAAACGGGGTGCGGGCGCGGTGCGAACTCGGTTCGCCATGCGTGGGAATGCGCCAGAAAAAATCGATTGCCATGTGGGGTACTCCTTCAAATAAGGGGATTCAGGCTGCTTGCCGTTGCGTGTTCAACGCTGCCCGCACCAGCGGCAGCACGTGTTCGCCGATGCGGTAGGCTTCCTCGAAATGGGGGATGGCCGCCAGCACGAAGCTGGAAACTCCCGCCTGCGCGTAGGCTTCCAGCGCCGCGCTGACCTGTGCATAGCTGCCGACCAAGGCGCCGTGGGCGCCCGTCTGCGCTTGCGCAAAGCCGGGCCAGAAGGCGGCCGTGCCCCCATCAAACGCACTATCGTCGGACAATCCCGCCCCGCTGCGGTAGCGGCGCGCATCGCGCAAGGCTTCCTCGAAGGTGTCGCGCGCCAGCACGTCGATGCGCAAGCCCGCCGCCACGGTGCGGCCCAACTGGCCCGCCTGCGTTTGCAGGCCGGCGATGGCTGGCGACAAATCCGCCAGCGGTGCCGCATCGAACACGTGCACGTCGGCCTGGCGCGCCGACAGGGCCAGCGATTCAGGGGTATTGCCGGTCAAATAAATGCTGTTGACGCGATGGTTTGCCAGCGGTCCCTTGAAGCCGCCGTCCTGCACCTCGAAGAACTTGCCCTTGAAGCTGAACGGCGAATTACTTTGCACGCCGCGCGCCACCGTGATGAATTCATCGATGCGCGGCAGAATGTCGGCGTCCGGTACGGCATCGCCCTGGCGCCGGCGCGCTGCGGCATCGCCGCCATGACCGATCTGCCAGGCGAAGCGTCCGCCCGTGAAACGCTGGAAGCTGACGGCGTTCTTTGCCGCGTACACGGCAGAACCCCAGGCAGCGTCGAATTCGGCGATCAGTTTCAAATGGCGCGTGCTGCGGGCCAGATACCCCGCGACGATCCAGCTTTCATCACCCTGCGTATCGTGGCGTATCTGGATGCCGTCGAAGCCCGAAAGATCGGCCGCGCGGGCGATCTGGTGCAGGTAGTCGAAATAATTGAAGGGAGGACGTGCGCCGCGCGGGTCGCTCACGCCCGCCTGCAGGGGACTGGGCGCGCCAGCGGCCCGCTCGCCCCTGCGCGTGATGCCGGGCGCCGCGTAACGGCCGTCGCCGCTGGTAGGCAATTGCCAGATGAATTCGATGGTCATGCATGGACTCCTGTCGTGGATCGAAAAAAGGTCGCGGCGCATCATGCGTAGCGATCTGCCCTTCCCTCCTCGCAGAAAACATGCCATGCCGTATAGGCCCAACAGCGCCATTCGCTGCTGATTTGGCAGCACTTGGCTGCACCCATGGCAGCAACGTGTTGCGCGCGCAGCAGCCATGAAAAAAGCCGGAGCCGCATCGCTGCGGGTCCGGCTCCGGGAGGTTCCTCATGCGCCTAGTCGATGGCGCCCGCCTTTTTCAAAAAGGTGCGCAGGATGTTGCGGCTCAGGTTCAAGTGTTTGGCCGTACGCACCTGGTTGCGCTCATTGCGCTCCCACGCGGCGCGCACCAGTTCCTGCTGCATGGCTTCGAATTCCACGGCTTCGCCCGAGTCGAGCAAGGCTTGCCAGGCGCGGGCAAAGCGCTCGGCGGCCAGCATATCGTCCCGGCCGGCCGCGCCATGCGCCGCGTAGGCGATGTCGGCGCCGCCGGCCCAGGCGTCGGGAACAGGCGCAGAGACAGGTGCGGCAGGCGCGCGGTGCCAACCCGACAAACTCAAGTCCTCGGCCCGCACGACGCCGCTGCGGCACACGAGCAGCGCGCGATGGATGACGTTTTCCAGTTCGCGGATATTGCCCGGCCACGGGTAGCCAAGCAAGGCCTGCTGCGCGTCGAAGCCCAGCTCCACCTCGCCCAGGTGCAATCGCTGCGCATAGATAGCCATGAAGTGACGCGTCAGCGGCATGATGTCGCCCGGACGTTCGCGCAAGGGACGCAGCGGCAGGCCGATCACCTGCAGCCGGTAATACAGGTCTTCGCGGAAGCGCCCGGCCCGCACGGCTTCGGCCAGATCCACATTGGTGGCGGCGATCAGGCGCACGTCGATGGGGATGGCGCGCCGCGCGCCCAGGCGCACCACTTCGCGTTCCTGCAGCACGCGCAGCAGCTTGACCTGCATCGCCAGCGGCAAGTCGCCGATTTCATCGAGGAACAGGGTGCCGCCGCTGGCCGTCTCGAACCAGCCAGGTTTGCCCTGCTGGGCGCCCGTAAATGCGCCTTTTTCATAGCCAAACAGTTCGCTCTCGACGAGGGTTTCGGAAAACGCGCCGCAGTTGATCGCCACGAAGGTCTGGTCGGCGCGCCCACTCAAGCCGTGCACGTGCCGCGCGATCAGTTCTTTTCCCGTTCCCGTTTCGCCCGTGATCAGCACCGTCGCCTCGCTGGGGGCGATGCGCTCGATCAGTTCGTGCAACTGGCGCGAGAGGGGGTCCGCAAAGACAAAGGCCGTGGCGCGCACCAGCAAGCTCATTTGCTGCGGGTCACGGAAGGCAACGAGCGCCTCGCTGTCGCCGTCATCGCCGGCGCCACGGGCAAGGTGGGCGCTGCGCGCGAAATCGCTGCTGAAGTTGTGGGCTAAGAGTTCCATGGACCGACTATACCGCGCTCCATCTCCAGGCGTGAACGAATGGTGCCGCGCTTGCTTATCCGGATTTTGCATATGCGGGGCGTTGGCCCGAACCTTGCTGCGGCAAAGGAGCAGGCAATGTCGCCTGCCCACCACGGAGCACCTCCCCATGCCAGCACGCTAGCTTGTCCTGAATGTCTTTTTACAACGCCACGGCCACCATCCTGCCGCCTGGCGCCATCCGTCGGCCAGCGCCAGCGGACGGCCCGACCTGGCCTGGTGGCTGCGCGCCGCCAGGCTGGCCGAGGCGGCCAGGTTTGACAGCTTTTTCATCGCCGACTTCATCGGCCGCGCCGGCGACATTACGCCGGAAACGGGCCGCGCCGCCATCGGCCTGCCGTTCGAGCCTTTCACCCTGCTGTCGGCCATTGCCGCCGTCACCAGCCATATCGGCCTGATCGCCACCGTCAATACCAATTATGAGCACCCGTATCACGTGGCGCGCAAATTCAGTTCGCTCGACCACCTGAGCGGCGGACGGGCGGGCTGGAATGTCGTGTCTTCGTTTGGCGAGCATACGGCGCGCAATTTCGGCATCGATGCAGCGCGCAGCCATGCGAAGCGCTATGCGCGGGCCGGTGAATTCGTCGCCCTGTCCAAGGCCTTGTGGGATAGCTGGGACGACGATGCCTTCGACCGGCCCGACCGCGCCGGCGGCCAGTTCTACCCGCCGGCGGCGGGCCACCCGCTCGACTTCCAGGGAGACTACTTTGCCTCGCAAGGCTTGCTGGACTTGCCTCGCCCCGTGCTGGTCCAGGCCGGCAATTCCGAAACGGGCCGCGAGTTTGCCGCGCGCCTGGCAGAAATGGTGTATTGCTCCGCCACCTCGCTGCCAGTGGCACAGGCGTATTACGCGGACGTGAAGGGCCGCATGGCGAAATACGGCCGCGCGGAAGATCAATTGAAGGTCACGCCCGGACTGTCCGTGGTGGTGGCCGAATCGGACCAGGAAGCGCAGGATCAATTTGGCGAACTGCAGGACCTGGTCGACTTCAGCAATCTGGAATTTGGCGGCTTTGACTTGTCCGGCTATCCGCTCGACGGCCCCCTGCCCGACCTGCCCTACCAGGCAGGCGACAATGGCAAGGGGCGTTTTCAGCAGCAGTTGGAGCTTGCCCGCCGCGAGAACCTGACTTTGCGCCAGCTGGTGCTGCGCTTTCGCGTGGCGCGCGGCCATCTGCAAGCGATCGGCTCCGTCAAGACGGTGGCCGACGTAATGGAGCAATGGTTCGTGGAACGGGGGGCGGACGGTTTCAATGTCGTGCCGCCCCTGCTGCCGCAAGGCTTCGAGACATTTACCCGGCTGGTGGTGCCGGAATTGCAGCGGCGCGGCCTGTTCCGCACCGAATATGCTGCCAGCACCCTGCGCGGGCATCTGGGACTGGCGCGGCCCGCCAACCCGCATACGCTGGCGCGAGCCGCGTGACCATCACGGCTCCGGGTCGAAATGCTTGCGCAAGCCTTGCCAGCACTCGAAATAATCGTTTTGCAGCAGTTCGCTGTTCAAGGCGAATGGCGTGGGCTTGAGGATGGTGCGCGTTTCGAACATGAAGGCCATGGTGTCGCCCACCTTCACGGGCGCGGACGTGTCGCTGTGCGACGCCTTTTCGAACGTTTGCGCATCGGGGCCGTGGCCGGACATGCAGTTGTGCAGGCTGGCGCCGCCCGGCACGAAGCCGGCCGCCTTGGCGTCGTACACGCCGTGGATCAGTCCCATGAATTCGCTGGCCACATTGCGGTGGAACCAGGGCGGACGGAACGTGTGTTCGGCGGCCAGCCAGCGCGGCGGGAAGATGGCGAAGTCGATGGAACCAAATAGCGGATTTTCGCTGGGCGCCTGCAGCACGAGGAAGATCGAGGGGTCCGGGTGGTCGTAGCTGATCGAGCCGATGGTATTAAAACGGCGCAAATCGTATTTATAGGGCGCGTAATTGCCATGCCAGGCCACCACGTCCAGCGGTGAATGGTCGAGCGTCGTGCGCCACAGATGGCCGCCGAACTTGGCCAGCAGTTCGCATGCGCCATCGATGTCTTCATAGGCCGCGTGCGGCGTGAGGAAGTCGCGGCTGTTGGCCAGGCCGTTCGAACCGATGGGGCCCATGTCGGGCAGGCGGAAGGGCGTGCCGAAGTTTTCGCACACATAGCCGCGCGCCGCGCCATCGGGCAGGGTCACGCGGAAGCGCACGCCGCGGGGAATCACGGCGATTTCCTGCGGTTCCAGCTCGATCAAGCCCAGCTCCGTGGCAATCGCCAGCCGGCCCTCCTGCGGCACCACCAGCAATTCGCCATCGGCCGAATAAAAGAAGCGCTGCATCGGGCGGTTGGCCGCGTAAACGTGGATGGCGCAGCCGCTCATGGTTTCGGCGCTGCCATTGCCGGCCATCGTCTGCCAGCCGTCGATGAAGTCTGTTGGCGTCGCGCCGTCGGGCAACGGCAGCGGGTCCCAGCGCAGCTGGTTCGGCGGCGTGGGGGGCATGGCGTGGAAATCGCTGACGATGCGGGTATTTTCAGCCAGGGTAAATGGCGGATGCTGGCTGGCGGGACGGATGCGGTACAGCCACGAGCGCCGGTTCTGCGCGCGCGGCGCCGTGAAGGCCGTGCCAGACAATTGTTCCGCATACAGGCCCAATGGCGCCCGCTGCGGCGAATTCTGCCCCTGCGGCAAGGCGCCGGGCACGGCTTCCGTGGCAAATTCGTTGCCGAAGCCGCTTTGGTAGCCGGCGCCTATCATGCGCGCTCCGCCAGGCCGTCGGCCGCGTCGCGCAGCAAGCCTTGCACCACGTCGGCCTTGCCGATGGCGCCCATGGCCAGCAGGGCGAAGCGGGCGAGGAACAGGGGCGAACGCTGCTCGCCCAGGCCGCCCATGGTATGGCACAGCTCGGTGTACAAATTATCCAGTTCGATGTCGGTCATGTTTTTGCCTCTTCTCTGGCTCTCGCCATTTTTAACCCCTTGCCAATTCCGGGGTCGGACCCTGAGGGTCCGACCCCAGCCGTTCAGCTCTTGGGTTTATTCAGTTTAAAACTTTCGCCAGCGCTTCAATCACCTGCCCCGCTTTCACCTCACGCCAGCGCCCCAGCACATGCCCATCCGGGCGCACCAGATAAAAACTGCCAGGCTGCGCGTCAAACAGCGGGAATACCTGCGCCGTATGGTCCCAGGCGCACCCTTGCGCCCCGCCGCGGGCGATCGCCACGGTACTCAACGGCAATGTATCGCCCAGCGCCAGCAGTTCGGCTGGCACGGCGCCGTCCTCGCTGAAGTACAGTCCCGTGAAATCGCCATCGGCGCGTTTCAGCAAATCGGTAATATACCCGGCTTCTTGCCTGCCGTCTTGCAGCAGCGCCAGCGGGCATTCGGGCAAGACCGTGCCCGGCGCGGGACCGGCGGCGAACGTCTCGCTATCCTGCGCGTTCAGGGACGACTGCGCATACGCGATGGCGCTCGTCTGGCGCGGGTTGATCAGCGAGCGCACGTGCGCATGCTTGCCCGCCAGGCCCAGCACGGCTGTGCGCATGAGATCGAAAGCGAAGGTCGGCGGCGCCATGAATTCCGTGCTTTTGGTGCCGTGGCGCAGGTTTTCATGGGCGGCGTACACACGCTCGTCCGAATAGCTGTCCAGCAAACTGTCCGGCGCCAGCCCCTTGACGACATACGCCAGCTTCCAGGCCAGGTTGTCCGCGTCGTCGATGCCCGAGTTCGCCCCGCGCACGCCGAAGATGGGCACCAAATGCGCCGCATCGCCCGCGAACAGCACGCGGCCATGCCGGTATTTTTCCAGGGTCAGCGCGTTGGCCTTGTAGATGGTGATCCACACGGGATGCCACGGCGCTGTTTCGCCCATCATGGCCAGCAGGCTGTCCACGCGCGGCGCCACGTTTTCCAGCAGCACGGCCGCCTGCGCATCCTCGTCGTCGCGCAACTGGTAATCGATGCGCCAGATATCGTCGGGCTGCTTGTGCACCAGCACGGTGGAACCGGGATTCGATGGCGGGTCGAAATACGCGAGGCGCTCCGTCGGGCGCTCGCTCTTCAGATGGATGTCGACGATCACATAGCGCCCTTCATAGCTCGTGCCCTGCAATTTCAGGCCCAGCGCTTCGCGCACGACGCTGCGCCCGCCATCGGCCGCCACCAGCCAGTCCGTGTCGATCCTGTAGGTTTCATCGGGCGTGGCCACGGTGACCGTGGCGCCATCGGCGCGCTGGTCCACACCGGTGACCCGCGTTTGCCAGCGGATATCGATCAGCTCCGGCTGGCGTTCGGCCGCGTCGAGCAGAAATTGTTCGATATGGTATTGCGCCAGGTTGACCATCGGCGGCAGCTTCTGGTTCGCGTCTTGCGGCATCGTGAAATGCAGCACTTCCTCGTCGCGGTAAAAGCTGCGCCCGCCCGCCCATGGCAAGCCCTTGCGGATAAAACCGTCGAGCGCGCCCAGGCGTTCGATGATTTCCAGGCTGCGCCGCGAAATGCAGATGGCGCGGCTGCCCGTGCAGACGCCATCGTCCGCTTCGATCAGCACCGAGCGCACGCCGTGGCGCGCCAGGCCCAGGGCCGTGGCCAGGCCGACGGGGCCGCCGCCGACGATCAGGACAGGAACGTGCTGCGTCGATGCGCACGCTGGTTTGCCAGGCGGATAGACTTTCGGCACATGGGGATAAGGGTGGAAGGTGTCGCTCATGATGTTTCCTCTTCAACAATATTATTTGCTGCCACGGGCGATGGGCAGGGTCAGCACGATGGCCGCGCCCGCCACCAGCAGCACGCTGGCGTACAGCAAGCCCGTGGCAAAGCTGTGCGTGATGTCCTTCAGCCAGCCCACGACGACGGGGTTCAGGGCCGAGCCGATATTGCCCGTGGCGTTGATGACGGCGATGCCGATGGCGCGCGCACCCAGGCTCAGGGCCCGGTCCGGCGTGGTCCAGAAGACGGACATGGCCGTGTAAGCGCCCGTCGAGGCCATGCACACACCCAGCAGTTGCACCACGGGGTTGCCGGAATACGCCGTGAACAGCCAGCCGGCCGCCGACAGCAGCATGGGCCAGACGATGTGCCAGCGGCGTTCCTGCAGGCGGTCCGAGCGGCGGCCCCAGGCAATCATGCCGATGACGGTGCACACTTGCGGGATGGCGGCCAGCAGACCGATCTGCGTGTTGCTGGCATTGCTGTTAAAACTTTTCACGATCAAGGGCGTCCACACGGCCACCATCGCCAGGGTGTTGACCAGGCAAAAATAGGCGACGCCGAATTTCAGCACGGTGGGCGACAGCATTTCCGCCAGCACCGAGGTCTTCTGCTGCTGCGCGAGGTGTACGACGGCAGGCTTGTGCTCGGCCGCCAGCATGCGCGCCAGCACCTGCTGTTCCAGCTTGCTCAGCCAGTTTGCCTTGTTGGGAGAGTCGTCGAGGTAGCCGTACACGGCCAGGCCCAGGAACACGGAAGGCATGCCTTCGAGCAAGAACAGCCATTGCCATCCCTTCAATCCCCAGTGGCCGTCCAGGCCCAGGATCAGGCCCGACAAGGCGGAACCGATGGCGGCCGTCACGGGCATGGCGATCATGAACAGGGCATTGGCCCGCGCGCGATAGGCGCTGGGAAACCAGTACGTCAGGTACAGCAGCATGCCGGGCAGGAAGCCCGCCTCCGTCACACCGACGAGAAAGCGCAGCGCATACAGGCTGGCCGGGCCGGCGGCGAACAGGGTCGCCGTCGAGGCCAGGCCCCAGGCGATCATCATGCTGCCTATCCATTTACGCGCGCCGATGCGCGCCAGCACGATGTTGCTGGGAATGCTGCAGGCGATGTAGGCGATGTAAAACAGGGTGGTGGCAAAGCCGAACTGGGTACCACTCAAGCCCAGGTCCTGCATCATGGTCAGGCCGGCGAAGCCGATATTGATGCGGTCAAGGAAGGAAAACACGAACAGCAGGAACAAAAATCCCAGCAAATGGCGCGATACCTTGCGCATCACCTGCTGTTCCAGTTGCTTGGCGGCCACGTCGGGAACGGGCGCAGTGGTGGCGATGGTCATGCTTGTCTCCATAAGGTGTCGCCCTCCCCTTGTTGATTTTATTGGGTGAGAGCGGCCGGGTGATCCCGGCTTGAAACACAGTATGCAGACGACAATGCCGGCGGCTGTCCCCATTTTGGGGACGTTTTGCGGCCAAAACAGTCAAGAAGGCGGAGCCATCCCTACGCCGAAGGGACTAGACGTGCGCTGGCGCCATGCACAGGGCGAACAACTGGCGCTGGCTGGAAATACCCAGGCGTTTATACGCGCGTTTCTGGTAAGTGATCACGCTGGACGGCTGCACGCCCATGATCTCGGCAATTTCCACGGCCGTCAGGCCTTCGAGCACGCAGCGCAGCACGTCCAGTTCGCGCTTGCTCAAGGCGGGACAATGCTGGCGCAGCCGTGCCAGCATCATGGGCGCGACGCCTTGCGTATTCTGGCCGTTCAGGCTGTAGTGATGCTTGACGGCATGGGCAAACAGCGGTGACAGAGTTTCGATGCCCGCCACTTCGCCGGGCAGGAACTTGCCCTGGCTGCTGTCGCGGTAGAAATTGACGGACAGCCAGATATCGCCGGCCGGCTGCAGCAGCAGCGATAGCCGGTCCGAGACATGCGGTTTTTGATAGCAGACGGCGCGGTAGCCGGGATGGTCGATCTCGTCGCTGGCCTGCTGGTGCAGCACGATGGCGGGATCGGTTTTTCGCCCCGGCGCTGGCGCGATCACGCGCTGGTTGCCATCGAGCGCGTAATAGTGGCGCGCGTAGCTGTCGGCAATATCTTGCAGGAAACGTCCACCGCGCCGGTCGGCCACGGCGATAGTCCGTGGGCGGTTGCCGAATTCATAGGCAAAGATCGTGCACTGGGCAATCGGCGCAACCGTGCTGACCGTTTTCAGGATGGCCCCGGCGACGGCATTCACGTCCGCATGGCCGATGGCCGCCATCAACTCCAGGGTACGCCCGAAGTCCAGCTGCCCTTCCGCCGGCTGCCGCTCGACGCGCCAGTAACGCATGCCTCGCTCCTTATTGCCCGCGCTGCGGCAAGACCCAGTCCGGCCGGATGTAATGGCAGGTGTAGCCGTGCGGCAAGCGCTGCAGATAATCCTGGTGCTCGGGTTCCGCTTCCCAGAACGGACCGGCGGGCGCCACTTCCGTCACCACCTTGCCGGGCCACAGGCCGGAAGCGTCGACGTCGCGGATGGTGTCTTCGGCCACCCGTTTTTGCTCGTCGCTGGTGTAGAAGATGGCTGAACGGTAGCTCGTGCCGCGGTCATTGCCCTGGCGGTCTTCCGTGCTGGGGTCGTGGATCTGGAAGAAAAATTCCAGGATCTTGCGGTAGCTGATGGTGGTCGGGTCGAAAATGATCTCGATCGCTTCCGCATGCGTGCCGTGGTTGCGGTAGGTGGCGTTGGCCACGTCGCCGCCGCTGTAACCGACGCGCGTGGCGATCACGCCCGGATAACGGCGCAGCAAGTCTTGCACGCCCCAGAAACAGCCGCCGGCCAGGATCGCGGTTTCATTGCCTTGTGCATTGTCTTGTGCCATGGTGTCTTTCCCGTTCTAGTCAGAAGCAGCTATCTTACCCTGTCGCGCGACTTTCTTCAGCGGGCCAGCAAGCGCTTGAGCTGCGCCGCCTGGTAGGCGCCGATGGCGTCGTTGAACAGGCAGCGGATCAGCGGGTCGTCCACGATGTCGGCCTCGTCCAGTTCCGCCCGCGCCTCGGCATCGAAAGGGCCATCGTTGATGCGCATGTACATCGAGGTGAGCGATTCACCGAGCACCAGCGCCGCGTGGCATTTCACCAGCGGTACCTCGGTGGTCCATCCCGGCGCCTCGCCCGTGTCCGGCACGAGGTCGATCAGGTCGCCATGCGTGCGGTAATGCAGGACCGTGGCCGCGCCGTCATGGCCGTACAGCGACAGCCGCCACACACGCGGAGCCTGGAAATAGCTGTCTTCGGGCAGCTCCATGTCGCGGTAGCGCTCAAGCAAACCGTGGCGGCAGAAATCGAGCACCAGGGCCGCATCGGCGTCACTCAATGGCGCGAAACGGCGCGCGATGTCCGCCGTGGCGGGCGCAAGCGCCTCGGGGCGGTAGTCGAAATCCACGTCTTGCGGGCCCACGGGTATGACCCAGGGCAAGGGTTCGGCACTGCTCACACCGTGCGCATCGAGCAACACGGCCGTCGATGGGTCGAGGCGGAAGATGTGCGTCTCGGGCAGCGCGGCGCCGATTTCATCGGCAAAGCGGCTATAGGTAATCGGGAACATCGCATGGTTGTACCAGGACCAGTCTTCCTGCACGAACTGGCAGGAACTGGGCACGAGGTACCGGGGCGCCAGCGCGCGCAGCTGGGAAATCCAGTCATCGGGAAGTTCGACTGGGCCAGGCTGCGCTTGCGACGGCGCGATGACGGCGATCTCGCGCATGGTCTGGAATGGCCACAGCACCATGTCCCACGGCGCAAAAGCGGCCAGCTGCGCCAGAGTTTCAGGACCGATCCAGGAATCGACGACGTTGAGCACATTCAGCCCGGCGGCGCGCACCTGGAACAGCGAATCGACATCGTCATCGAGCGCGCGGCGCGGGATCACCTCGATGCTGCCCACCTGTACCGGCACGTCCACGTGCAGCCGCTCGACGCGGCTAAAACCCAGCGCGCGCAGCATGGCGAACAGTTCGTCGAAGACGCAGTACAAATAGATGGGCGTGGCGCGGTCCAGCACATCGAGGCTGTCGAGCGAGCAGTGGTCGTCGTGGAAGTGCGAGATGAAGACGGCATCCCAGCGCAGCCGGCGCACGGCGTCGAGGTCGAAGCGCACGGGCGGAAACGCGTGGCAGTTGCGGCTGAACGGGTTTTCGACGATGGGGTCGAAGGCGATGGCCGTGCCTTCGCATTCGAAGACATAGCCGGCGTGCAGGATGCGGGAGATTTTCAGAGGCATGGGAGGCGGGAATGCAGAAAGAACCCCAACAGCGTAAATGCTGGGGTCAGACCCGGCGGGTCTGACCCCGGAATTTGCTTTTGGGGTGAAAAAAATGCAGGGAATGTTCAATACGGATTATTCAGCACATCCATCGCAAAATACGTAAAAATCATGTCCGCGCCCGCGCGCTTGATGGCGCCCAGGGTTTCCTGCACCACGCGGCGCTCGTCGATGGCACCGGCTTGCGCGGCGAACTTGATCATCGCATATTCTCCGCTGACCTGGTAGGCGCCGATCGGCAAACGCGTCACTTCGCGCAGGTCGCGGATGATGTCCAGATACGCGCCGGCAGGTTTGACCATCAGCGCGTCGGCGCCTTCGGCTTCGTCGATCAAGGACTCGCGCACGGCTTCGCGGCGGTTCATCGGGTCCATCTGGTAGGTCTTGCGGTCGCCCTTGAGGGTGCTGCCGGCCGCGTCGCGGAACGGGCCATACAGGCCGGAGGCGAACTTGGTCGAATACGCCATCACGGGCGTATCGTGGAAGCCGGCCGCGTCGAGCGCGCTGCGGATCGCCGCCACCTGGCCATCCATGGCGGCCGATGGCGCGATGATGTCGGCGCCCGCCTGGGCCGCGATGACGGCCTGCTTGCCCAGGTTGAGCACCGTGCTGTCATTGTCGACCGTATCGCCATGCAGGATGCCGCAATGGCCATGGTCCGTGTATTCGCAGAAGCAGGTGTCGGACATTACCACCATTTCCGGCACGGCGTCCTTGATGATGCGCGACATGCGCGCCACCAGGCCGTCCGGGTTCAAGGTGTCCGTGCCGTGACTGTCCTTGTGGTGCGAAATGCCGAAGGTCATGACGGAGCGCAGGCCGGCGCGCGCGTAGCGCTCGATTTCCTGCGCCAGCTTCGCTTCGGGAATGCGGCGCACGCCGGGCATGGACTTGATGTCGATGAAATCGCTGCTGCCTTCGTCGACGAAGATCGGCAGGACCAGGTCGCGCGGATTGATCTCGGTTTCGCGGAACAGCTCGCGCAGTTGCGGGGTCGCGCGCAGGCGGCGCATGCGCGAAGTGGGGAATTGTGCTGGCATGGTAACTGGCTTCAGGTTAAGGACGCCCGCAAGTATACGCCGATCAAGGCGCTTGCGCCGGGCCGCCCGGCAAAAAAGCCGCGCAGGTCAAGAAACCCGGCCCCGCCCCGTCATTGCGCGTGCAGCAGGGCCGCCACTTGCCAGCGCATGTCCGCCGCCAGCTGCAGCAGCATGGCGCCGCGGCGGCGCGCGTCCGCCCGCTTTTTCGACGGCACCAGCTCGATATCCGGCATCCGGCAAGGGCCGCAAGGCAGGCGGTAATTGCCGCCGCTGGTGGGCAGCGCATGCAATTCACGCCACGCCAGGTCGTAATCGCACGAGATATGCCGGCGCCGGCGCCAGTTCAGCGCGATGCGGTTGGCGTTGCTGACCAGGTCAAGGTGGATGCAGCCAAAAAAATCGCCGAGGTCGCGCAAGGCGGCCACCATCAGGTTTTTCGGCCGGCAGCCGTGCAGCGCCCGCGTGGCGTCCTTGACCGCCTGCGCGCCGGCGGGCGAGCGCAAGCCCTGCAAGGCGCCCAGCTGGATGACGGCGCCGCCAGGCTGGGGCCGAAACAGGAAACTGGCCAGGTACAGCGGCACGCCGTCGCGCGTCAGGCGCAGGCACAACTCCCCTTCGCGGTGGCTGTCGTGGATGGCCGTCAGCTGCAAGCGGTAGCTGGCGCCATCCTTGCCCTCGATGGCGGCCAGCACCAGCGCGCGGCGCGCCGCGTATTCCACCAGCGGCCGAGCGCCCGCCTGCCACAGGAAACGGTAATGCCCGCACAGCAGGTCCACCCGCGCCGCGCAGCCGAACTGGCGACTGGCGTAGGGACGATAAATCTTGTACAGCAGGCTGGGATGGGCTTGCGCCAGCGCCGCCATTCCCGGCGTCGCGGCAATGAACGCTTGCCAGCGCGCGCGCTGCACGGGAAAGACGATGGCGCCCAGCGCGGCCTTGATACGGTGGCCATGCTGGCGCAGTGGCGCCTGCTGCGGCGCGGCGTTGTCGCCGGTGGCGGTAAAAGTATGCATGAAAACGGCTCTACTGAAATGGACGCGGCGACGGCCGCGGGCAGCCCGGAACAGGCGGCTGCGCGCACGCAGCCGCTCCACGCCGGGTAGAGCCGATGATAGGGGGAGGCGAAAATGAAGGGGGTTACAAGTTGGTAATGTGCCGATACGCCACGCCGGCCATGCTAGCGCAGCAGCCGCAAACGCAGGCGCAAGCCCGGCGCCGCGTCCTCGATCTCCAGACTGCCGCCATGCAGGGCCGCGATGGCCGCCACGATGGACAAGCCCAGGCCATTGCCGGGCAAGTGGCGGCTCTTGTCGAGCCGGTAAAAGCGCTGCGTCAGCTTCGGCAGTTCTTCCTTTGGCACGCCGGGGCCGTTGTCGCGCACGGCCAGCCAGCCGCCCTGCTCGTCGCTGCCGGCCGACACTTCCACCGTGGCGCCCAGCCCCGCATACTTGATGGCGTTGTCGACCAGGCTGGCCAGCGCGCTGCCCAGCAGGTTGCGGTCGCCGCGCGCGGGCACGCCGTCGCCATACATCTGCACCAGCAGCACGCCCTGCTCGTCGGCCGTGGCCTCGTACATTTCCACGATGTCGGCGCCGATCTGCTGCAGGTCGATGTCGTCGAAATTCTCGGGGCGCATGCCCGATTCGGCCGCCGCGATCTGCAGCAGCTTGTCGAACACGCGCGTGAGGTCGTCGATATCATCGATGGCCGCCTGCGCCGTCTGCGCATAGCCGGCCACGTCCTGCTGCTGGCGCAAGGCGCCATCGAGCTTGTTGCGGATGCGGCCCAGCGGCGTGCGCAGGTCGTGCGCGATGGCGTTCGACACGTGGCGCACGCCTTCCATCAGGTGTTCGATGCGGTCGAGCATGCGGTTGATGTCGCGGCTCAGCAAGCCGAATTCATCCTCGCTGGCGACGGGAATGCGCCGGCTCAGGTCACCGGCCTCGATTTCGCCCGCCGTGCGGCGGATCTGCCCGATACGCGCCTCGAGCTGGCGGCGGAACAGCCACGCGCCCGCCACCACCAGCAAAATGGCCACCCCGCCGCCATAGGCCAGCGAGCGCAGCACCAGCGTGCGGATCGACTTGCCCTCTTCCATGTCGCGCCCGACGAACAGGCGCGCGCCACCATCGAGATCGCGGATCAGCATGCGCGCGGGCACCCTGCGCCCTTCGCGCGTGACGTCGCGGTGCAGCAAGCGTCCCACGGGGCTGCCCACGTCGGGCCAGGCCGACAGATTGCCCGCCACGCGGCGGCCATCGGCGCCCACCAGCAAAAAGATCTCCGTGTCGCTGTCGGTGCGGTCGGTCAGCAAATGGGCGATTTCCGCCGTCGTGCGGCTGCTGTCGCCCTGCTGGTACAGCGCGGCGAGGCGCTCCGAGAGCAGGGTCAGCTTGCGGTCCACGCTGCGATCGAGCACGCCGATGGTGCCGAAATAGAACACGGCGCAGACGATGCTGATCGAGACGACCACCAGCACGCCGTAGCCAAGCGCCAGGCGGGCAGCGATCGAGCGGTGCCAGTTACGCACCGTCGATCACGCCCAGTGTGTAGCCGACGCCGCGCACCGTGTGGATCAGCGGCGGCGAGAATTCCTTGTCCACCTTGGTGCGCAAACGGCTCACCTGCACGTCGATGACGTTGGTCTGCGGGTCGAAATGGTAGTCCCACACGGCTTCGAGCAGCATGGCGCGCGTGACGGACTGGCCCTGGTGGCGCATCAGGTATTCCAGCAGGCGAAATTCGCGCGGCTGCAGGGCGATCTGCCGGTTGGCGCGCGTCACGCGCATGGTGCGCATGTCGAGCACCAGGTCGGCCACCTGCAGCTGCGTCGCTTCGGGCACGGGCGCGGCGCGCCGCAGCAGCGCCTCGATGCGCGCCAGCAGTTCGGCGATGGCGAACGGTTTTGACAGGTAGTCGTCGCCGCCGCTGCGCAGGCCGCGCACGCGCTCGTCGACGCTGGACAGGGCCGACAGCACCAGCACGGGCGTGTTGCGGCCCATGCCGCGCAGGCGCGCGACGATGGCCAGGCCATCGATCTCGCCGGGCAGCAGGCGGTCGAGCACCAGCGCATCCCAGTCTTCGCCGCAGGCCAGGCGCATGCCGTCGATGCCATTGTCGCAGGCGGTGACGTCGTGGCCCGCCTCGCGCAGGCCGGCACAGATATAGCGGGAAGTTTCAGCTTCGTCTTCGATGACCAGGCAGCGCACGGGAGTTCCTTGTAAAGATCAGGCAGCAAATAGGCGCAGCATACGCCAGGCGCGCGCCACTTGCCAGCCCCGCCGCGTGCGGCGCGCGATGGCAGGGTCGGGTACAATACAGCCTCGACAATGTTTGGCCGCGCCCGCGCGCGCATGCTGATGTGCGCATGTTTTCGGCGCCTTCCGGCTTGCCGCGGCCTGCAAACCACCACTGCCATTAACGAAGATCAGGCGCGCCTGGCGCACGCCACAAACCAATACTGCCATGAAATCGACCCACTCTCTCGCACTGGCGCTGGCCATGGCCATCAGCTGCGGCAGCGCCGCCGCAGACACCAAAGACACCAAACAAAGCATGCTGTTCGATGAAATCCCCATCGGCAGCTGGAGCACTTCCGCCGAACTGGGCGCCATCACCACCTCGGGCAATACGGTCGGCACTTCCGTCACGGGCAAGATCGACGCGCGCCAGGAACTCGATGACTGGAGCAACCAGTACATCTTCAGCGGCTACTTCAAGGAAGACGAAACGACCAACGACGATGGCGAGAAAGTGCGCGAACGCTCGGCCGAACGCTTTTCCGCCTCCGCCAAGGCCGCCTACAAGCTGATGGCCGACCATGAAAAGCTGTTCGTGCTGGCCTCGCATGTCAACGACAAGTTCGGCGCCTACACCAAATACTCGACGCTGGCCGTCGGTCATGGCTCGCGCTGGTACCAGTCGAGCGACAAGAGCGTCGACGTGGAAGTCGGTCCGGGCTATTTCAGCGGCACCAACGACGCGGGTGAATCGGAACACGGCCTGACGGTGCGCGGCGCGGCCGCCATGAAGTGGAAGATCAGCCAGTCAGCCATGTTCACCCAGACGGTCAGCGTGGAACGGGGCACCTCGAACACCCACTCGATCGCCGAAACAGCGCTCAGCACGAAAATCAACGGCACCATGCAGATGAAGGCCGCCTTCAGCGCCCGCAACGACACGCGCGTACCGGACGACAAGAAGAACACGGATACGCAAACGTCGCTGACCCTGGTCTACTCGTTCTAAGGCGCGCGCCTACATGCTAATGCCGATGCGGCGCCTGCGCGTATGCGCCCTGCTGTGCGCGGCGGCGCTCCTGAGCGGCTGCGCCGCCGTCACCGTCAGCGCGATCTCGCCGGCCGACTACCTGCAGCAGCGGCGCGGCGACATCCTCACCACGGGCAAACTCAGCGCCTCGGCCAGCGAAGTGCTGCGCATCATCGGCAGCGACATCGCCGCTTGCGAAGCCAATACGGGCAGCTGCCGCGCCGACCTGGCCCGCTCCGAGCTGCTCAGCGACGAGCAGCGCCTGGCCACCTTGTCCGAACTGTGGCTGGAAAGCGCGCTGGCGGAAGAAAAACAGGGCGGCCACCCGAGTGCCGAAACGCTGGCCGCCTGGCTCGAATCGGCCCGCTACGCGTATGCCTATTTGTTCTACACGACGCGCACGCCGGGCCAGCGCGCCTTCGAGGAACGCCAGACGCAAATCCGCGACTACTATAACTATGCCGTGCAAAAAGCCGTCGGCAACCTGTTTCGCCACCGTGGCGAATACCGGCCGGACGGCAATGTGATCCGCGTCGCCGGCTGGCAGATCGACAGCGAACTGTCGGCCCTGCGCCTGCCCGACGACGGCACCCTGCCCGACGAACTGCTGCCGGCCACCTCGCTGTCGTTTTCCGGCCTGCGCAATGTGTACCGGCGCGACGGCTTCGGCGCCGACCTGGTGGCCGTCATGCCCAAGCCCCAGGCGTCGAAAGGCGAGTACGTACCGTACCAGGAAACCCGCTTCCCCGTCGTCACGGCGCTGATCCGCTTCGACGGCAACAGCCTGCAGGAAGTATTGGCCACGCAGCAGCTGCTGGTGATGCTGGTCGACCCGACGCGCAGCGAATCGACGCGCATGGCGGGCCAGGAACTGCCCGTGGCCGCCAATTTCACGGCCGGCTATGGCCTGTGGCTGGCCCGTTCCGGCTTCGGCGTGCAGGCGCTGCGCACCCTGTTCGGCCGCGCCGACGGCATCTCGCGCCCGCAGGTGCACCTGATGCAGCCCTACGATCCGAACAAGCGCACCATCGTCATGCTGCACGGCCTGGCCAGCAGCCCGGAAGCGTGGATCAACGTGGCGAATGAACTGATGGGCGACGAACAGCTGCGTCGCCGCTACCAGATCTGGCAAGTGTACTACCCGAGCAATGCGCCGCTGGCGGCCAACAACGCCGCCATCCGCAAGGCGCTGAATGCGACCCTGGCGCAGTTCGACCCTTCGGCCAAGGCCGACGCGGCCAACGACATGGTCTTGATCGGCCACAGCATGGGCGGCGTGCTGGCGCGCCTGATGGTCTCCGATGCCAGCAACACCCTGCTCGACGCCATCACGGAAGAATACAATTTGAAGGGCAAGAAGGCGGAAAAAGTGCGCGCCGGCCTGGCGCCCTACCTGAATTTCACGGCCATGCCGCAAGTGAACCGCGCCATCTTCATCGCCGCGCCGCACCGCGGCACCTCGTTCGCCAACCACAAGGTGGCGCGCTGGATCGCCAACCTGATCACTCTGCCCATCAACATGCTCGACCAGTTGTCCGACGCAGCCGGCAGCCTGGCGCAGCTCGACACGGGCAGCAGCGAACCGCTGCGCATCCCCAACAGCATCGATAACCTCAGCGACAAGGATCCGTTCGTGCGCCTGGTAGCCGACCTGCCCATCAGCCCGAAGGTGCGCTACTACTCCATCATGGGCAACGACACGCCGGAGCTGCCGCTGGCGGAATCGAGCGACGGCGTGGTGCCCTACGCCAGCGCCCACCTCGACGGCGCCCTGTCGGAAAAAGTCATCCCGTCGTGGCACAGCGTGCAGGAAAGTCCGCAGGCGATTCTGGAGATACGGCGGATTTTGCGCATGCCTGACACCTTGCCCTGATGCACCTGGCATTCTTTCCGCATGCCTTATCGCTGGATAAGAAAGTTACATCGCATGATAAAGTTGCGAAACATGAGAATCTTGTATATGATGTTCTTTACCACGCTACTGCAAAGGAATCATCATGACAGCGCATCTGCATCACGATACTCTGGCGCCCGAGCTTCAGGCATTAACGGATAGCGACCTGCGGCTGGTGGAACAATTCTCGCGCCTCGTGACCGCACAGCTCGACATACTGGCGCAAGGGCCCGAGCGCCCGCGCCTGATCGACCTGGCCACGCGTGCGCTCCATGAGGCGCGCGCCTCGCTGGGCGCCCCGCCGCCGCTCACGCCGCGCCAGCTCCCAGGGTCAAAACTCAAGGTATCCGATGTCATTGGACAAGGATGGGTGGAACTATCGCAGGCGTCGCTGTATCGCGCGGTGGAAAACAATCGGTTTTATTGCGTAACGCCCAAGGGGCGCAGTATCGGCAAGGAATTTCCTGCGTGGCAATTTGTCCAGCCCGTACCGGAACTGATCGCGCCGGTACTGGCCATCCTTGCCGGCCAGCCCAGCAGTGAAATCCATGCCTTCTGGATCAGTGGTGCAGACGAACTCAACGAACTGTCGCCAGCAGAGATGCTTGCAGGCAAATCGTTCGAGACGCGGGCCGAGATCCATCCAGGCCAGCAGGCGCTGCTGAATCTGCCGGCAAACGAGAGATTGCGCAAGGTGCTTGCGGTGGCGAAGTGGCAGCATAGGGGGATGGCTGACATCGTGGGTTAACATGCAACACGGACATACAACGTCCCCCGTCCCAGCGGACATGGCTGCGCGCCTGCCGGCGCTGGCATCGTTGAGCGCAGAATTATTGCGCAATATCGTCACCTTTCCAGCTGGCCAGGCCCTGATACGCGCAGCGTGGAACGTGGCATCCATCTGGCCCGCGAAGGTCGAACGCACCTACCGCTTCGGGCCGCCCGCCGAGCTGGCTGACTCAAACGGCTTCCCCTATCACTGGGTATATATTGCGGAGGATGCCTACACGGCAGCCTGGGAAGCCCAGCTTTGCCGCAACGACGTCACGCGCCCGGGCACGTTTTACATCGCGCACAGGGCGGAACAAGCGCTGATCGCGACCTTGCCATTCAGCACCCCGCTGCAATTGCTCGATCTGACAGGGCTTGCCGCCAGCCGGCTCGGCATTTTTGACCAATTGCGCAGCCCCGATCACGGCTGGTGCCAATGGCTGGGCTGGTAGCTGGATCAGATCATCGCACAGGAAGCCGGCGCGATTCACGGTTTCATGTATCCATCGCGCCGCCAGCCCGGCAAACTTGCGTATGCCATTTCATCGCGCCACATGGCAACCTTGGGCCAGACCATGGCGTGCTCACAGCTGGCATTTGGCGACAGCGCTGCGTATGCACAGTTGCTGGCCGATCACCTGCGCGTGGACCCGCCCTGATCTGAGATTCCCTATACCGGCTCGCGCCACTTGTCCTTGATCTCCAGCATGGCTGGCAGCTGTTCCACGAACAGCGCCAGCAGCTCCGGGTCGAAGTGCGTGCCGCTGTCGCGCTGCATGGTGGCGATGGCTTCGTCGATGGTCCAGGCGCGCTTGTACGGGCGTTCGCTGGTGAGGGCGTCGAAGACGTCGGCAATGGCGACGATGCGGCCTTCATGGGGGATTTCCTCGCCTTTCAAGCCTTGCGGATAGCCGCTGCCATCCCATTTCTCGTGGTGCGTCAGGGCGATGGTGCGCGCCATTTTCAGCAGGCCGCTTGCGTGCTCGCCGATGATGGCCGCGCCGATTTCCGCGTGGCGGCGCATGACTTGCCATTCGTCCGCATCGAGCTTGCCCGGCTTTTGCAGGATGGCGTCGGGGATGCCGATCTTGCCCACGTCGTGCATGGGCGCCGCATTCAATAAATCTTCCGCCCTGGCCGCGCTGTAGCCGGCCGCCAGTGCCAGCTGGCGCGCGTAATAGCTCATGCGGATGACGTGCATGCCCGTCTCGTTGTCCTTGTACTCGGCCGCCTGGCCCAGGGTCTGGATCACCTGCAGGCGCGAGCGGCGCAATTCCTCGGCGTCGACCAGCGACAGATGCGTGCGCACGCGGGCGCGCACGATGGGCGGGCTGACGGGTTTCGTGATGTAGTCGACGGCGCCCGCGTCAAAGCCGTCCGCCTCGTCTTTCACGTCGCACAGGGCCGTCACAAAAATGACGGGGATGGACGCGGTGGCCGGCATGGCCTTCAGTTGCCGACACACTTCATAGCCCGTCATGGCGGGCATCATGATGTCGAGCAGGATCAGTTCGACGGGATTGTTCTGCGCCAGTTCCAGCGCCTTCTCGCCATCCTTCGCATACAGCAGGCGGTAATCGTCCTGCAAAATCTGGCGCAGCACCTGCAGATTCGTCGCTTCATCGTCGACCAGCAGCAGGATCGGTTTGTCTTCGTGTAAGGTCATCGTTAGCCCAGTATCAGGAAAGGTCGGCAGGCGCTGGCGTTTCCAGCCACGCCAGCAGCTGGCGCAGCACGCCCGCGGCGCGCGCAAATTCAAAGTCGTCGATGGCGCTGGCCAGCGCCTGCAGGCGCGGCTGCTGGCCGTGCGGCGCCAGCATGGCGGCGATCTGCGCCATCAGGGCGTCGTCCAGTTGCCCGCCTTCCAGGCTGGCGATGGCTTGCCGCAGCAAGGCGCCCGCGGCGGATGCATCGAGAAGCGCGCCGGCGGCCGGCGCCTGCATGGCCACGGCCGGCAGCCCCGCCTCTTCCAGCTCGCCGGCCAGCGCCATGAAGGCGGCCGCCAGCTGCACCAGCAATTGCGTCACCGGCAGCTGGCGCGCGATGGCTTGCTCGATGCGTCCCAGCAGGCTTTCGACCTGCACCAGGCACAGGTTGCCCGCCGCACCCTTGATACGGTGCAGCAGATGGCCGGCCACGCTGACGCCGCCGCGCTCCAGTTCCGCCGCCAGCATGGCGGCGCAATCGCCATTGGCCTGCACGAAGCGGCCAATCGCGCGCTGCAAGGCTTCGCGTCCACCCCACAGGGCGATGCCGCGCTGCCAGTCGACCTGGCCGGCCGCCGCGCGTGCCGCAGCACCAGCGGCTGGCGGCGGCATGGCCACGGCGATATCGAGCAGGCGGGCGATTTCCGCCGTCAGCTTGTGCATTTCCAGCGGCTTTGAAGCAAAGCCGTTCATGCCGGCCGTCTGCGCGGCGCGCCGGTCCTGTTCCAGCACGCTGGCCGTCAGGGCGATGATGGGTGTCGCCTTCAGGCCCTGCTCGCGCTCGAATACGCGGATCAGGCGCGTCGCTTCCAGGCCATCCATGCGTGGCATCTGCACGTCCATCAGGACGATGTCGAAACTGCCCTTGCTGAACTCGCGCACGGCGCTCTCGCCATCGCTGGCGGCGATCACCTGGTGGCCGGCCGCGCCCAGGCTGATCAAGAGCAGCTCCACGTTCTGCGGCACGTCGTCGGCCGCCAGGATGCGCAGCGGCGGCAGGGCCACCACCGGTTGCTCGCTGCGGCGCGCCACGGCCTTGCCCGGCGCCAGCGGCAGCAGCACGTGGAACACGCTGCCCACGCCCAGGGTGCTTTCCACGGTGATGGTACCTTTCATCAGCTCGACCAGCTGCAGCGAAATCGTCGTGCCCAGGCCCGTGCCGCCAAAGCGCCGGCTCATCGAGGAATCGGCTTGCGTAAACGGGGCAAAGATTTTATCCAGGCGGTCGGCAGGAATGCCGATGCCCGTGTCGTGCACGGCGATATGCACCTGCTCGCCCTGCATGTCGACGGCCACGCGCACATGGCCCACTTCCGTGAACTTGACGGCGTTACCGATCAAGTTCGTCAGCACCTGCTGCACCCGGCGCGCGTCGCCCAGAAAGAACTGGCCCATGCCGGGATCGACATCGACATGCAGCACCAGGTCGCGCGCATGCGCCGTGACGCGCAGCGACGCGGCCACGTGATCGACCAGGTCGGGCAGCGAGAAGTCCACCAGTTCCAGTTCGGTGGCGCCCTTTTCCAGCTTGGCCGTATCGAGGATGTCGTTCAGCAGTTCCAGCAGCGAGCGGGCCGACTGGCGCACCGTGCCCAGGTGGCGGCGCTGCAGGCTGTCCAGGGCTGTGCCCAGCAGCACTTCCGTAAAGCCGATGATGGCGTTCATCGGCGTGCGGATTTCATGGCTCATGTTGGCCAGGAAGCTGGTCTTCGATTCGGCGGCCAGTTCGGCGCGGTCTTTTGCCGCACGCAGGTTTTCCTGCATGGCGCGCCGTTCGCTCACGTCCGTGGCCAGCTTGACCACCTTGAACGGCTTGCCGTCCGTGTTGAAGATCGGGTTGTACGAGGCCTGTATCCACACTTCGCGGCCATCCTTGTCGATGCGCTTGTACTCGCCCGTGTTGAATTCCCCCTGCGCCAGGTGCTGCCAGAACGCGATGTAATCGGGCGAAGTCACATAACCCGGTTCGCAGAAGATGCTGTGGTGCAGGCCCAGCACGTCGTCGAGCCGGTAGCCGACCAGGTCGAGGAAGTTCTCGTTGGCCGCCAGGATGCGCCCCTGCAGGTCGAACTCGGCGACGGCCGTCGCGCGCGAGATGGCCGTCACCTTGCCTTCGTATTCGGCGTTGCGCAATTCGCTTTCCGTGATGTCGAGGATGACGCCGTCGATCCAGCGCACCACGCCGTCGTTATCGAGCACGGGCCCGCTGCTTTCGCGCACCCAGCGCTCGCGCCCGTCGCGGTGCATCATGCGGTAGACGTTTTCGAAATCACGCTTTTCGCCGGCCGCCTGCACGCAGGTGTCGTTGACGCGCTGGCGGTCGTCCGGGTGCACAAGCTCGAACAGCCTGACTCTCCCCTCGATGAAGTCCTGCGGCATCCAGCCCGTCAGGTTGAAAACGGCGTCGCTGATGAAGATCATCTTCCATTCGGGCGCGAAGCTGCAGTGGAAGGACACGCCCGGGATATTGCGGATCAGGGTGCGGTACTGGCGCTCACTGTCTTTCAGCGCCTGCTCCATGCTGCGCGACGAGCGCATGTCCGTGACGAACGCCACGAACAGGGGCTGGCCCGGCGTGTCGATCTTGCCGATCGCCACGCGCATGGGCAGCACCGTGCCATCCTTGTGGCAGCCATCGAGTTCGCGTCCGCTGTCGAGGATGCGCGAGGCGCCCGTTTCCAGGTAGTCGCGCAGATAGCCCTGGTACTCGGCCGCATCGGCCGGCTGCAGCAGCACGCTGGCGTCGCGCCCCACGATGTCCGCTTCGCGCCAGCCGAACAGGCTTTCCGCGGCGGGGTTGAAGGAACGCACCTTGCCCTGGCCATCGATGGTGATCAAGCCGTCGGCCGCCGTATCGACGATGGCGCGCAGGCGCGATTCGCTGGCGCTGGCGTGGCGCAGCAACTGGCGGTAGCGCAGCAAGCCATTCGCGGCGGCCACGAAGACGGTCAGGGTGACGGTGATCAGGGCCACGGCCAGCGCCACGAACGACGCTTGCACGGTAATTGTGTTCTCGCCCGCCGTGGGGGTGCCGGAAAAACGCGCCGCCAGCATGCCAGTGTAATGCATGCCGGAAATGGCCAACCCCATGACGACGCTGCTGACCAGCAAGGACGCCAGGGGACTGAGGCGCAAACGCATGGCGCTCAGGCCGAAGCGTATCCACAGCGCCAGCATGGCCATGACGACCGCCACTACCAGCGACAGGGCGAACAGCCACGGCTGGTAATGCAGGGTCAGCGACGTCTGCATGGCGGCCATGCCGCTGTAATGCATGGAACCGATGCCCACGCCGACGAGCACGCCGCCCACCACCAGCTGGCGCCAGTTGATGCTCGGACGCGCCAGCATGTGCAGCGCCACCCACGAAGCGGCCACGCCGGGCAGCATGGACAGCAAGGTCAGGCTGGGGTCGAAGGAGACGCGCGTGCAAATGTCGAAGGCCAGCATGCCGATGAAGTGCATCGACCAGATGCCGCCGCCCAGCGCGATGGCGCCCGTGATGATGGCCGTCTGGCGCTGGAAGCCGCGCTCGCTGCTGCGCGCCATGCCGGCGATCTGCAAGGCCATGAACGAGGCAAAGATGGCGATGCCGATGGAAAACAGCACCAGCCACGCATTGTGCGTGCCATAGATGTACTGCATGGTATCGGTCGATACGGCAAAGATGGAACTCAGCATACTGTCGTGAACTCAATAGAGTGAAACGTGACGTCGCAAAACATGACGGCGCACCGCGCGCGCCGGCGCCACGCTTTTTACTAAAGCGGCAACACAGCGGAAAAGACAACGGTAGCAGTCGACCAGGGCAAGGCTCGGTCATCACGCCCGCGCCTGCCGCGCGGGGGAAAGGTGCTTTTTACAGAGGGAAAAAGCGGAATGCGTACGAACTCTGGCGCGGATGGCTGGCCGCCAGCGTGACGATGATTTTTAAAGAGCCATGAGTATAGTTGCTTTGCGAACATATTCATAGGACTTCAGCAATATTATGACAAGAAAGGCAATATTCTGAGGTCGCCATGCGACAGCGCTCGTCTGTTCAGGCTGGCGGCCACTGCGCGCGTATCGCGGCAGATGCCTGATAGGACGGACCGGCCCGCACGGCCACAGGGATACCGGCCAACGTACAGCGGCGACTCAATTCGTCCTTGATCTGCCGCAAGGACCAGCGCTGCGGCACGGGCAGATCCATGCCCACCACGCGGATCAGCGGACAGTCGTCGAGGGTCGTGTGCAGCAGCAGCTCCACGCGCGCCATCGGCGGCCCGCCGCGGTAGACATTCACGGCGCCCGCGTAGGTCACCACCTCGAGCGCGCGGATCTGCCGCGGCGCCAGTTGCAGCACCTTGTCATGGCCAGGCAGGCGCCGCGCCACCCGGCGCAGCAACAGGCCGGCGTCGTTGATCTCGACATGAAAAGACAGAGCGGGGCCAGTCAGCACCAACAGGGCGACGATCCATGCGGCCAGCGCCGGCAGGAGCAGCAGCACTGCCTCGCCCGCGTACGCCGCATCGCGCCAGACGGCTTGTCCGACAAAGGCGAGGATCAGGCCGCAGCCGCCCAGCAGCACGCTGCGCCACAGCACGGGACGCAGATTGGCCAGCATCGCCGCTTGCGCGCTGGCATCGTCGGCGGCCGCAAAGCGTATCCATTCCGCGCGCGCCGGCTTGAAGCGCCTGGCGGGAATGCCGCTCAAGTATGCTGCGCCAGCATGCCGCGGAACCACGCCAGTTGCTCGCGCGTCAGGTAATTGGCGCCATCGCCATGCAGGATGACGATTTCGATCTCGGCCGGAATCGAGGCGACCAATTGCGCGCCCGTGACGGGAATCTTCGGAAAGGCGATGCCGGCCAGGAAGGCCAGATCTTCCGCCACCGTGACGCACTGGCGCTCGGGATTGGGCGACGGCACGAGGAACAGGTCGATCTGCTCGCTTTGCCCGCCGATGACGACGTGCAGTTGCGCGGCCAGCAGTTCAGGCAGGATCAGCTCGATGTTATTCTCGGCGCGCGATTGCTGGAAGGCGCTTTTCAGGGGTGTGAGGACAGGAGTAGCGGTCATGGCAAAGGGGAAAGATAAAGACGGCGGCAGTGTAGCAGAGGCGCCCGCACGGGCGCGCTCCGCTGGCGCAGCCGCTACATCTTGTAGTTCAGCGAGACAAGCACGCTGCGCGGCGCGCCATAGCGCTCCAGCCCGCCCGACCAGGAATAGCCGAGCGCCTGATAGTAGCGGCGGTCGAGCACGTTATCGATATTCACGCGCAGCTGCAGCTGCTCATTGATGCGATAGCCGGCCGTCAACCCGACGGTGGCGTAGCCGCCCTGCCGCGTCAGGTAGGCCGTATCGCGGCGGTAGATCTTGTCCTGCGCGTACACGGAGGCACCCACATTCCATGGCGCCAGGCTGCCGTTCAGCTGCACGTTCGTGTACAGCTTGAACAATTGCTTCGGTTCATCGGTGGCGATGCGCTGGCCGATGTTGGCGGCCACGCTGTCCTTCGTGTACTTGGCCAGCACATAGGTGTAGCCTCCCGAAATCTGCCAGCCCGGCAATGGTGAGCCCGACAATTGCAAGTCGACGCCTTCGCTTTGCACTTGACCGGCCGCGCGGGCGCAATAGATGGGGCCGCCCGTGGGGCAATTGACTTCATCGGTCATGGCGCGGTTGTTTTGCCGGATGCGGAACAAGGCGCCGCTGGCGTTGAGCCTGCCGCCAAAATATTCTCCCTTGACGCCCACTTCCAGGTTGGTGCCGCTCAACGGCGGCAAGGTACTGCCTTTGACATCGAGCACGCTTTGCGGCTCGAAAATCTGCGTGCCGCTCGCATACATGGAGTGGTGCTGGTCCAGATCGTAGACGAGGCCAGCGTACGGCGTAAATTTCGCGTTCTCCGTCAGGCTGCGGCGCCACGTCGGATTGGTGGCATACCAGCCCGTGACATCCTGCGCATACCAGCCGAAGCGCCCGCCCAGCACCAGGCGCAGCGGATCGGCCAGGCTGAAGTTGCCGGCCGCGTACAGGCCCTTCTCGTCCGTCTTGCGGCCCCAGTTGTACGGCTCAAATGGCGCGCCGTTCATGCGGTAGGCGCGCGGATTCCAGCGGCGGATATCGATCACGCGCGTTTGCGCGCCTTCCCAGCTCTGGGCCGCGTCCGAATCGTCATGGCGGTAGCTGGCGCCGACGATGACGTCATGCTGGCGGCCGAACCAGGTGACGGGGCCGCTCAAGCGCCAGTCCGCCACCACTTGCTTCGTGCCGTACTTCCAGCCCGTTTCCGACTGTTCCAGCAGATACGTTTCGCCAGCGACGCGGCTGTTGGTGGTATTGCGCGTGTCCGACGAGGCGTCGATATGCGTGATGGCAAAGCGGCTGCGCCAGCCCTTCTCCAGCTTTGTTTCCAGGTCGGCGAAGACGACGTTGTTGTCGCGTTTCTGGAAGGAATCAGCATTGTTCAGGAAAGTCGAGCGGGGCAAGTCCATGTGACGGCCGTCAAGCAAGGTCGGCAAGCCGACGAACACGCCGTCTGTGCGGCTGTGCTGGCGCGAAAAACAGATGCCGGCCGTGGTCGATGGCGTCAGGTCCGCCTCGACGATCGCATACACGGTGCTGTTCTTGTTGTTGACCACGTCCACAAAACTATCGCTGTCGCGCAGGCTGGCCGCCACGCGCCCGCGCACGCTGCCCGAGTCGTTCAGCGCATTGCTGGCGTCCACCGTCAATTGCCGGTCCTTCCAGCTGCCCAGGTGAATGGAGGCGTCCAGCAAAGGCGTGGCCGTGGGACGCTTGCGCACCATGTTGATGCTGCCAGACGGCGCGCCCGCCCCTTCCATCAGGCCAGTGGCGCCGCGCACCACTTCCACGCGGTCGTACATCAGCATGTCGGCGGAGACGTTGCGCTCATTGAAATCCGTGACGTCGAGCGGCAAGCCATCGACATTCACGTGGCTCAAGGCGAAGCCGCGCGCGAAATACCTGGTTTCCTGGTCGGACACGCCCTGCGTCTTGCCATAGATGCCGGGTGTGGCGCGCGCCACGTCCTGCAGGGTGGTCAGATCGAAATCTTCCATTTGCTGGCGCGAAATGACGCTCACCGTTTGCGGCGTGTGGCGCTGCGACAGGTTCAAGCCTGTGGCCGTCGACATATTCCTCGACGTGTATAGCCCCGTGCCTTCCGTGGCGCGGTCGGCTTCGGCGCTGACGACGACGGCCGGCATGCTGGCCAGGCCGCCATCGGCCGTGCTGGCATTGATCTTGCGCAGCAGGTAATTGCCATTGCCACCATCCGTCACTTCGAGGCCGCTGCCTTGCAGCAGTTTTTGCAGGCCGGCCGTGACACCATGGCGCCCCTGCAAGCCCGGCGTCGCCATGCCGTCGAGCGCCACGCCCTGGGTGGACAGATTGATCCCGGCGGCGATGGCAAACGCGGGCAACGCATCGCGCAGGCTGCCGGCGGGGATATGATAGTCGCGCGCGGTGACGGCCGGGGCGGACTCGGCGGCCAGCGCCATTTGCGGCAAGCCGGCGCCGGCGGCGCCCACGGCGAGGAACAGAACCAGCGCGGCGCGCACGGCGCCGGTGGTGGGATGGAGCGTCATGCGTGCCGTTGTCAAACTGCGGTGCTGCAAAGCCATGTAAAGCCCTTTCGATGGTTCGGATTGTTCGTTCTCTATCTTGTATGACGAAGCAATCCGCAAAAAGGGACAGGCAAGAAGTAAATTGGAGCACGTCGGCTTACGCCCTACGGGCTAAGCCGACCTACCATACCCGACAGGCGTAGGTCGGCTTAGCGGGGCAAGGCCACGCGTAATCCGACCAGCTCAAGCCGCCTCGACACTGATCCAGTAGCGCGTGCGGCGCGCCAGCCGGATCGGCAGGGAGCGCTGCAGCAAGAGCAGGATGTTGTCCGGGTCGTTCAGCTGGAAGATACCGTCCACGGGCATGGCGGCCAGCGCGGGATCGCAGCGCAGCACGCCATAGCGGTAGCGCGCCACCTGTTCCAGCACCTCGCCAAGCGGCATGCGCTCGGCGATCAGCACGCCCCGCAGCCAGGCATCCGCATGCGGTGACAGCGGCGTCAAGGCGGAAACGGCGACGTCGTCGAAACTGCCCTGCCGGCCCGCATCGACCCTGTGCAAGGTCTCGGGCGCCTGCGATGGCGCGATCTCGACGGCCCCCTCGCTGACGCTGACCTCGGTGCGCGGCGCCAGCACAGTACCGCGCTGGCGCACGCTGAAATGCGTGCCCAGCGCGCGCACGGAACCATTGCTGCTGCGCACGAGAAACGGACGCGCCGGCACGGCCCCGTCCTGCGCCGTGGCAACATGAAGTTCACCCGCATGCAAGTCCACCAGTCGCGCCGCGGCGTCAAAACGCACGTCGATGGCCGTGTCCGTATTGAGCACCAGCTGCGTGCCGTCGGGTAATGTCATGTGGCGAATCTCGCCCCTGGCCGTGCGGACGTCGGCGCGCCACGCTTGCCAGGGTGCCGACTGGCTGGCCAGCCACAGCGCCGGCCCGGCCGCGATCAACCCCGCCAGGCCATAGAGCACGGCGCGCCGCTGCGGCGACGGCCCCGCCGCGTCCGCCGCCTGGCGCAGCGCGGGCGGCACGCTGGCCAGGGTGCTGCACACCAGTTCGGCCCGCTGCCAGGCCGTTTCATGCGCGGGATCGCTGGCGCGCCAGGCCTGGAACGCTTGCTGCTCGTCGTGAGTCAAGGCGCCGCCGTGCAGGCGCACCAGCCATTGCGCCGCCGCGCGCGCGGCGCGGGGATCGATGGCGCTCACAGGATCAGCAGGATGCAGCGCTCGAACGCCTGCACCATGTAGCGCTTGATGCTGCGCTCGCTCACGGCCAGGCGCCGGGCGATTTCCCCGTAGCCGAGGCCGTCAACGTGGGCCAACAGGAAGGCGCTGCGCACCGGCGGCGGCAAGCCGTCGAGCATGGCATCGATGCGCTGCAGGGCTTCGCGCACGAGCAGCCGTTCTTCCGGCGACTGCATCAGCAATTCAGGCTGCTGCGCCAGCGTTTCCAGCCAGGCCTGCTCCAGCGACAGGCGCCGGTAATGATCGATCAGCAGGCGCTGCGCCACGGTCGTCAGATAGGCGCGCGGCTCGCGCAAGCTTTGCCGGTTCTCCGGTGGCGCCGTCAGCAGGCGCACGAAGGTATCCTGTGCCAGGTCGGCCGCATGGTCAGCGCACTGCAGCTTGGCGCGCAGCCAGCGCATCAGCCAGCCATGGTGGTGGCTGTAAATGCCGGCTATCGACTCGCTGGACTGCGCAATGTTCACTGGGGACTCCGATGCGCGCAAGGCAAGGCGCGGCCAATTGATAATAATTCTCATTATCACAAATCATGGCCTCCGGCGTCAATGCCAATGCCTGCCTATCCCTGGAAACTGTTGTTTCAACGTGGCGGCAATTTTCTAGCGGTCGGTATACAAGCTCTTCATCACCATGCCGCCGCGCATTTTCTTCGCGCCCGGCGCCAGCCCGGCCGGACAAGCGCCATGGAACACGGCCGCCAGTTCCGTGCGCTGCACTTCGCTCTTGCCATTGACTTGCACGGTGGTGTCGGCGCTCAGGGTATATGCCATGGCCAGGTCGCCCTTGAAGGTGACGGCCAGCCTGGCGTCCGGACAGTTGGACTGAAAATGGTAACTATCGCCCTGGCGGCTGTGCGACTCGATCTTGCATTCCTGTTCGAAATCGGACCACAGGTCATCGTCGATCAGTCGGTCGCGCGCGTGGTCGACGCAGATTTCCCAGGAAAATGGCGAGGTGGCGGGCGTCACCTTCCACAGCCCCGTAGCACGTTGCAAGCGCTGCGCCGGCTCGGCCGCCGAAGCGAACGTGGCCGTGGACAGGGCAAGGATGGTCATCAGAAACAGGGGCGCGCTGCGCTGCATGGGCATTCCTCAGCTAAAAACTTGACTATAGCAAAGAGGAACGCGCGCAGGCCACACGCTTAGCGGCGTATCTCGGGCCTTGCGGCCAGCACGAAGGGAATAACAAACGGCCCCAGGAAAGTCACCAGGACGGCACGGATGGCCGTTATTCGTAAGGCGCGGTGTTTGGCGATGAAGAGGCAAGCGAAGGCCGACAGCGACCAGATCAAGGCAGGCAAGTACTCGGTCATCATGAACTCCGGATGCGCCCTGGAGGGCAGGAAGCCATGCTGACACGGAAATGTGGCGACCGCAATGGCAGATTGGGCATCTGCCATTGCGGCGGGTGGCCAAGCGCCTGTTTTTCAGCCATTCTTAAGGCTGCAGGCGACTGGCGGCGGGCGAGACGGTCAGTGCTGGCCGATCTTCATGATTTTCAGTGCATTCGTGCCGCCGACCTTGCCCATCGGCTCGCCCCAGGTCAGCACGACCGTGTCGCCCTTGGCCACGACTTTATGCTCGACCAGCAAATCTTCCGCCTGCTGCAAGACCTTGTCGCGGTCGGTGCCGGACGTCAGTTCCAGGGTGCTGACGTTGCGGTACAGGGCCAGCTTGCGGCGCGTGCCCACGCTCGGGGTCAGGGCGACGATGGGGATGTCGATGTTGCAACGGCTCATCCATAGTGCCGTCGAACCCGATTCCGTCAGGGTGGCAATCGCTTTGACGCGCAAATGGTGGGCCGTAAACAGGGCGCCGTAGGCGATCGACTGGTCGATGCGCGAGAACGTGGCGTTGAGGAAATCGGCGTCCAGCTTGCAAGTGTCCCATTTCTCCGCGTCCAGGCAGATGGCGGCCATCGCTTCCACCGTTTCGATCGGATAACGCCCCGACGCCGTTTCCGCCGACGTCATGACGGCATCCGTGCCGTCGAGCACGGCATTGGCCACGTCGGACACTTCCGCGCGGGTCGGCACGGCGTTGACGATCATCGATTCCATCATCTGCGTGGCCGTGATCGCCAGCTTGTTCGACGCGCGCGCCATCTTGATCATGCGCTTTTGCAAGGCAGGCACGGCCGCATTGCCCACTTCGACGGCCAGGTCGCCGCGGGCCACCATGATGCCGTCGGAGGCGTCGAGAATTTCTTGCAGCGCAGGAATGGCTTCCGCGCGTTCGATCTTGGCGATCATCATCGGCTTGTGGTCCCACGCTTCGCCGGCGATATTGGCCAGCTGGCGCGCCATCACCATGTCGGTGGCGTTTTTCGGGAACGAGACGGCCACGTAATCGGCCTGGAAGCTCATCGCCGTTTTCACGTCTTCCATATCCTTTGCCGTCAGCGCTGGCGCGGACAAGCCGCCGCCCTGGCGGTTGATGCCCTTGTTGTTCGACAACTCGCCGCCGATCTTGACGGTGGTGTGGATTTCGCTGCCGACGACTTTGTCGACCGTCAGCACGATCAGGCCGTCATTGAGCAGCAATACGTCGGCGGCGCGCAAGTCGCGCGGCAATTCCTTGTAGTCGAGGCCGCAGCGCTCGAGATTGCCCAGTTCACCGTTTTCGCCCCATTTCGCGTCGAGGATGAACTTGGCGCCATTTTCCAGGAAAATCTTGCCTTCTTCAAACTTGCCGACGCGAATCTTCGGGCCTTGCAAGTCGGCCATGATGGCCACTTCGCGGCCGCACAGGGCTGCCGCTTCGCGCACCATGCGGGCGCGGTCGATATGGTCTTGCGCCTTGCCATGCGAAAAGTTCAGGCGCACGACGTCGACGCCGGCCTTGAACATGCGGACCAGGGTATCGATATCGTTCGAAGCGGGGCCGATGGTGGAAACGATCTTGGTGGCGCGTTGCTGTACTTGCATGGTCATGGTTGCTGCTTTCTAAAATAAGTTGCTACAAGGGCCAGCCTTGTGGGCCGGCCGTCCTGGTGCGCTGGATCAGCGGTACTACGTTCTTACTTGGCCGCCATCAGGGCGACCGTGGTGTCCAACATGCGGTTCGAGAAGCCCCACTCGTTGTCGTACCACGACGACACTTTCACGAGGCGGCCCGAAACCTTGGTCAGGGTCGAATCGAAGTTCGACGAAGCCGGGTTGTGGTTGAAATCGATGGAGACGAGCGGTTCCGTCTGGTACGTCAGGATGCCTTTCAGGGCGCCTTCCGACGCCGTTTTCAGCAAGGCGTTGACTTCCTCGACGCTGGTGTCGCGCTTGGCGATGAAGGACAGGTCGACCAGCGACACGTTGATCGTCGGCACGCGGATGGCAAAGCCATCGAGCTTGCCATTGAGTTCCGGCAAGACGAGGCCGACAGCGGCCGCCGCGCCCGTCTTGGTGGGAATCATCGAATGCGTGGCCGAGCGGGCGCGGCGCAAGTCTTCATGCATCACGTCGGAGAGCACCTGGTCATTCGTGTAGGCGTGCACGGTGGTCATCAGGCCCGATTCGATGCCGATGGCGTCGTTGAGCGGTTTGACCAGTGGCGCGAGGCAATTCGTCGTGCACGACGCGTTGGAAATCACGGTGTCCGTGGCTTTCAGCACGTGCTGGTTGACGCCGAACACGATGGTGGCGTCCACGTCCTTGCCGCCCGGTGCGGAAATGATGACTTTTTTCGCCCCGCCCTTCAAATGGGCCGAGGCTTTTTCCTTTGTCGTGAAGAAACCCGTGCATTCGAGCACCACATCAACGCCCAACTCTCCCCACGGTATCAGGGCCGGGTCGCGCTGCGCGAAGACGCGGATGCGGTCGCCATTGACGAGCATGTTTTCGCCATCGATGGTGACGACGCCGGGAAACTTGCCGTGCACCGTGTCGTAGCGCGTCAGATGGGCATTCGACTTGGCGTCGCCCAGGTCATTGATGGCGACGATTTCGATATCCTGCTGCTTGCCGCCTTCATAAAACGCGCGCAAGACGTTGCGGCCGATGCGGCCATAGCCATTGATGGCAACTTTGATGGTCATGCTGTCTCCTTGTTGTTTTCTGCTGAGTTCGTATAGCCAACCCAAGTGCAAGTACCGGGGTCGTACCCTGAGGGTACGACCCCAGCCTTAGCTGTTGGGCTTGATTTTCATTAACCGCTATTCCGCAATCCCGCCGCAATGCCATTAATCGACAAATGTATCCCCGTGCGCGCTGCCGCATCCTGCTTGCCCTCGCGGAAGCGTTTCAACAGCTCCACCTGCACGTGATTGAGCGGGTCGATGTACGGGAAACGGTTGCGTATGGACCGCTGCATCAGCGGATTAGCTTGCTGCAACTCTTCCTGGCCCGTGATCAGTTTCAAGGCGTCCAGGGTGGCCGCGTATTCGGCACGGATGCGCGTGAAGATGGCGTCGCGCAATACTTTATCCTTGACGAGTTCCGCATACTTGCCGGCAATGGCGATGTCGCTCTTGGCCAGCACCATATCCATGTTCGACAGCAAGGACGTGAAGAAGGGCCAGTCCGTGTACATGCCGCGCAGCACGTCCGCGCCGTCGGCCGGATGGGCGGCCAGGTAGGCTTGCACGGCGGAACCAAAGCCGAACCAGCCCGGCAGCATCAAGCGGCATTGCGCCCAGCTCAAGACCCAGGGAATGGCGCGCAAATCCTCGATGGACGTGGATTTCTTGCGCGAGGCGGGACGGCTCCCGATATTCAGGGCGGCAATTTCCGCGATCACCGTCGATTCCCAGAAATACTGTTCAAAGCCTTCCGTGCCGTAGACGAGGTCGCGGTAGGCGTTCAGGGCCGTGCCGGACAGCTCTTCCATCGCGGCCAAATGGCCCGCGCCGGCCGACGCCTTTGGTTGCAACTGCGCCTGCGGCAGCAAGGTCGACTGGATGGTGGCGGCCACCAGCACTTCCAGGTTGCGGCGCCCTACTTCCGGGTTTGCATACTTGGCCGTGATGACTTCACCCTGCTCCGTCAGGCGGATCTGTCCCTGCACGGCGCCGGCCGGCTGGGCCAGGATGGCTTCATAGCTGGGTCCGCCGCCACGGCCGACGGAACCGCCGCGGCCGTGGAACAGACGCAGCTTGATCTGGTATTGCTTGAAGACCGTCACCAGCTCGATCTCGGCCTTGTAGAGTTCCCAGCCGGACGTGAGGAAGCCGCCGTCCTTGTTGCTGTCCGAATAGCCGAGCATGACTTCCTGCTGGTCCGCGCGCGATTCGAGCAAGCCACGGTAGAACGGCAAGCCGAAGGCCCGCGCCATGATGGCGGGGCCGGCGCGCAAGTCGTCGATGGTTTCAAACAGGGGGATGATGTTGACGTCCACTTCGCGGCTGTCCTGGCGCAGCAAGCCCACTTCTTTCAGCAGCAAAGCCACTTCCAGCAAGTCCGAGACGCTGGCCGCCTTGGAGATGATGCAGTTCGGCACCGATTCCTTGCCGTATTTGACGTGCGCTTCGCGTACGGCGCGGAAGATGTCGAGTTCGGACGTCGTTTCTTCCGAGTATTGCGCATACGGCGACGTCAGCAGGCGTGGCGACTCCAGTTCGGCCAGCAGCAAGCTGATGCGCTGCTCTTCGTCGAGGTCCAGGTAGACCAGGCCCGGCTGGGCGCCGGCGAACAGTTCGCCCACGACGCGCTCGTGCACGTCGGAATTCTGGCGCAAGTCGAGCGGCGCCAGCGAGAAACCAAACACCTTGACGGCGCGGCGCAGCTGGCGCAGCCGGCCACGGGCCAGCGCGCGCAAGCCATTGCTGACGAGCGAATGCTGAACCACGTCCAGGTCGGTCAGCAGCTCGGCAGCCGCAGCATAAGGCTGCACACCGTCGGCTTGCCTGCCCTTGCCGGAAAGAACCACGCGCGTGGCATCGAGGCGCGCATGAATGCCATGCAAGGCGCGGCGGTACGGCTCGTCCACGCGGTGCGGCGACGCATCGGCCGAGCGTTCGGCCAGCGCGCGCAGCGGCTCGCTGCACGCGTTCAGTATTTGCGCCAGCGACAGTTGCGAAGCGAGCTTGCGCAATTCACCGAGGTAGAAATCGAGCACTTTGTCGGCCTGTGTTTGCAGGGTGCTGCGCAGGATGTCGGCCGTGACGAAGGGGTTGCCGTCGCGGTCGCCGCCTATCCAGCTGCCGACTTTCATGAAATTGGGCAATTCCGCATCTTCCCAGCGGGCATCGCGCTGGGCCAGCATGGTTTCCAGCGAGGAATACAATTTCGGCAATTCGCGCAAAATCGTGTGGTCGTAGAACGACAGGCCATTGGCCACTTCATCCATGACGGACAGCTTGCTGGTGCGCAGCAGACGCGTCTGCCACAGGGTGACGATGCCGCGGCCCAGCGCTTCTTCGTTTTGCTCGGCTTCTTCCGGCGTCATTTGCACACGGTCGCGCTCGCTCAACAGGCGCGCGATGGCCATCTGGCAATTCTGGATGCTCTTGCGCTGCACTTCCGTCGGGTGCGCCGTGAAGACAGGGCTGACGAACGCATCTTCAAAGAAGGTTTCCAGCGCATCGGCCTTGCCGGCGTCAAACACATTGCCGACGGCATGGCTGAGGCTACCCTGGCGCGGCGGCGAACCGGCGATCAAATGGGCGCGCGTGCGGCGGATGTGATGTTGATCTTCCGCAATATTGGCCAGCAGCGAGAAATAGCTGAAAGCGCGCGTCAATTGCGTGGTTTCTTCCTGCGACAGCGCTTGCAGCGCGTCCGACAGTTGCGCGCGCGCCGCTTCATCATTGTCGCGGCGGAAACGGATGGCCAGCTGGCGCACATGTTCGATGCGCTCGAAGGCGGGATCGCCCAGGTGGTTGCGGATGGCGTCGCCCAGCAGACGGCCCAGCTGGCGGATATCGCTGCTCAGCAGCTCGTCTTTCACTTCATTCATTTGCATGGTATGTATTTCCTGGGGCGGCCACGGCGGCACCGCACAGATTGCGTAGTTCGCGCTTCCCGGCCCGGGAAACGCCCATCGTCGAATTTGTAGTAAATTTACCTTATTGCTTCACCACCCTCTTGATTTCCATCAATAAAAATCCCACCCAAAGGACCATCAAGGGCTTACGAGCTGTTTGCCAAGGCAACAATATGAAAATTTACTACGCATTTAAGCGAAAGGCAATCAACTTTTGTCTTTCAAGGCTGAAAAGTGACGGCGCAACACACACGGCCGGCACTCTCCTGTATGCTGCGGTTGAAACAAGGATGTAATCCACATCTTATGAACGATACCCCATGCGACTGACTGCCTATACCGACTACACCCTGCGCACCCTGATGTACCTGGGCGTGCACCGCGACCGCCTCGTGACCATCCAGGACATCGCCGACCTGCACTCCATCTCGAAGAATCACTTGATGAAGGTGGTGCACCAGCTGGGCCTGTCAGGCATCGTGGAAACGGTGCGCGGGAGAAATGGCGGCCTGCGCCTGGCGCGCGACCCGGCCGAGATCAATATCGGCACCGTTGTGCGCGAGACGGAAAACGATTTTTTCATGGCGGAATGTTTTAACAAGGAAAACAATACCTGCCCGCTCACACCCGATTGCCTGCTGAAGGCCAAGCTGGGCCAGGCCACGGCCGCCTTCCTGGCCGTGCTTGACACGGTGACCCTGGCCTCGATACTCGAAGCGACACCGGGCGCGCCCGCGCTGGCGGCGGGCGTGATTCCCCTGCGCGTGGCAAAGTAAGCGCGCCAAAAACAACAATGCCCGGCGAACCGGGCATTGTTTCTTTCAGCAACTCCTCTACATCAATGCGCGCTGGCACCTGCCGCGCCGATGCCCGTTTCCGAACGCATTTGCTGCGCTTCGTAGCCGGCGCGGTCGATGCGCGCGCGGGGGCTCTTGTCGAGCACGGAGAACAGCCAGATGCCGACGAAGCCGGCCGTCATCGAGAACAGCGCCGGTGAGGCATACGGGAACAGCGCCGCCGGGTGGCCCAGCACGTCGACCCACACGGACTTCGACACCACCGTCAGCGCGACGGCCGTGGTCAAGCCGAGGAAGCCGCCGATGGTGGCGCCCCGCGTGGTGCAGTCTTTCCACAGCACCGACATGAACAGCACGGGGAAGTTGGCCGAGGCGGCGATGGCGAAGGCCAGCGAGACCATGAAGGCGATGTTCTGCTTTTCAAAGGCGATGCCCAGCACCACGGCGATGATGCCCAGCACGATGGTCGTCACGCGCGACACTTTCAATTCATTGGCGCCCGTCGCCTTGCCCTTCTTGATGACGGTCGCATACAGATCGTGCGACACGGCCGACGCACCCGATAAGGTCAATCCCGCCACGACGGCCAGGATGGTGGCGAACGCGACCGCCGACATGAAGCCGAGGAAGACGTTGCCGCCCACGGCCTTGGCCAGATGCACGGCCGCCATGTTGTTGCCGCCCAGCAGCTTGCCGGCCGCATCCTTGAACTCGGGATTGGTGCTCACCAGCACGATGGCGCCAAAACCGATGATGAAGGTCAGAATGTAGAAATAGGCGATCCAGGTGGTGGCCCAGAATACGGATTTGCGCGCTTCCTTGGCGCTCGGCACCGTGAAGAAACGCATCAGGATGTGCGGCAGGCCGGCCGTGCCGAACATCAGCGCCATGCCGAAGGAGATGGCCGAGATCGGGTCCTTGATGAAGGAACCGGGGCCCATGATGGCTTCCTTGGTGGCGTGCACGTCCACCGACTTGGCGAACAGCGCTTCCGGGCTGAAATTGAATTGCGCCAGCACGGCCACGGCCATGAAGGTGGCGCCGCCCAGCAGCATCACGGCCTTGATGATCTGCACCCAGGTGGTGGCCGTCATGCCGCCGAACAGCACGTAAATCATCATCAAGGTACCGACCAGGACGACGGCGATCCAGTATTCGAGGCCGAACAGCAGCTTGATCAGCTGGCCCGCGCCCACCATCTGCGCGATCAGGTAGAACGCCACGACGACGAGGGTGCCGGAAGCGGAAAAGATGCGGATCGGCGCCTGCTTGAAACGGTAGGCGGCCACGTCGGCAAACGTGTAGCGGCCCAGGTTGCGCAAGCGCTCGGCCATCAAAAAGGTGATGATGGGCCAGCCGACGAGAAAGCCGATGGCATAGATCAGGCCATCGTAGCCGTTCAAAAAGACGGCGGCAGAAATGCCGAGGAACGATGCCGCCGACATATAGTCGCCCGCAATCGCCAGGCCATTCTGGAAGCCCGTGATGCCGCCGCCAGCCGTGTAGAAATCGGAAGCCGACTTGGTCTTCGCGGCCGCCCACTTGGTGATGAACAAGGTAAAAATGACGAAGGCGGCGAACATGATGATCGCCGTCCAGTTGGTCGGTTGCTTGACTGCCTGGCCCAGGTCGGCGCCGGCCGCGAACGCGGCATTGCTAGCACCGAGCAAGGCCAAGGCGCTCAGACAGGACACGCCGCGCAGCACATGCTTGGCGGCGCTCATGCCTGCACCCGTGCCTGGATGGCGCTGGTCAGGTCGTCGAATTGCTTGTTGGCGCGGCGCACATAAATGCCGGTGATGACCACGGTAAACACGATGACGAACAGGCCGATCGGCATGCCCCAGGTCATCACGCCCGCACCCGTTTTCGTGGCCAGGAATTCCTTGTTGAAGGCGATGAGCAGGATGTAGCCGTAATACACCAGCATCATCAGGCCCGTCAGCGCCCAGCCGAAGCGGGAACGCACCTTGACCAGCTGATGATAGTTGGGGTCGCCCTTGATTTTTTGAACCAGATCGTCATGCATTGTGTTGCCTCCTGTTATGTAAAAGCGTGCTCTTTTGTGCGAGCTTGGATTCACAGTACAGCGCGAGACTTACCCGCCCCTTACGGCAGCGTTTTTTCTCGCAGGGACAACACAAGGCAGGCAGAAAATCAGTTCAAGGCGGCAGCCGGTCCGAAGAACTCATGGTGCGTCTGCTGTTCCGGCACGCCCAGCTCGCGCAGGTATTGCTTGACGGCCCGCATGAATGGCTGCGGCCCGAGGAAATAAGCATCGACATCGCGCGAGGCCGGCAGCCAGTGATTCAGCTGCTCCTTATTTAGCAAGCCGACGGCGTCTGGCGCATCTTGCTCGCCGCCATGTTCCGCGTAGCAGTAATAACGCTGCAACTGCGGATGCTGCGCGGCCAGTGCATCGATCTGCGCGCGGAACGCGTGCACGCCGTGGTGGCGCGCCGCGTGGATGAAATGCACGGGACGCTTGCCGCGCAGGGCCGCCGTCAGCATGGCCAGGGTCGGCGTGATGCCCACGCCGCCGCTGATCAGCACCAGCGGCTTGTCGCCATCGCGCAGCACGAAGTCGCCCGATGGCGGCGTCAGCTGAACGGTGTCGCCCGCCTGCACGTGATCGTGGAAGAATGTCGACACCTTGCCGCCCGCTTCGCGCTTGACGCTGATGCGGTAGGTCTGGCCATTGCTGGCGGCAGACAAGGAATACTGGCGGCGCATGGGCACCCCATCGACCGTGGCCAGCACGCCGATGTACTGGCCTGGCGCAAAGTCGAGCACGGGCTGGCCATCGGCGGGCGCCAGCAGGAAGGAGGTGATCTCTTCGCTTTCCACCGTCTTGCTGCGCACTAAAAAATCGCGCGCGCCGCTCCAGCCACCCGGCGCGGCCGCTTGCGCCTTGTAGATGCGCCCTTCTTCGCCAGCCAGGATGTCGGCCAGCTGGCCATACGCCGCGCCCCAGGCATCGATGACGGCGTCGCTGGCGACTTCTACACCCAGCACTTCGCGGATCGCCTGCAGCAGGCTGGCGCCGACCAGCGGATAGTGCTCGGCGCGAATTTGCAGGGCTACGTGTTTGTTGACGATGGTCGACACGAGATCACCGAGCGCATCGAGTTGATCGATATGTTTGGCATACATCAGCACGCCATTCGCCAACGCGCGCTGCTGGTCGCCGCTGTGCTGGTGGGCCTGGTTAAAGTACGGCAGCACTTCGGGATGGTCGCGGAACAGATTCTTGTAAAAGTGGCGCGTCAGCGCTTCGCCGCCCTGCTCGAGGATGGGGACGGTGGCCGTGATGATGGCGCGTTGTTCTTGGGTCAGCATGTAAAACTCCTGTGTGTCTGTGTATATGTGGGTAAGCGGTCTCAGGCCAGTGACTCAATAGCGGGATAGAGATCATGATCTTCGCGGCGCATGCGCTGGAACAGCGCGTGCAGGACGGTATTGGCTTCGCTGCGGAAGGCTTCCGGTTCCGCTTCCAGGCGCACGGGCGTATTCCAGCGGCCAGCGAAATCGAGGTAGGCGCCGGCGATGCCGTGCATTTCGTTTTCGTACTGGCGTCCCAGTTGTGCCACCTTGGCCACGCCGGACGCTTGCGCGGCCGGATACAGGTAGCGCTGCTCGACGGCCAGGTGCAGCTTGATCAAGCCGCTCATGGCGATGATCTGGTCGGCAATGGCCTGTGCCTGCGCGGCCACACCGCCGCGCGCCAGCCGGCGCAAGTCGCCGATGGCGGCCAGGATGGCCAGGTGCTGCTGTTTGAATTTGTCGATATTCATGGCGTGTTTCTCTTGTTGAGTGTTGCCAGTGTAGCGGAATTCGCTTAAACATGCAAATTGCATGCATCTTTAATTCACGAGTGTTTCCTACGGGAATCTGGATCGAGATGCGCCACTATGTGCGGCACAGAACACAAGCTAAGGCCACGCTTGCCTATACTTTATTCATCACAGCGCGTGCCCGTTTGCGGCCGTGCCGCACCCTCCACTCCAGCCAAGGATCAGCATGAGAATGAAGACGGACACTGTCAAAGCGGGCACAGGCCAGGCGCAGCAACTGGCCGGCATCATCAACGAACACCACACGGAACTGCTGGACGGCTGGATGGCCGGCCTGATCGCCCGCCTGGTGCGGCGCGACAAGATCGCCGAAAACGAGCTGCGCCAGCAGGCATCGCAATTGCTGCCGCTGCTGGCGAGCGCGCTGGAAAGCGGCGACTCGTTCGACATCGAAGGCGGCGCCTGGGACGATACGCGCCAGCTGATCGCTGAAATATCGCAGTCGCGCGTGCGCCAGGGCTATTCGCCGATCGACACGGCCAGTTTCATGTTCGCCTTGAAGGAGCCGCTGTTCGGCTACCTGCGCAAGGCAACCACGGCGCAGCCGGAGCAGCTGGGCGACGCCATCGTCAGCACCAGCAAACTGTTCGACGAGCTGGGCCTGCTGACCATCGCCATCTACCAGAAGGCGCGCGAACAGGTGATATTGCGCCAGCAGCAGGAATTGCTGGAGCTGTCCACGCCCGTGGTGCAGCTGTGGCAAAACGTGCTGGCCCTGCCCCTGATCGGCACCCTGGATAGCGCGCGCACGCAGGTGGTGATGGAAAGCCTGCTGCAAAAGATCGTCGACACGGGCGCCCTGATCGCCATCATCGACATCACGGGCGTGCCGACCGTCGACACCCTGGTGGCGCAGCACCTGCTGAAAACCATCGCCGCCGCGCGCCTGATGGGCGCCGACTGCATCATCAGCGGCATCCGCCCGCAGATCGCGCAAACCATCGTGCACCTGGGCGTCAACCTGGAAGACGTGATGACCAAGGCCACGCTGGCCGACGCCTTCGTCGTGGCCCTGAAACGCACGGGCTCCAGCATCACCTACCAGCAGCAACCACACTGAGGCGCCTATGGATAGAATCCCCATTTTACGCATGGGCCGGCTGCTGCTGGTGACAATCCAGGTGGACATGCATGACCGCCTGGCGATGACCTTGCAGGACGACCTGACCACCCGCATCGTGACGGACCGCGCCACGGGCGTGCTGATCGACATTTCCGCACTCGACATCGTCGACTCCTTCATCGGCCGCATGATCAGCAACACGGCGGCGATGGCAAAGATCCTCGACGCGCGCACCGTCGTCGTCGGCATGCAGCCGGCCGTCGCCATCACCCTGGTGGAACTGGGGCTGACGCTGGAAGGCGTGAGCACGGCGCTCAACGTGGAACTGGGCATCAAGATGCTGGAACGGGGCGGCGCATGCGCATGACGGGGGCGCCATGCTAGGCGCGCAGGCACAGGCAGGAATGCAACAGGCACAGCAGATCCTGCCCCTGTACAACGACGAAGACGTCGTGCGGCTGCGCAAGCAGGTACGCGACAGCATGGTCGCCATGGGGTTTGGCCTGATCGAACAGACCAAGATCATCACGGCGGCCAGCGAACTGGCGCGCAACACCCTGCGCTACGGCGGCGGCGGCGAAGCGCGCATCGCGCGCGTCTGCGATGGCGCGCGGCAGGGACTGGAACTGCGCTTTGTCGATGCGGGACCGGGCATCGACGATATTCCCCTGGCGCTGACCGATGGCTACACCAGCGGCGGCGGGCTGGGACTGGGGCTGGGCGGCGCCAAGCGCCTGGCCGACGCATTTCACATCGACACGGCGCCCGGCGCGGGCACCACCGTCACCATCGCGAAATGGAAGCTGTTTTGAACCACATCGAGCAAGCCCCTGACATAGCCAGGCAACGCAGTTTTCCCATCAGCGAGCCGAGCGAAATCGCAGCGGCCCGCCGCGCCGGCAACGAACTGGCGCGCCGCATCGGCTTCGACGACGTGCGCACGGGCCAGCTGGCCATCATCATCAGCGAGGCGGCGACCAACATCGTCAAGCACGCGCAGCGCGGCGAAATCCTGCTACGCAAGGTGCTGCGCGGCGGCACCAGCGGCATCGAAGTGCTGGCCATCGACAACGGCCCCGGCATGGGCAATGTACGCCAGCACATGGCCGATGGCCATTCCACCACGGGCACCTACGGCGTGGGCCTGGGCGCGATACGCCGCCTGGGCCAGGAATTCGACCTGTACACGGCGCCCGGCAAGGGCACGGTGCTGATGGTGGTGGTCTGGGGGCAGCACGCCAGCAGCGCCATTCCCGCCCATCCGAACTGGCGCATCGGCGCCGTATGCCTGCCGCTGCCCTCGGAACAGGTGTGCGGCGACGCCTGGAACGTCGTCTGCGAAGGCCATGAACTGAGCTTGCTGGTGGCGGACGGCCTGGGTCACGGCCCGCTGGCGGCGCGCGCCTCGGAACGCGCCAGCGCCTTGCTGGAAACTGACACACCCGGCTTGCCGCCCCTGCCCGCCCCCTTCATCGAACTGGCCCACGGCGCCCTGCGCACCACGCGCGGCGCGGCCATGGCGGTGGCGCACATCGACAGCGCGCGGCGCGAATTGCGCTTTGCCGGCGTGGGCAACATCGCCGCCTGCGCCTTCGACGCGCAGCAGCGCCGGCATCTGCTGTCGCATAACGGCATCGTCGGCAGCAACCTGCGCAAGGTGCAGGAATTTTGCTATCCGTGGCAGCTGGGCGCGACCTTGATCATGCACTCGGACGGCCTGCACACGCGCTGGGACCTGGAACAGTATCCGGGCCTGGCGCAATGCCACCCCAGCCTCGTCGCCGCCGTGCTGTACCGCGATTTTGCGCGCGGGCGCGACGACGTCACGGTGGTGGTGCTGCGCGAACATGAGGAATGCCAGGCCGCCGCCGAAGAAAGGAGCGAAACAACATGACGCAACGCATATTGACGGCGCATATCGGCAGCGAACTCGATGTGGTGGGAGCGCGCCAGCGCGCGCGCCAAATCGCCGCCCTGTGCGGCTTCGGCGTGCAGGACCAGGTGCGCATCGCCACGGCCGTGTCGGAACTGGCGCGCAACGTCTACAACTACGCCGGCAGCGGCAAGGTGCATTTCGCCATCGATGGCCAGACGGCGCCGCAGGTACTCAGCATCCGCATCGAGGACCAGGGCCCCGGCATCGCGCAGCTCGACAAGATACTGGCCGGCACCTACCGCTCGCCGACGGGCATGGGCCTGGGCATCCTGGGCGCCCAGCGCCTGATGGACCGCTGCCATATCCACAGCACGCCGGGCGAAGGCACGCAGATCACGCTGCACAAGCTGTTCCCGCGCGACGCGCCCCTGCTCGACGGCAGCATGATCGGCACGCTGTCCGGCAGCCTGCAGGCGCTGCCCTCGGATATCACGCTGTCCGAAGTGCAGCAGCAGAACCGCGAACTATTGACCACCCTGGCCGAACTGAAGACACGCCAGGACGACCTGCTGCAACTGACGCGCGAACTGGAAGACACCAACCGGGGCGTGGTGGCGCTGTTCGCGGAACTCGACGAAAAAGCCGACCACCTGCGCCGCGCCGACCAGATGAAATCGCGCTTCCTGTCGAACATGAGCCATGAATTCCGCACGCCGCTCAGTTCCATCCGCGCCCTGTCCAAGCTGCTGCTCGACCGCATCGACGGCGAGCTGTCCGAGGAACAGGAAAAGCAGGTGCTGTTCATCCTGCAAAGCGCCGTCAGCCTGAGCGACCTGGTGAACGACCTGCTGGACCTGGCCAAGATCGAGGCGGGCAAGGTCGACGTGCACGCCAACAGTTTCCAGGTGGCCGACCTGTTCAGCGCCCTGCGCGGCATGCTGCGCCCGCTGCTGGTGTCCGAGTCGCTGACCCTGACCTTCATCGATCCCGACCCGGCGCTGCACATCCACACGGATGAAGGCAAGCTGTCGCAAATCCTGCGCAACTTCATCGCCAACGCCCTGAAGTTCACGGAAGCGGGCGCCATCATCGTCAGCGCCACGCCCTTGCCGGAGCAGGATGCCATCCGCTTTTCCGTCTCCGACACGGGCCTGGGCATCGCCGCCGAAGACGTGCAGCTGATCTTCGAGGAATTCAGCCAGGTGGAAAACCACATGCAGCGCAAGGTCAAGGGCACGGGCCTGGGCCTGCCCCTGTGCCGCAACCTGGCCACCCTGCTCAATGGCACGGTGAGCGTGGAAAGCACGCCTGGCGAGGGTTCGTTGTTTTCCGTCGTCCTGCCCACCAGCTACCATGCGCCCGAAGGCAGCCTGCCGCCCAGCGCGCCGGCCAACGACAATGGCAACGACCAGCGCATCGGCGTGCTGGTGGTGGAAGACAATCCGCCCGTGCGCCTGCTGTATGAAAAATTTGTGGCCGGCAGCGAATTTCGCGTCGTTCCCGCGCGCAGCGTGCGCGAGGCGCAGGAACGCTGGGAACAACAGCGCCCCGCCGCCGTCATCCTCGACATCATGCTGCACGGCGAAACGGCCTGGCACTGGCTGGCCGAGCTGAAAAACGATCCGCTGCGGCGCCAGGTGCCCGTCATCGTCGCCACCGAGATCGACGACGTGCGCAAGGGCCTGGCCCTGGGCGCCGACGCCTACTACGTCAAGCCGCTGTCGCGCCAGCAATTGCTGGCGACCCTGCGCGCGCTGATCGGCAATACACACCACCGGCAAGAGCCGGTTCCGCCGCAAGGCACAACCACCTGGGACAATGCGCATGCTACCGGATAACAACAGCGATGCTCTGATCCTGAACGTCGATGACAGCGATGGCGCACGCTACGCCAAATCGCGCATCCTCAAACGCGCCGGCTTCAAGGTCATCGAAGCCTCGAACGGCGGCGACGCGCTGCTGCGCGCCCGCCAGGACCGCCCCAACCTGATCCTCCTCGACGTCAAGCTGCCCGACATCAACGGCCTGGAAGTGTGCCGCCAACTGAAGGGCGGCGCCGAGACGAACACCATCCTGGTGCTGCAGACGTCCGCTTCCTGCATCGGCACGGCCGACAAGATCCGCGCCCTCGATGGCGGTGCAGACAATTATCTGGTCGAGCCGATCGAGGCCGATGAACTGATCGCCAACGTCAAGGCGCTGCTGCGCCTGGGACGGGTCGAGCGCGCGCTGCGCGACGTGGACCGCCGCAAGGATGAATTCCTGGCCACCCTGGCGCACGAATTGCGCAACCCGCTGGGCCCCATCCGCACGGCGCTGGCCCTGCTGTGCAAGCTCGACCCCGTCGTGCCAGCCGTGCAGGACAATGCGCGCCGCACCATCGGCCGCCACACGGACCACCTGGTGCGCCTGGTGGACGACCTGCTCGACGTGTCGCGCATCTCGCAGGGGAAAATCTCGCTGCAGTGGGAAAGCGTGAGCCTGGCCAGCGTCATCCGCAGCGCACTGGAAACGAGTTCGCACAGCGTCGAGGCGCGCGGCCATGCGCTGGACGTGAACTTGCCCAAGGAAGAATTGTGGGTCTGCGGCGACGCCGTGCGCCTGTCGCAGATCGTCGCCAACCTGCTGCTCAACGCGGCCAAGTTCACGGCGCCGGGCGGGCGCATCACCATCACCGCCGTGCGCGAAGGCGACAATGTGCGCATCCGCCTGAGCGACAACGGCATCGGCATCGCCGCCGCCAATATCGACAGCATCTTCGGCCTGTTCGAGCAAAGCGGCCACTCGCCCGACCGGGTACAGGATGGCCTGGGCATCGGCCTGTCGCTGGTGCGCAACCTGGTGACCCTGCACGGCGGCCAGGTCAGCGTGCACAGCCCCGGCGTCGGGCTGGGCAGCACCTTCGAAGTCATCCTGCCGCTCGACGCCAACCTGCCGCAGCCGGCCGCGCCAGTGCCGGCCGCGCCGGTGCCGGAAGCGGCCACCGGCGGCAGCCAGCGCATCCTCGTCGTCGACGACAACTGCGATGCGGCCGACACCCTGGCCGAACTGCTGGAAATGTACGGCCACACGGTGCGCACGGCCTACACGGGCACGCAAGCGACCGAGCGCACCCTGGAATTCAAGCCCGACATCGTCTTTCTCGACATCGGCCTGCCCGACATGAGCGGCTACGACGTGGCAATCAAACTGCGCCAGTTGCCGATACCGCAGCAATTCCTGCTCGTCGCGCTGACCGGCTATGGCCAGGAACACGACCGGCAGGCGGCCCTGGCGTCGGGTTTCAACGAGCACTTTGCCAAGCCCGTCGATTTCGGCAAGCTGGCCATGCTGGGATTGCATATCGCGCCATGAGCGGGGATGGCGGCTGCGTGTTGCCAGGGCGTCCGCTATAATCGGCGGCCGCCTCACCTCTGGAACCATCACATGAAAACCCGCACGCCGCTGCTGCGCATCACCATGATACTGGGCGCCCTGCACGCCCTGCTCGGCTGGCTGCTGCTGCCGGCACTGCCCGTCGGCCTGGCCGGCTGGCTGCTGGGCGGCGCCGTCTTGCTGGCCTCGACCATGCTCATGCCGATGACCATCTTCGCCCGCGCCGTCACCAACGATGCGCGCCTGGCCGACCGCTTGAGCTGGGCCGGCTCGCTGTGCATGGGTTTTTTTTCCTCGCTGTTCGTGCTCACCGTGCTGCGCGAACTCACACTGCTGGTTCCCGCCGCCCGCACGCACGCGCAGGCGTCCGCCGTGCTGGTCCTGCTTCTGGCCCTGCTGGCCACCGTCGTCGGCTTCATCAACGCCCGCAAGGTGGCGCGCGTGCGCGAAGTCGACGTGCCCATCGCCGGCCTGCCGGCCGCCTTGCAGGGTTTGACCATCGTGCAACTGAGCGACATCCACGTGGGCGCCACCATCAAGCGCGCCTACGTGGAAGCCATCGTCGCGCGCGCCAACGGCCTGCAGGCCGACATCATCGCCATCACGGGCGACGTGGTCGATGGCACGGTGGCGCAACTGGGCAGCCATACGGCGCCACTGGGCGAGCTGCGCGCGCGCCATGGCGTCTTCCTCGTGACGGGCAACCACGAATACTATTCAGGTGCAGCACCGTGGGTGGCGGAGTTCCGCCGCCTGGGCTTGCGCGTGCTGATGAATGAACACACGGTCCTCGAACACGACGGCGCGCGCCTGGCCCTGGCCGGCGTCACCGATTTCAATGCGGGCAGTTTCGACCCTGCCCAGAAAAGCGACCCGCAAGCGGCCATCGCCGGCGCGCCAGCCGACCTCCCCCGCATCCTGCTGGCACACCAGCCGCGCAGCGCGCCCGAGGCCGAAGCGGCAGGCTACGACCTGCAACTGTCGGGCCATACGCACGGCGGACAGTTCTGGCCATGGAACCTGTTCGTGCCGCTGCAGCAACCGTACGTGGCGGGCCTGCACCGGCGCGGCCGCTTGTGGATTTATGTGAGCCGCGGCACCGGTTACTGGGGCCCGCCGAAACGCATCGGCGCGCCGGCGGAAATCACGAGACTCAGGCTGGTGGCAGCGTAAACTTCACGCCTCCCAGCTGGCCATCCACGCCGCGAAACGCGCCAGCACGGCCGGCGGATTCAAGCGTGCCATGGCGCCTTCCACGGCTTCGCTGTCGCTGACCTCGAACAGCAGCACGAAATCGTCGCGCTGGGCGCCCGCGCCAAAACAGCCTTCAGCGTCGAGCTGCGCCAGCGCCGCGATGCAGGCCTCGAACACGCCGGTACGAAAAGTGCTGAAATCGACGTCGAACGGCAAGTCGCGGTGCGCCTGCAGCAGCAAACGGTAGGCGCTGTCGAAATACGCGACCCCGTCCTCAAACGCCCATTCGGCCGGATTCCACAACATCTCTTCGCCGTATTCCGAGGCGGCCAGCGCTTCGCGGCTGTTGGCCGCCAGGCCGATGGTCATGGCGCTGTCGTCGCTCACCAGCGCGAAAGCGTCGATATGCTGGCCGGGATGGGCACGGCGCACGGCATCGACAGCCCGGCGCGCGGCGTCCGCCACCAGGGTGTGTAGCAACGCGAAATCGAAGATGGCAGGGTCGACGAGCATGGCGCGCGCCAGCGTATAGCCTTCGTCGAGGGCGGCCTGGCAATGCGCCACATACGCGGCCTGCGCTTCGGCTACGCTGGCGTACTGCGTGCGCGTCTCCGCGCCCCAGGTCATGGCCGCGCCGCTGGCCGTCCACACGGTCGTGCCGAAGACACGCGCTTCCTGGAAGCGGGCCGGCTGATCGGCATCGAAGGTATAAAACAGGCTGTAGTTGTCAGGCATAAGATTTTTCATTGTTTAATCGGGCCGTATCTGCACAGCGAAATCGCGCTGGCGGAACTGCTCCAGCAGGAAATCGACGAACACGCGCGTCTTCGCGGGCAGCAGTTTCTTGCTCGGATAGTACACGGACAAAGGGCCGGAGTCGGCATGCCAGCCAGGCAGCAAGCGGACCAGGGCGCCGCTGCGCAAGTGGGCCAGCGCGTGCGGCATGGGCAGCAGGGCCACGCCGACGCCGAGGATGGCCGCCTGCGCCATCGCTTCAGGGTCGTCGAAGATGGCGCGCGGCCGGCATTCGGCCACGCCTTCGCCGCCGGAACCATCACGCAAAATCCAGCTGCGCAATCTGCCGCTGCCGGCCGAGCGGCGCGCCACGCCGTCGAACTGGGCCAGGTCCGACGGATGCACGGGCATGGCCTTGCCCTGCATGAAGGCGGGAGACGCCGTGGCGACGATATGGGCGTGACCCAGTTCGCGCGCCACCACGCCCGGCGTCAGCTCGATGCCGCCGCCGATGGCGACATCGAAGCCTTCGCCGATCAAGTCCACTTGCCGGTTGTCGAAATGGCAGTCGGGGATAACGCCGGGATAGCGCGCGATGAAATCGCCCAGCAAGGGCACCACGTAGCTGCGCCCGAACGACGGCGCCATGCTGATTTTCAGTATGCCGGCCGGCTGGCCACCCTCTTCGGCCACGCCCGCGATCGCTTCGCGCAAGGTGGACAGGGCGCCGCCGATCTGCTGCAGAAAGCGCTCGCCCCCTTCCGTCAGGGTCAGGCGGCGCGTGCTGCGCTGGAACAGCCGCAACCCCAGGCTCGCTTCCAGCCGCGCCACGTTCTTGCTGACGGCGGCCGGCGTCAGCCCCAGCCGGCGCGCGGCCGCCGAAAAGCTGCCCAGCTCGGCAGACAGCACGAATGATTGCAAGTGATTGAGGGCTTCCATACGCCCATTCTACCCGCTCACTTGATACTAATGGTTGAAAGTGATTGTAGGGATTGATGGCTAGCGCGGCAGGAATGAAAGGCAGATACTGAATTCCTCGACTCCTCACTCAGAAAGCACATCATGCAAACCCCAGCTACCACCAGCACCTCCCTGCCACTGCAAGACAAGATCGCCTTTGTGACGGGCGGCTCGCGCGGCATCGGCGCCGCCATCGTGCGCCGCCTTGCCAGCCAGGGCGCCAACGTCGTCTTCACCTATCAAAGTTCCGCCGCCGAAGCGCAGGCGCTGGCCGCCAAGGTGGAAGTGGCCGGCGGCAAGGCCCTGGGCGTGCAGGCCGATGCGGCCGATGCCAGCGCCCTGACGGAGGCCATCGACAAAGTGGCGGCGCAGTTTGGCAGGATCGACATCCTCGTCAACAATGCGGGCGTGTTCCTGCCCGGCGCCATCGATGATTTTTCGCTGGCAGACTTCGACAAGACCCTGAACGTCAACGTGCGCGCCGTGTTCGTGGCCATCAAGGCGGCCGTGGCACACATGCCGACGGGCGGGCGCATCATCAACATCGGCAGCACGAATGCGCACCGCATGCCGTTCGGCGGCGCGGCCGCCTATGCCATGAGCAAATCGGCACTGAGCGGCCTGACGCAAGGCCTGTCGCGCGACCTGGGCCCGCGCGGCATCACCATCAACAATGTGGAACCGGGCCCCGTCGCCACGGACATGAACCCGCCGACGGGCGACTTCGCCGACCTGATGCACGGCCTGATGGCCCTGCCCCGCCACGGCACGGCCGATGAAATCGCCGGCATGGTGGCTTACCTGGCCAGCGCGGAAGCGGCCTTCGTCACGGGCGCCGGGCTGAAGATCGATGGCGGTTTTGCCGCCTGATCGAGTCCGAACATCAGCGAGCGGTGCGCCGCCACGCCTGCCATGGCGCCATCGGCCACCGCGAACGCCACGCTGCCCGCCATGCGGCCCGCATCGCCGCAGCAAAAGACGCCAGGCACGCTGCTGGCCTTTTGCTCGTCGGTGCGCACGAACGGTCCCATGGGGCCCTCTTCCAGCGCGCAGCCCAATTCGCCAGCCAGGGAACTGGCCAGGCGGGTGCGGGTCGCCACGAACAGGCCGGCCATCGCGTGGCGGCTGCCGTCGGCCGTGACCACGTCGGCCACCCCGTCGATCCGCGCCACGGGCGTGCGCACCAGCTTGACGCCGCGCGCATCGAGTTGCGCCAGCTGCGCCGCATCGGGCTCGAACGCGCCATTCAGGAAAAAAGTGACCGTGCCCCAGTCGGGCAGCATCAAGGCATGGTGCATGGACAGGGGGCCGGTGGCCAGCACGCCGATGGCGCCCTGCTCCAGTTCATAGCCGTGGCAATACGGGCAGTGAAAAACGCTGCCGCCCCAGCGCTCTGCCAGGCCATCGACGGGCGGCAATTCATCGATCACGCCAGTGGCCAGCACGAGGCGGCGGCCGTGCACGACATGGCCATCCGCCAGGGTCACATCAAAACCATCGCCATCGCTGCTGGCCGCCGCCTGCACGGCCATGCCGTCCCGCCATGTGACGCTGGCATACGCCATCAACTGCGCCTTGCCTTCGGCCGCGATGGCGGCCGTGCCGCTGCCGTCCTGGGTCAGGAAACCGTGGGAATGGCTGGCGTAGCGGTTGCGGCGCTGGCCGCCGTCGATCACCAGCACGCGGCGGCGGGCGCGCGCCAGTTGCGTGGCGGCGGACAGGCCCGCGTAGCTGCCGCCGACGATGATGGCGTCGAACGGGATGCCAGGCGATTCAGGAATGTGCATGCGGTGCTCCTTTGTGGGTGGCGTATTGTTGGCTGAAACGGTCGGCCAGGTCGGCCAGGGTGACGGCGCCAAAGCGCTGGATCAGCAGCGCCTCGGCTTCGTCGAAGGCGCCAGCCAGCGACTGGTTGACCACTTGCTCGACCAGGCAGCCCGGCTGGTCGACGCGGTTGCCCATGGCGAAAATGGTGGGCGAACCCACGGCCACGTAAATGTCTTGCAGGGTCACGCGGTGCAGGTCGCAGACGATGCGCCAGCCGCCGCCATGGCCCTTGCCCGACGCCACGTAGCCGCGCTCGCGCAAACCGGCCATCACGCGCCGCACCAGCACGGGATTGGTATCCAGGTAGCCGGAGAGTTCCTCGGACGTCATCGGGCGTCCCGCATGGGCCATGTGCAGCAGCACATGGAGGATCGATGATAGTTTGCTGTCGCGTCTCATGTAACTAATGATAGTACATAAATTACGCAGATGCAAACAGGTTGCAAAACCCTGCGTAAAAAAAAGGGTCAGACCCTGTCGGATCTGACCCCAGCCTTTGCTTCAGGGTGTATTTTTACACTGCTGATGTTTCCTTGCGCCGCCGTCCCCGCCACCACAGCAGCAAGCCCAGCAGCACCAGCATGCCGACGATGATGCCTGCACGGGCCAGGCCGATCAGGTTGGACGGCGCGCCACCATTGCGCAGGGTCGTCACCTGCTCCGCCGTCACCTTGATGGCGGGGTTGCCGTACATCTGTTGCACGTAATTGCCGAGGGTGACGATCTGCTCGTCCGACAGGGTCTGGCGGAAGGCGGGCATCAGGTGTCCACTGCCACCATCCTGGCGCTCGACACCATCGAGTATCGCCATCACCAGGTTGTTGCTGTTGCTGCGGCCCGTCACCGAATTGTGGAACAGCGGCGGCAAGCTGCCGTCGAAACTGCCCTCGCCCCTGGCCTGATGGCAGCTGGCGCACTGCGCATCGTACAGCTGCGCACCCGACATCCTGTTCAGATTTTGCGGCAGCGGCACGCCGCGGATAGCGTTCAACTCGTCGCCCGCCTGGCCCCATTGCGTCACCGGTTTCACGTCCGCCTTGTCGCGGATGGCGGGTACGCTCTTGATATAGTGCGCGATGGCGTTCAAGTCCGCGTCGCTCAGGTGCTTGAGGCTATGGTCGATGGCTTCGGCCATCGGTCCTGCCGCCTGCGCCTTGTTGGCCGCGCGTCCCGTGCGCAGGTAGCCGGCCAGTTCCTGCTGGCTCCAGCCGCCCACGCCGCTGTTGACGTCCGACGTGATGTTCGGCGCGTACCACGTGCCCAGGTCGGCCCCGCCCAGTTCCTGCGACAGCTGTTCGGCCATCAGCGCATTGCGCGGCGTGTGGCAGGTGCTGCAGTGGGCCAGCCCCTGCGCCAGGTAGGCGCCGCGGTTCCACTCCATGCTTTTCGACGTATCGGCCACGAACGGTTTTTTATCGAGGAAGAGCAGATTCCAGAGCGCCATCGACAGGCGGATATTGAACGGGAACGGCAAGTCCGTCTTTTGCGCCGGCGCCGTGTCCACCGCCGCCACGCCATGCATGAAGTAGGCGTACAGGGCGGCCGTGTCGTCGTCCGTCACCTTGGCGTAGGCCGTGTACGGCATGGCCGGGTACAGGTTGGCGCCGTCGGCCCGCACGCCGTGGCGCACGGCGGCGGAAAACTGCGCCAGCGTGTAGTTGCCGATGCCATGCGTTTTTGACGGCGTGATGTTGGTGGCGACGATGGCGCCCAGCGGCGTGGCCAGGGCCAGGCCGCCCGCCATCGGTTGACCGCCAGGCACGCTATGGCAGGCGATGCAGTCGCCCGCCGTGGCCAGGTAGCGGCCACGTTCGACCGCCTGCACGTCCGCGCCCGGCGCTTGCGCCGCCAGCACCGGCAAGGTCGCGAGGGACAGCAAGGCGGCGCCGGCCGCGGTTCTGAAGATCGCCATCATGCCGTTCCTCCCTGTTGTTCGTCGAGGATGTGCTTGACGGTGCGCAGGGCCACGGCCAGGCCGTTTTCCGTCGAATTGCAGGTGCCGGACGTGGGCAGCACGCCGGTGCTGCACAGGAACAGGTTGGCGTGATCGAACGTGCGGCCCCACTGATCGCACACGGCCTTGGCCGGGTCGGAACCCATCGACAGGGTGCCGCAGATGTGCTGGTTGTTGGCGAACACGCCTTCCTTGCTGTGACGCAGATTGGTGCCGCCCATCAGCTTGGCGATCTGTTCGAAATCCTGCTTCGAGCGCTCGTGGCCACGCTTCGTGTACTCGTCGATAGCATAATGCGCCTGCGGCTTGGGGATGCCCATGGCGTCCTTTTCGCTGCTGAGGGCGATGCGGTTTTCCGGGTTCGGCAGCACTTCCAGCACATTCTTCAAGCTCATTTCACGGGCCGAGCGGAAGCGCAGCTGCTGTTCGAATGCTTCGCCGAACACGCCCTTGCCGATCAATTCCCTGGTGGCGCCGTCGACTCTCGAGATGTTCGTGAAGTCCAGGCGGTACGGCGAATGCTGGCTGCGGAAGTCGCCATCGCGCATGGTGTTGATGGAGTTGGGGCTTTGCGGGCCCCGGCCCAGCCACAGGTCTTCATCGGCGTCAAAGGTGATCGAGGTGCTCGGGTGGTCCATCAGGTTGCGGCCCACCATGTCGCTGCTGTTGGCCAAGCCGTTCGGGTATTTGTCCGAGGCGGAAACGAGCAGCAAGCGTGGGCTTTCGATGCCGTTGGCCGCCAGGATGAAGGTCTTGGCCGTGACGCGGTGGCTCTTCTTGTCGACGTCGTAGTACAGGGCCGCCGTGATGCGGCCCTGCGCGTCGTGTTCCAGCTTGTAGACGTTGGCATTGCAGACGATCTTCACGCCCGCTTCTTCCGCCTGCTGCGCGGCGATGCCGCCGTGGTATTGCGCGTCGATGGGGCAGATCGGCTGGCAGCTGTTGTTGCCGCAGCAGGCCGGGCGGCCATCGTAGCTGACGCTGTTGCGCGCCACCGTGTTGCCGACGACCTTGAACGACGGGTCGAGGCGTTCGCGGATGCGGCGCATGGCGTACGGTTCCGTCACGGGATCCATCGGGAAAGGCTGCTGGCGCGGCGAACCCGTATTGTCGGCGCCCGAGACGCCCATGATCTCCTCCGCTTCCTGGTAGAACGGTTCCAGGTCTGCATAACTGATCGGCCAGTCGACGCCCACGCCATACAGGGTATGGATGCGGAAGTCGTTCGGCACGTTGCGCCACGCCTGTGCGGCCCAATGCCAAGACGTGCCGCCGAACTGGCGGATGTATTCGGCCGGGTACGGATACGGGCCGGCCTGCACCAGGTGGCCGTTATCCTTCGGCTGGTAGATCGGGTGCGGCGCCGTGGCCACCGATGGATACGGCGACATCCAGTCGCTGCGGCGCGTCGTGTTGCGGAAACGGGCGACGATTTCGCCGCGCGACACGCGCGGACCCGCTTCCAGGATCAGCACCGAGGCGCCCGCCAGCGCCAGTTTGCGCGCGGCCAGGGAGCCGATGATGCCGGAGCCGATCACCAGGTAATCGGCGGAGAGTTCTTCAGCCATGATGGCTCCTTAAATTGGTTTTCTGGCCCAGCTGCCGTAGGCGCCGTAGGAATACGTGGGAGGCTTGAGCACATCGGCCACGACGGCCGCGTTCAGCGCCTGCTCGTAGGCGACGCAGACGGCCGCCTCGCCCGTGCCGACGATGCCCAGATACCAGGCGCTGGCGATCTGGCGCGGCAAGGCCGCCAGCGGCGACTGGGCCGGATCGAGCCCGTCGAGCGCTTCCTGCAGGCCGGCCGCCTGCAAGCCCTGCGCGTTGATCAGCGCCAGCAGCGCGCGCACCTTCGAGGGGAAGGCGGCGTCCTGCGCCACCAGCGCGTCATACAGGCGCCTGGCCAGCACGGGGTCGAGCACCTGGCGCCCGACCAGCATGGCCGACACGCCAAGGAAGGCGCCCTGCTCCGCATTGGCGACCGGTGCGGCCAGCGCCCAGGGAATCAGCGCCGCGGCCGAAGCCGACAGCAAACCGGCCAGCACCATGCGGCGGCCGGGATTCAAAGGGCCGCGGCCCTCCTTATTGTGTGTAGCGTCCAATTGAAGCTCCCGTGATTTCAGCAACCGTTCAGAAAGAATGCTTGAGACCGACCATCACCACCGTCTGGCCGCCGTTCGACGACGGCGTGCCGTTTTGCGAATCGCCGACCGAGGCGACGGCGTTGACGATGGCGCCATCCTGGCCCAGGGTCTGGCCGCGTGCCAGCTGGCGCGCTTCGATCAGGTAAATCGCCGTGCGCTTCGACAGTGCGTAGTTCTGCTCGAACGACAGCTGGCGGTAGCGCGCGCGGTCGGCGATGCCGTTGGCGTGGCTGGCGAAGGTGTCGCTGTAGCCTGCGGACAGGAACCACTGCGGCGTCAGCTGGTAGCTTGAGATCAGGCCGGCCGTATTGAAGATGGCCGTGTCGCGGAAGGCCGAGCGGCTGCCCGCCTGGTATTGCACGTTGCTGGCATTGGCGCCCACCATCCACTTGCCCATGGTGTAGCGCGCGCTGGCGGCGATGAACGCGATGCTTTCCGCCGAGGCGTAGCCCTGGTTGAGGGCGGAAATGCCGAAGCTGCCCGAGGCCTTGTCGCTCCAGCCAGCGCCATTCTGTCCATTTTTCAGCTTCAGGTAGCCGAGCGCGAATTCGGCTGGCGCGGTGCTGTATTTGACGGCGGCGCTGAAGCTGCTGCCCACGGCATTGCCATCAGACGCTTCGCCAAAGCCGTATTGCGCGCTGGCCTGCAAGCCGCGCCAGGCGGGCATGCTGTAGGTAACGGAATTGCTGATGCGCACGGTCGTATCGAGGCCGTCGATATCGCCGGGATGGGCACCGGTGGCACCCGTCAGGACGTTGCTCGACGCCAAAGAACCCACCAGCAGGTAGTACGGGGTGTACTGGCGCCCGGCCGTCACGCTGCCGTAGGCTGACGATTGCAAACCCACGTAAGCCTGGCGGTTGAACAGGGTGCCGGCGGAACTCATGGCGCCCGTGTCGCTTTCAAAACCGTTTTCCAGCAGGAACAGCGCCTTCAGGTCGCCGCCCAGGTCTTCCACGCCCTGGAAACCGATCTTGCTGGCAGACAAGTTACCGCTGCGCATGTAGGTAGTCGACTTGCCGCCCTGGTTGCTCGCGTAGGCGGTGGCCGCATCGACGACGCCGTAAATGGTGACATTGCTTTGGGCGCAAACGTTTGCGCCGATGAGCGTGGAAATGGCCAGCGCCGCAGCGCGCATGCATGGTGTGTTCATTTTTTTTCCTGACTTTCCTGTTTTATCTGGCGAAATACGGGCGTGGCGCCGCGTTGCCGCCCCATCCATTGATACGGGCGTCCGCTGTTCTTCTTGATTTGGATCAAGTGAGGCAAATTATACGCTTATTTACTAACATGTAAGTGATTGACTGTAGGGCGTAGTCTTATAGCAAAACCGGCAAGCGCGCGGCTGCGTGCCCCGCAATGTGCGGAAATTCGAGTAATAGATATGTGGAAAGCAGCGGCGGCGCGTGTCGAAAAACACGCGCCCGGTGGAGGGTCAGGCAGGCGGAAAAATGGGGGGAATGGAAAGGTCAGCGCAGGATGGCGGGCGCCACCGGCAGGGTTTCAAGGGCAATAAAGGCTTCCAGGGCGCGGCGCATGTCTTCGAACACCTGCTTGCCGTAAGCCGCTTCCAGGTGCGCATACTGCAGGTCGATGAGCTTACCCATTTGCATCAGCAAACTGGCGCCCGCTTCGGACAGGTGCACCTTGCGGCGGCGCTGGTCGCCTTCGAACTTGCTGCGCCCGATCAAGCCGATTTCTTCCATGCGCGCCAGGATGCCGCTCATGCTGGGGCTGGAAATCTGGCAGATCTCGCACAGCTCGCGCGGTTCCAGGGTCGGGCTTTCATTGAGCGCGCGCATGATGCGCCACTGCTGCTCCGTCACGCCAAAGTGATTGAGGATGGGGCGGAAATGCTGGAGCAGGCTGTCGCGGGCCTTCAGCAGCAGTTGCGGCATGTTCGGATAACGGATCGGTAGCTGCAAGCGGAACTCCAGGGTGGGCCAGAACAATGAGCGTCATTATACGACTGGCCCGAAGACAATAGCGGCAAAATTCCCCTTCCCTGCCGCTCCCGTGCCATGGCGTCAGCTTTTGGCTTTTCTCTGCTCCGGGATGAAGTGTTCGCGCACGGCCTTGGCCAGCAAGTCCGGCGGCAGCAAGCCCTGCCCCAGCAGGAAGTTGTTGAAGGCCAGGCGGTCGAATTTCTCGCCCAGCGCCAGCTCTGTTTCCGCGCGCAGCTGCAGGATGCGCGTATAGCCATAAAAATAGCTGCCCGCCTGGCCCGGCATGTTGAAGGTGTAGCGGTCCAGCTCCTGGCGCGCCATCGGTTTCGACAGCATCACTTCATCCGTCAGGATACGGCCCGCCTCTTCGCGCGTGACCTGCCCCAGGTTCAGCATCGGGTCGAGCATGGCGCGCGCCGCGCGCAGCATGCGAAATTGCAGCGCGATGAACTGGCCTTCGGCCGGCTCATAGGGGATCATCTCCGCTTCCGCGTACAGGGCCCAGCCTTCCACGTTGACGCTGTTGAACGCATACAGGCTGCGCGCCTGCGACACGCCCCGCTCCACCATGGCGCTGAACTGCAGCTCGTGGCCTGGACGGCCTTCATGCGCGCTCAGGGTCCAGGCGGCGCCCGCGAAATTGAAATCGTCATACGCCTCGCCCTTGCCACTGGCGGCCGGATTGCTGACGGGCAGGACGAACTGGCCGTGTTCTCCCGTATTGCCGATCAACGGAGGCGGACGCATATGCGGCGCCGGGTGGGCCGCCGATTCTGCGGCGGACGCCAGGCGCATGGTCATGGCGCGCGCAGGAATATCGACCACGCGCTGCCGGGCGATGCGCTGCTCCAGCTGCGTATTGACGCCCTTATAGTGCGCTTCGAGCCGCTCGTTCGGGATCGAATCGCTTTTCAGCGCGCGCAGCACCTGGCGGTAGTCACTGCCGTCCACGCCCTTCAGCGACAGTTTCGACGCCACGACGGGCGCCAGCGCCTGCATGGCGGCGCGCGTTTCCAGGTAGGCCACTTGCGCCCGTTCGACCAGCGCGCGCGGTTCGATATCGATGCCCACCTGCTTCAGGCGGAATGCATACAGCTCGGGCGCCATGCGAAAATCCGTGCGCGACAGGGGCAGCACCACTTGCTTTTCCCACGCCGCATACTCATTCAGCTGCTGCTCCATGGCCGCCAGCGCAGCTTCGGCGCCCGTGATTTTCATGTCGGCGAACAGCTTGCGGATGCCGGCGATATACGTCGGCACGTTTTCCAGCGACTGCTCCACCTGCAGGCGCACGGGTCCCGCCAGGCCAGGCTGGCCGATTTTTTCCGTGAAGCGCGCCTTGGCCTGCTGCGTGATCGGCGTGCTGCCCGGGAACTGGCCCACGTAGCGTTGCAGGCGTTCGAGCGCCTTGGCGCGGCGCGCGGCCGGACGCTGCTCCTGCAGCAGGCTTTGCATGCTGCCAAAGACCATTTGCGGCACATCGACCCACGGCAGGGTGTATTTGGCTTCCAGCTGGGTGCCCATGATTTCCTGGTCGACGGCGCCGATCAGGATTTCCAGGTCCTGGCGTATGCGTTCGTCGCGTTCCAGTTCCAGCTTTTGCTGCAATTGCGCGCGCGCCTTTTGCATGGCCGCCACATGGCGCTCGGTGATGTTCGGCCCCAAGTCGGCAGCCAGGCCATCGTACTGGGACAGCCCCGTGTCGGAGGCGTCTTCGGGCGAGAACTGCGCCTGGGCCGCCAGCACGATGGCCGCGTTGCGGTTGCTCGCTTCAACCCAGGCCGATGAAGCGGCGGCAGCTGCGGGAATGGCAGGAGCCGCTGCCAGGGCGGGCATGACCAGCGCGCTTGCAAGCGCGGCGGCAAGCACGGTCTGGGGCAATTTCGGGATAAGCGACATCGGGGATTTCCTTCCTGGCAGAATCGGCGAACAAAACGCGGCGAACGAAGCGGCCAGTATCGGCGAGCGCCAGGGACCTGTCAATCGGACGGGGACAGGCCGCGCGGGGCGGCCCGTCCCGCGCCTGTCAGTACCCTAGGCCGTCACCGAACTTGTACAGCGGATGGGCCGTGTCATACGGCACGTCCGACTTCTGCACCTGCACTTCGGCCATCGACGATGGCAGCTCGAACGGCAGCTTGCCTTGCGGCTTGGCCTTGCCCGTCAGGACATCGAACAGCGCGCCGTCGCTCACGCCGAAGTTGGCGAGGATGGCGCTGGCCTTGTCCTGCACGTTGCCGAGGATGGCCGGGCGGTCCAGGTAGACGGTGACCACCGTCTTCGGCGCGTATTTGGCCGCGTTCTTGATCGCCTCGTAGTCGGCGTCGCCATCGACATAGTTCAGGCGCCCCTCGTGCTGCATGCTGCCGAAGATGTAGTTCGGGTGCAGGATTTCATACGGTGCGGCCACGCGCAGCAGGGCCACGTCCGCTTCCTGCGGCGTGGCGACCACGGTGTAGCCATACTGCTTGGCCACGGCCGCATCGATGCCGTACAGGTAGACTTTCTTGACGGTGGCCGCCAGCGGCAAGACCTTGTCCTTGTTTTCCAGCAGGACCAGCGAGCGGCGCTGGGCTTCCAGTCCCGCCTCGACGAAGTCCGCCTTGCCCACGGTGGTGGCCGCCTTGGCCGCATCGACAAACGGATGCTCGAACAGGCCCTGCTTGAATTTCTGGATCAGGATGCGCCGCGCCGACGCATTGATGCGCGCTTCCGTCAGCTGGCCGCGCTGCACGGCTTGCGTCAGGTAGGGCGCTTCCGTCACGCCGCCAAACTGGTCCATCCCCGCCGTCACGGCTTTCACATAACGCTCGGCCTTGGTGGCGTCTTCCATGCCCCACGGCGTGCCGAAGCCCATGAAGGAAGGCGCGACACCGGGCGCCGTGCCGTTGCGGCAGTTGGCGTCGCAGTCGGACGTGATGCCCCAATCGGACAGGATCACGCCCTCGAAGCCGTATTTGCCGCGCAGCAGATCCGTCAGCATGGTCTTGCTGAAGCCGGCCGCCACCTGTTCCAGGGTGATGCCGTCGATCGTGATATTGCCGTCCGGCAGAGCGTAGGTCGGCATGACGGAGGCTGCCTTGGCCGTGAACGCGCCTTCGAACGGTTTGACGTGGTAGGCGAAGTTGTTGCCCGGGTAGGTCATGTAGCGGCCATAGTAATTGTGGCCATCGTAGCCCTCTTTCGTGGCGCCGTAGCCGACCCAGTGCTTGACGACGGCCACCACGCTGCCGTCATGCAGGCCCATGTTCCCATCCTGGAAGCCCTCGATATAGTGCTGCACCATGCGCTTGGCCAGGTCCGCGTCTTCGCCAAAGGTGCCGTTGATGCGCGACCAGCGCGGCTCGGTGGCCAGGTCGGCCTGCGGCGACAGCGCCTGCGTGATGCCGACGGCCAGGTATTCCTGGCGCGCGATGTCGCCGAAGCGGCGTACCAGCGCATCGTCGCCGATGGCGGCCAGGCCCAGGGTTTCCGGCCATTGCGAGAACCCCTTGGTGCCGGCGCTGGCGCCCACCGTGTACTGGAAATGGTGGCGCGGGTCCGTGCTGATGGACACGGGAATGCCGTGGCGCGACGTTTCGCTCAGGGCTTGCACCTTGTTGTACTGGGTCGCCATATTGGCCGAGTCGCCCGCCATGCGCGTGATGAAGGTGTTGACATACTGCTTGACGATCAGGTCTTGCAGCGCAGTCAAGTCGTACGCGCCGCCTTGGCCGATGCCGGTGGGGTCGGCCACGGTGGGCGCCGTGCCATGCATCATCAGGCCGGCTTTTTCATCAAGGCTCATGCGCGACAGCAGGTCGTCCGCGCGCGCCTCGGCCGACAGGCGCCAGTCTTCGTACGGGTCGATCTTGCCATTGCGGTTCATATCCTTGAAGGCATAGCCGTCGGCCTGGACCAGATTGAAGGTGGTGGCGCCGAATACGGGCTGCTTGTATTCCTCGCTGACGGTGTCGTTGCCGCAAGCGGCCAAGGCAAGCGTGGCGACGCAGCCGGCGACCAGGCGGGCCATCGGTTTCAAAGTGCAATTCATCATTATCTCCAAGACTGTTTTTGTAGGTATCAAGGCGCGGCAGCAAGGCCGGCCAAAAACAATATAGCGTGAGAATGCGTGAGTTTCTTGACCGCGCAACACGCGTTTTATACCCGCGAGAACAATTTTTGGTTAGATGGCACAACAACCAACAATCTCCTACAAAGTGCTAATATTTGTGAAAAATTACTACAACAAGCAGAATAAGCAGGAGACAACCTTGCACAAACCCGATACGCGCACGGTTTCGAACCGGATCGCGCAGCAATGCGCGCGCGCCATGCAGGCCGATGGCCACGACCCCGCCGAGTTTTTTCAGCGCACGGGCATCACGCTGGCGCAGCTGGATGAGCCGGGCGGCCGCATCAACGCCGAGCGGCACCGCCGCATGACGGCATACGCCCAGCAACTGCCGCAGCACCGCGGCCTGCTCGACCTCGACGTGACGCACTGGTTCGCGCATTACTCGGGCATCGCCCACGTCTGCTTCAACCGCCCCACCCTGCGCAGCGCGCTGCACGAGCTGCTGCACTTGCGGGGCCTGATCGGCGAATTCGATTTCATGCTGATGAGTGAAAATGGCACGCGCATCGAGATCGAATACCTGTCCGAATTCTGTTCACTCGGCGGCGCCATGCAGGCGCTGGCCAATTTCCGCATGCTGTCACTGGTCGCGCGCGCCTACGACGATGGCGCGCCCACCGCCTTCCGTGCCGGCTTCCAGGGCAAGGCGCCGTGGTTCGCGCCGGCCATTTCCGAGTGCTTCGGCGCCACCGCCATTTTTAGCCAGGCGCGCAATACCTTGACGTTTGACGCACCGGCGCTGGACCGGCCCTTCGCCCAGTTCAACGCCATGCTGGCGCCGCACGCGCTGCGGCACGCGCAGGGGCAATTGCAGCAGTTGCAGGGCGCGCAGCTGTTTTCGGCCCGCGTGGAGCAAGCCATCATCGATCTGCTGGGCCGGCAAGGCGCAGGAGATGCCGACAGCGCCTCGCTGCTGCCGGCCCTGTGCGACGGCCTGGCGATGAACCGCTGGACCCTGCAGCGCCAGCTGCAGCAGGAACAGACCTCGTTCCGCGCGCTGGAACTGCGCGCCAAGAGTCGCGAATCGCGCCGTTTGCTACGCGAAACGAGCCTGAGCGTGGTGGAAATCGGCGAACGCCTGGGATTTTCCTCGCAAAGCGCGTTCACCCGCTTTTTCAAGAACCAGTTCGAGCTGCCGCCGGCACGCTACCGGCAGGATGCCACAGGCGCCTAGACAAAGACACAAGCAAACCGGCAAACCAAGAAACGGCCCAAGTCAAGGAGACAGGCTCCCCGGGCCAAGCGAGCCTGAAAAATGGCGATGGCAAGGCGCAGCGACGCAGACAGTACGCAAGTACGGCAAGGAAGCTGCAACGCCGCCATCGGCATTTTCTCAGGCCCGCGTCTCCGGCCCGCCGTTTTCAATCTCCGCCACCGTTGCCTGCCCCCGTATCCGGAACCAAATCGCATACATGGCGGGCAGGAAGACCAAAGTCAGCACCGTGCCGGCAAACGTGCCGCCGATCAGGGTATAGGCCAAGGTCCCCCAGAAAACCGAATGGGTCAGCGGAATAAACGCCAGAATGGCCGCCAGCGCCGTGAGAATCACGGGACGCGCGCGCTGCACGGTCGCTTCGACCACGGCGTCGAACGGCGCCAGCCCGGCCGCCTCGTTCTGGTGGATCTGGCCGATCAGGATCAGCGTATTGCGCATCAAAATGCCCGACAGCGCGATCAGGCCGACCAGCGCATTGATGCCGAACGGCTGCTGGAACAGCAGCAAGGTGGGCACCACGCCGATCAAGCCCAATGGGCTGGTCAGGAACACCATCACCATCGCCGAGATCGAACGCACCTGCAGGATGATCATCAAGAGGGTCAACGCCAGCATGATGGGGAACAGCGGCAGCATGGCTTGCGTCGCCTTGGCCGATTCCTCGATGGAGCCGGCCTGCTCGATGCGGTAGCCGGCCGGCAGCTTGTCGATGACCGTTTGCAGCTGTGCCGTGATGGCGCCCGAGACGTCGGGCGGCTGCATGCCGTCGGCGATGTCGCCGCGCACGGTAATCGTCGGCTGGCGGTCGCGCCGGCGCATCACGGGTTCTTCCGAGCGCACCTCGACGCTGCCCACCTGCGACAGCGCGATGCGTTCGCCATTCGCGCCGGCCAGGGTCAGGTCGGCGATGCGCGCCGGATCGAGCCGCACGTCGCCGGCGGCGCGCGCCACCACCTGCACCGTGCGGATATCTTCGCGCACGGCCGTGACGGGCACGCCGCTGAGCAAAAACTGCAGCTGCTGCGCCACGGCGGCGGACGTCAGGCCCATCGCCTGCAAGCGCTCCTGCTGCAGGCTGAAATGCAGGGTGGGCGTGCGCGTGCCCCAGTCGGTGTTCACGGTACGCATCAAGGGACTGGCCTGCATCACGGCTTGCACCTGGCCGGCGATGCCGCGCAACACCTCGGGATCGGGGCCGCTGACCCGGTAGGCGACGGGAAACGGCGAATACGGGCCGAACACCAGTTGCGTGACGCGCACCCTGGCCTCGGGCGCCAGTCCAGCGGCCACCGCCACACGCAAACGCTGCTTGAGGGCGTCGCGCGCCTGCTGGCTGTCGGTGCGCACGACGATCTTGGCAAACGACGGGTCGGGCAATTCCGGTCCCATCGCCAGGTAAAAGCGCGGCGCGCCCTGACCGACATAGGCCGTGACGATCTTCGCCTCGCTCTGGCGCGCCAGCCACGCTTCCACCTTGGCCGCCGCGCCGCTGGTCTGCCCGATCGCGCTGCCGTAGGGCAGCTGCACTTCGATCAGCACTTCAGGGCGGTCCGAGATGGGAAAAAACTGCTTCTTGACGATGGCCATGCCCAGCACGGCCAGCACGAACAGGCCGATCACGGTGCAGAACACCAGCCATTTGCGGGCGATCACGCGCCCCAGCAACCGGCGAAAGCGGTGGTAGCGCGGCGTGTCGTACAGCGCATCATGGCCGCCGGCGACGTGTTTGAGTTCAGGCAGCAGCTTCACGCCCAGGTAGGGAGTGAACACCACCGCCACCACCCACGAGGCGATCAGGGCGATGCCGACGATCCAGAACATATTGCTCGTGTATTCCCCGGCAGTGGAGCGGGCAAAGCCGTTCGGCATGAAGCCGACGGCCGTGACCAAGGTGCCGGCCAGCATCGGCGCGGCCGTGTGGCTCCAGGCATAGGCGGAGGCGGCGATGCGGCTGTAGCCCTCCTCCATTTTCACGACCATCATTTCGATGGCGATGATGGCGTCATCCACCAGCAGGCCCAGGCCCAGGATCAATGAACCGAGGGTGATGCGGTCGAAGTTCTTGCCGGTGGCCGCCATCACGATGAACACCACCGCCAACGTCAATGGCACGGCGGCTGCCACCACGATGCCGACCCGCCAGCCCATGCTGACAAAGCACACCAGCATCACCACCAGCAGCGCGGCGAGAAACTTGAGCATGAATTCGTCGACGGCCGCGCCGATGTTGACTGCCTGGTCGGTAACCTTGACCAGGCTCATGCCCAGCGGCATGGCGGCGCCGATGGCCGTCACTTCCCCGTCCAGCGCCTTGCCCAGATCCAGCCCGTTCCAGCCGTCGCGCATGATCACGCCCAGCAGCAGCGCCGGCTCGCCGCCATTGCGCACCATGAAACTGGCCGGATCTTCCTGGCCACGGCGCACGGTGGCGATATCGGACAGGGCCAGGGTGCGCCCCTGCGCCGCCACCGGCGTGTCGCGGATCTTTTGCAGCGCGTCGAGCGCGCCGTCGAGGCGGATGAATACCTGCGGCCCGCGCGTTTCCACCGAGCCGGCTGGAGTCAAGGCATTCTGGCCGTTCAGCGCGGCGAACACGTCCTGCGCCCGCACGCCCAGCGTGGCCAGGCGCTCCTGCGAAAACTCCACGTAGATGCGTTCGGCCTGCTCGCCGATGATATTGACTTTTTTCACGCCAGGCACGTGCAGCAGCCGCTGGCGCAGGGTTTCCGCCTCGCGCACCAGCAGGCGCTGCGGTTCGCCCTTGGCTTTCAGCGCATACAGGGCAAAGGTGACGTCGGCGTATTCGTCATTGATCATGGGGCCGATCACGCCGGCCGGCAAATTGGCCGCCTCGTCGCCCGCCTTCTTGCGCGCCTGGTAAAACTCGGCCGGCACCTGCCCGGGCGGCGTGCTGTCGAGCAGAGTCAGGGTGGTAAAGGCCAGGCCCGGCGTGGTGTAGGTCTCGGCACGTTCGTACCAGCGCAGCTCCTGCAGGCGCTTTTCGATCTTCTCGGCCACCTGGTCCTGCATTTCGCGCGCGCTGGCGCCGGGCCAGGCGGTGACGATGGTCATCACCTTGACCGTGAACGCCGGGTCTTCCGCGCGCCCCAGCTTGAAGAACGACAGCAGGCCGGCCAGCGAAATGAGGCAGATCAGGAACAGCGTGACGGAACGCTCGCGCACGGCCAGCGCCGACAGGTTGAAGCCGGCCGCGCTCATGGACGCGCTCCCGCGGCGGCCGCCGCTGGCGCCAGTTCGACCCTGACCTGCTCGCCCTGATGCAGCAGGTGCGCGCCCAGCGCGACGATGCGTTCGCCCGCCTTCAGGCCGCCCACGTCGGCGCCGTCATCGTGCAGCCCTCGTACTTTCACGGGCCGCCAGGTCACTTGGGCCGGGGTACCGCCGATCACCCACACGCCCTGGCCCTTGCCCGCATCATGCAGGGCCGCCAGCGGCACTTGCACGCTGTCGCCGGCGGCTTGCGTGCCGGCCAGGCGCAAGGTGACGGTGGCGCCCAGCGGCGCGCTTGACAGCGCCGCATCGAGCACATAGCGCGCCTCGAAGGTGCGCGTTTGCCGGTCCGCCGTCTGCGACAGCTGGCGCAAGGTGGCCGGCACGCTGGCGCCCGGCCTGCCGAACAGGGTGGCCTGCCCGGTGGAACCCAAGGCGGGACGCAAGGTTTCCGGCAGCTGGATCGCCGCTTCGCGCCGGCCATCATGGGCCAGGCGCACCACCACCTGCCCGGCCGCGACCACCTGGCCCGGTTCGGCCAGGGTGTCCATTACGACGCCGTCGGCGTCGGCCAGCAGCACCGTGTACTGCAGCGCATTGCGCGCCACCCCGGCCTGGGCTTCGGACGCCTTCAATTGGGCGCCGGCCGCGTCAGCCGCCACCTTCACCTGGTCGTAACTGGATGCCGAAATGGCGCCGGTGCCGCGCAAGTCGCGGTAGCGCGCTTCCTCATCCGCCGCCTGGCGCGCGCGGGCGCGGTCGGCCGTGACGGTTTCGTGGCGCGCCTGCGCCAGCAGTTGCAGGTCGTCGGCGTCCAAACGCATCAACGGCTGGCCACGACGCACGGCCTGGCCAACGTCGACCAGGCGTTCGCGCACCTTGCCGGCCACGCGAAAACCGAGATCGCTTTGCACGCGCGGCGCGACCACGCCCGTAAAGCTGCGCGTGCCCGCTTCGGCGCCCTGCACCGTGACGGCGCGCACCAGCGGCGTGGCCGTGCGCGGATCGGCCTGCGCCTTGTCGGCGCAGGCGCTCAACACCAGGGGTAAAGTTGAAATGACAACAGATGAAGCGAGGCGGCGCCAGCGCATAGGAATTCCATGAATGAGTGATCAGAGCGCTCATTCTGGTACTAGTGACCAATTAAGTCAATCGTCACTTATCATTGAAGTGCTTACGGCGACAAACTGCGCAACACCAGGCTGGACAGCTGCACCACGGCTGTTTCGCTGCTGTCGACGCTGTGTTGCAGCAGCAAAGGATTGACGTAGGGGCGCATCACCAGGTAAATCGCGCTGGCCGTTTCGTCGAGCGGCGTCTTGCGTTCGAAGTCGCCCGTCTTGCGCCCCTGCTGCAAGATATCCTGCAGCAAGGCGCCCATCGCCAGCTCGTAGGCCTGCACGGCCGGCCAGCGTTCGGTAGCGGCCGAGGCGGCAATGTCGTAGAGTTTGCGGTCCTGGAAAAACAGCCGCAAGCTGGCCTCGACGCTGGCCTTGAACATGCGCCGCAGCTGCTCTGGCGGCCGCCCGGCCGCTGCGACCGCGCTTCTCACCTCGGTCTCGATCTGGTGCAGGCAGCTGGCGCAGATATGCTCGCCGATGGCTTGCTTGGATTCGAAGAACTTGTAGATATAGGCCTTGGAAAAGCCGATCGCCCGGGCCAGGTCGGAGACGGTCGTCTTTTCATAGCCGTAGCGGCTGAAGTAATCGGTGGCGGCGGCAACGATCTGGTCGCGCACGTCGTGGCCAGCGGGGCCGCGCGCAGGGGTCGGTAGTTCGGGTGTGGTGGAATTCATGGCGACAGCTTAACGCGCCGCGCCGGAATGCACAATAAGTAACCAAACTGTATTATAGTCACACATTATTCTCATTTGAACAGGAAGACCACCATGCCACTGCCACGCCTGCGCCTCCCCTTTCTGCTGATCGCCGCCGGCCTGGCCGCCACCGGCTGCACCATCGGCAAGGATTACCACCGGCCCGAACTGCCGCAAGCGGCCCAGTATCTGCACCAGGCGGCGCTCGGCGCGCGCCAGGACGCTGACTCTGCCAACGCTGCGGAACTGCGGCAGTGGTGGACGGCCTTCGGCGATCCGCGCCTGACCCGTCTGGTGACGGTGGCGCTGGCGCAAAACCTCGACCTGGCGCAAGCGCAGGCCAGAGTCAGCCAGGCGCGCGCCGCCACTGGCGCGGCCGACGCCGCGCTGCTGCCGTCGGCCAGCCTTGACGGCCAGGCGGCGCGCGCCTACCAGTCGGTGCAAACGCCGCTGGGCCAGGTCTTGAACGCCACGCCAGGCTATGAGCGCGCCGGCAGCGCGCGCGAGCTGAACCTGCAAGCGTCGTGGGAGCTCGACCTGTTCGGTGGCCTGCGCCGCGAACGCGAAGCGGCGCGCGCCGATTACGAAGCGAGCGAAGCGGGATGGGCCGCGACGCGGCTGGCCGTGGCGGCGCAAACGGCCGACCTGTACCTGTCCATCCAGGGTTTGCAGGCGCGGCTTGAGCTGGCGCGCCGGCAGGTCGACACCGACGCGGCGCTGCTGGAACTGGCCACGCTGTTATATGACAAGGGATTGGTGAACGAACCGGCACTGCGGCAGGCCGAAGCGTCACTGGCGCAGGCGCGCGCCGTCGTGCCCGGCCTGGACACGGCGCGCGAAGTGGCGCTGCATGCGCTCGACGTGATGCTGGGCGCGGCGCCCGGCACCTACGGCAATGAGATGGCCGCCGCTGGCGTGATGGCGCGCGCGCCGCGCATCACGGC